>CALDQM010000106.1:0-34230 GCA_937911225.1 uncultured Cellvibrionales bacterium
CCTTGCAGTACTAAAAGACTGGAAAACAATAAAATAAGTAATTTTGGGAATTTCATAGGGTTAACCTTGTGCAGTTATTAGAGTTTCAGGCCTCAGTAATTCTTCCTTGGCCTATTTAGTGGTGTTAAGACGCTCTGAGCGAGTATTTAGATTCAGCCCAATACGGATTAGCTAATTTTTTTGAAACAGAAACAGAACATCATGCTCATTAGTTTAATGCAGAGCATAAAAAGTTAAAAATAGAGATCTTTTTTGTAACCTTTGGTACCAATGGATTATTCGGACAATAAAAATCCCTTAGCTGTAGCGACTTTTTATCGTACGTATTTGGGTAGAGTGTTTGTCGATAAATAGCACCACTCTTGTAAAAAAATCGATTAATCAAAATAGACGCCCGGGACGGATTAGCGCTCCAGATAAACCTGATCTTTTCAAATTAGCCGCCTTATTAACATGCAACTTACCTTTATGAACCGTGGCTAACACCGTTATATCCTTGATCAGCATAGGGTCAACCTTAAAGGGATTTTCTTTGAGAATGGCAAAATTAGCTATTTTCCCTGCTTCAATAGAACCAATATGATCCTCTAGATTCAAGGTTCGTGCCGCTGAAATAGTGATGGCTTTCATAGCCGTATAAGTATCGACACGCTGGTTCTGGGACACCCTTTTACCACTTGAGGTTACACGATTAATCGCCGTCCAAGCCAAGGTCAGAGGTTCCATGGGCGCCATAGCAAAATCAGAGTGATACGACGTAGCCACACCGCGTTTGGCCAGTGAGTTTAAAGCGACTAAATTTTCACCTCTCTGCGCACCCAGTCCGTTTTCAGTATATTTGTCGGCTAGCGCCCATAAATAGTAAGGGTTTACTGACGCTTCCACACCCATGTCAGCAATTTGCTGTGCCATAGTATCGGTAAAATATCCCATATGATGCAATGTCAGGCGGTGGTCGTAGCGCGGATTAGCTTGCTGATCCACGGCTGCAAAATCCAGAACTTGCTGAATACCCTTGTCGCCATTGGCATGTATATGTAGTTTGTAACCTTGGTTCCAGTAAAGACTCATTTGTTGTTGCAATACGTTCAGTGGCGTCATCCATTCGCCTTGATGACCGTCTGTGTAGTCATCTTTCATTTGCATTAATTGAGAATAAATAGCCCCATCAGCGAACAGTTTGACCTGATTGGGTAAGAATTTTATGTTATCGGCACTGTAGTTAGGGAGCGTCTTGATAAAGGTGAGTGCTTCTTGATTACCGCCCTTCATGGATGCGAGTTGAGTTCCATTGGGGATCAAGTAAACATCAAAAGGTGGATTTTTCGCCATCTCGGCTTTTAAAAGAGCATATTCGGCTTCGAAGCTAAAACTCGGAAACCCTGGTTCAGCGATGGTGGTGATACCATTTTTTCTGATCAACTGAGTCATCATGCCGAGGCCTTTCATATAACTGCTACTATCTAGCAGTAGTGGTGCCATCCTAGGAGCCAGCGCCATCCATCCGCCTTCGTAAAAATGACCCTTGGCCCAATTAACTTGGGGATTACTACTAAAGTCACTTTCCGTGATTTTCATAGCGTCAATGGCAGCATCGTTAAGATAAACTTCATGAAAAGATCGGTGGATTACCGCAATCGGTTGATCAACTGAAATACTGTTTAACAATGATCGAGAAAGATCGCCATGCCAAAGTTGGTGGTAACCCCAGACAAAGAAGAGTTTTTCGGCGTTTGCATTTGCCGCCACTGACTTGGCTAAACGCTGCATATAAGCATCGTGCCCAGTGACTCCTTTTTTGGTTTCACCAGGTAAGACCCAGTCATAGGGAGCGATAATTTCATTAGGTAATATTGTTGCTGCAAGAGAGGCATGGACATGAGGTTCAATAAATCCGGGCATCATAGTCCTACCATTAAGTAGTCGATGCTTTGATTTGGGATATTTGCTAATAGCCTCAGCTCTTGCGCCAACAAAAACGATACTACCCTTATCAACTACCACGGCTTCTGCATACTCAACAGATGCGCCCCTCATGGTGACAATGTCACCACCAGAATAAATAGTTTTTTGCGTGTGAATGACCTTGTTAGTATCCTTACTGCACCCTGCAATCATTACAAGCACAACAATCAGATATAAATACTTCATCCCTAACTCCTAACTAGTGACTTCATTTTTAAGCATCTATTCAAACGGATTTAAGCAGAAATAGGAAGAGGCGATGAATGAATTACTTAAAAGCCGAGATCTTCTTGAGTAACACTTACCTGAACATGATCACCTTGGATCTCAGCATTAATGAGTATCGGTCGGCAGCACACAAAGCAGTCTTCTGTGTAGATTTGAGACTCGGAGGGGTCAATTAAAAGCGTGATGCTTTCCCAACAGAACGGGCAGGTTACTAACTCTTCTATAAGCTCAAAAGACATAGGTTACTCCTTTTGCCATTGGCTAATAGTAGTGGAAAAGTCTTCAGCAATAGCCCGCGCAGTCATTTTGGCCGACATCATTACGCTAGGCGTTCCGGCTCCAGGTTGAGAACTAGCACCCACCAGATATAAACCATTGATGTCTTCTGAGCGATTGTGCGGTCTAAAGAATGCGGATTGCGTTAACCGTGGCTCAACACCAAAACTATTACCTAGATGGCTGTTTAGCGTGGTTTCAAAATAATTGGGGGTCACAAATTCACTGTGGACTAAATTGTCCATTAGACCGGGGATATAGCCCTCATCATCCAGAAAATTGAGCACTGTGTTAGTTAATTTCGGGCCTTCAATCGACCAATCAATGCCACTACCATTATGGGGCACAGGTATAAGTGTGTAGGCAGCATGGTGGCCTTCAGGGGCTAAAGCAGGGTCAGTAATAGTGGGTACATGCAGATACTGGCTAAAGTCACTGGCCAATATTTTGCGCTTAAAAATATCAGTTAACAGCTCTTCATAACGTGGCCCAAGAATAATGTTGTGATGCCTGAGGTCTAGGTTGCCAGTATCTTTAAAACCAAAATACACGACCAAAAGCGACATTGAGTAATGCATGTTGCGCACTCGCCAATCGGGGTTCCAGCGACGATGCTTGCGGTCAATCAATTTCATGTAAGTGTGAGCATAATCAGCATTACTAATCACTGCATCAGCCGTGAGTACTTCGCCATTAGCAAGTGTTAAACCCTTAATAGTAGGTTTCTTAAACCACCCTTTACGGTCAGCCACATCAATACTAGCTACCTCTGACTCATAGCGAATAACACCACCCATTTCTTCAAACTTTTTAACCATTCCTTGCACCAGTGCGCCGGTCCCTCCCATGACGTAGTGGACGCCCCAGGTTTTCTCAACAAAGTGAATCATTGAATAAATGGCTGGTACCACTAGAGGGTTTCCACCTATTAACAAGGTTTCAAAGCTAAACACTTGGCGCAGTTTATCACTGCTAAAGTAGCGGCTGGTAAACGAGAACAGACTCCGTACTGCATCCAATTTTAATAGGTCAGGTAACACCCTCAGCATAGTAGGGACATCGTTAAAGAAGGTGTAGCCAAGCTCTAAAAAGCCGCGTTTAAATATGGCCTCGGCATCTTTGTGAAAGCGTTCATAGCCTTCTAAATCTTCTGGAGCAATTTGACTGATTTGCGCACGGGTGCGCACGGGGTCTCCGTCGTAGTCAAAGTAGCTTTTGTCATCGAAATAAATACGATAGAACGGTTTAATAGGGACAATTTCAGCGTACTTTGCCGTGGCTGTGCCGGGTTGTTGCTCACCACTAAGAATATGTTCTGGAAAGTCCGGATGGTCTAGGTTATCGCTATCGCGATCTAGTGCAAACAGCTCTTCAATAAAGTGTGGCACAGTGATGACTGTGGGGCCCATATCAAAGGTAAAGCCATTAACTTTTTTGACATAAGCACGTCCACCAGCGCCATCAAGTTTTTCAACAACCGTAGTATCGAAGCCAAGACTTTGTAGGCGCAAGGCCAATGACAGCCCACCAAATCCAGCACCAATAATAATTGCGCGGCTACGTTCTTCACTCATTTGAAAATCTCGTTTAAACAGGTAGAAGTCATTTTAAGTCCTAGTTGAGGTCGGCCAAAGGATGATCTTCTTTTGCCCAGGGGCTCACAAAGAATGGATCTACCATTTCTGCTGTCACATCTTGGATACGCGCGGGGTTCCACACTGGACTATGGTCTTTGTCTATCACTAACGCACGTATACCCTCAACAGTATCAGTTGCAGCGCCACTGCGCCCAAGGTGGTGAGTATAAAAGCAGTGCTGCACGAGCGTGCGCTCCAGTCTTAACTCATCAGCAACACTCATATGCCGACCCAATCGAATCTGGCGTAGCGATACATGTAGCATTAGAGGTGAGCGTTTTTGTAAGGTCTCAAGAGTTTCGATAGCCCATGGCGAACCACTGGCTTGGAGCGCCTCAAAAATCTCTGCAGGAGTATCAAAATTGAAGGTAGCATCCACTTCGTCACTAAGCCAATCACTTGATTCAAGAGTATTGGTGCTATCAAGTACGCTGTGCAGACGAGTAATACGCTGATCTACTGACATCATCTCGTTATTGGTTAGGCTATCCCAGTAATCAATAAGGTTGTCACTGTTAACCACTCGATCTGCCAAGCCAACCGCTAGTGCTTGACTTCCGACTAGAACCTTACCGGTTAGGCCTAAATACTCGGCACTATAGCCTGGACACTTGGGTAAGAAATAACCGCCACCAGCATCAGGAAATAGGCCAATGTTGGTTTCTGGCATGGCAATTTTAGTACGCTCAGTAATAATGCGTAGAGACGCGCCTTGCGAGAGCCCCATACCTCCGCCCATTACAATGCCATCCATAAAGGCAATGTAGGGTTTTGGGTAACTAAAAATTAAATGGTTGAGGCGATACTCTTCAGTAAAAAACGCCTCAAGATCAGGGTCATTAGCAATTCCTGCAGTATGGAAAAAGCGAATATCACCGCCCGCGCAAAAGGCACCAAAAGGGCCATGTTTATTTGAGCCGCGCACCGCGACGGCCTCAACTGCAGGATCATCGCGCCAGGCTTTCAGGGTACGAGTCATGTCGCGCACCATGCTCAAGCTAAGGGCATTTAGTGCAGCAGGACGGTCAAGGGTAATTTGACCAACGCCGGCAACAACGTCAGTAATAATATTGCTCAATGGAAGACTCCGAATGAATACTTTGACGATGGAGACAGTAGCGAAAACTACCCTCAATGTCGACCATAACTAAGTAATAGTGCGTGATACTAACGCTTTATTTGCAGTCTGATAGCAAACAGTGATTTAATTTTGGCTGGATTAAATTATTGTATTAACCCTCTAGCGGAGATCTTAAATGTACATTGGAGACCTTGCAAAACAGACACCCCATAAATCTGCTTATGTCATGGCGGGTAGTGGCGAGATAGTCACTTACCAGCAATTAAATCAACGAACCTGTCAGACCTCTCAATTGTTTCGATCACTCGGTTTACAAACAGGCGATCATATTGCGCTATTAATGGAAAATAATGCGCGGTTTCTGGAAATTTGTATGGCAGCTGCACGGTCTGGCTTATTTTATACCGCCATTAGCTCGCGACTAACCCTGGCTGAGGCGGCGTACATTATTAATGATTGCGGAGCAAAACTGTTTATTACCTCTTTTGCAAAAGGCGAGTTGGCCACTAATTTACTCAATGATATTCCTGCCGTTGAATCTAGACTGATGGTTAATGGAGTTGTAAGCGGCTATCTCAGTTATGAGGCCTCTCGTGATCAGATGCCCCAGCAGCCGATTGCTGATGAGGCAGCAGGCATCGATATGCTTTACTCATCGGGGACGACCGGCCAACCCAAAGGCGTTAAAATTCCTTTGCCAGACGTAAACGTTGGGGATGAATCCACTAATTTAGTGTTGCTGTCTAAAGGCCTTTACGGCTTTGGAAGTGAAGTAATTTATTTGTCTCCAGCGCCGCTCTATCATGCAGCTCCACTACGTTATAACCTCGTGACATTGCTGTTTGGCGGCACTAGCATTGTGATGGAGGACTTTAATGACGAAGAAGCGTTACGCTTGATTGAAAAATACCAAGTCACCCATAGCCAGTGGGTACCTACCATGTTCGTTAAAATGCTCAAGTTGCCTGAAGAGGTGCGTCATAAATACGACGTGTCTTCATTACAGGTTGCTATTCATGCGGCGGCACCCTGCCCAATAGAGGTCAAGGAAAAGATGATCGATTGGTGGGGACCCGTTATTTTTGAATATTATGCAGGCTCAGAGGGTAATGGTTTTTGTGCAATCAACTCTGCGGAGTGGTTGGCTCATAGAGGAAGTGTTGGCAAGGCTATGATTGGCGTTTTACATATTTGTGATGATGAGGGTGGCGACGTTGCTATTGGAGAGGCAGGAACCATTTATTTTGCCGATGGTCCTGAGTTCGAATATTACAATGATCCGCACAAAACTCAAGAGTCCAAACATCCAAAAGGTTGGACCACTTTGGGTGACATTGGCCGGATGGATGAAGAGGGATTCTTATACCTAACCGATCGTAAAGCGTTCATGATTATTTCAGGTGGTGTAAATATCTATCCGCAAGAAGCGGAAAATCGCCTAATAATGCACCCAAAGGTGGCTGATGTTGCGGTATTTGGTGTGCCCAATGACGAGTTTGGTGAAGAGGTTAAGGCGGTAGTGCAACCCATAGACTGGGATAATGTGGGACCAGACTTCGAGCAAGAACTTATGGCATTTTGCCAGCAGAACCTGGCGAAAATAAAGTGTCCCAAGTCTATCGATTTTGACAAAGAATTACCGCGTCATCCCACAGGTAAACTCTACAAGCGCCTGCTTAAAGATAAGTATTGGGCCAATCATAAAACACAAATAATTTAGTGTCTTTTTATACGATTTCTGTGGCAAAAAAAAGGGCTTGGTATTAATCAAGCCCTTTCCGTTTTAGCGTTCTGCTATTGCAGTGTTAGGCTAAATCAAACCGATCAGCATTCATTACCTTGTTCCAAGCGGCAATAAAGTCTTTCTCGAATTTTGCTTTTGCGTCTGCTGTGGCATAGACCTCACAGATTGCACGAAGTTGAGAGTTAGAACCAAAGGCAAGATCAACTCTTGACGCGGTTCTTACCTTCTCACCGCTGGCACGATCTGTTCCCTGGTAGCTATTGCCTCCAGTGGTCTCCCAAGCAACACCCATATCTAGCAAGTTGACGAAGAAGTCATTGCTAAGTGTACCGGGGTTGTCGGTAAACACGCCGCGATCATCTGCACTAATGCCCAGAGATCTAAGCCCACCAACCAGCACGGTCATCTCTTTAGCGGTTAAGCCAAGGAGTTGTGCTTTATCGAGCATCATTTCTTCAGCACTAACTGAATACATTTTCTTCAAGTAGTTACGGAAACCATCAGCGACAGGCTCCAGTACATCAAATGACTCAACATCGGTTTGCTCTTGAGATGCATCACCGCGACCAGCAGTGAACGGAACACTAGCACCAGATGCCTGTTCAAGGGCAACATTACCGGCCAGTACAATGACATCAGCAACCGAGGCTCCAGACTCTGCAGCAATAGCTTCGAGCACGGCCAAGACCTTGGCGAGTTGGTCAGGCTTGTTTGCTGCCCAGTCTTTTTGTGGTGCAAGACGAATACGTGCGCCGTTAGCGCCACCGCGCATGTCCGAGCCACGATAAGTAGAGGCACTGGCCCAAGCGGTTTCAACCATTTCTTGAACACTTAAACCGCTAGCGGCAATCTTCGCCTTAACGGCGTCAACATCATAATCTGTGGCACCTTGAGGGACGCGATCTTGCCAAATAAGTTCTTCGGCAGGCACTTCTGGCCCAAGGTAGCGAGCAATTGGCCCCATATCTCTATGCAGCAGTTTGAACCAAGCACGCGCAAAGGCGTCTGCAAATTGATCAGGATTTTTGTGGAACCGCTCAGAAATTGCACGGTAGGCAGGATCTTCACGCATGGCGATGTCAGCAGTGGTCATAAACGTCGTTACACGCTTAGATGCGTCTTCGGCATCTGGTGCGAGATCTTTTTCATCTGGGTCGATTGGGTGCCATTGCTGCGCACCTGCGGGGCTTTTCACTAGCTTCCACTCGTAGCCAAGCAAAAGGTCAAAGTATCCGTTGTCCCAAGTAGTGGGGTTAGAAGTCCAAGCACCTTCAAAGCCACTAGTGATTGTGTCACTGCCTTGGCCCGAACCGTGGGTACTCTTCCAGCCAAAGCCCATATCTTCAATAGGTCCGCCTTCAGGTTCAACGCCAACAAGTCCGGCATCGCCAGCACCGTGTGCTTTACCAAAAGTATGGCCGCCAGCGACCAGGGCAACAGTTTCTTCGTCATTCATTGCCATGCGTGCAAACGTGTCTCTCACATCGAAAGCACTGAGAAGTGGATCTGGGTTACCATCCGGTCCTTCTGGATTGACGTAGATTAGACCCATCTGCACTGCCGCTAATGGATTTTCTAGTTCGCGCTCGCCGGTATAACGCTTGTTATCCAGCCACTCGGTTTCCGCACCCCAATAAATATCTTCTTCTGGGGCCCAGATGTCAGGACGTCCACCACCAAAACCAAAGGTTTTGCCACCCATAGATTCGATAGCGACATTACCCGTAAGAATAAGCAGATCTGCCCAACTTATTTTGTTGCCATGCTTTTGCTTAACAGGCCACAGAAGCCGTCTGGCTTTGTCGAGATTGCCGTTATCAGGCCAGCTATTTAATGGTGCAAAACGCTGTGCACCAGTGCCGCCGCCCCCGCGCCCATCACCCGTTCTGTAGGTTCCGGCAACATGCCAGGTCATACGGATGAAAAACGGGCCATAGTGACCATAATCTGCTGGCCACCAGTCTTGCGAGTCAGTCATTAAATCATGCAGATCTTGTTTGAGTGCTGCATAGTCAAGTTTCTTGAATTCTTCACTGTAATCAAAATCTTCATCCATAGGGTTAGATTTTTGATCATGCTGGTGAAGAATACTTAAATTTAATTGATTGGGCCACCAGTCACGATTGCTGGTTCCGCTAGAATTATTACTTGTCAGACCACCGTGCATGACGGGGCATTTTCCTTCGGTGTCGTTGCTCATCTGTATTACCTCTTTTGCCCACTCTTGTAAAACAAGAGTGGTATGGGCTATTTGGTAGCCTACCTTTAATGAATATTTTTTTGTAAATGCAAATGATAACCACTTGCATTAATTATTTTTATAAATTACAATTTCTATGTTGTAGATGCGTTAATCTATTTATTAACCGCAACACGATAGTTTATGCCGAAGAATTAGTCTTGGTCTAGTAGTTTTATTCAATTGAGTTAATTTATTCTGGATATCGATCGATAGCTCAAGGCACTGATCTGTGGTATTTAATAATTACCTAGGCTGAGCCTATCTTTTCATTAACGGTGATGTACTTAGTCGAGTCAGGTCTTCACTACCAGTTAGGAACATAGCCCAGCGCAGTTGTTCGGTTAAAATGAAGATTTTCTCAATGACTGCATCGGTTGATTGCAGTGCTGGCTCTAAAAAAGGCTGTGCTAGAGCAGACATCTGCGCTCCTAATCGAACACAGCGCGCTACATCCAAACCATGGCGAACGCCACCAGAACCAATTATTTTGAGCGCATTATTTAATCGCTTTAGTTCTGGGATTAGAGCTACTGTATCCATGCCCCAATTAAGGAAAGGCTCGGCTATTTGACGTTCTCTCTGTGAGTTATTTCGGGCCATTTCTATGCTTGCCCAACTAGTTCCGCCCCGTCCCGCGACTTCAATCCAAGCTACGCCCGCATCAATTAGTGTGCTAGCGGCCGTAGGGCCAATGCCTGACCCTACTTCTTTAACAATAACGGGGACCGATAACTCTTTGCAGCACTGATGAATAGCGTCTAGCACTTTATTCCAATCACGGTCGCCATCAGGCTGAATAAGTTCTTGAAGCGGGTTTAGATGAATCATCAATGCATTTGCACTGACGCTATCAACCGCCTGTTGCGCAAGATCAGACCCATGCTGTTGTATTTGGGTAGCGCCAAGATTACTCAAGATAACAGCGTTAGGCGCCCAATATCTTACGTTTTGCTTCAGCCCTAATTCTAGTGCTGCTCTTTGTGAGCCAAGCGCCATAGGTATATTGCAGTATTCGGCAGCTTCAGCAAGGTGCTGGTTAATAAGATCACCGCTATCACATCCCCCAGTCATAGCACCAATAATGATAGGTGCAGACACCGTTGTACCGAGAAACTGGGTTTTAGTACAGATATCATCAAGCGCCAGTTCAGGTAATGGATTGTGCTCGAAGCAGACGTGATCAAAACCTGATACACCAGTACCCTGATGGTCTGCACTCATCGCTAATGCAATATGGTCATCTTTACGACCGCTAATATCTGTCATGCCATTAGCCTATGAAGTTTGGAATCGGCAAAATCAACTAACAGCATATGCGGAACTGTCAGGGCGGCTAGACCGATAAATGTCAATTGTATTAGCGCAGTATCAGGGGTCATTTTAAAGTACCAAAAAAATGTGGCGGCAGCTACCCATGCGAAAATGCTATATAGACTAGCTTCTAAAAAGCATCGGCGTCTATCGATATTATCGATACTTCGCCATATACGAACTGTATGTGTGCGGCTATGCCAGAAACAGAAATAGACGGCAAAGCTTACTAGAGGTGCTGCCAAGTAAGCTATAACAAGCAGTAAAAAGAGGTTAGCCGCTGGTATACGCCACTTGCTAAACTTAAAGCTATAGCTTAAGTAAGTAATCACTATCACTACATAAGCTATAATTAAGTATTCAATGATTGCAATTAAGCTTTGTGCTCCAGCATCTCCTACCAAGATTGAAAAAATAGGCATTACCGCTTCTGTATGAAAGGCCGGTATCGCAATAGCTACTAATCCACCGTGAGCTATTACCGGTAGCCAGTGATTCCTACCTATTTCCATAATATGACGAATGTCACTGACCCCAAAGTGAATCGCGGAGATGGCTAAAAATACACCTAAACTGACAGTTGGAAACCACCACCAAATAACGGTGACTACTGCTGCTATGACAAGATAAGCGAGATGAAACGTAAGCCAGCCAAGAAAATTGGGCGTCCAACCGATACGTCGCGCTACGGCGCCGTCAAGGCCTCCGTGTGGCACTCCTATGATTAGTACTGATAGAATAGCAATATAGTCTAGGCTAGTCATGACCAACTACCTGGCGCCAAAGTTGGCGAATAAATACACGTTTTGGCATGGCAAAAATTACTTTAATCCACTCGATTACACCCGCAGAGCCAAGCATGAATCGTGCAAATTGGTTGCCATCAAGCGCTCGACCAGTACGCATGAAAATATCTACAGCGAGATCGGGTCTAGACAACAGGACGCCATTAAATACTTTATCCATGGTATCCAGATAACTAGATGTAGGTTTAGGTACGGAATAATCACCCACTGAAATTCCTTTAGCAAGTCTCGTCATTTGAGTTTGAATGGCGGAAAATGCGTACCCGGATGATAGTCTTACTGCGCCACTGGCGGCGCCTATAGCGCCTAAAGGAATCGATGTCTCCGGTGTCTCTTCCATGGGTATCACACCGACTTCTTCTCGGAGTAATTCATCTATCTCGATATTATGACGTTGTAACCACTGGCTTATGGCGTCTCGATACCATTGCTTGTCTTCTAACGTTCTCGAGATCATTGTCGACTCTAGAAATAGGTGGTTGCTAGAAAACGGTAGGGCGTAAATAAAATGTAGCCCCTTTGATTGATCGACACGAAAGTCCATTAAGGTGGCAATATCAGTTTCCGTCATTGGGGCTTTGGTACGAATTTCCCAACCCATGAAATGCTGGCGCAAACTATTACTGACGGTGGCAGCCGGTCGACTATCAAATACAGTTTTTGCCGTGTAGTTTTGCCCATCTGATTTAAATGCAGTTATACCCGCGTCTTGGACAAGCTGTCCGACGGCACTGCGCTTTATGTTATCCGTCCCTGCCAAGCTATCTTCACAGTGCTGTAAGTACTTTGCAGCACTCAAGCTCATATATTGGTATTCATCGCTTTTAAGGACTACCTCACTAACATCATCAATCAGTCGCCATTGCGCCCACTTACCCAACATCGAAGGCTCTAAGCTTTTACATTGGTTGGGTGTTGCCCAAAGACTCCAGTTGCAGTCGCGCTGTTGCGGAGTTTTAGGTTCAAACACGAGCGTCTTTAAGGGTGATTTTTGAGCAGATAGTGTTGACGCCAAGGTTATTCCTGCGTTACCGCCACCAATGATTGCGATATCTAGCTTAGTGCTAGTAATGTTGGACACCGGATAATCCTTCTAAATGCCGGTGAAGACTTTGATTGTGATTAGGCACCTTAATGGGGAGTAGCTCCGTTAGGCTGCGCATACTTAGCCGTACTTTTTCAGCTTTTCCAACCATGACTCTGCCTTCCCACCAGGCTAGCTTCTGACGACGCAGTACCCAACCAATTTGACGATAAACGCGCAGCGCAATAGCGATGGAGAGTCTTGATCGAAACGGCAAAAGTCGAATACCGACCAAGGCGCTGGCATAATATTTTTCTGATAACTGCAATAGCCTATCTATCGCCTCAGCGACGGGCTGCTGACAGCCAGCCTCTGCGGTAGCGATCTGTTCAACCGAGACTATCGATTCAAACCAGTTTGCAGGCAAATAGCGCCGGCCCATTTTTGCATCCTCTAGAACATCGCGTGAAATATTAGTTAACTGCATAGCGATACCTAAATCAATCGCAAAGCTATCAGCTCTTGATTGAGTGCAGTCTAAGATGCGACACATCATCAGACCAACAGTACCGGCAACGGCGTGACAGTAACGCAATAATTCTTGTTCAGTACTCAGTTGCGTAGGTTGTTGATCGAGCAGCATACCATCCAGTAGTTCTCTGGCAGCAGCCATGGGAATATTATTACGTTGGGCTAAGTCTTTGAAATTAGTTAGCTCTGGAATATTAGGGTCGTTTTTTTGGTCATTATCCTGATCTAGGCAGGCGCGAATATCTTCAAGGGAGTCTTGCCTGTGAGGCAAATCGCCGTCAGCAAGATCATCGACAAAGCGACAAAATTCATAGAGCTGTGCAGCACGGTTTGCGAGTTTAGAACCAAGAAAAAAACTAGCCCAATAAAACGATTTGCCATGCCGCGCAAGTACCTGGATGGACTGCGGGTTGTTCATAATTTAGCTACTAAGCTGTTTGCTCTTGCCGCACGATTGCAGCAGTTTCTTTCACTGATGATACAAGACCCTCAGCTACTGCTTGCAACTGATTAGGCATTAGCGGAACCAGCAGGTCAGCTTGAGATAACCAGTACTCTACTAGTTGGTTGGCTTGTAAGATCGCGTCACTGGAGGCAATTTTTTTCTGCCAGTGACCTACATCAGCGGTGTCCCCAGAAGTATACCAGCTGTTAAATCTCTCATTTGAAGTATTATCAAGGTCAGCATAAATACTCACAACAAGATTAGGCTTTCGACCGTCTAGATCTGAGGAGCGGTGAGATGATGGAACAATATCATTAATATCATTGCGCCCTTGATAGGCAAGGCCGCAAAACGCAACCAGTTGATCTAGGTGATCTAAGTTACATTCAAGACCTGTCGCAATAGCCGCTCCTTTGATTGGAGCCGCAAGCAGCGGTGCAGTCTTACCTTTAGCAATGCACTGCCAGTCAGACAAGTCAGCACAGTGACGCTGTTTGATATCTGAGATTTGCCCGCTACAGGTTTCTTGCATTGCCTGAGCGAGGAGAGCGACTAATTTGCCGCCGTGATTTTTATCTCTAGCAGCTAGCTCAAAGGCCTTAGCTACCATCCAGTCACCAAGGCACAGAGCCATGTCTGAACCGAAGTGCTGGTTAATACTAGCCTGCCCGCGTCTATGCGTGCTGGCATCGCTAATATCATCATGTATAAGGGATGCGTTATGCAAAAGCTCACAGGCTGCTGCCCAATGCAAAGAATCTTTTTTATCTTGATTAACGGCGCGACCGGATGAAAGCGCTAATTGTGCTCTGAAGGATTTACCTGGATTTTGGAAATGATAGCGAGCAGCTTCAAATAGGCTGCTGCTTGAGTGAGGCATCTCACTATTGTAGAGACTATCAAGTGGTGACAGTCTATCTAACCCCTTACTGAATGAATCTATTGGGGACATCTCTCGTACCCTTCATCTGGATTTTGATTGGTAGTTGTGGCACTACCTTTTTGTTTTAAGAGCTTTACTGTAAGAAAGAAAGAGCCAGCAGTGCTGGCTCTTTCTATCAATCTAACAGACTACCTTACTCTGAATCAGCTACTGCAGCTGCCCAGATGATCACACCAAAACCAATCTTGTTAACAAAATCAGCTAGGTTATAAACCACGTTTAGTGTTGCTGCATCAGCTCCACCGCCCATGTAACCCATAAAGTATCCGATAGGATAGATAGACCAGCCAATCGTTACGCAGATAAGCATCGCTTTGTAAGCGCCTTGAACGTTAGCATTTGAAAGTCCAGCATTGATCTGGCTCGCTTCGCCTTTGAAGATTTCCCAAATAATGAATCCCCAACCAGCCATTGCAAGAACAAAGGCCATTGTGACGTTCATCATGCCTGTCTCACCAGCATAGCCGAAGCCGAGCATGACGATAGAGCCGATTAGTAAGCGCCAGAAAACACCAGCTGGTACTTTAGTCACTGCAGACAGAACCAAGTAGAACTCAACCATCAATAATGGCACGGTTAAGAGCCAATCGATGTATCGGAATTCAGTTGGAGACTCTCCAGTAGCAACCCACACATCACGCATGTAGAAATAGTGCACAGCGGCGATCAATGTAACTAAACCAGAAACTGTCAAAGATGTCTTCCACTTGCCCGCAACACGATCACGTTCAACGAAGAAGAAAGCTGTGGCAGCTACTAAAGCCATAGAAATCAACCAAAAGGACATGCCGACATAATCGCCGGACGATAGATTATCACTCATTGTAAAACCCTTCTTTTTTGTAGTAGATAGAGATGAGGGATACCTTTCGGAAGGTGACCGACCCACACCGCGTAGTACAAACCTCGAAAAAGTCAAACTTATCGAGAATTCGGTGGAACGAAGTTAGCTTTTTTTTGTTCGTATTGCAATCCATTCTCAACAACACACCCAAATTAAGTTGGTAGATATTCCAACTTTGGTAGGGGTTATTAGCTAAAACAACAATATTTTGGTTATAAAAGTGTTATTTTTCAGTTAATTACCAATAAAGTTAGTCATTAGTAGAAGTTTTATTCAATTGCGAATAGAAAAAGGTTGTCGGTCACAAAAATGCATTCTCTGGGTTAACCGTAACCAACTATAACTATCGGAAATTGATTTTTCGAGTTGCTGGGTACCTAAGCACGCGCTCAACTTTTTAAAGAAGGTCCCCGAGGCAAGTTAAGGATAGGCGAGCTTGGAATGAAGTGGCAAAGGTCTATGCTAGGGTACCCAACACATTTATTAAATTGGCCAGTCGGCAGCATCCATCGAATCCAGTGGTTCAAGGTTGCTGCTCCCTTGCCAGCGGTGTAGGAATTCACCAGCAGGGTCATAGGTTGCGGTCTGTTTATTCAAATCAAACTTTCTGTGGCCTCTCGGGTCAGCCCCAACCCCCGCTAGATACTGCCAATTCCCCCAATTAGAGGCGGTATCGTAGTCGATTAACTGCTGTTCCATATATGCCGCACCATAACGCCAGTCTAAGTTGAGTTCATGAACAAAACAGCTAGCGACAAGCTGACGCCCTCGGTTGGACATATACCCAGTGTTACTGAGTTGATTCATCAGAGCATTAACGATTGGGAATGGCGTGTTTCCATTGCACCACTTTTGATATCGTTCAGGATAGAAGCTCGTGCTGGGGTTAACACTACCGATGCCTTTAAATGCGAACAGCGACGATTGGTGCCTGCGGGCATACCACTGGTAATATTCACGCCATAGTAATTCAAAGAAGATCCAATAAGTTGAGTCATTAGATTCAATATCTCTTTCGTAATCACGCAGTTTTGACATTATTGATCTTACCGAGATGCTACCGTTGGCCAGCCATGGAGAAAATTTGGTTGAATAATTCATACCATCTAAGCCATTACGTGTTTTTTTATAAGTACTGGCAAGAGTTTGCCTAAAGTAGCCGTTCAGGTGACTGAGGCCTGCATTCTCGCCCCCTTCGAACATGCCGCTGTCGGTTGCCTGGGTACTCTCTGCCAATGGCTTAAATGAGTTTTCTGCTAGCGGGCTTGGCGGCATAGAGATCAACGCGGGCTCAGGAGCAATTATTTTGACACGTTCAATGACCCGTCTGAATTTAGAAAAACTGTCTGGTAAATCGGCTACAGTAAATGGCAGTTGATCTTCGTCAAACAGGCTGTGGCTGTGCCGTTGCTGAAATACAATTCCAGGGTAGCGTGATGTCAATATTTTCCATTGATGATTTTCATACCATCCGGCGTGGTAACTGCTGTAGATGTGGCTTACATTATGCAATGTTATTAACTCGGGCACGACATCGAGCAGAGACTGCTCGCGCATCAGTAAATGCTGATGTTGGTGTTTTAGGTTTTGATCAAGCGCCCGTAATGATTGATGTAAAAAATGGAGCCTATGATTAGACAGTTTTGCTGGCCCGCGAATCGCAGTTGAAGGCGTAGACTGCTCAGAGCAATGCAGACAGATTAGCTTGTCCATTTCACGACTTGCCTGCGCCAAAGCTGGGTTGTCTTCAATCCGAAGATCGTTAGTAAATAAAAAAATTCCAATCTTTAGCATGTAATTGTTTGCCGTCTGAGGTCAATCGATGGATCCTTTTTACGTATTGGCTATGCGCGCGGATTGCCTAATCATAAATCAACATACGTCTTATGGGATTCCAACCAATCTAGCTGTCTGTAAATTCCGTACAGTAGACTAACAAAAGGATATGAAAAAATGCCTTCAAAGGTGCTACCAACAGTTTTACCGAAAGTGATGCAAATACTCGGCTATGCTGGGCTTTTACCCTTTTTAATCCCTACCTTAGTAATGGTGAACGCCGTTTGGGGTGGTCCAGGGTTGCAGAGCGCAGCTATCTTTGACTTGTATGCTCCTTATGTATTTATTAGTTATAGCGCCGTAATTTTGAGTTTCATGGCTGGAAGCGTGTGGGGTAAGTGGGAGTCGAGTGAGAATAGTGCGATGACCAATGCTATAGTTGTGTTTAGTAATGTGGTTGCACTCACGGCATGGTTTGCACTATTAGTTATCTTTATCTCGTCTGCCATGACGGTCTTCGCTGTCACTGTTTTATCCGTCGGCTTTGCTAGTCTTTTATGGGTGGAGCGCTTGGCAAAAATCACTACAGATAACTACTGGAAAATGCGATTCAGGTTAACCAATGCTGTGCTTGCAATGCATGCTGTGGTGATCTACCTAATGCTTCAGGATCTTTAGACGATGACAAAGTTAACAATTTTTTATGACGGCGGTTGCCCCCTCTGCGCCGCTGAGATGAATCACCTGCGAAAGCGTGATAACCATCATGCGATTGCTTATGAAGATATCTACGCAGATGGCTTTGAGGAAAGATTCCCGTACATTGACCGACCGCAGGCAGATCGTATTCTGCACGGGCAGCTGGCCGATGGAAAAATTATCTATGCTTTGGATGTTACCTACGAGGCATGGACCTTGGTTGGTAAGCGGCATTGGGTAGCGATTTTGCGCTGGCCTTTTTGTAAGCAGGTCGCAGACTTAGTGTATGTTTTTTTCGCGAAGTATAGACACACGATCTCAGCCTTAATTAGCGGCGAAAAACGGTGTGATTCATGTTCGATAGATAGTGAGATCAAACGATGACCACTATGAAACGTTGCGCGCTAGTCCTCGGTGCCAGCGGTGGTTTGGGTGGGGCAATGGTAGCCGAATTCCTCAATGATCCAGCCATTGATAAAGTATTTGCGGTAAGTAGTAAACAGAATGCTACTGACTTGAGTGGAGGCCACTCTCAATCAAAATTGGTGTGGCTGCAGAGCGAGTACAATGAAACGGCAATGGCTGATACCATCACTCACTTAACGCCTTTCGCGGGCATGTTTAGTAGAGTATGCATCTGTCATGGGCTATTGCACTCAGACAAGCTGTGGCCAGAAAAGCGTCTTGAAGATATAAATAGTACTGCTCTTCAGGATGTTTTCCAGAGTAATGCTGTGGTTCCCGCGCTGTGGCTTAAGGTGCTGTTTAAAGTTTTGAAAGGTCAGGTCCCTTGTATTGTCGCAACTATGAGTGCGCGAGTTGGCAGCGTCAGCGATAATCACCTAGGAGGATGGTATGCGTACAGAGCCTCTAAATCCGCCTTGAACATGATTCTAAAAACAGCTTCCATAGAGTACGCGCGTCGCGCAAAAAATGTAAAATTCATAGCCTTTCACCCAGGCACAACCGATACCGCGTTGTCCAAACCGTTTCAGGCGACAGTTCCCACCGACAAGTTATTTACACCAGAATTTGTGGCTGAGCGATTGGCCATCATTATGGATTCAGCAAAACTTGATGGCGAATTGGCTTACCTTGACTGGGATGGACAATCAATCGCGTGGTGATCTTTTAATGTGAGTTTTATAGTCGCCAATTCAGTTAGACTAGCCATTCAAGCTGATAATAATTGCTTCATAACAAAAGCTAAGAAAATACTATGGGTGCTAAGACAACCTTAACTTGCGAAATTACCGACCTTCTTCACGACGGACGCGGCGTCGGAAGAATTAACGGGAAAGCTTTTTTTGTTGATGGTGCGCTACCCGGAGAGGAAGTTGAGTTCAGAGTGACTCGCGAAAAACGCAATTTTGCAGAGGCACGGTTAACCAAAGTGTTAGTAGAGTCAGACCATCGCATGGCACCAGAATGCGGGTATTTCTCAAAATGTGGTGGGTGCAGTCTGCAGCATCTCAAGCACTCACAGCAGATTGAGTTTAAGAAAAGTCAGCTTTTAAATAACTTTCACAAAATAGAGATCAAGCCAGAAAATATCTTGGACTCTCTGGTCGGTCCTCAGTGGCATTATCGACGCCGCGCTAGGCTAGCGGTTCAGCGCGCACGGGACGGGCAGTTTTTGGTAGGATTCCACAATCCTGGCAGTAACCGCATTGAGCCGATTGCCAGTTGTTTGGTACTGGATAAATCACTGGATGCTGTGCTAATGGCTCTACCCGCAACTCTAAATAAGCTTACGCATGACATTAAGGTTTTTGAGATAGAGTTGGTGGCTGCAGATAATGCGTTAGCGGTTGCTGTGGAGGCCAGTCGAAGTCCATTTGACAGCGAATTGGTATCGCTTTTGAACGATCTTAGTGGCGTCACTAATGTGCCGACACAATTATGGTGGCGATCGTCCAAAAATGGCCAGCTCTTGCGCATGGATGGAGGTAAAGAGGGTCTTTTTTTTGGCGCTAAAGACGATCTAAAGGTCAATTTTGAACCCGGCCAGTTCATTCAAGTTAATGACACTATTAACCGACTTATGATTAGCCAGATGGTAGCCTTGTTAGATGATAAAAAGTTGGGGGTGGCAGTGGACCTCTACTGCGGTTCCGGAAACCTCTCTTTACCGCTAGCAAAATATTTCAATAAGGTTATTGGCGTTGAAGGTTTGGCGACACTTGTTGCGGCTGCAGACAAAAATGCTAGGGATAATTATATTGTTAATACTGAGTTTGTAGTTGCAGATCTTGCTGATGCAAACAGCTTAAAGAAAGTGTCAAAGATGGCTAAAGTAATTGATTTGGTTGTTCTTGATCCGCCACGTAATGGGGCAGCCGCTATTATGCCCTGGGTTGCGAGATCTGGAGCCAAACAGATTATTTATATTTCGTGCCATCCTTCAACAATGGTCAGAGATGCTGATGTTTTGATACGAGCTGGCTATAAATGTAAGGATGTGGGGGTGATGGATATGTTTCCTCATACCGCCCACGTAGAGTCAATTACGCTGTTTGAGAAATAATTCAGTGTGGTGAAAAAAGAACTGAAACCTTCGTTTTTGAGACTACAAGAGTAGTCCTAAATAAGATAGAATCGCGGAGTTTTCAAAATCAAATAACCTTTAGGAAAAAATTCAATCATGTTCGATAAAGACCACACAATTGCCAAGATTGACCCCGAATTATGGCAGGCGATCCAGCTTGAAGATCAGAGGCAAGAGCAGCATATTGAGCTGATTGCATCGGAGAATTATACTAGCCTGGCCGTTATGGAGGCTCAGGGCGGCAAGATGACCAACAAGTACGCTGAAGGCTATCCTGGCAAAAGGTATTACGGCGGTTGTGAATATGTTGATTTGGCTGAGCAGTTGGCTATCGATCGCTTAAAGAGTTTGTATGGCTCTGAATATGCGAACGTTCAGCCTCACTCTGGGTCGCAGGCGAACAGCGCCGTGTTTTTAGCGCTTATTAAAGGCGGCGACACGATTTTGGGTATGAGTCTTGCTGATGGAGGGCATTTAACGCATGGCGCTAAGCCCAATTTTTCTGGCAAACTTTACAACCCTGTCCAGTACGGCTTGAATGCAGAAACAGGTCTTATCGATTATGAGCAGGTTGAAGCGTTAGCTATTGAGCATAAACCGGCAATGATTATAGCTGGATTCTCCGCCTACTCTGGCATTATGGATTGGGCGAGGTTCCGCGAAATAGCAGACAAAGTGAACGCTTACTTACTTGTAGACATGGCCCATGTATCGGGACTTGTGGCGGCTGGCGTTTATCCGAGCCCGGTTCCGCATGCGCATGTGGTGACTTCTACCACACATAAAACGTTGCGTGGACCCCGCGGCGGCATTATTTTGACCAATGATGCGGATATAGCTAAAAAGTGTAATTCTGCGGTTTTTCCTGGCAGTCAGGGCGGTCCGCTGTGTCATGTGATGGCAGCAAAAGCGGTAGCGTTCAAAGAAGCGGCTAGCGAAGACTTTGTGGTTTATCAAAAGCAGGTAGTTGCCAATGCGAAAGCGATGGCTGCGACCTTTATTGAGCGTGGGATAGAGATTGTTTCCAACGGCACTGAAAATCATCTGATGCTGGTGAGTCTAATTGGCAAGGAATATACCGGAACCGATGCTGACCGAGCGATGGGCGAAGCATTTATTACCGTAAACAAAAATGCAGTGCCTAATGATCCGCGGTCTCCCTTTGTAACGTCTGGTTTGAGGGTTGGTACGCCAGCTATCACTACGCGTGGGTTTGGGCTTGATGAAACGATCCAATTAACGCACTGGATGTGTGACATTCTAGACAGTTTGGAACTAGGAAATTCAGAGCTTGTCATTGCTGAGGTCAAAGCTAAAGTTCTGGAAGTGTGTGCCCGTTTTCCAGTTTATGGTTAAGCTGTTAATGGCAAAATAAGTGTGAGTAGTACGAGACTCACTCACTCACTCAATCATCAGGCAAAAAATATGACTGACTCGCCTATACCCATTCGTCTAGCAGGGACTGCCGTTCTTTTGCGTGACTCGCCTGAAGGGCTGGAAACGCTTCTGCTACGCCGTAATGCCAAGCTTGCTTTTGCCGGTGGCGTATGGGTTTTCCCCGGTGGCGCCATTGAGCCGTCGGAGTTGGAAGCTGCGGGCACAGAGGATGAGGCCGCCAGAACAGCGACAGTCCGGGAGGTGTATGAGGAGTGTGGGCTAACGGTCGCTGAAGATAGCTTAGTACATTTCTGTAACTGGACCACACCCATTGGAGAGAAGCGACGGTTTGCCACGTGGTTTTTTGCCACTCAGGTTGGCCAATATTCAGAAGATATATTCATTGATGGCTCTGAAATTCATGAATTTCAGTGGTTAAGTCTACGAAAGTCGATGGAGCTTTATCAACTGGGTGAGCTAACACTCATGCCGCCTACATATCTTGCGATTAGTCTTATTAGTCACTGTGAGACAGCAAAAAGTGCATGTGACATGCTTGCAGCACGCCAGTCATTTGACGTAACACCTAGGCTGTGTAAGTTGGATGGACAGATGGTTTGTTTGTATCCTGGCGACGCAGGTTATGAGCTTAATGACCCGCTTTTAAAGGGTGCGAGGCACCGAACATTATTTACGCCCAAAGGTATGGAGTACGCTCATTCTGGTGAAGACGTCGGTGTAGCACCAATGGATAAACCTTAGCCTGATATAGTCTAAAAACTGCTTCTATTGTGTTAAACTAAGCCTCCCTTTTTTCGAGCATGACTATGTACTGTCCATTTTGTAATGCGGATGACACCAAAGTTGTTGATTCTCGCTTGGTTGCCGACGGTGGGCAGGTGCGGCGAAGGCGTGAGTGCGTAGTTTGTAGTGAGCGTTTTACGACCTATGAATTGGCCGAACTTGTTATGCCACGGGTTATCAAAAGTGATGGTAATAGAGAGCCCTTCGATGAAGATAAGTTGCGCGCGGGTCTGCAGCGCGCACTCGAAAAACGACCTGTCTCAATTGAACAGATAGAGATATCCCTGTCACACATAAAGCATTTTTTACAAGTCACTGGTGAGCGCGAAATACCTTCACGTATTATTGGAGAAGAGGTTATGCGTCAACTTCAAGAATTAGATGAGGTTGCCTACATTCGATTTGCCTCAGTTTATCGAAGCTTTCAAGATTTAAGTGAATTTCAGGACGAACTCAACCGCCTGAGCGATGCAAAACCCATCACGAGCACCGAGAAATGATTTTTTCGATTCACGATCGCAAGATGATGGCTAGAGCATTGGTGATGGCCGCCAAAGGAAGATTTACTGCGGCACCTAACCCTGCAGTCGGGTGCGTCATTAGTGATAATGAGAATATTGTTGGCGAAGGATACACCAGGCCCGCAGGAGGGAACCATGCGGAGATCGAAGCCCTTCAGATGGTGAGTGATCCAGCTGGGTGTTGTGTTTACGTCACCCTCGAGCCTTGCAGTCATCAGGGTAGAACAGCATCCTGCGCTATGGCCTTAATAAAGGCGGGTGTGGCGAGGGTGGTAATAGCTTGTGAGGATCCAAATCCTCAGGTGTGCGGTCAGGGTATTCAGTTGTTAAAGGATGCTGGGATTGAGGTTGATTGCGGATTGCTAGAGGATCAGGCAAGAACGTTGAATAGAGGTTTTATAAGACGTCACGAGCATGGTCTACCTTGGGTGTTGGTGAAGATGGCGGCAAGTATGGATGGCAGAACGGCTATGGCGAGCGGTCAAAGTCAGTGGGTAACTACGCCGGCTTCACGTCACGATGTTCAAAAATTGCGTGCAAAAAGCTGTGCGATCATTACGGGTATTGGTACTCAATTGATGGATGATCCGTCGCTGACAGTTCGTATAACTAGTGAGCAATTGGGCGTTGATGATGAGCTGCAGCAACCGTTGCGTGTTGTCGTTGATAGTCAGTTGCAGATGCAAGCTACAGCGAGAATGTTAACTCAGTGTGGCGATACACTCATTGCGACGCTAGATGGGGAAAGTCAGCGCGAAAAAGCCGTTGCGTTGGTCGCGGCTGGCGCAGACGTAATTTTTTTACCAGCACACGGCAAGCACGTCGATTTACATGCGTTATTGAGGAATTTGGCTGACCGCCAATGTAATTCAGTGATGGTAGAAGCCGGGGCTGGTTTAGCGGGAGGATTTATTGCTGAAGGGCTATTGGATGAACTGGTTTGTTACTGGGCGCCTAAGCTATTTGGCAGTGAGGCCCGCCCAATGTTCAATTTGCCCATTAACACCATCGATGCGCATTTAGCGCTATCGATACAGGATGTTCGTCAAATTGGTGAAGATCTTCGTATTACAATGCACCCTGATAAGGATTACTAAGATAGTTTGGATGGGGAAGGTTTAGGGCACAATATTTGTTTGTTATTTGAGACTTACAGTGAGGGAAAGAGGATATGTTCACAGGAATTATTTCTGCTATTGGCGATGTCGTTGGTTTGGAGCCTCGCGGTGGCGATGTTCGATTAACCATTAATACTGGCGACCTTAGTCTAACTGACGTTAGTTTGGGCGATAGCATTGCTTGTAATGGAGCATGCCTTACGGCCGTGGAGTTAACCGGCCAGGGTTTTATCGCTGACGTGTCAGTGGAAACGCTTAATTTAACGACTATTGGACATTGGAAAACTGGCAGTCGCGTGAATTTAGAAAAGGCCATGCAGGCGACTGATCGTTTCGGAGGACATATTGTCTCAGGACATGTTGATGGTATCGGTGAAGTCGTGTCACTGGAAGGTGATGCTCGGTCTTGGCGCTTCAGGCTTCGCGCGCCGCGAGACATTGCTAAATATATAGCGCATAAAGGGTCGATCACTGTTGATGGAACTAGTTTGACCGTCAACGTTGTTGACGGCTCTGAATTTGAGCTAAATATTGTTCCTCACACTATGCTTCACACGGTAATTGGCGACTACCAAGTTGGCACAAAAGTGAACCTTGAAGTTGATTTGGTTGCTCGATATTTAGAGCGGCTACTGCTAGGCGATAAAGCTGCCGACCAATAATTATCGATGCTAACGGAAGAGAGTAATCAATGTTGCTAAACACAGTGGAAGAGCTAATCGAAGATATCCGTCAGGGTAAGATGGTCATTTTGATGGACGATGAAGATCGTGAGAATGAAGGTGACCTAGTGATGGCTGCGCCTATGGTCCGGCCTCAAGATATTAATTTTATGGCTACCTTCGCTCGCGGATTGATTTGTCTTACGTTGGATCAGCAACGGTGCAAACAGCTTGATTTGGCGATGATGGTTAATCATGACAATAACGCATCGGGTTATGGAACCCCCTTCACACTGTCAATTGAAGCCGCGGAGGGTGTGACTACTGGAATTTCTGCCGCGGATCGGGCGCGCACAGTGCAGGCTGCTGTGACCAGTAATGCCAAGCCCAGCGACATTGTTCAGCCCGGGCACGTGTTTCCCCTCAAGGCACAGCTAGGGGGTGTATTGAGTCGTGCTGGACACACTGAAGCAGGCTGTGATTTGGCCAGAATCGCAGGCTTTGAGCCAGCTGCAGTGATCGTTGAGATTATGAATGAAGATGGCACTATGGCACGTCGCGATGACTTAGAAAAATTTGCCGAAAAACATCAACTCAAGATTGGTACGATTGCTGATTTGATCCATTACCGTCTTGTGACAGAGAAGACTACGCAGTGTGTTAACGAGCGCTCAGTAAAAACCCACTATGGGGAGTTTGTGCTTAAAACTTATCTTGATAAAGCGCGTAATGAAAAACACTTTGCCATGGTGATGGGTGATGTGAGTGGCGATGAACCAGCGTTAGTACGCGTTCATATCAATCGTTCAGCGCGAGATATCTTAGCGCTCGAATCTGAGGGAGAATTTAAGGCTTGGTCGTTCCATCGAGCGCTTGAAAGAGTGGCTGCGGAGGGACGCGGAGCGGTAGTTCTGTTGCATTACCCAGAGTCTGCGGATGATATCGACACGGCGGTCGATACGATCCTAAATCCTAGTACCAGCAGCGGCCAGTCTGCAAGTGATGTTGTCTATCAGCAGGTTGGAACTGGCTCGCAGATATTAATGGATTTGGGCGTCCAGAAGATGCGTTTAATGAGCGCGCCCTTTAAATTTACAGCAATTTCAGGATTTGATCTTGAGGTTGTTGAATACGTTAGTTGCGAATAGTTTGCGCTATCACTCCAGAATTATTGAATTACTTATAGCAAAATAGGATTTGTAAATGGGACAATTTAGACCAGAAGAATACAGCTTTGACACTGAATCAGTGCGTATAGCTGTGGTTGCAGCGCGATGGAATGCTGAAATTACCGATAGTCTTTTGGCCGGTGCTGTGAGGACTCTTACTAGACAGGGTATCAAAAACACTGAGATTGAAGCGTATCGAGTACCAGGGGCGTTCGAACTACCTATTGCTAGTCAGCGCGCTGCGCGAACGGGACGTTTCGATGCCATTATTGCGTTGGGCTGCGTGATCCGCGGAGACACCCCGCACTTTGACTATGTGTGCTCAGAAACTACTCGTGGTATCGGTCAGGTAAGTTTGAATGAAGATCTACCTATTGCATTTGGCTTGTTAACTACCGACAACCTAGAGCAGGCTTTGGCGCGCGCGGGCGATAATAGTGAAAATAAAGGCGAAGAAGCGGCATTGTCAGTGCTTGAGATGCTCTCGGTGTTTAAACAGATAGGGGGTGCTAAGTAAATGTCAAAATCAAGAGAGCGCCAAAAAGCCCGCCGCATGCTTGTTCAAGCTCTGTACTCCTGGGATGTTGGGGGTACCGACTTGGAGACTATCGAGGCAGAGTTTCATAATGACAATAATATGACTAAAGTTGATAACAAATTATTTCGTAATATATTGTTTGGTGTACCCAAAAATTTAGCGGAAGTAGATGGTGCTTTTGAGCCGCATCTAGACCGAGAAAATAAACAATTAGACCCTGTTTCTCGAGCAGTCTTGCGGTTGTCTACATTCGAGATGTTGTACAGCATCGATGTCCCTTATAAGGTAGTGATCAATGAAGGTGTTAATCTTGCGAAGACCTATGGCCCCACCGATGCTTTCAAGTTTATTAATGGTGTACTAGACAAGATTGCTGTGGAAAAACGTGCCGTTGAAATAACCGCAGGTCAGACCAAATGATTGATATTTTAGGAGTGGGTAATCTTGGTTCAGTCAAGATCTGAACAAACAGGCGAGTTTGAGATTATCGCGACCTACTTTAAAGATCTAACGGGTCAAAATGGGGTTATTTTAGGTATTGGTGATGATGGCGCTATTGTCGATTCATTCAGTAAAGTAAAAACTCAATTAGTCATCGCTACTGACTCCCTTGTTGAAGATATCCATTTTCCACAAGAGGCTAGTCCATACAATATTGCTCGGCGTGCTCTTTGTGTCAATCTTAGTGACATGGCGGCGATGGGCGCGAATCCACGTTGGTTTACCTTGGCTCTCACTCTACCTCTTAAATATGCTAAACCTGCATGGCTAAAAGAATTTAGTGTCGGTCTTGCCGAAGTGGCAAAGGACTTTAATTGCGCGCTAATAGGTGGCGATACAACTTCTGGGCCGCTGACCATTAGTATTACTATGCTCGGTGAAGTCATTTCAGGTATGGCATTAAAGCGTAGTGGTGCAAATGTTGGAGATTCTATTTACGTGACTGGCCATTTGGGTGATGGCGCCGCAGGACTTTCTGTTGTTACCAACAAAAACACTAGAGAAGGTCTTAGTTACTCTCTTCGTGAGCACCTGCATGATAGATTTTACCGGCCACAGCCTAAGATCACAGAGGGTATTGACCTGACAGCATTAGCGTCTGCCTGTATCGACATCTCCGATGGGTTGGTCGCTGATATAGAGCACCTATGTAAGTCCAGTGGAGTCAGTGCTGACGTATCAACTACGTCTCTACCAGTTGATGCCAATTTAAGCGCTGCGTTTCCCGAAGATTATTTAGCATGGGCTTTGTATGGTGGAGATGACTACCAACTATGTTTTACAGTACCACCGGAAAACGTTAGTAAATTGACTGGTTGGTTAGCAGAGGGTAGGTTAGAGGCCACCAGAATTGGGAAGATAATTACTTGCGGTGAGTTAGGTCCACAGGTTCTATTGGATGGCTTACCAGTTGGTGAATTGAAAAAGGGGTTTGATCATTTTGGCTACTAATCCATCTTTTTCTACGCTTATGAGATCACCCAGTCTATTCCTCGCTTTTGGTTTTGGTAGTGGTTTGGCACCAAAAGCGCCCGGAACCTTTGGCTCTCTAGCAGGACTAGCAATCTGGTTTTTGCTCGCCGATTTATCGCTCCCGACCTACTTAATGTTGGTGGCTGTAAGTGGATTATGTGGCGTATTTATTTGTGGTACTGCCGCAAAGAAACTTGGCGTTCATGATCATGGCGGAATAGTTTGGGATGAATTTGTTGGTTTATGGATAGCCATGGCTGCGTTGCCCGTGTCATGGACATCAATTATTTTGGGATTTGGTTTATTTCGGTTGTTCGATATTCTTAAGCCCTGGCCCATTAACTGGATCGATAAAAACATATCGGGCGGTTGGGGTATCATGCTGGACGATGTGGCGGCGGGAGCCGCGGCTTCACTCACTATTTACATGTTTGTAAGCCTAGGTTGGGTTTGATGAGCTTTAGAGCATCGGCGTATTATGTGCTTTTACGTTTTATGCTGTTAATAAATTTTAGACAATAATAAGAGACTATTTTTTTAATGAAAAAGTTTGCACCCGTACTGCTCGTTTTAGGCGCATTGTTAGTCTTCTTTTTGATGGATGCATTGAAAACCGAACCTATAAAGGCAGAGCTGCCAGATGCGGCGTTGGCAGTCAAAACTCAGATTCTTAACCGCACTGAGGTCACTTTGTCAGTGGAATCGCAAGGCACTGTTCGGCCCAGAACCAGAACTACATTAATTTCAGAAGTATCTGGCGCTGTTCTTGAAGTTTCCGATCAGTTTATTGTGGGGGGAATTTTTAAGAAGGGCGATGTATTAATGCGTCTAGATCCTGTGGATTACGAGGTAGCTCTGCAGCGAGCAAAAGCACAATTAATTAGCAGAAATGCTTTACTAGAGTTTGAAAAAGCGAGAGCTGTTCAGGCTAAGAAAGAGTGGGAAATGACGGGTCGGCCTGAGTCGGATGCACCAGCTTTGGCCCTCAGAGCGCCCTACCTAGCGGAAGCTGAAGCAAATATCCTACAAGCCCAAGCCGAGGTAAAACAAGCTCAAATAAAGCTCCAGAGAGCAACTATTCGCGCTCCTTACGCAGGAATGGTTTCTGCTAAGTCAGTTGATATCGGACAATATGTCACCACAGGCTCACGACTGGGAGAGACGTTCGCTATTGAATTTGTGGAGATAAGATTGCCGTTAACGACCAAGGATTTATCTCAGATGGAGTTAGGGTCCTTTCAAAATATAGAGGCTGATAACAAGGCGACGCTAAGTGGATCAGTGAATGGTCGATCAGCTATTTGGTCTGCAGCAATTGTGAGGTCTGAAGGTGTTGTTGAAGAGCTGAATCGCTCTCAGTACTTAGTGGCAAGGGTCTCAGATCCTTATGGGTTGAATCAACCGTTAGCCGCTAGTTCGCAGCCACTATTAGTCGGTACTTTTGTGACTGCAAAATTACGCGGTAAAACTTTGAGAAACGTCTTTAAAGTTCCGCGAAGTGCTTTGTTGCAGGGGTCTCGAGTAGCGGTAGTGGATGCAATGCAAAAGCTACAAATCAATGCCGTTAAAGTAGTGTTTAACGATGAAGGGTACTACTACATTTCTGAGGGTCTTAAGAACGGAGCAGAAGTTATCGTCAGCGCTATAGGTACCCCTATTGAAGGACTTAATGTCGAAGTTAAAAATTCGGTTAGCAACGGAAGCGCAGAATAATGGATTTAAACTCTAAAGGACTTATTGGTTGGTTTGCTCGTAATCCGGTAGCGGCAAATTTAATCATGATATTAATTTTTTTCTCCGGTGCATTGTCTTTACTGAGTATTAGTAAAGAAATGTTTCCTCGCGGAGAAACGAGCATGATCAGTATAGGTGCTCCTTATCCCGGTGCGGCTCCTGTCGAGGTAGAGAAAGGTGTTATTTTGCCCATGGAATCTGCTTTGGAAGGATTGCGAGGTATCAAAAAAATAACCTCTGCTGCAGATCGGGATTATGCCCGTATCTATTTGGAGATTGAAGAGAACGAAGACATCAATGAGGTAATGAGTCAAGTTGAAAACCGCATCGATAGCATTACTAACTTACCGGATGATCTTGAAAAGCCAACGGTAAAAAGAGTCGAACGCAATCTGTGGGCGTTGGGTGTGGCCGTCTATGGTGATATAACAGAGTTAGAAAAGAAAATTATTGGTGATGAAATTTATGACGAACTTTTAGCGTTACCAGAGGTTAAAGAGGTTCGTCTTTGGGGTGCAGGAACTTACGAAATTTCCATAGAGGTTAGAGAGAATCGGCTTCGCGAATTAAATTTAACCTTAGCTGAAGTTGCTTCTGCCGTTCGATCATCCTCTCTTGACCTGCCTGCTGGTATTATTCGAACCGAGTCCGGCAATGTCTTGGTGAGAACAGAGGGTAAGGCATACATAGGGACCGACTTTGAAGACATTGTACTGCGCAGCCAAATGGATGGAACACAGCTGCTACTCTCTGACGTTGCTGAAGTGAGAGATGGGTTTACAGAGAGTATTTACACCAATCGCTTTGATCGCCAAAGCGCCTTCAGCCTCGGTGTTTTCTCACTGGAGGGTCAAAATTTACTTGATATCAGCGAGGCCGTTCATGCCTATGCTGATAAAAAGCAACAAGCCATGCCGAGCGGACTGAGTATTAGTGTGTGGAGTGATGAGGCTTATGATTTAAATGGCCGGCTTACAATGATGTCGGAAAATCTCTTGATGGGCGGTATTCTAGTTGCCCTTGTGCTGGGTGTTTTTCTCAATTTAAAAGTCGCATTTTGGGTAATACTGGGTATACCGGTGAGTTTTGCCGGCGCATTTTGGTTGATGCCCTTTGGTTCAGTGACGGTCAATGTACTAAGCTTATTCGCCTTCATTATGGTGCTCGGGATTGTAGTGGATGACGCCATTGTTATTGGTGAAAGTGTCTTTAGTGAGGCCAAAAAGGATTATCAAGACAAACTTGCTCTGGGGGAAGTTCCTGTTGCAGGTTACTCTACACCAGTAGAGGTAGTTGTTAGAGGTGCAAAAAGAGTAGCTACGCCATCTACTATTGGTGTGCTAACCACAATGGCAGCTTTTCTCCCGATTATTTTTATAGGAGGAAGTTTTGCGGGTATCACTAAGGCGATTGGTATTGTGGTTGTTTTATGCCTAATGTTTTCTCTTATTGAGTCTAAATTGATCCTTCCAGCACATCTAGTTGGCCTTAAGTTTGGGAAAAAATCGTCAGGAAAGCAGTCCTTAATCACTCGCTTGCAGAGTAAAGTTGCTAGGTGGTTGGACTATTTTATTGAGGATGTTTATGAGCCGACGTTACGAAAGGCTTTACGTAATCGATACACTACATTGGCTGGGTTTCTAGCTATTTTTATTATTATCGTCGGCTCAGTGAATAGTGGTATTGCGCGATTTGAATTTTTCCCGAATGTCCCAGGGAATGGAGTGCAAGCACAAATTATTATGCAAGATGGTGCGTCTGCTGAGAGTCTTAGCGAAACAATTGATCAAATAGAAAGTGCTATTTACGCCGTAGATAAAAATTATCGAGCCGAAAATCCTGACACAGCAGGTTTGGTAGAGCACGTCGCATTTTTCATCTCTAGCGACGTAGAGGCCAGCTTTCGAGTAGTGCTAACGAAAGCTGAATTTCGTAGTGTGAGCGCCACAGAAATTGAGCGATTATGGCGATCTGAGGTCGGTCTGCTACCCAATGTGCGTAAGCAGCGATACTACTCTAGTGAAGGGCCCTCTGGCGCAGCTATTAGCTTATCTTTATCAGGCACTGATCCGGATGAACTGACTATGGCCAGTGTTGAGCTACAACAATATCTAACGCAGTTTGTAGGCGTTTATGATATTTACAATTCTCAGGGATCAGGTAGTAAAGAGGTACTGATTAATTTAAAACCTTATGCCAGTCAGGTTGGTGTGCGGTTGTCCGATGTTGCCGGACAAGTAAGGCAAGCATTTTATGGTGAAGAGGCGCAACGTATCCAGCGCGATTCAGACACTGTCAAAGTCATGGTTAGATATCCTGTTGAAGAGAGACGGGACATTGCTACGCTTGAAAATATGCACATCCGGACATCCAGCGGGCAAGCTATTTCTATTGGTGAGGTCGCGGATATCACCCTAGGTCTTGGCCTCACTGCGATAGAGCGCCTAGATCGAAAACGCACTGTGACAGTGACCGCTGAGGTTGAAGCTGAAAAGATTCAAAGTGGTGATGTTGTCAGTGATGTGCGTAAAAACCTGGTCCCTGAGTTACTAAGTAAATACCCAAGTGTCGAGTTTAGATTGAGCGGTGGAACCCAAGAGCAGAGTGACTACTACGGGAAAATGGCTGTTGGTTTTTTAGCCTCGCTATTTATGATCTATGGGTTGTTAGCGGTGCCACTGCGTTCTTATATTCAACCTATCGTTATTATGTCAGTCATACCCTTCGGGTTTATTGGTGCGGTGATTGGTCATGTGATATTTGATATGGCCGTTAACATATTATCACTGTTTGGTATTATTGCTTTGGCCGGGGTTGTTGTAAACGACAGCTTGATATTAGTTGAATTTGCTAATAGAGGAAAAGCAGAGAATCTGTCAGCTGAAGATGCGATCTTGAACGCCGGCAAAAAACGTTTTCGCGCCATATTACTCACGACACTTACGACCTTTGTTGGTTTGTTTCCTCTACTGTTTGAAACCAGTGTGCAAGCACAATTTGTTATTCCAATGGCCTTGTCTTTGAGCTTTGGGATTCTGTTTGCCTCCACCATAACCCTAGTGCTGATCCCTTGCTTATATCTTGTTGTAGAAACCAATCATCGATTTATAAGCTCAATACTGCTGTTATTATTACTAATTGCTGCAAGTTTTTTATTGGCCTTCTTGGGCATCTTCAGCTTTGCTGCTGGAACAGCTGTGTCCGCAGTGCTGTTAGTTGTTATGGTCGGGCTTGGCGTACGTAAGTCGCTTGGCGAGTTCCCTGAGGCGCAAGCACCAATACAGTAAGCCCTGTTTTTTTGAAAATCCTGAATTAAACAAAGGTTGGTTGTACAATACCGACTTCAACGATAATAACTTTTGGAGTCCTTATTAGTGCTTCGTTACATTGAATCTTCCAAGTTACCTACTCGTTGGGGAACCTTCGATATTCACGGCTTTGAAGACCCCTTCAAGGGTAAAGAGCATATTGCAATTACAATGGGTGATTGCGGAACTGATGAGCCATTACTAACTAGAATTCACTCTGAATGCCTCACTGGAGACGCGCTCGGTAGTTTGCGATGTGACTGCGGAGAGCAGCTGCATGAGGCGATGAAGCGAATCTCAGAGCGTGGTAGAGGTGCTATCCTGTATCTGCGTCAAGAGGGTCGTGGTATAGGGCTAGTTAACAAAATTCGCGCTTATAATCTTCAGGATCAAGGTGCAGATACGGTCGAAGCCAATGAAAAACTAGGTTTTGGCGCTGATATGCGTGATTACAATATTTGTGCGCCGATGCTAGAACATCTGGGGGTTACAAAGGTTCAGTTAATGACTAACAACCCACGAAAAATAAAAGCTCTTGAGGACCTAGGCATTGCTGTGGTCGAGCGCAAGTCTCTCCAGGCTGATAGTAATCCGCATAATGTCCAGTATCTCTCAACTAAAGCCGGTAAGCTTGGGCATATGCTTGAGGCTGATCAGGAGTGAGTAGAGGGCTATCCAAACGGATCATTCCTTGTCTTGATGTTGACAAAGGTCGCGTTGTAAAAGGAGTGCAGTTTGTTGATATACGTGATGCGGGCGATCCGGTAGAAGTTGCGCGACGATATAATGAACAAGGCGCAGACGAAATCACTTTTCTTGATATAACCGCTAGCCATGAAGGTCGCGATACTACCTTAGAGACGGTTGAGCGAATGGCGGGTGAAGTCTTTATTCCCCTTACCGTGGGTGGTGGCGTGCGTGAAATCGCGGACATTCGTAACTTACTCAATGCGGGTGCTGATAAGGTCGCTATAAATTCTGCGGCAATATTTAATCCTGATTTTGTTGGTGAGGCTGCTCAGCGATTTGGTAGGCAGTGTATTGTCGTAGCCATTGATGCCAAGCAGGTTGAGTGGGGAGAGAGTCCGCGCTGGGAAATATTTACTCATGGTGGTCGCAAGCCCACAGGCATAGACGCCATCGGTTGGGCAAAAAAAATGACTAATCTTGGGGCGGGTGAAATTTTACTGACTAGTATGGATAGAGATGGCACTAAAAATGGTTTTGATCTTGATCTCACTTCCCGTGTCAGTGACTCAATATCTGTGCCTGTTATAGCGTCTGGTGGAGTTGGAAATTTGCAGCATCTTGCAGATGGCGTAACACTTGGCAAAGCAGATGCAGTTTTGGCTGCAAGTATTTTTCATTTCAGCGAGCACAGTGTTCTTGAGGCAAAGCAATTTATGGCCGAACAGGGTATTAATGT
>CALDQM010000107.1:0-34361 GCA_937911225.1 uncultured Cellvibrionales bacterium
TCTCCATTTACTAAGAAGCTAATCATAGCTGAATAGTCCGCTGAGTCCAAATAATAGCTAGACCACATTTAGAAAGGTAAAAACTGGGCCTATTTTATTTAACAGGGGTCATGAGGGAATATTAGACACGGAGTTTCTCGACGGTATTACCTGACAAAAAACACTTAATCCGTAAAGTACTAAGACACTAAAGGTCTCTAATACATGTGGCTCTGCATGTTGACTGGGCCAACAGCACGAGTGATAGCATCCATAATAGTGAATCCGATAACTAGCTGCCTATATAAAAAAACCCCCACAGATCACTCTGTGAGGGTCTAATCTAACTCTCAAAAGGACTTAGCCAGCACTCTTACCGCCAACAGATACTCCATGATAGACACGTGGAGTATCACATGTCATAACACTGTCATAGATTGAGCTAAGAACCGCCCCGCCACCAGCCATCATCATATCGTGTGCTTTTCCACGCGCGGCCAAGCTTTGGGCACGATATACGGTATAAAAATCAGTGGTACTGTCTCTTGCCTCACCCACGCCACCGTACCAACGTGATAACCCTCCTGGCATATCATTTTCTGTCATCCAGCTAACCCACTTTTGGTCTGCACCCATTAATGACTCCATACTAGCGTCATCGTTTAGCTCACAAGCTGAAATCTGTGCAAAGCCACTTTTACCAGAACTTATGTAAGGCTTCACAGTTTGACTAGTCATCAAAATGTGAGTGTCACAGGGAGCAACAGCATCAAACTTAGCGGCTAATTTACCGCCATTTTCCATCCACTCATCAGCGCCTTGCCCCATAGTCTCATGATTTTTTGAAACGCCTAGCCAAAAATAGTCATATGGGAAATCTGCTGCAGTACTTATGACGGGCCTTAATACATAGGCGGCATAGTCATTTGACTGATTTACATCTACCCATTTATCCCATTCAGCGGCGACTTTTAATAAGTCATCCATATCTTTACCTTTTTCGAAATTACAAAAATAGGCTTCTAGTGCAGCAGATGTTGGTGCTGCATGGTGATCAGCTAAGGCCAAAGAGGTAGAGGAAAGTATTAGTATCGCTAAAACAAACTTAGTCATTTGATTAATCATAAAAAAATCCTTATTTTAGTTAAAAGAAGTTACTTTAAAAAGGGAGCGTAGCGCTCCCTTACTAGTTAAAGATAGCTCTATGCTTTCTTGCCCCAAGTCATGGCTAGTTGGAAGAAAACAATGACTGCATTAAACGCCATAGAGATTGGCCCACCGGGTGTCAAGCCAGAAGCCGCGTTTGCTATCAGTCTCTGAGCTCCAGCTGAAGGATCTCCCGGGAGAGCAGACATCATGCTAGCTGAACCACTAATCATGTCACCGGATATACTCATGGTGTTATAAAAGAACATTCCAACGAACAGATAAAATACAGTAGCAGTAATTTTACCCATCGTATTGGCGCTCTGGTCATCATAAATTCTTGCTGCAAATCTAAAGCCTAACCAAGTCAGCAGAACCATTCCTACAAAATACATAGCATTTGATATTAAGCCCATATACAAGATGTTCCAAATGTCGACTTCTGTCATTTTTCAATACCTCTAGTTATAGTTAATCGCGCTTATACTTAAATGAACAAAAAGTATACGATAATTCATCTATTTGATTTTCCATAGAATTTGGCGCGCTCAATTATGTAAAGTGATAAAAACATGGGGGCGAAGATTATGACATTTACCCATTGCCTTTATTCATATGGGCGGCTGACTACCGGAGATTAGTAAAGAATAAGAGGCCTTAGAGCGCTAGTATGTCTAAAAATACCGTCCAACCCTCCAGTTATTGCAGGGTTGGCTATAATTAAGAGAGAGGTTGAAACAGATCCACATCAAGGGTAAATAAAAGACAATTAGTGCCAAAATAGGTGAAGGTAACTAAAGTCTCCACTTTAATAAGCATCAAGAACGTCTCACCACGATCTAGCCCTGATTTGACTGGATGGATTATTCAGCTATGCTTGCATCAATTATGAAAAAACTAATTTTAAGTTTTACTTTTCTTTTTATATCCTCAGCTTGCTATTCTCAAGAGGTAACTACCTATTATTTTATTCGCCATGCTGAAAAAGTGCGGAGTGATAAAGCTGATGAAAATCCAACATTAAATGATGCAGGTATAAAAAGAGCTAATGCTTGGCAAGGTGTCTTCTCTGATGTGAGGCTGGATGCTGTATATTCCACAAATTACAGCAGAACTAAATCAACCGCTAAACCTACAGCAGATAGTAAAAATTTACCGATACTCTTATACAACCCGAAAGATATGTATTCAGAATCTTTTCAGGACCAAACCCACGGAAAAACTGTTTTGATTGTTGGACACAGCAATACTACTAATGTTTTCGCAAATAAGATTTTAGGAATAGATAAATATAATCAAATTAATGATGACAACAATTCGAATCTCTATATTGTCACTATTATTGACGAAAAGATGACCTCTACTTTACTAAAAATCAATTAGAGATAGCCTCTAATTAATACTCCATAGCCTTAAAATCCAATAGGCATTAAAAAGCCCATATAGAATGGGCTTTAAAAGATATATTGCTGATTTTATTAGATATTAAAATAACGATATATGGCGGTGAGAGAGGGATTCGAACCCTCGAAACGCTATTAACGCTTACACACTTTCCAGGCGTGCTCCTTCAGCCACTCGGACACCTCACCGTATACTGTTGCAGCTCGTCCCGACATCACCACTAAGCAGCAACACTGCAAAGTAAAAATTTCAGGCTCATCCCCTCTAAAACTCACTTTTAGAGCTGATTTGAGCGCCGGCAACTGTACACAAATAGCCCTTCGAAAGCAATTAAGCAATAGCGTCAATTTAAACTATTAGGCAGCATAATATTTGGAGTGCTAAACTATACGAATGTCCATAGATAATACTAAAGCGCCCCACTCGACACCTGAGTCTCTATTTAGACTACTGACCTTCTCGATTGCCTCTTTATCAATAGCCAGTGCTTCACAGCAGGGCGGATTCCATCCTTTTATTATTATCACTCTGGGCTTTTTGGTTGTTTACCTAGGTGTCGGTTATTACCTTAAAAGTAGACCCAAACAAACGGTCCGAAATAGCGACATCTATGTGGCCGCTGATACTCTGATCTTGGCAGCTACTGTTGCATTTGTTAGCTTTGCGCCTCTCCCATCTTCCATGATCTGTGTCGCCTATTTGGTGGCGCTACTCGGTTACTCGTCAGCCTATCGATTAGTATTTATTTTGGTCTTTTTAGTGACAAGTGGGCTTAGCTATCTACTGCTTCCGTTCACGGTTATTCTCTCTGACACCGAGACATTAGTTATCTTTTTAATGCTTGCTATCTATTTGGCGATTAGTATTCAGTATGGTCTTGATAAAAACGTTCAGCTAGCTGAGCAATTCAACTTAGTTAATAAACAAAATTCGGATCTTGCCCATCAGTCATTTAATCTCTCAAAGTATCTTTCACCGACTATTAGGCGAGCCTTGGCCTCTGGAAGGCAGACTACTCAGCTGTCTAAAGAAAAAAATATTACCATTTTCTTCTCAGATTTAGCCGGCTTCACTCAATTGGCTGAGCGACTAGACGCTGATGATTTAGCGCTATTTTTGAATATTTATCTAACTGAGATGAGCGAGATAGCACTGCGTTTTGGTGGCACTATCGATAAGATTATTGGCGACTCAATAATGGTATTTTTTGGTGATCCAGAGAGCCGTGGTATTGAGAAAGACGCCCTAAGTTGCGTTTCGATGGCACTTACTATGAGAGAAGCGATGACCAAAATTAGACAACGCTGGCAGGCGGCAGGTATCGAAAACCCGCCCTCTATTCGTATGGGCATTAATAGCGGTTTATGCAAGGTTGGCCACTTTGGTAGCGAACATCACCTGACTTATACCTTACTGGGCCAAGCAGTTAATCTGGCTAGTCGTCTTGAGGCTGCTGCTGACAACGAGGAGATATTAATTTCGCTGAGCACTTATAGCCTTGTCAAAGACACAGTCAGCTGCACACCAAAAGGCCAGCTAGCGATAAAAGGCTTTAGCAAGCCCATTATCGCGTACAGCGCCACTGGTTTATCAAACGTCAGAAGCTAGTTACTCATAGTCCGCAACCGCTGGGCAAGAACACATTAGATTACGATCGCCATAAACATGATCAAGACGTGCAACCGGCGGCCAATATTTGTTCTCTTTTAGTGATTCCACCGGATAGGCAGCTTGGTGTCTGGTATAAGCATGCTCCCACTCATCAGCACTCACCATTGCGGCGGTATGCGGAGCGGCGACTAGTGGGTTGTCCTCTAGCGTCCAATTACCATGCGTAATTTGATCGACTTCTAGCTTTATCGCAATCATCGCATCACAGAACCTATCTATTTCAGCTTTTGACTCACTTTCAGTCGGTTCAATCATGAGTGTTCCCGCTACTGGGAACGACATTGTTGGTGCATGAAACCCATAGTCAATCAGTCGCTTTGCGATATCATCAACACTAATCCCTACTTCGTCTTTAATCACACGGACATCCAAAATACATTCATGGGCAATGCGGCCCTGACTGCCGGTATAAAGAATCTGGTAATAGTCTTCTAAGCGATGGGCGATATAGTTGGCGTTCAATATAGCAACTTCGGTAGCCTGCTTAAGTCCATGCCGCCCCATCATACGAATATACATCCAGGTAATTGGCAGAATACTGGCACTACCATAGGGTGCTGCAGATACTTGAGCCCCGCGACGCTTACTATTCTCTGATTCTATGGGTAAAAAGGGCTCTAAATGCTTCCCTACACCTATGGGGCCAACACCTGGGCCACCGCCACCATGGGGAATACAAAATGTCTTGTGCAAATTGAGATGAGACACGTCACCCCCAAAGCTGCCTGGCTGGCAGACACCGACCATAGCGTTAAGATTAGCCCCATCAATATAAACCTGACCACCGTGCTGATGGACTATGTCACAAATTTCAGTAATTCGTTCTTCAAAAACACCATGTGTTGAGGGATAAGTAACCATAATCGCGGCAAGGTTTTCACTGTGCTGGTCGGCCTTGGAAAGCAAATCATCGACATCAACATTACCCTGCTCATCACACTTAACCACTACTACGCTCATCCCACACATTTGCGCTGATGCTGGATTGGTACCATGAGCAGAACTGGGGATTAGGCAAACTTGTCGGTGACTATCACCGCGACTTTCATGATAACCGCGGATAGCCAGTAACCCGGCATACTCACCTTGAGAGCCTGCGTTGGGCTGTAATGACATAGCGTCGTAACCTGTAGATGCACACAGCATACTCTCTAACTGCTCCATCATTATGGAGTAACCTTTAGTCTGGTCCGCAGGTGCAAATGGGTGCATGTTAGAAAATTCAGGCCATGTAATCGGCAACATCTCTGCGGTTGCATTTAATTTCATGGTACATGAACCCAAAGGAATCATAGCCCGATCTAGCGCGATGTCTTTATCTGAAAGTTTACGTAGGTATCTCAACATTTCAGTTTCTGAATGGTAACGACTAAATGTAGGATGACTCAAAAAATCAGTCGTTCTGACTAAATCACCTGGGGTATTCTCACTAACCTGTTCAGACAACGCACGCACATCTAAGCCTGTTTCGCCGACCAAAAGATGCCAGAGCGCAGCAACATCATCTGTTGTGCTGGTTTCATCCAGGGACACGCCTAACGTATTTTTATCTACCAAACGTAAATTAATTTCTCTGGCTTCAGCCGCCTTAATAATAGCTGCGGTACGCTCACCTGTGTTAAGCGTCAGTGTATCGAACCAACTGGTATTTTTAGGTGTGAGGCCATTTTGGCTCAAACCTTCGGCTAACACCGAGGTGAGCATGTGAACTCGCTGGGCAATCCGTTGTAACCCTTTTGGCCCATGGTAGACCGCATACATACCAGCAATAACCGCGAGCAGCACTTGCGCAGTGCATATATTAGACGTCGCTTTCTCGCGGCGAATATGTTGCTCGCGTGTTTGTAACGCCAACCGATATGCTGGAGCGCCTGTTGCATCTTGGGAAACACCGACTAAACGCCCAGGCAAATTACGCTTAAATGACTCTCTGGTTGCCATATAACCCGCATGAGGGCCACCAAAGCCTAATGGAACACCAAACCGCTGGCTTGATCCAATGGCCACATCTGCACCCAATGAGCCGGGTGATTCAAGCATGACTAAACTTAAAATATCGGCAGCCATAACGGCTAAACCGCGCTGTGCCTGAACTTTCTCTATTGCCAAACGATGGTTACGGACTTCACCACTGGCACCGGGGTACTGCAGTAATATACCGAAAGCCTCACCGCTAAAATGATCCGGATTACCCACCTCAATTTCGATGCCTAAGGGTTCAGCTCGAGTTTTGATAACCTCGATCGTCTGTGGTAGACAGTCGCTATCGACAAAAAACCGCAGAGACTTAGACTTTGACATTCTCTGGCATAGAGACATTGCCTCCGCCGCCGCTGTACCTTCGTCTAGCATAGAGGCATTGGAAATTTCCATTCCAGTAAGATCTGTAATCATGGTTTGAAAATTGATTAAGGCCTCTAAACGACCCTGAGAAATTTCTGGCTGGTAAGGCGTGTACGCGGTATACCAAGCGGGATTTTCAAGAATATTACGCTGAATGACATTGGGGGTAATAGTGCCGTAGTAGCCCTGACCAATAAAGCTGCGAAACACCTTATTATGGCTAGCAATCTGCTTTAACTCCAACAAGGCCTGCGCTTCGGTACAACCATCATCAACAGCTAGACTCTCGGTCATTGCTATGGCTGCAGGAACCACTTGCTTGGTTAATTGCTCAAGCGTTTGACAACCCAGCGCTTGAAGCATGGCAAGCTGGTCGGCATTATTTGGCCCTATATGACGGGCAGTAAACTCAGCAGAATTTTCTAAATCAGCAAGCGTTCGCCGCTTTTTCAACATTACATTATCTCCAGTCATAAAATTTTATTATTCGCCATCTTGAATAAATTGTTGGTACTGCTCAGCATCCATAAAATCGGCCATTTCTAGGGCTTCACTGGGGGACACCTGAAAGATCCAGCCATCCGTCTCCGGCGCACTGTTTAACAGATCTGGCTGATCAACCAAGGCTTCATTAACCGTCAGCACAACGCCATCAATTGGCACTGCTATCTCACCAGCGGCTTTCACCGATTCAATCACCGCGGCTTCATCGCCCACACTTAACTCACTCCCCACCTCAGGCAACTCAATAAAAACCACATCGCCAAGTTGTTCCTGAGCAAATTCTGTGACGCCAATAGTGACTACATTGTCTTCAATTCTTAACCACTCATGATCTTTGGTATAAACAACTTGGTCCATTTTGGACTCCTTATAGTGTGCGGTTATCCGCGATGGTAGCGTTGTGGTACTAGGGGCATTTTTGTTACGGTAATAGGTCTAGGCTTTCCTCTGACCAGCGCAGTTAGCTCGGTGCCCACCGCCGCAAGTTCTTTAGGCACATAGCCCATGGCGACAGGGGCTTGGAGTGTAGGGCCGAATCCACCGCTGGTAATAATGCCAACTACATTACCCTCATTATCAGCAATTTCAGCACCTTCGCGGACCGGCGCACGGCCCTCAACTAAAAAGCCCACTCTTTTCTTAGTAACACCCTTGTCTAAATGTTTCAAAATTATGTCAGCACCCAAGAAACCACCTGATTTCTCACCCTCACTGCGACGCGACTTACTGATGCTCCAGCTAATAGCCGCTTCAACCGGCGAGGTTTGCTCATTCATGTCATGACCGTAGAGGCACAGCCCTGCTTCAAGCCGCAAAGAGTCTCTGGCGCCCAAGCCAATCCATTGACAGAAATCATAGGCAAGTAATAGATCGGCAAGTGCCAACGCATAATCATCTGACACTGAAATTTCAAAACCATCTTCACCGGTATAACCAGAACGGGTCACATAGCACTCAATACCACCAATGTCTGTATGACAACCCTGCATAAAAACCAGAGTCGCTGTTTGTGGTGCGAGCTCCGCCATAATTTCTACGGCTCTTAAACCTTGCAATGCAATCAAACTTTGCTGATCTAAATAGTTGACCTCGGAATCTGGCAAGTGAGTTTTTAAATGCGCAATATCCTGTTCCTTACATGCCGCATTTACTACTAAGAAAAAGGTGTCATGCGCCCATCGAGTAATAATTAGATCATCTAAAATACCGCCCGTTGGGGACGTAAAGGTGGCATAACTCTGCTGGTTAATTGCTAAGGCTCCAAGGTCTAAGGGCATTAACTGCTCTAATTCCCCAACGACATTGCTACCTCTTACAATAACCTGCCCCATGTGAGAGACATCAAACAGCCCTGCATTGTCTCGGGTATGCAGGTGCTCTTGCATAATCCCCAAGGGGTACTGAACCGGCATAAGATACCCCGCAAAAGGCACCATCTTTCCGCCTGCCGCCACGTGATAATCATAGAACTGAGTTTTTTTGTTGTCTGTACTCTCGGACATAGGTTCTGTCTACTCTGAAAAGCTTAAATGTGTTCTTCGAGACGAATGGTAAAGCTCTCAGCGCAATATGTTAAATTAATACATATAATGGTATTATTTATAATATAAATAGTAATAGAAGGGTAAATGAATGAAAAACTTATCTATGGACCTGCTGCGGGCCTTTGTCTCAGTAGCCCAGCTTGGCAGTTTTACCAAAGCCGGAGAGTTAATCGGACGATCCCAGCCCGCGGTAACTTTAAAAATAAAACGACTTGAAGAATTAGTCGATGAAACCTTATTTATGCGTTCCGGAAAAAGCCTTGAATTATCAGAGGCTGGCCAGTCACTTTATGACTATGCCAATCAAATTCTGGCACTCAATGACCTAGCTATTAGCCAGTTTGCTAAGAGTGCGGTGGCGGGCAAAATTCGCCTTGGTATTCCCAGTGAATTTGCCACCATACTACTCCCTAAAATTGTCAGTCGTTTTGCAAAAGCCTACCCTAATGTGACTCTAGAAGTTAACTGTGAACTGAGTAAGCACCTGTTAACCAAAGCAGGCAAAGCAAAGCATGACGTTATTTTGGCGCTAGGGGATGAGTCATCGGACAAAAATTCTGATCTGATCAAAACCGATGATCTTGTGTGGGTAGCCAGCAGTAAGCAAAACCCACTTAAGGTCGAGATTATGCCGCTAATTGTGGCCGCTGAAGGCTGCATTTATCGTCAACGAGCAATACAACGTCTCGATCGATCTGAGCTGCCGTGGCAAATTGTCTACACCAATCCAGATCTCACCGGTATTCAATACGCCATTCAAGAGGGTTTAGGCGTGACTGTCTTGGCAAAAAGTACTGTCCCGAATAATCTACAGATACTTCCAAAGTCTCCAAAATTCCCCGATTTAGGCAATGTTGGTATCAATTTAATCTGTGATACCAATAAACGAGGCGATCAAGCAGTCAAACTACTCATTGAGTTTCTCAAAACTAGCTTAGCTTAGATCAACCTGCGTTGAAAAGTTCTTACTGACGAACGTGGCGAAATGCCGGTGGCGAAATCATTGACGTGCTTCTGAAGGGATTGATATCCAGGCCACCCCTACGCATATATCGTGCATAAACACTTAACTCTGAGGGGTTACAGCGCATCATAATGTCGCTAAAAATCTGCTCGACACACTGTTCATGGAAATCTTGATGCTGACGGTAAGAGACGATGTATTTAAGTAGGCCATCTGCATCAATTTTAGGCCCCGAATAAGTAATATAAACCGATGCCCAATCGGGCTGATCAGTCACAGGGCAATTAGTTTTTAGCAAGTGAGAATAGAGTGTTTGCGTGACGTGATTCGCGACATCTGCCGATAACAAAGTGCTATCTGGGTGATATCTATCAATACTAACCGAGCGCTGATCAAGACAGATACCTTGCGGCTCTGTAATCTCACAAAACCCTGCGTATTCGGCTAGCTCATAAAGCACCACGTTTACTGTCGACCCACAAGCGGAGGATAGATCTGCCGTTAGTAGCTCGGTGACCACTTGTTTAGACTCAAACGGTGTCTGAATAATGGAGTTGAGATACAACTTAAAAGACTTGGACTCAATAATTGAGTCACTAGTACAAGGAAAGCTAAACTCGCCAATTGCTACTTGCGGTAGTCCCTCTGCGTTGAGCCAAGACACTTCAAAAGCAGTCCAAACATCGCAGCCTACAAAGGGTAAGGTACCCGTGTGCTCTTGCTGGCGTGCTTTTGAGCGGGGTATAGGCTGCAATAGAGAGGCATCATAAAGATCGCTATAAGTGGTCTCTCTGCCTAGCCCCGTCTCTGAATAGTCAACCATCAGCTACGCAACCTTGAACCATTTTCTAGCAAGCGCAGAGCGCTAAAAAACAACACTAATGAGAACAGCCCGACCATCCCAAATGACCAAAATATATTGATATCGGTAATGCCCGCTAGCCCATATCTAAAAGCATTAACCATATACAGTACTGGGTTTATCATTGAAAGATTACGCCAAAAGTCACTGAGTAAGTCTATCGAATAAAACACCCCACCCAGATAGGTCAATGGTGTTAAAACAAACGTTGGAATGATCGAGATATCATCAAAATTCGCAGCAAAGATCGCATTAATAAGACCCGCCAGCGAAAACATAAGAGAAGTCATCAAGACGATGGCAATAGTGATGGGCACACTATGGATACTAAAGTCAGCGAAATACAATGACAGCACCGTAACGATTGCTCCAACACCAAGGCCACGGCACATGCCACCGGCAACATAACCCAACAAAATAATCCAATTTGGGGTTGGCGACACTAGTAGCTCTTCAATATTTCGCTGAAATTTAGACCCGAAAAATGAGGACACCACATTAGAGTATGAGTTAGTAATAACTGACATCATAATTAAACCAGGCGCCACGAACTGGATATATGGCAAGCCTGACATGGTACCAATACGCGAGCCTATTAATTGTCCAAAAATAACAAAATACAGCACAATAGTTATAACCGGAGGCAACAGTGTTTGCGGCCAAATACGCATGAAACGACGAAGCTCTCTGCGTAAAATAGTATCAAAAGCTACCCATTTTTGATGATTATTCATCGCCAGACACTCCGTTTTTATCACTCAAATTCTTATCGACCATATCAAAAAACAACTCTTCCAAACGATTAGTCTTGTTGCGCATGCTGATCACATCAATGTTTTGAGCACTCAAGGCGACAAATACTTCATTAATAGACTGGGTTTTTAATACTTCAATTTCCATAGTATGGCTATCAACAAGGGTTACTGGATAATCGGTAATCACAGGGCAATCTGCCAACTCTTGACGTGTATCAAATATAAAGGTCTCTCGATTTAACTGCTTGAGCAATGCTTTAATACTCGTGTTTTTAACAATAGTACCGTGATCAATAATCGCGATATTACGACATAGGCTCTCAGCTTCTTCCAAGTAATGCGTAGTGAGAATAATAGTAGTGCCCTGCTTATTAATCTCTTTGAGAAACTCCCACATTGAACGGCGCAATTCAATATCAACGCCCGCGGTTGGTTCATCCAAAACAAGCAGTTTTGGCTCATGGATTAAGGCACGTGCAATCATAAGCCGACGCTTCATACCGCCAGAGAGATTTCGAGATAAATCGTTTCTGCGCTCCCACAACCCTAACTGTTTTAAGTACTTTTCTGCTCGCTGTAAAGCAACATCAGCCACTATGCCAAAATAGCCCGCTTGGGCGACTAATATATCAATGGGCTTTTCAAACTGATTAAAATTGAACTCTTGAGGCACTACCCCTACATATTGTTTCGCGGTCGAAAAGTCGTGATCAATATCATGACCAAAAATAGTCACTGAACCCGACGTTTTGCGTACCAAAGAGCAGATAATACCAATGGTAGTAGATTTACCCGCACCATTAGGGCCGAGTAAGGCAAAAAAGTCACCTTGAGCCACATCCAGGTCAATCCCTTTAAGCGCCTGAAATGAGTCATCATAAACCTTAGTTAGGTTTTGTATTGAAAGTGCCGGCTGTTTCTTGTTGTTCAATTGCTTCATCCGAATTGGTGAGTAAGCGAGCTTTAAATTACACTGGCATTGTATAACGCAATGCCAAATAAGTACGTTTTTAGGTGCTTTTTAGACTAGTTACTAACGTCGCTTGAAGGCATAATAATGGTCTACAGAAAACCAAAAACGATCGTTCTATGCCGCGCAAAACAATTCGCCGTTTTTTACCCGACGTGAAGGCAATACTCGAACGTCCTTCAATGCGTTGGCTTCGATCGTTACCCCAAGATCCCAATCTATTGCATCTGAATCGTCATTCAGTGTCACTGGCAATGTTTGTGGGTATTTTCTGCGCCTTTATTCCCTTACCTATTCAAAGTCTGTTGGTGATAGCCATGTGTTTTTGGCTGGGGGCTAACCTGCCTTTGGCTATGCTCATCATCTGGATGAGTAACCCTTTAACCATTCCACCCATGTTCTTTCTCACGTATAAGCTGGGTAGCCTTTTACTAGGCACTGAACTTGGTGAGTTTGCTGTCACTTTGAATTGGGAGTGGTTCTCTCAACTTGGATCAGACATTTTGCTCCCATTATTTGTCGGTAGCCTGCTATGCGGCACTCTACTCGCATCAGTAGGTTACTTCTTTGTGTTGTTTTTGTGGCGCTGGAGAGTGGTTAGAAATTGGGAACAGAGAAAAGATGCTCGCCAAGGTAATATCAAAGATAAATAAAATCCATGTTACAACTGATCATTCGAGGGCTATTTTCGTTTTGGCTGGGTCGCTACAGTCTACCTACTCGTAGCGCAGTTCATCCGCTGGAACGGTGCGACTGGCACGCAGCGCTGGGTATATAGTGGCCATAACATTAAGCAGCAGAGCAATACCAGAGATCATAGCCACATCGGCCCAACGCAGGTCAACCGGAATATAGTCAATGGGATACACCTCGGTGTCCAGAAAGGACGTGCCCAATATTGCTTCAAACCAACTGACCAAATCAGCAACAACATAACACCCAAGAACCCCTAGCAAAACACCCAATGTGATACCGACAATACCTATCATACTGCCCTGCACCAAAAAGACACTCACTATGTCTCCACGCGATAAACCCAAGGTCTGAAGCACAGCAATATCTTTGCGCTTATTCATCACTGACATCATTAACATTGAAATAACGTTAAACGCCGCAATAGCGACAATTAAAAATATTAAGAGCACCACCATGTTACGTGACAACTGAATGGCCTGGTACAGATTGCCATGGGTCTGAAACCAATCTCTAAACCCATAACCAAATGGCAATTGATTGATAATTTCAAAGCCTATATTGCGCGCATTAAACTGATCATCTACCTGCAAACGAAACCCTTGTGCGCGGTTGGGAATACCCGCTATGTCTGCCACTTGCGACAAAGAAGCGATAACTAGCGACTGATCAAGTTCCGTATGGGTAGCAAAAATACCTTTAACGATAAAGGAATGAACGGCAGTGGAGCGATCATTTTCAGCAGGAATAATGATTGAAACACGCTGGTTAGTTGCCGCATTTAATGCCTCGGCAATGACCTCTGAAAGTAATATATGACCCTTAGACGGGATAGTTAAGTCGTACTTATTAAGGACTAAGGCCAAACCAGACGGCATAGCATTAGCCGACAACCCCAACAGCTGCACTGGTCGCGCATTTTGTCGACGACTCATAAGCCCTTCGGCTTCCGCATAGGGGACCGCATCGGTAACTCTTGGCATCTGTATAATCTTGTCCCGTTCGGACTGCCAGTCGTCCACACCGGACTGATGTATTAACTGCACATGGGGTACCAGCGACAAAATGTTCTCGCGTAATTCGCGATCAAAACCATTCATGACTGAAAGAACAATAATTAACAAAGCAACACCTAATACTAGGCCAGCAATTGCCAGTAACGAGATAAACGACACTAAAAGCGCAGAGCGCTGACCGGCAAAAAAATAGCGCATCCCTATAAAAATAGAGGCTGGCTTAAACAATGGCTTGGTCCTCTCCAACAAGCTGACCATCAGTTAGAGTAAGGGTTCGATCCATCTGAGCAGCGATGGCCGGATCATGCGTCACCAGTATAAAAGAGATACTCAGCGACTGATTGAGTTCAATCAACAAGTCTAGGATAGCACCGGCTGTATGAGGGTCTAGATTACCCGTCGGCTCATCCATTAACACCACAGACGGCTCGGTGACTAACGCACGAGCAACGGCAACGCGCTGACGCTCTCCTCCGGATAGCTCCGCTGGCTGATGATGCAGCCGGTCACCCAACCCAACCCGCTCAAGTAGTTTCATCGCCCGTTGCCGCGCCTCACTAACGGAACATTTTCCAATCAGTAGCGGCATGGCGACGTTTTCAAGCGCCGAAAACTCACCCAAAAGATGATGGAACTGATAGACGAACCCAACGTGCTGATTACGCCAAGCAGCCCGCTGGGAAGCACCAAGATCACGCCAAGACTTTCCAGCGAGAGTGACCTCACCAGTGTCAGCATCATCTAATCCGCCAAGTAGATTTAACAGCGTAGTTTTACCAGAGCCTGACACTCCGACAATAGCAATTTTCTCACCCTGCTCAATACTTACATTGACGCCTGATAGTACTGATAAAGTGACATCTCCCTGCTGATAATGACGGTTTAGGTCAGTAGCACGCATAATTAGATTATTGGTCATAGCGCAGCGCCTCCGCGGGCAGTATTTGGCCAGCTCGCCACGCTGGATAAAGCGTCGCCAGAAAACTCACTAACATGGCACTACCAATAACTGTGAGCACATCAGCAACCACTATTTTAGAGGGCAGCGCGCTGATTAAATAGATACTGGGATCAAAAAAATAAACACCCAATGCACTCTCAATGATGGCCACAATATCGCCGATAAAATAAGCCACTGTGCAGCCAATAAGTGTGCCACTCAGAATGCCTATCAGCCCTACTGAGAGCCCTTGAATAATAAATATTTTGGTCACCAAGCTTGAGGTTGCACCCATTGTACGTATAACCGCTATGTCTTTGCGTTTGTCTGCCACCATGAGTACCAAACTAGCCACAATATTAAAGGCGGCCACGGCGATAATCACAGACAACAATAAGCTCACGACAACTTTTTCCATACGCATAGCTTGAAAAAGAGCTCCCATCGCTGAGGTCCAAGACCGCCACTTGAGCTCTGGAAATAATAGGCTACCCTGATTTGCTATCCACGGGTCCGCAGCAAACGCATCATGCAACTGGACTTGAAACCCCTGAAAGTTATCGCCCAGCCGGAGAAGCTTGCGCGCATCATGCTGATGAATGAAGATTACCGAGCCATCGACCTGAGCCCCTACCTCAAAAACCCCCGATACTGTAACTCGTTTTATTCTTGGAAAAATACCCACCGGTGTGACACTAACCGTTGGCAGAGTAATCTGTAGTTTATCGCCAACAAATAGGTTCATCCTGCGGGCAATTTGGCTACCAATAACAATGTTAAAGTCGCCTTGTAGAAGCTCGCCCACCTGTCCACTGATCATGCTTTCAGCTAATAAACTCGCTGTAGACCACGTAGGATCAATGCCCTGAAGGTTAACGCCAACCTGCTCCCCGTCTTTAGACAGCATGACAAAGCCTTGAACCATGGGAATGACATCACGCACTGCGGGGTCATTAACTATTTTTTGCTTAAGAATAGCCAGCCGATCAACACTAAAGCCCTGGCGCTGAGAAACTGTGACGTGGGGGACTACTTTAAGAAGACGGCTTTTTATTTCTCGGTCAAATCCATTCATTACCGAGAGCACTATAATTAATGCAGCCACACCAAGTGCCATGGCACCCAGTGAAAAAGCCGAGATAAAGGACACAAATCCTTCTCTACGCTTGCTGCGGGTATAGCGATAACCGATAAAAAATGGAAGGTTTTTAGACATGCACAGATTAAACCTGAAAGCCCTAGTACAAACAACAAGTAGCAAGGTTAAGCATCCGCTATTTCATAAACAGGGGCACTAAAGTGCCTCTTAGTGAATCTAGCGTTGCTTATCCTCAAAACGGCGATGCTCTCGGCTGATTCGATTCATACCATTCATGGAAGCAATTCTGTAGGCTTCAGCCATGGTTGGGTAATTGAAGGTAGTGCTTAAGAAGTACTTAATAGTATTGGCCTCGCCCTTCTGATTCATAATGGCTTGACCAATATGAATAATCTCTGCTGCCTCTGCGCCAAAGCAGTGAATCCCAAGAATTTCTAGAGTATCTTGATGAAAGAGGATTTTTAGTATTCCAACTTCTTCACCCGAAATCTGGGCACGAGCTGTGTCTTTGAAATAAGCTCGACCAATCTCATAAGGAATTTTTTGTTCGGTCAACTCACTTTCATTTTTACCGACAAAGCTAATTTCTGGGATAGTCCAAATACCGGTGGCGACGTCTTTAACCCGATATTGATCTTCCATATCACACATGTGAGAGGCCGCTGCTCTGCCCTGGTCATAGGCTGCACCGGCGAGCGATGGCCACCCTATAACATCGCCAACGGCGTAAATATTGGCTACGGCGGTTTGATAATCTTCATTGACCGATAACTGACCGCGCTCATCGGCTTCAATACCAATATTACTCAAACCCAGAGACTTAGTGTTACCGCTGCGACCGTTGCACCACAACAAGGCCTCTGCGTGAATGCGCTTGCCGGACTTAAGCTCTAAAGTGACACCGGTTTCATGGGTGGTTAAACGCTCGTACTCTTCGTTGTGTCGCACCATCACGTTCAAATCACGCAGGTGGTAACTGAGCGCATCGGAAATTTCATCATCGAGGAAATTCATTAACCATTCGCGGGTGTTAATAAGGTCAACGCGAGAATCTAGTCCCGAAAATATTGACGCATATTCACACCCAATAACGCCGGCACCGTAGATAATAATATTTCGTGGAGAGCTATCGAGTTTTAAAATACTGTCGCTGTCAAAAACACAGGGGTGGTTGAAATCAATATCTTCAGGGCGATAAGGGCTAGAGCCCGTAGCGATTAAGAAGAACTTACTGGCAATAGAAATAACTTTTCCATCTTGCGCAGTGACTGAAATTTCCTTTTCATTAGTAAAGCTGGCATGACCATTATGGATTTGAACACGATTGCGGGCATAACCTTTGGTCCGTCCTTCAACTTGCTTAGTTATAACATCATCTGCCGCTTTCATCATTTCTGGGAACGAAAACCAACGAGGCTCTCCAATGGACCGAAAGAGAGGCATATTGTTGTATTGCATCATACGCCGTACAGAGTGCCGAAGTGCCTTGGAGGGAATAGTACCCAGATGGGTACAGTTGCCACCCGGCATCAGCTTCTCGTCCACTACAGCCACCCGCAACCCTTGTTTGACTGCGTTAATTGCCGCACCTTCTCCTGCCGGTCCACTACCAATAACCACTAAATCATAGGAAAAATCAGCCATAACTAAAAGCTCTTGTGTTCAAATTTCATTGCATTATACGTTTGCGCCTGGGTAGCGCCCTGCTCATCACACTTGTTAGGATCATCACCGCAGATATCACAGGTGTAATTGTCTTCACCTAAAGCCGCGCCAACACCGCCACAGGAGCCGGCTATAGGCTTGCGACCCATGAGCACACCCACTGCCATAGCAGTGACTAAAAGACCAAATATAATTATCGAAAGTATAATTTCTGCCATCGGTTTAACGCTCTGCTGATAAAGTTTGTTGAGTAGTCTCAACCAAATAGGGCTCAAACATTTTACTGTAAGACGCGCTGTACTCAGTTCCGTCTCTGGCCAACATATAAACAGCTAGCCCTAGCTGATTGGCCAAGTCTAGGCCCTGCTTGTCTCCCAAGACCATTAGCGCGGTTGCCCAAGCATCTGCTTCAGCACAGGTATCCGCCAGAACGGTAACTGAGGCTAAGGTATGGTTAATGGGCTGTCCCGACCGCGGATCAATAGTGTGAGAGAAACGCATGCCATCACGTTCGAAATAGTTACGGTAGTCTCCAGAGGTCGCTACTGCACCGCTTGTCAACGCTAGCACTCGCTCAATCTCTCCGATCATTGACGGTGATTCTATCGCTAAGCGCCATGGCCGTCCCTCCGAGTTAAGCCCACTAACTCTTGTCTCCCCCCCAACTTCAACTAAATAGTCAGGAAGCGCATTCATCTCAAGCAAATCTGCCACTAAGTCTACTGCATAACCCTTAGCCACCGCCGATAAATCTAACACAACTGGGCGTGTTTTGAGAATACTCTGCTCAATACTGTCAATAACAACGGCATCAAAGCCAACAGTGGTTAGCGCGGCAGTAATCTGGGTTTTACTCGGAATTTGGTCGTCACTTGGACTGGGGCCAAAACCCCAAAGATCAACCAGAGGTCCTACAGAGGGATCTAAGGCTCCACTACTTGCCGTCCACACCGATTGGGCAATCATCAATACTTCAAGAAATTCCGAGGATATAGCCATTGTCTGATTTACAGCTAACTGGTTAAACTGATTTATTTCAGAGTCAGGCTTGTACGTCGACATGGAATGATCAATGCGGTCCAATTGGGCTTCAATTAATACCGCAAGGTTGTCTGGTGCCGGCTGATCAGCCACTACCGTAATATGGTAAGTGGTACCCATTTTACTACCAGATATCTTGATAATTTCAGGGCCACTGCCACAACCAATCAACAATGTTGCTGACAATAAAACAAACCCACGAGCCGGCCATAGCGCGCCTTTACTAAGCCTCGCTATGACGTTATCACGAATACGTTTAACCGCCAAAATCATCAAGGAATATATTGTCCTTCTCAACGCCCAGATCATTGAGCATTTTAACCACCGCCGCATTCATCATTGGCGGACCACACATGTAGTACTCACAATCTTCGGGTGCTTCGTGATCTTTGAGATACTGCTCAAATAGGACATTGTGAATAAAGCCAGTAAAGCCATCCCAATTATCTTCGGGTTGGGGGTCAGACAACGCCAGATGCCAGTCAAAGTTGTTATTTTCTGCAGCCAACATATCGTAGTCATCATCATAAAAGCATTCACGCAGTGAACGTGCGCCGTACCAAAAACTAATTTTTCTGTCCGACTTAATTCGCTTTAATTGATCGAACAGATGTGAACGCATTGGCGCCATACCCGCTCCGCCACCAATGAATACCATCTCGTTTGAGGTTTCTTTTGCAAAGAACTCACCAAAAGGCCCGTAGACTGAGATCTTATCACCCGGCTTAAGACTAAATACATAAGACGACATTTGCCCAGGTATAATGCCTGTTGACCGAGGTGGTGGCGTCGCAATTCTAATATTGAACTTGACCAGGCCCTTCTCATCAGGGTAGTTGGCCATTGAATAGGCGCGAATAACCGATTCCTTGACGACTGATTCGTGCTCAAAGAATTTGAAATGCTCCCAATCACCCCTGTATTCTGGATCTATATCAAAATCTGAATATTTAATATGATGAGGAGGACATTCTAGTTGCACATAACCACCCGCCCGAAACGCAACATCCACGCCCTCGGGTAACTTGAGTGTCAATTCTTTAATAAAAGTCGCCACATTAGGATTAGACTCAACAACACATTCCCAGCGCTTGACGCCAAATACTTCTTCAGGGACTTGAACTTTCATGTCCTGCTTGACCGGTGTCTGGCACGAAAGACGCCAACCTTCGGCGGCTTCTCGACGTGTGAAATGCCCTTCTTCTGTCGGTAGCATTGAACCACCACCGTCGTTGATTACGCATTTACACTGGGCGCAACTGCCGCCGCCACCGCATGCAGAGGGCAAAAACAAACCAGCTGCAGAGAGCGTTTGTAGCAATTTGTCACCAGCTGGGACAGTAATTGTTTTTTCACCGTTAATTTCAATATTAACGTTACCCGACGAGACTAATTTACTACGCGCAACCAAAATAAACGCAACCAATGCGAGAATCACAGTCGTGAACATAGCTACGCCAAGCATAATTTCAAATTGAGCATTCATACTCAGTTATTTCTCCATGATCAAATATCGATGCCACCGAAGGACATAAAACCTAGGGACACTAGTCCCACAGTAATGAATACGATTCCCAAGCCCTGTAGGCCTTCTGGGATATCACTATATTTTAACTTTTCGCGAATACCTGCGATAACTGCAATTGCCACGGCCCATGAGGTGCCTGAGCCAAAGCCGAAAACGACACTTTCCACAAAATTGTAACCCCGCTCTTGCATTAACAGAGAGCCACCCAAGATCGCACAATTCACCGTAATTAAGGGCAGAAATACGCCCAACGCGTTGTAGAGCGCAGGGACATACTTGTCCAAGACCATTTCAAGGATCTGTACAATTGCCGCGATAACACCAATGAAACACAAAAATACTAGGAAGCTCAAATTGACATCTGGCAGGCCAGCCCAAGCCAATGCGCCGTCTGCGAGCAAATAGTTGAACAATAGGTTATTGACGGGCACTGTAATTGTCTGAACCACTATGACCGCTATACCTAGGCCAATCGCTGCGTCAATCTTCTTGGACAATGCAATAAATGTACACATACCCAAAAACATACTGAGTGCAATATTATCAATAAATATTGATCGAACCAGCAGGCTAAGATAATACTCCATTACGCCACCTCACTCGGTTGACTGTTCTTAGTTATCTTGAAATCTGCTTTTTCGACCTGCCCTTTCTTCCAACTACGCAATGCCCATATCAATAGGCCTATCAAAAAGAAGGCGCTAGGAGGTGCGAGCATCATGCCATTGGCCACATACCAACCCCCGTTGGTCACTAAAGGAAGTATCTCGTAACCCCAGAGCGTACCGGCACCAAATAATTCGCGCACAAAGGCGACTAGCATCAAAATAGCGCTGTAACCGAGGCCATTGCCAATACCATCAAAAAAGCTAGGGATAGGTGGGTTTTTCATAGCAAAAGCTTCAGCGCGACCCATCACAATACAATTGGTGATAATAAGTCCGACAAACACTGACAGCTGCTTGCTGATGTCATAAGCCACTGCTTTGAGCACCTGATCCACTACAATAACTAAAGATGCGATGATGATCATCTGCACAATAATGCGAATACTTCCTGGGATGTAGTTACGAATTGATGAAACAAAAAAGTTCGAGAATGCCGTGACCACTGTTAGTGCAACGCACATAACAAAAGACACCTTCATGCTTGAGGTTACCGCAAGCGCTGAACAAATACCCAGTATCTGCAGGGCTATGGGGTTGTTAGTCACTACGGGCTCTAACAATGTATCTTTAAGATTTGCCATGTTAAGCCTCTCCTGACTTCAAGTGACCGATGAGTGGCTGAAAACCCTGTTCACCCAACCAATACTGGACAAGATTGTTGACACCGCGAGTTGTGAGTGTCGCACCCGCCAAACCATCAATCTGATAATTGCCCTCAGGCAATGTCGTGTCTGCCCTACCTTTTAAAACACTAATGGCTATTTGGCCTGAACTATAGGCTTGCTTACCAACCCAACTTGCCTTCCATCTAGGATTATCTACTTCGCCACCAAGACCTGGGGTCTCGTTGTGCTCATAAAACCCAATACCTGCAACCGTCTCTAAATCTGACTCAAGAGCCAAAAAGCCATACAACGTCGACCACAGCCCGTAGCCTTTTATTGGCAGTATTATTTTTTCAATGCCCTGCTGCCCTTCAACAATATAAACCGTGGCGTAGTTTTCGCGCCGTTTAATCTTAGCTGGGTCCTCATTAGGAGCTAAGGCGACAGACATTGCCGGATCTTTGGACGACTTTCGTTGATCAAACGTACTCGGATCAATCTCATCGGTGAAGCGACCCGTTCCAAGATCGACGACTCGAGTGCTAATCTGGGCGAACTGAGTCTCAACATCAATATCAGCCTTGAGCAGTCCGGCTGACGCCAGGATATTGGTTTTCAAGTCTAAGAGCTTATTGGCTTCCTGAGTTGGTCGCAACATAACTGCCGCGCTGGACACCACAACGGCACAGACAACGCAAAGTACAAGAGCAACGCCAAGGGTTTTTTGAACTGATTCGTTAGCCACGAGCCATTCTCCTTTTGATATTCGCATTCACCACAAAGTGGTCAATCAATGGCGCAAACAAATTAGCAAACAAGATTGCCAGCATCATTCCTTCGGGGAAGGCTGGGTTCACTACACGAATTAAAATAACCATTACACCAATTAACATGCCATACCAAAACTTGCCGTTATTGGTCATAGCCGCAGACACCGGATCGGTGGCCATAAAGATCGCGCCAAACGCAAACCCGCCAATCACCCAGTGCCAGTAGAACGGTAAGGCAAACATAGGGTTAGTTGAATCAATCGCGTTGAACACGGATGCCAAGAGCGCAGAACCAACTAAGACACCTGTGATAATTCTCCAAGAGGCAATTTTAGTCAGTAGTAGCAACGACCCGCCCATTAGTATGGCAAGCGTAGAGGTTTCTCCAATCGAGCCATGAATCGTACCAATAAATGACTGCATCCACGTGGCGCCTTGCTCCATAACTGCAACACCTTCTGTAGCAGCAACTGACAGCATGGTGGCGCCAGTATAGCCATCAACGGCTGTCCAAACTGCATCACCACTCATGTATGCTGGGTATGCAAAGTATAAGAATGCACGTCCTGTTAACGCTGGATTCAGGAAGTTCTTACCGGTACCGCCAAACACTTCTTTGCCAATGACAATGCCAAAGCTAATACCAAAAGCAACCATCCAAAGCGGCAGATCAGGGGGACAGCACAGTGCGAAAAGAATAGTAGTAACAAAGGCGCCTTCGTTGACTTCATGACCTCTGACACTAGCGAACAAAACCTCCCAAAAAATACCGACAATAAAGGTCGTTGCATAAATCGGTAAAAAGTAAGCCGCTCCATGGACGATGTTATCCCAAATGCTGGTCGCGTCGTAGCCAGCCAAGAGACCAATAAAAATACCACGAAGCCCCTCTTGAGAAGCCATACCCATCTCAGCCATTATAGTATTGGCTTGAAAACCAACATTCCACATGCCGAAGAACATTGCAGGAAACGTAGCAACCCAAACGGTGATCATCACACGCTTAAGATCAATATTGTCACGCACGTGCGAGCTATTCTTGGTAATGTCCGCAGGTTTAAACATTGCTGTATCTACGGCTTCAAACAAGGCATAGAACTTTTCCCATTTACCACCTTCGTGGAAATGTGGCTCATATTTGTCAAATAGCTTACGCAACACTGTCTTAACCCTCCTTCTCTATTTTGGTCAGATTGTCGCGCAGTATGCGACCATATTCATGCTTTCCCACGCAGACGTAGGTGTAGAGGCCCACATCGTCCTCATCCAGTTCCAGACATCCCAGACTTTGAGCCATCTGAGTGTCGCTTACAATTAACGATCGCAGCAGTTGAATCGGCAAAATATCTAGCGCTGTAACTCTCTCATAACCACCCACCGGGACCATTGCTCGCTCGCTGCCGTTGGTACTGGTGGTCATGTTAAACAACTTTTTACTAAAAGATGAGACAAAGGCAGGGAGCGCCGAATGCTTATCGAAGCCTGGACGAAGGTAATGAAGCGGTTGCCGCTCACGTCCTTCTTGAATGACTGATAGCTGATCATGGTACCGTCCCAAAAACGCAAAAACAGAAGCTGCCTTACGTCCTGACAACACAGAACCTGAGATGACTCTATTCTCATCATTGACTAATTCACCGATCACTAATTGATTGACGTTGGCACCAAGCCGTGTCGCCAGCAACCTTGGTTGCGTCACTTGAGGTCCTGCCAGAGAAATCACTCTGCGAGTATCAATATTACCGGTCGTAAACAGATGTCCAATGGCAATAACATCTTGATACCCAATAGACCATACCGTTTTGTTAGCACTTACAGGGTCAACTAAATGAATATGCGTCCCCGCTAAACCGGCAGGATGTGGGCCGCTAAAGTTGATCTCGCGCACCCCCTCAATCTCGTTACCCGGAATTGACACACTGGGTGCGGCACACACATTCACCGGACCGTCGGTCAACCGTGTTAATACCTTTAATCCATTAGCAAAATCATCTGCCCTATCCGTTATGACCACGGTGGGGTCAGTCGCCAGAGGGTTAGTATCCATCGCTGTGACAAAAATCGAGTTGGCAATTGAATCCGCACTGGGTACTTTTGAAAATGGACGAGTTCTCAAGGCTACCCAATGCCCAGAGTTAACTAAATTTTCGATAGCGACGCTGCGATCTAGGTTCAGCAGTGTGTCCTCAGCAAACACTGGAAACGTCTCTGCATCTTCGCCATCAATATCAATCACCAAAGACTGAAAAATTCTGCGTTCCCCACGATTGATGGCAGCGACCTTGCCTGCGGCTGGAGATGTAAATTTGGCAGATTCATTTTTTTTGTCGGTAAAAAGTAGCTGGCCAACCTTTACCAGATCACCTTCTCTGACCGCCATGGTAGGTTTCATTCCATGATAGTCTGATCCAATTAACCCTACCTGGCTTATCGCAGGGCCTTCATGAATTACCTGCTCTGGAAGTCCTGCTATGGGAAGATCCAAACCGCGACGAACTTTAATCATAGATTTTACCAATTTTCACACTGCGTGAAGGCTATTAAGCACAATTAAAAAGTCGCCAATTTCGAATGACGCCTTAGGTTTGCAACCGCTGTTTCACTCAAGCCTGACGAACTTCGCGCCGGCTTCCTGCGTTTTTTTAAGAGCAAGATTTTATGCGCGAGATTATAAGGGTCTAGCGACGTCGATACCAGCAGTTAAAGCACCAAAACGCTCAAACTACCAAGAAAAGTAAGGTTTTTTTATTGGTTGTGTATATCTTAATGTGATGCTCAAATTTTGACCAAAAAAAAAGCCCGCTGTTATGGGCTTTTTTACGGTGTCACTTCTAATTCGGACTATGCCTTTTTGGGATAGCTCGGCCAAACAACACCGGCAAATTTTTCAAGACATCTCACTACCTGACAGCTATATCCAAATTCATTATCATACCAGCAGTAAAGAACACAGCTGTTACCATCGACAATAGTCGCTTGCGCATCAAGCACACAGGCCTGCCTAGAACCAACAAAATCCGTTGACACCGCTTCGGTAGAGGCGGTATATCCAATCTGTTGCTGCATACTAGAGTGCAGCGCTTTTTGACGCAGAAACTCGTTAATCTCTTCAACTGTCGTGTCTTTGCCCAATTGAAGGTTCAAAATTGCCATAGAGACGTTGGGCGTTGGAACTCGTATCGCATTGCCCGTTAACTTGCCTTTTAACTCAGGAATTACTTTGGATACTGCTTTGGCGGCTCCGGTTGATGTAAGTACCATATTTAATGCAGCACTGCGTCCGCGACGACCGCCTTTGTGGTAGTTATCGATTAAGTTTTGATCGTTAGTATAAGCATGCACTGTTTCCACATGTCCGCTGTTGATCCCAAATTCATCCAGTAAACATTTAAGAACGGGGACAATCGCATTAGTTGTACAAGACGCCGCAGAGATAATCTGACGATCTTCAGTAATCTGATCATGATTGACGCCATACACAATATTAGGAATGTCATCACCCGCAGGTGCTGTCAATAAGACTTTTGATGCTCCGGGCCTCAGGTGTCCACTAAGACCCTCGGTATCCTTCCAAACTCCGGTATTATCGACAATCAGTGCGTTTGAAATACCATATTGGGTATAGTCAACTTCCGCAGGAGAATTAGCATAGATGACTTTGACCGGGTTACCGTTTACTACCAATGTATCCTGATCTTCCAATACTCTTACTGTTCCTTTAAATGGACCGTGTACTGAGTCTGTCCGCAACAAAGCTGCGCGCTTCTCCAAATCATGGCTAACTTTACCCTTTCGGATAACAATGGCACGTAACCGCAACACATCTCCGCTGCCCGCTTTGTCGACCAATATTCGAGCGATTAGCCTTCCAATACGACCAAAACCATAAAGTACGACGTCTTGAGGCTCTGGAAGCGGTTTAATTTGTGACCCTATTATATCGTTCAGCTCATCGGCTAAAAAAGTATCTAGAGATCGACCGTCACCATTACTACTTTGGAACTTAACGACCATCTTGCCCAAATCAATATGCGCAGGACCAAGTTGTAGCTTAGTAATCCCCTCTAACATAGGAAAGGTATCAAACTCGGATATTTCGTTGTGCTCTACCTGACGCACAAACCGATGTTCTTGCATGATATCGGTGACTGACTTATTGACCATGCTGTTTCCGTACATATAGGTCGATATATTGCTTTGTCGGTACAATTTACCGATTAGCGGAATCATTCCCTCGGCTAGGGCTTCTCGATCTTTCCAGTCTTTAAAAAAATCATCAGGCAATGGTCTTTGTTGGTCGTCCATAGTTTCGTTCCTTAACGTCATATATTTTTTTGATTATCCTGCAACCGATGAATACAGGCAACTAATCAAGCCGTAAACATCGCCAATAAAGATTATTTATTTAATTAATGGGCTTTGAACAGTAGAATGTTCCTAGCTTTTACAGGATCAAAAGAGACCTTACTAAATTCTATGACCATTTTTCATCAAGATCCTGCATTAAAACCGGGAAACAAACTGCGCTGGTCTGGGCTAGACTCAGCGGGAAAATCTCTTGCAGTCGCTGAGGCGGCTCTTAAGCACCAAGGATTGACGGTATTTGTTACTGAGTCGGCACAACAAGCTGCCGTGCAAAGTCGTGCCATAAAGTTTTTTGCCAACGAGAACGACTTACCCGTGCTCGTTTTCCCCGATTGGGAAACATTACCCTACGACATGTTCTCTCCACACCAAGACATTGTCTCAGCAAGACTTCAAACCCTAGCTAAGCTGCCCACCACTGATCAAGGTATTCTAATAGTTCCGATGACAACCTTGATGCATCGCACTGCACCCATTGATTTTGTCTCATCAAGAACATTTACCTATGCAATTGGTGACCAGCTTGATCGAACAAAACTGCAGGATCAGCTCAGTCGAGCCGGCTATAAGCGAGTAGAAACAGTTTTTGAGCACGGTGAGTTTGCTTTTCGTGGATCGATTATTGATATTTTCCCCATGGGAGTGAAAACGCCTTTTCGAATGGATCTTATGGATGATGACATTGAGTCTCTCCGGCTATTTGATGCTGAATCTCAGCGCACTCTTGAAAATATTAATCAAATAGAGCTGCTTCCCGCACGGGAATTTCCGATGGACAAGCAGGCCACCAACCAATTTTTAAATAATTGGCATGAAATCTTTGACCATGACCCCTCTAACTGTCCCGTCTACCGAGATATAAAAGAGGGTATCGCTCCGCAAGGCATTGAGTACTATCTAAGTCTTTTTTTCGAGCATACTGCGACTTTATTTGATTACTTACCGAGCAATTTACTGTTATTTACAGATGAGGGCATCGATGTCGCTGCAGAACAATTTTGGGCCGACATCAACTACCGTTACGACGAATATAGTGTTGACCCCGAGCGGCCGATTCTAAAACCGAGTGAGTTATTTTTACCCGTAGCGCAGGTTTTTCAAGAAATTAAAAAACTACCGCGCACGATTCTAGAAAACCAAGACACAACGACGGTAGATGTTGCATCAAAGCGCAGTATTATTGCCGTCCCAGATGTCTCAGTCAACGCCAAGCAAACCAGTCCACTGTTAAAGTTACAGGCCTTTTTACTCGACAACTCCAGTAATGATGAGCCCCTCCGCATTCTATTTTGCGCTGAATCTTCGGGTCGGCGCGAGGTATTAATCGATCTGTTAAAAACGATCAAGGTCAATCCAAAAGAAGTCAGTGGTTGGCAAGAGTTTTTAACCTCAAAGGACACTCACTGCATAACTACCTACGCGCTTGACCAAGGACTAAATGCGCCTAGTGCGAATATTTGTCTGATTACTGAGGGTGAGCTTTTTGGTCAGCAAGTAATGCAGCGTCGCCGGCGATCAAAAGCCTCGGAGTCTCCTGATTATGTATTTAAGAGTCTTGCAGAATTAAAAATTAATGCCCCCGTAGTGCACATTGAGCATGGCGTTGGCCGCTACCAAGGCTTGATTACTTTAGCCGTCGACAAAACTGTGCAAGAGTTTTTAATGCTCAGCTATGCCAATGATGCCAAGCTCTATGTTCCAGTCTCATCACTGCATTTAATTAGTCGTTTCGGTGGCGGCGATCAAGTCTCCGCTCCACTCAACCATTTAGGCAGTGATCGGTGGGAGAAAGCTAAGCAAAAAGCGGCTAAACAAGTGCGTGACACCGCGGTTGAATTACTCGACATCTATTCTAGACGAGCTTCTCGGCAGGGTTTTGCTTGTGAGGCAAACGAGCAAGATTACTTGTCATTTAGTGCCGACTTTGCTTTTGAAGAAACCGCTGATCAACAGGAGGCTATTGATGCTGTGAGGCGCGACTTACTGAGCCCACAACCTATGGATAGGCTAGTCTGCGGCGACGTAGGTTTTGGTAAAACCGAAGTGGCTATGAGGGCCGCATTCACCGTTGTAAGTAGCGGTAAACAAGTAGTCATCTTGGTACCCACTACTCTCCTTGCCCATCAACATTTAGAAAATTTTCGTGATCGTTTTTCGAATTGGCCAGTAACGGTCGGAGAATTATCTCGCTTTAAGACAGGCAAGGAGCAAGACCAAGTCATTGAGGGTGTCGAAGCTGGCAAAGTAGACATCCTTATCAGCACTCATAAGTTACTTCATACCAAGATTGATTTCAAAGACCTTGGTCTTATGATTATCGATGAAGAGCATCGTTTTGGTGTGAGACAAAAAGAAAAGATTAAGTCGTTGCGCAGTCAAGTTGATATTTTAACCATGACGGCAACCCCAATTCCGCGCACCCTAAACATGTCAATGCATAGTATTCGTGACCTTTCAATTATAGCGACGCCCCCCGCAAAGCGTCTTTCAGTAAAAACATTCGTCCGCAAACTAGAGTCTCGGCTTATTAGGGAAGCTATTCTTCGTGAAGTTCTGCGTGGCGGCCAAGTATACTTTTTACATAACGATGTGAAGAGTATTCAGCGAACCGCAGAAGAGATCGCCGAGCTTGTGCCAGAAGCGAGAATCAATGTAGCGCACGGGCAGATGCGCGAACGCAAACTTGAACAGGTGATGTCAGATTTTTACCATCAGCGCTTTAATGTGCTCGTTTGTACTACTATTATCGAGACCGGCATCGATATACCTAGCGCAAACACGATTTTAATTGAACGTGCGGACAAGTTTGGTTTGGCCCAGTTGCATCAACTTCGTGGGCGTGTTGGGCGCTCGCACCATCAGGCATATGCTTATCTGATGCTTCCCCAAGACAAAAAGATTACCGCCGATGCGACAAAAAGGTTGCATGCTATATCTGCTGCAGATCAGCTTGGCTCTGGTTTCACTCTTGCTACAAATGATATGGAAATAAGGGGCGCAGGAGAACTCTTAGGAGAAGAGCAAAGTGGTCATATACAAGCCATCGGCTTTACTTTGTATTTAGAAATGCTCGACCGAGCCGTTACAGCTGTTCGAAACGGTACCAAACTAGATTTCGATGCGGCTCTGGATCAAGGTGTTGAAGTCAATATGCATCTGCCCGCGCTGATTCCGGATGATTACCTACCGGACGTTAATATGCGCCTGACGCTATACAAGCGTTTAGCGGACTGTAAAACACCCTCTCATTTGCATGAACTGCAGGTAGAAATGATTGATAGATTTGGATTGTTACCTGAACCGGCTAAGGTACTTTTTCAGCTTGCTGAACTTAAGCAAATAGGTGAAAAGCTAGGTCTAAAGAAAATTGAAGCCGGCCCCAATGGAGGTAGATTACAATTTACTTCGACGACTCCAGTGGAACCGATCACCATTATTAAAATGGTCCAGAAAGAACCCGACACTTTCCGCTTGCAAAGCAATGACCAACTGAGTTTCACTATGCCTATGGATGATGCCAAGCAACGCTTTGAAACGGTCAATAATATTCTCGGTAGACTGTTGCCGGTAACATAACTTAAGGACTAAACGGATCTTTAGACGTTTAACATTAATCGGACTGACGATGATTTTCCATAAAGGTGAACAGCACAGACTAAAACGTCCATTACTAGCAATTAGCTTGCTAGCATCATTGTCTGTGTCAGTCTCTCTGTACTCTCAAGAAGTTAATGATGAAACGTTAATCGTACCGCCTGAAAATTGGTATCAAGTGGAAGTTATTCTTTTCACTCAGGATGCTAATACATCTGGAGAGTTGCCTCCTAAAGAGTACCAGTTAAATTTCCCTGACAACCTAGTGGAACTAGTCGATACAAAAGCGCGTGCTGATGAAGAAGCGTTAGCCATTGAAGGGGCTTTAATGCCTGATATCGATGAATTGCCATTGCAAGACTATTTCCCGTTTGCTGAGCTCATTCCTCTAATTGAAATGCAAGATCCGGCTGATGATTCAGTAATTTTTGATACTGAAATGCCTTTAAATATTGACAGTTCTGAGGACTGGTTGGACACCCTAACCCCTCCATTAGAAGCTTATGTGCCTGAGTATGAAAAACCTTTTGAACTCTTAAACAGCAGCGAGCGTAATCTAAATGATAGTGCGCGCATGCTGGGCCGACGATCGTATAATGTTATCTTTCATGAGGCGTGGCGATTTGTCGCCGATGAGAACAGTCAAGATCCATGGCTAATTGTCAGTAGTGGGAAAAAGGTTGATGATCGAGCTGAGATTGAAGGTGGCTTAAGATTTTATAAGGCTCGTTTTTTACATTTTGAAACAAATCTATGGCGTCTTAACTTCGATGACCAAGAGTTTGTTGACGGTACAAACCTCATAACACTGCCAGATATGCCGATATCTAGTGTAGAAAAAGATCCTGATCTCTCATGGCGACTTGTTTTAGCTGAGGTAACGCCTGAACAGCAATACGCTGAGAACGAGATCATGACTCCAGAGGACGATGTCAATTCAACGGTAAATTTTGACACTGTAAGCCCCTCAACAGAGGCCAATAGCGGAAACGCTGGCGCATTAAACATATCACAACAGTTGGCTACCATTAATTTGGCCGATACGGTCTTGACTGCTCAGCCAGAGACTGCAGTTGTTGGCATTTCCGCTCTAGAGCTAACAGGTTACAACTACACCCTAGAACAATTTGATGCCACTCTTGAGCCCCTCGAAATAGAGCCTGTCGATGATAAAAAATATGCCGTTAGTGCCGTCTGGCCGATAAACCAGTCAAAACGTATCGAAGAAGCGAAGGTCTACTATCTAGATCACCCTGAGTTGGGGATTATGTTGACAATCAAAAGCTATGACCCTGAGCCAATCAACCCGAAGCCGACTATAGCCGACGACTCTATTTTACCTCTAATAGAGTAATCACAAATCGTGGGGGGAAAGTCCTAGTACGATTTGCTCTGATCTACAAAAATTAACTGGTCGGTATTAAACCCTAATTCAGATGCGCGCTGCACAAAATGTGCAATCAGTTCATTACTGACCGTCGGCGTGCGCGCGAGTAACCACAAATAGTCGGTGTTCATCCCGGAAATAAAGGCGTACTGGTAGTTAGTAGTGTCTAATTCAAAAATAATATAAGACCCGTAGAATGGTCCAAAGAATGAAACCTTGAGATGGCCTACATCCGACGAATCAACAAAGTAAGCTTTTCCCTCAGCCTCACCCCACTCCTGTGAATCTTCTTTAAACCCTTTATTTAGGACCTTTACTCCACCATCACTGCGCATAGAGTAGGTCGCTGTGACCGAACTCATACCTCGCTCGAATGAATGGTCCAAACGTGCTATCTCATACCATTTACCAAGATACGCGGGTAACTGAAAGGTTTTTACCGGATAGACGCCCTCAGGGGATCCTGTGCAGCCAAATAGACTAAGACTCGCCAGTAGAACGATAAAAAAGTACTTATTCATCAATTATTGACCTTTTAACTGCAGCGCCTCAGGCAACGTTTCCAGATGAATGGTTGATGTTGGAAAGGCAACTTCGGCACCATTAGATTCAATGACCGCAGCCACTTGTAGAAGCACATCTTGTTTAATCTTATGGAACTCTACCCAATGGGTCGTTTTTGTAAACGTATAGATAAAAAAGTCCAGAGAGCTTGCCGAGAACTGGTTAAAGTTAACGATCATGGTCTGCTTGCTATCAATCTCTTCATGCTGCAACAGCATCTCTGTCACCTGCTCAATAATGGTCGCCATTACTGATAAATCTGAATAGCGAACACCAATAGTTTCGTAAATACGTCTATTGGTCATCCGCGAAGGATTCTCAACCGAGATATTCGCAAACACCCCATTGGGAATGTACAGCGGTCGTTTATCAAAGGTGCGAATTCGCGTCAGCCTCCAACCTACATCCTCTACCGTACCTTCAATCTCTTTATCTGGAGACCGGACCCAATCGCCGACTGAGAACGGGCGATCTAGGTAAATCATTAAGCCACCAAAAAAGTTTGCTAACAAATCTTTAGCCGCAAAACCTACGGCAAGGCCTCCAACACCACCGAAAGCAATCAAATGATCAATGTCATACCCAAACAGCTGCATGCCAATAAGCAGTGCGGTAATAATAACTGAGGCCCTTAAAAGCTTAGCTACCGCTTTGACCGTAGTAGGGTCCACGGGATCGGAAATGAATTCAGGATTAATCAAATTATGCTCAGCACGCTTGATAAATTTGTTTAAAAACAGAGCGCCAAGAACAATAAACGCCAAGCGATTTATCGGATCAATCCAAGATTGCAATGGTGAACCCATTTTCTCCGCGGCAACCGCGGCGGCAAAATTAATACCAAGTATCCATACCAACCACACCAATGGCTGTCTGCATGACGTAACTAAAGCATCATCCCAAACCGTTTTAGTTTTAGCGGCGCGTTCCTCTAGTCGATCAATCACTCGATTGAGGATATAGCCTAGAGTCAGAACCGCCAGAACAATTAAAAATAACTGCACAATCCAGACAAACTTTTCGCCAGTAAGGCTAACTAACCAATTTTGAACATCATTCATGAAAACATCCCAGCTTTTTCGTTATTTTTATGTCTTACCTACTGCACATCGTAAATCAACTACGCAAAGCTTGCGAGTTTCTCTATCACTGCTTTTCTGCGGCCTGACTGTTCGAGTTCGACCCAACTCACTTTTCTCATAGATCTCATCGACTCGATAAGCCCGGAGAGTGATATCTGTTCTTCTTCCATATAAGACAATACCTGCGCTACACCCCGGCGAGAATTACACACCAATATCATATCGCAACCTGCTGCTAGTGCCCGTTTAGCCTTGTCAACGTAGCCTCCCGCAACATCGGCTCCCTTCATACTAAGGTCATCACTGAAGATAACGCCCCTAAACCCTAGCTGCTCCCTCAGTATTTGCTGCAGCCAAAACGAGGAGAAACCTACAGAATCTGCATCAATTGTAGGAAAGGTAATATGTGCTGGCATGATTCCAACCAACGTTTTCGCTAACGCATAAAACGGCTTCAAATCATGATTTCTAATCTGCTCCCAACTCCGATGATCAACAGGAGCCTCTAAATGACTATCAGCAACAATACCGCCATGCCCAGGGAAATGTTTACCTGTACTCGCCATACCGGCTTCTTGCATGCCTGCAATAAACGCAGTAGCTGCTGTTATCACTTTATTTGGCTGATCGGAAAAAGCACGATCGCCAATAATGGAGCTAGTCTCTCGATCAACATCCAAAACAGGTGCAAAGCTTATATCAACCCCACAGGCCAAAACCTCTGAGGCCATCAGCCAGCCCAACTCATGAGTCAGGCTAATTCCGTTACTACCTTCACTTTCTATACAATCACCCACCCACTGCATCGACGGTATCTTAGTGAAACCTTGTCTAAAGCGCTGGACTCGCCCACCCTCCTGATCCACTGCTATTAAAAGGCTATTGGAACAGCGTCTTATCTCGGCAACTAAAATACACACCTGCGAACGGCTTTGAATATTCCGCGCAAATAATATAACCCCTCCAACCTGTGGATTAGCCAAAAGGTGACGATCCTCTGAGGTTAAGGAAAGACCTTCAACGTCAACCATTAGACGACCATATAATCTGTTAACACTATTTTTCAAGCGTGAATCCCTTTAAATAAATTATCACTGAAAATACTGGCATTATAGTTGTCGAAGCAAAACAACAAGACCATACAATTCAGTGGTAGATGGTACCGCGAAGCTTTAGTTCAGCCTACCAAAATAACACTATCG
>CALDQM010000108.1:0-19644 GCA_937911225.1 uncultured Cellvibrionales bacterium
AATGCCGGCGCTGAGCTTATGAGCCGCTCCTCGATTGGTTTCGCGACTCAAGATCATCGTACTGACGGTATGGAAGCCATTAAGAAGATGTTTACTCCTGAGTTCCGTAACCGACTAGACAGTATTGTTCAGTTCAGTGAGCTGGGCATGGAGGTTATCAAAACGGTAGTAGACAAGTTTTTGGTTCAGCTACAGTCTCAATTGGATGACAAAAAGGTATTCATTCAGGTTGACGATGAGGCGAGACTTTGGCTCGCTACCAACGGCTATGATGCCAAGATGGGCGCTAGGCCAATGGACAGGCTGATACAAGAGAAGATTAAAAAGCCGCTCGCAGAAGAGGTGTTGTTTGGCTCTTTGGCTGAGAAGGGCGGTACGGCGTTCATTAGCGTTGAGAACGATGAGTTGGTGCTAACCACAGACGTTAAAACTGAAGCGACAGCATAGGCTGTCGCTCAACGTTGCTTAAATAAAAGGGGAGTTGCGCTTACCGCTCGCGGAAAGTAATGCGACCCTTGGTCAGGTCATAAGGCGTCATCTCTACCTTAACCTTGTCGCCGGTCAAAATTCTGATGTAATGCTTACGCATCTTTCCTGAAATGTGGGCAATGATCACGTGATCATTTTCCAACTTCACTTTAAACGTTGTATTGGGAAGAGTGTCGATCACCTCTCCTTCAAATTCTATGTGCTCTTCTTTCGCCATACTAGATATTCACGCCTTTAAAAAGTGGGCATTTTGCCTTAAAAATCGCCCCATAGCAAAGTCATTCGCTCAATTTCCAAGTATTTTCCTGCAAAAGCTCAATTGGCTGATACTGCCGTTTATAGCTCATTTTTTTACAGTCTTCGATCCAGTAACCCAGATAGACATGACTCAATGCTAATTCCTTTGCCATAGCAATCTGGTATAGCACTGCAAAATTACCTAATCCACGACGCTCCTCAATAGGATCAAAGTAAGTATAAATGGCTGATACCGCGTCAGGAAGCACATCAATAATGGCGCACCCAATAAGTTTGGTACCTATACGAAACTCAACAAACTGCGTGCAATCCCATGCAGTGCCTAAGAAATCAACAAACTGCTCTGTAGTAGGCGGGTACATATCGCCATCAGCATGGCGGTGATTAATATAATCAGCATAAACCGCATAGTGCTCGACCACATCAATGCTGTTCAAGCATGTCACCGTAAGGTCACTATTGGCTTTAACACACCGCCGCTGAGATCTACTGTGGGTAAACAAGTCGACCGGTATACGCGCAGAAACACAAGCAATACAGTCACCGCACATCGGTGTGTAAATGTAGGGGCCGCTTCGTCGAAAACCATTCTCACTGAGGCGAGCATACAGATCGCTATCAATCGCTAACTCAGGGTCAACAAAAGCAGTGCTTGCCTCCTTGCCATCTAGGTAGCTACAGGCGTGCGGCGCTGTTTTAAGCAGCTTTATTCGCTGGATTGGTCCGCTCTGATCGGTACTCATGATCTCACTTTGCTATTGACTATATTAGTATAAGCCGGTTTTTGCAGAGCGCTAATATTAATGCTAAGGCCCCCATGGGATAGGGTAGTCATTAAATGTCCAATTAATCTGCATTTTACTGGCATTATTTAGATGCTTCAGAAATGTATCTCGAGGTATCGTTTGCGCTCCAAGAGAGGTTAAGTGTGGGTTTGTCAGCTGGCAATCAAGCATATCCAGCCCTGCAGTTTTCATCCAGCGAACAAGATGAGAAATCGCTATCTTTGACCCGTTACTGACCCGGCTAAACATTGACTCTCCACAGAACACACCACCAACCTGTATCCCATAGATCCCGCCAACAAGCTGTTGATCATCCCATACCTCTACAGAGTGGGCATTTCCATATTCATGGAGCCTGGTATAGGCGTCAATCATTTCAGTAGTAATCCAAGTACCGCCGTCGCCACGGGGTTCGGCGCATGCCGAGATGACTTCAAAGAAGGCCTTATCTGAGGTTACTTGGTAGTGAGCCTGACGCAACTGTCGGCGCAGACTAGTAGAAATGTAGAAATTATCTGGCCGAATGACGCAGCGTTCTCCCGGACTCCACCACAAGATAGGGTCATCATCTTGGTACCACGGGAAAATCCCCTGGCGGTAGGCCGCCAGAAGAGTCTCTGGTTCCAGGTTACCCCCAACCGCCAGCAGCCCATCAGGATCTTGGAACGCAGCGCTAGGCTTCGGGAATAGAGGATTATTGGGATCCAAAACAGCAAGATTCATCGTCATCGAGCCCTTCACTGTGAACGATAATGCCAGAGCTAGTCGTCTAGAAATCGCTCTGCATCTAAGGCCGCCATGCAGCCACTTCCGGCAGATGTAACGGCTTGCCGATAGACATGGTCCGCTACATCTCCAGCCGCGAAAACCCCTTTAACGCTGGTCTCTGTCGCATTTCCAGTCAAACCACCAGTTATAGTCAGATAACCATCTTTCATAGCAAGCTTATCAGTAAAGATATCAGTATTTGGCTTGTGACCAATCGCAATGAACACGCCACTAACGTCAATTTCTTTCGTCTCTGAAGTTCCGGTTCCTGCAAGGCGTAATCCGGTCACACCATCATCATCGCCAAGCACCTCATCAAGATTTTGATTCCATTCAATGGTGATGTTGCCATTTCTCTCTTTTTCGAAAAGCTTGTCCTGAAGCATCTTTTCAGCTCTCAGTGCGTCTCTACGGTGTACCAAAACGACCTCAGAGCATATATTTGACAAGTACAGCGCCTCTTCAACAGCAGTATTACCGCCACCAATAACCGCAACTTTCTGATTACGATAAAAAAACCCATCGCAGGTTGCGCAGGCTGAAACACCGCGGCCCATGAATGCTTCTTCACTTGGAAGACCCAAATACTGAGCCGATGCGCCTGTTGCGATAATAAGCGCATCACAAGTATAGTGGCCAGATCCAAATAATTTGAACGGCTTTTCTGATACATCTACCGAATCAATATGGTCAAAAATCGTTTTAGTATCAAAGCGTTCCGCGTGTTTTTGCATGCGAATCATCAACTCTGGGCCTTGAACGCCTTCATCGTCCCCTGGCCAATTATCAACGTCGGTTGTCGTGGTTAACTGGCCACCTTGCTGGATGCCTGTAATCACCACTGGATTAAGATTAGCTCGAGCGGCATAGACCGCTGCAGTCCATCCGGCGGGGCCAGAGCCAAGAATAATCAAAGGATAGTGCTGAATATCAGGCATAAAAAGTCTCAATGTAAGTAAATTTAGCGTAAGTTGAGTGCGTTGGCACATTTCTGAGGCACATCATAAAGAATCATTGCAGATACGCCAAATGCCTTTTTAATTAAATTTCAAAGATGGCATCAAAGAGACTCTCAGTTCTGTAGTTTACGACAGAATCAGCTACAATTAGCTAAGCCGAAATTATAGGGAAGCTCCCCGTTGACTAGCGAAAAGCCAAAAAAAATAAGAAACACACAGCCGACTGAAGTCTCGATCACATCGCGGGGCAAGTTACTTTTTGCTGAGGGCGCTTTAATAGGCTGGTTGGTAGTATGTATTATCCTACTACTCGCGCTACTTAGTTACTCTCCTGCGGACCCTGGCTGGTCGCACACAGGTACTCGGCAAGATGTCAGCAATCTAATCGGACCAGCAGGCGCATGGATATCAGACATCTCATTTGCACTATTCGGAATGATGGCTTATTTGCTGCCGCTACTCCTAGGGGTCCGGGCATCGCAGATACTACGCACATATTTTCTGGATGAGCCAGACCAATTTGACTCTGCCGCATGGGTACTGCGGGTAATCGGGTTTATGCTAGTTATGATCAGCGCAACATCACTTGCCAACATCCAGTATCAAGATGTCGCTAATTCATTCCCCGAGGGCATGGGTGGGATCTTGGGCAAATATACCGGCGATGCAATCATTGCAATATTTAGCCATACGGGGAGTACGCTCCTGTTATTGGCGCTATTTTTGTTTGGTTTGACCGTCTTCACCGACATTTCTTGGTTTAAACTGATCGATAGACTTGGCCTCCTGACCATGATTGTATTTGATGCTCTGCGGGCTTGGTACACTCAGCGAAAAATTCGCATTGAAGATAAAAAGAAGGCTAAAGCCGCGCTTGCAGAGCGTATTGTTAAAGTAGAGTCTGCGGTAAAGAAGCAGCAAACAAGAACCCCACCTGCAATACAGCCTGTGGTTCAAACGAAGCTCCAGAGTCCTCGGGTACTGAGAGAAAAGCAACAAAAGCTATTTGATGACAGCCAAGTGATTGGCTCACTCCCACCGATTAATCTTCTGGACCCTGCCGATAATAATGGTGTAACAGGCTACTCGGCTGATTCTTTAGAACATCTTTCTCGACTTCTAGAGTTAAAGTTACAGGACTTTGGGATTAGTGCTGAAGTGGTTGAGGTACTGCCAGGCCCCGTGGTAACGAGATTTGAGATTCAGCCTGCTGCAGGCATAAAAGTGAGTCGCATTAGTGGTTTGGCCAAAGATTTGGCTCGTTCAATGGCTGTTATCAGCGTTCGTGTGGTAGAAGTTATTCCTGGAAAATCGGTGGTGGGTATAGAAATACCGAATGAGAAACGCCAAATGGTTCGACTGAGTGAAGTCCTTTCTTCCGAAGCGTACGACCGTTCAACCTCACCGCTAACATTGGCTCTTGGCAATGATATTGCGGGTGTGCCTACCGTGGCTGACCTTGCTCGAATGCCTCACTTATTAGTCGCGGGGACCACCGGCTCAGGTAAGTCTGTGGGTATTAACGCAATGCTCTTAAGCCTATTGTTTAAGGCATCTCCAGATGAGGTCAAGCTCATATTAATAGACCCAAAGATGCTGGAGCTTTCAATATATGATGATATTCCGCACCTGTTGACGCCTGTAATTACCGACATGAAGGATGCCGCCAGCGGTCTGCGTTGGTGTGTTGGTGAGATGGAGCGACGCTATAAACTGATGGCTGCACTTGGCGTGCGTAATATTGCTGGCTATAACCGAAAAATCGAAGATGCCATTAAGGCTGAAAATCCGATTGTCGACCCACTTTGGACGTTCGACCCAAGTGCCATGGGTTGGGATGCAGAGCAAGAAGTCCCTGAAGCGCCCACGCTGGAGTCGCTGCCTTATATTGTAATAGTCATCGATGAGTTTGCGGACATGATGATGATCGTCGGCAAAAAAGTAGAGCAACTAATAGCGCGTATTGCTCAGAAAGCGCGTGCGGCTGGAATCCATTTGATTCTAGCGACACAGAGGCCTTCGGTTGACGTTATTACGGGCCTTATTAAGGCGAACGTGCCAACCCGAATCGCCTTCCAGGTATCATCAAAGATTGACTCTCGCACAATTCTTGACCAGGGTGGTGCTGAGCAGCTACTGGGGCACGGTGACATGCTTTACTTGCCACCTGGCACCAGTGTCCCAGAACGTATCCACGGCGCTTTTGTTGACGACCATGAAGTGCACAAGGTGGTTGCAGACTGGAAACGCCGAGGTACGCCAAATTATCTGTCAGAGATTACTGACGAACGCGCAGTATCCTCCATTGCGGTGCCTGGATTTGAAGGTGGCGAGGAGGGCAGTGACAGCGCCGAATCGGATCCGCTCTATGACGAGGCAGTCGCCTTTGTACTGGAGAGTCGTAAAGCTTCAATATCATCAGTTCAGCGTAAGTTGAGGGTGGGTTACAACAGAGCTGCAAGGTTAATTGAGCAAATGGAAGAAACTGGTATCGTCAGCGCCATGAGTAGCAATGGTGCTCGTGAGATTTTAGTTCCGGACCATAAATGAGTTTTAAAAAAAGTGCAGTTATGACTATTTATCGATATATCCTTTTAGGGCTAGTCATGGCGGCTAGCAATGCTGCTAGTAGTGATACGGTTAGCCAAAGGTTGTCGGCACTTTTACAGCCGATAGAAACTCTGTCGGCAAGTTTCAGTCAACAGCTGTTCGATGCCGATGGGACGTTAATAGAGTCTGCTGAAGGGGTTTTTAAGCTCGCCAAACCTGGCAAGATGCTATGGCATATTATTGAACCCATGGAGCAGAAGCTGGTTTCTGACGGTACTGTATTGTGGATATATGACCCCGATTTAGAACAAGTCGTGATTGAGAGCTTCACTGACAAAATTAAGACAACACCAATTACTTTACTAACAGGTGATGTCACCGGCCTTGATGAACGTTACACCATCGCATTAAAAGAAACCGCTAAAGATACAGTGCTGTTTACTCTGACTCCCTCAAATTCTAGCAGTCTATTTAGCCACATTGCTATTGAGTTTATGGGGTCCATCCCTCAGTCGATTGCAATCATGGATACGTTTGACCAGCGTACTGTTATTGAATTTGGCGAGCTTAGCGTAAACCCGATTCTGGATGACGCTATATTTAGTTTTGTCATTCCTAATCAGGTTGATGTGATTAACAATGTCCGATGATCTCTTTAGCCGAGAGGTCTACAGGCCGCTGGCTGCGCGTATGCGCCCAAATAGTCTCGATAATTTCTATGGGCAGCAACACCTAATAGCGCCCAACCGACCACTACGTGAAGCGATTGATGGCGGGATGTTGCATTCAATGATTTTTTGGGGGCCGCCAGGGGTCGGAAAAACGACACTTGCGAAGATAATCGCCCATCGGGTTGATGCTCACTTTGAAAGTATCTCAGCGGTCCTCTCGGGGGTCAAAGAGATACGTAGCGCAATAGCAAAAGCTCAAGAACAGCGAGATGTCCGTGGTCGTAAGACAATTTTATTCGTTGATGAGGTGCACCGCTTTAACAAATCCCAGCAGGATGCATTTTTGCCTTTTGTTGAGGACGGTACCGTTGTTTTCATAGGAGCAACTACCGAAAATCCATCTTTTGAGCTAAATAATGCTCTGTTATCACGTTGTCGCGTCTATGTATTGAAAAGCCTTACTGAGGCTGATATTGCGACCGTGGTAGAACACGCCTTGGTCGACACTGAGCAGGGCTTGGGTCATCAAAAACTCCAGTTTGAGAAAAAAGCGCTATCAATGCTCGCGGCGGCAGCTGACGGTGATGCCAGAAGAGCGCTCAATCTGCTGGAAATAGCCAGTGATCTAGCCGGCCAAGGGCCAGATAGCTCGGTCATTGACAGTGCCATTCTTGAACAGATTTTAGTCGGAGATAGTCGTCGCTTCGACAAAGGCGGAGAATATTTCTACGATCAGATATCGGCGCTGCATAAAGCTATCCGTGGATCGTCCGCAGACGCCGGCCTCTATTGGCTATGTCGCATGTTAGACGGCGGCTGTGACCCAATTTATTTAGCTCGGCGATTAGTGCGAATAGCTAGTGAAGACATCGGCAATGCAGACCCAAGAGCCCTAGAGTTAGCACTAAGTGCTTGGAACGTTCAGGAAAGGCTTGGCAGCCCAGAAGGAGAGTTGGCCTTAGCTCAAGCGGTTATTTATATGGCCGCAGCAGCCAAAAGTAACGCTGTGTACAGTGCATTCAATGCGGCTATGGCAGAGGTAAGGTCACTGCCCACTTATGATGTACCCGTGCATCTTAGGAATGCGCCAACTGCACTTATGAGAGACTTAGATTACGGCAAAGATTATCGCTACGCTCATAATGAAGAGGGAGCCTATGCCGCGGGGGAAAACTATCTACCTGACGAATTGAAAGGTAAGCAGTACTATTTTCCTACCGATCGCGGCTTAGAGAAGAAGATCAGCGAAAAACTAGATTACTTGCGTAGTCTCGATGATACTGGCCGCCTTAAAAATAAGGACACAAAGTGATGCATTGGTTTGCAGTTGCCATCGGTGGCGCACTGGGCTCCATAGCCCGTTATGCGCTCAGTACCTATATCTTTGATATATCCAGCCATAAATTTCCCTATGCCACACTGATCGTCAATGTCTTAGGTACCTTTGTGATGGGAATTCTTTTTGTGGTTATTGTCGAGAGGGCGGCAATGCCCGCTGAGATGCGCAGTTTATTGATGATTGGATTTGTCGGAGCGTTTACAACGTTCTCAACGTTCTCGCTTGATGCCCTTGGTCTGTGGCAAAATGGACACATTTTTATGTCATTGGTCTACATGCTAGCGACTATTATTTTATGCCTAATCGCCATAAGCAGTGCGATTTGGCTCACACGACTTTTGTAAGGAATACACCATGATTGATCCCAAGTTATTGCGCTCTGATTTAGAAGCTATTGCCGAACAATTAAAGGTAAAGCGCTTTGATCTAGACTGCGATGGTTTTTTGGCCCTAGAAGCGCAGCGAAAGACCCTTCAGTTACGCGCCGAGAGCGTCCAGCAAGAACGCAATGCCTACTCTAAGTCAATGGGTAAGCTTATGGGAGAAGCTAAAGCTAATGGAGAAGATATTGAGCCGCTTAAGCAAAAGGGTGAACAGCTAAAAAATGACTCTGCCGAGGCGGATACTTCATTAGCTGCGGTTCAAGAACAACTAGATACACTTGTTCAGGGCATTCCAAACCTGCCACATCCATCAGTCCCTGCGGGTAATGATGAAGATGATAATATTGAGCTACGAACTTGGGGCACGCCGGTAACACTGGGCTTTACCGCTAAAGATCATGTCGATCTAGGGTCAGATCTGGGCCAGTTAGACTTTGACCGAGCGGCTAAAATAACCGGTTCAAGGTTCTCGCAAATGCGCGGTGGTTTGGCCAGTTTGCACAGAGCATTGACCCAATTCATGCTCAACACACATATCCACGAGCATGGTTACGAAGAAGTCTATGTGCCATACATCGTCAACCGTGAGTCACTGTTTGGTACTGGGCAATTACCCAAATTCGAAGAAGATTTATTTAAGCTAGAAGATGAGCGCGGGTTTTATCTAATACCCACCGCAGAAGTCCCTATAACCAACATCTACCGTAATGAAATTGTGGATGACTTGCCCATTAAGTTTGTTGCACATACTCCGTGTTTTCGAAGCGAAGCGGGCTCCTATGGGCGAGATACGCGCGGTATGATTCGTCAGCATCAGTTTGAAAAGGTAGAAATGGTTCAATTTGTTCACCCCGACAAGTCATGGGACGCATTGGAGGAGCTTGTTGGCCATGCAGAGGCTATTCTGCAGAAGCTTAATCTCCCCTATAGAACAGTCACCCTATGTGGTGGCGATTTAGGCTTTTCAGCCGCTAAGACCTATGACATTGAAGTATGGCTTCCATCCCAAGGTAAGTACCGTGAGATATCCTCATGCAGTAATTTTGGCGACTTTCAAGCTCGCCGCATGAAGGCTCGTTATCGCAATGAGCAGGGAAAGCCTGAGTTGCTGCATACCATTAATGGTTCAGGGCTAGCGGTAGGGCGTACATTACTAGCAGTAATGGAAAATTATCAGCGTGAAGATGGCACTATTGAAATCCCTGAGGTGCTGCGGCCATTAATGAACGGCGCTACATCCATCCAGGCATAGCTGCTTACTCTCTGTAGAATTAATAAGGAATTTTGATGTCTGATTTATTTGATTATGACCTATTTGTGATTGGCGCCGGATCAGGTGGCGTCAGAGCCGCCAGAATGGCTGCTGGAAAGGGCAAAAAGGTCGCTATTGCTGAAGAACGCTATCTCGGTGGTACCTGTGTAAATGTAGGCTGTGTTCCTAAAAAACTTTTCGTTTATGCTTCTCAGTTTCCTGAGCAGTTACATACCAGCAAAGGCTTTGGGTGGAACCAGACAAGCCAGCCAGTCCTTGATTGGCACACGCTAAGAGACAACAAAACGTCCGAAATTGAGCGGTTAAATGGCATTTATCAAACGTTAATCGACAATAGTGGTGCCGAGTTATTTGATGGTCGGGCCACTGTCGCTGGGCCACAAAAGGTGGCGGTTAACGGAAAGATTTTTAGTGCACGAAACATTCTTGTGGCTACGGGCGGCTGGCCCTTTATCCCCAAGTTCCCAGGGAGTGAACACGCTGTTAGCTCCAATGAGATGTTTTTTCTAGATCAACTTCCCAAGACCGCGGTGATAGTGGGCGGTGGCTATATTGCAGTTGAATTTGCAGGCATCCTCAATGGCTTGGGTGTGGAGACGCATTTGGTCTATCGTGGCACGCAGTTACTCAAATCTTTTGATCAAGAGATGAGTGACAAAATCACCGCAGGCATGCGAGATAAAGGCGTCAATATCCATTTAGAAACACAGATTTCGGATATACAAAAGAACAATGATATGTTGGACGTTAACTTTGCCTCTGGCGAATCCATGGTCGCAGGGTTAGTGCTTTATGCGACCGGCCGCATCGCTAACACTGCCGGGCTGGGTCTTGAAAACGCTACTATCAAATTACGTAAAGACGGGTCTATTCCTGTCAATGAGCATTTCCAAACCTCAGAACCCTCTATATATGCCTTAGGTGATGTCATTGACCGAGTGCAACTAACGCCTGTGGCTATTCAAGAGGCCATGGTGCTAGTGGATCATTTATACGGTGAGGGGCGGGCCTTTATTGATTATGACAATATTCCGACCGCGGTATTTTGCCAGCCAGAGTTTGGCACCGTCGGGTTAAGTGAGGAAGTTGCTCGTGATACCTTTACTAACATTGAGGTGTATACCTCTGACTTTAAGCCCATGCTGCAGACGCTTGGGGGTGGTGCCGATCGTATCAGCATGAAGCTGATTGTCGATAAGGCCAGTGATAAGGTGATTGGTTGTCACATGGTGGGCGAACACGCCGCAGAGATCATTCAGGGCATTGGTATCGCCATTAAGGCTGGAGCGACTAAGGCTCATTTTGATGCCACGGTAGGTATTCACCCCTCAGCAGCAGAAGAGTTTGTTACGATGCGCGAACCAACACGCTAAAACTGGCTTTTTGCACGCTCAAGTAGGCACAGGCTTAAAAACTTTAAGTCTGACAGGCTTTTTGCCGCATCGCCGTCTTCTTGATGGACAATAACCAAAAGCAGGGCATGGCTCATCTCCAACCATTGTCCCCCCAACCTCTTTAACTCAGATGGGTTTTCAGCGATCTCAAGTCGCTTAAACATGCGTGCCATGGCAGCAATAATGGTCTCATCATGGAGACAATCTAGCTCCTTGAGTTCCGGCACACCAAACATCGCCTGAACAAGCGGTAACAAACCCTCCTGATTTTGATAGCTCAGCAGCATTCGCTCGGTACTCATCTCGACAAACTTTTTAAGGCTCAGAGTCTCAATGGGGAATTGCTCTAATTCGCGTAATCCAACATCCATCTCACTGAGCCAACGTTCAGCCAATGCATATAAAATGGCATACTTGTTCGGGAAGTAGTGATAAAGGGTACCCACAGAAACGCCGACGGTTTTAGCCACTAAAATAGTCGTTAGGTCATCTTGACCAACTTTCTCAAGCAACTGGGCAGTCGCCGTCAAGATCTCCTCACGTCGCTGTAAAGCACGTTTTTGGACAGGCGTTGTTCTTGGGGTTAACTTGCGAGGCGCGGCCATACAAACTCTCCTTAAAATCTATCGCGAAGTGAGTAATAAAGCATTGCAGATACCATACCGGGCCACCGTAAGAGGGTGCCACCGGGAAATTTGTGGGTCGGTAGGTCGGCCATGATATCAAATCGTTCCAATTTACCGCTAATTGCCTCGGCTACGAGCTTTCCAGCAAAGGTTGCCGTAGGCACACCATGCCCAGAGTAACCCTGCATATGCCAAATATTGTCCTCTACTCGGCCAAAATGCGGCAAACGGTTCATGGTGATTGCGAGCGTCCCACCCCAACCATAGTCGATTTTTGTACTCGCTAACTGCGGATATATTTGCAACATGTATTTACGCACAAAGTTCTTTATGTCTTTTGGGAAGCCTCGACGATAATTCTCACCACCTCCAAAGATCAGGCGATTATCAGCAGAGAGCTTCCAGTAATTGATGACAAAACGACTGTCAGCCATGGACGTGTCCTTTGGGATAATGGACTGAGCTAGCTCATCACTAAGTGGCTGGGTCGCAAGGACAAAGTTGTTGATTGGCATAATGAAGCCATTAATCTTTGGCTCTAGTTTTTCAATGTAGCCATTGCATGCCAGAATTATCTCAGTAGCCGTTACTTGACCTTTATTAGTTTTTATAACTAGGGGAGAGCCACCATAGGACGTAACACGCGAATGCTCATAAATAGTGACGCCTGCTTTTACTGCGGCATCGGCTAGGCCAAGCGCATAATTCAACGGGTGCAAATGGCATGAGGCTTTATCCCAGATTCCCCCATAGAAACCCTTGCTTCCCACCATCTCACTTAGACGATCCTGTGGGATGTACTCCATGTCGGTAAAATTGTAGCGATCGGCTAAAAACTCGACTTCTTCCTTTAGGTCATCACACAATCGAGCTTTGTGCGCAAAATGCATGTCACCATGCTTTAAGTCGCACTCAATTCCATGCTCGCTAATCAAAGACTTGACGGTGTTAACCGCCTCAAGTCCCATTTCCCACAAAACGCTTGCTGCGTCATGGCCTAATTTATCTTCCAAGTCAGCCTGATCAGCACGTTGTCCAATCCCAACGTGACCTCCATTGCGACCAGAAGCACCAAAGGCAACCGTTTCAGCCTCTAGAACAACTACCTTGTAACCACGCTGTGCTAAGTGCAGGGCAGAGGATAAGCCAGTGTACCCAGCGCCGATAATACAAATATCGGCGGCCTCATGGCTCTCCAGACTTAAATGTGAGGTCCGGGCGTTCGCTGTAGCCTCGTAATAACTGTCCATAACCGACCGTGAAGTAATTGCTTAAGTTTGACATTATGGTCTTTTTGAATAATAATTCAACTTTAATTGAATAATCATTCAACTTTGAAACCAAAAAAGGTGCCCCATGGACGACACGCAAGACATTGAAAGCTGGCTGAAAGAACACAAGATCACTGAAGTAGAGTGCTTAGTGCCTGACATGACAGGCAATGCGCGCGGTAAGTTTATTCCTGCAAAAAAGTTTTTGAAGGAGGACAGCCGTCTACCGGAGGGTATTTTGGCGCAGGCCGTCACTGGTGAGTACTCGGATGACTTTTGGGATCTACTGGATACCATCGATGGTGATATGTTGTTAGAGCCAGACTCAAACACTAAACGCTTGGTGCCATGGGCCAATGAAAGTACCGGCCAAATCATTCACGACTGCTTTACCAAAGAGGGCGAGCCTCACCCGTTTTCAAGCCGAAACGCACTTAAGCGTGTACTGGCACTCTATGAGAAAGACGGCCTAAAGCCAATTATAGCGCCAGAAATGGAGTTTTATTTGGTCGAGAAGAACCCTAACCCAGGTCTCCCATTGAAACCCCCCATCGGACGCTCTGGTCGCCCCGAAACTGCGCGTCAGTCTTACAGCATTGACGCAGCTAATGAGTTTGAGCCGTTCGTGGAAAAAATGTACGGCTATTGTGAAGCCATGAATCTTGATATTGATACGCTAATACACGAGTCTGGCGCAGCGCAGTTAGAAGTTAACTTCATACATGGCGAGCCTTTAAACCTTGCCGACCAGGTCTTTACCTTCAAGAGAACGGTTCGAGAGGCTGCACTGCAAGAAAATATCTATGCCACGTTTATGGCTAAGCCTATGGCGGACGAGCCGGGCTCTGCAACGCATATCCACCAGAGTATTCTTGACGCCACCACTGGGGCAAATATTTTTACTAATGATAAAGGCGAATACAGCGAAGAATTCTTTCACTATCTGGGCGGGCTACAGAAATATACACCGTTTGTAATGAGCCTATATGCGCCTAACGTTAACTCCTATAGACGTTTCACACCTGAAGTGTCTGCGCCCATTAACCTGCACTGGGGCTATGACAATCGCACCACAGGCCTGCGTATACCCGATGCTACGCCAAAAAACTTCCGTATCGAAAACCGTTTTCCCGGGGCAGACATCAACCCATACCTAGCCATAGCAGCCACTCTGGCCTGCGGTTACCTAGGTATGAAGAACAAAATTCAACCGTCAGCCGCTTTTGAAGGCAATGCTTATGAAGAAGATATGAATGTGCCACGTACGCTAGAAGAGGCTTTGCGCGGACTCAAAGAGAACCAAGAGATTATTGATATCTTTGGTGAACGGTTTATCCAGCTATACACATCAATTAAGTTAGTAGAGTTTGAAGAGTTCAATCGGGTAATATCATCTTGGGAACGTGAGCATTTATTGCTGAACGTTTAGAGCCGAGCAAGAGTACCGCTCTTATACCTTTTTAATATTTCAAGGTGTGATTAGGTTTAGTCGGTAAGTGCCTGATAAAAAGACTTTTACAGGCTCAATCTAGCGTCCCAAATAGTTTGTCAGGCAGGTTGCAAAGCCAGTAACAATGGCGCTAAAATTTAGTGAATAGTCGAACGTAGAAAGGGTGTAAGACATGGAACTCAAACTGATCAGCGGTGCGCTGGGTGCAGAGGTAAGCGGCATCGATTTAACCAAAGATACCGATGCAGCAACCTACAAGTTAATTCGTGACTTGTTAGTAGAGCATGAGGTTCTATTTTTTAGAGATCAAGATGTAACCCCAGCACAGCAACATGCACTGGCATCATCCTTTGGGCCTCTGCAAAGTCATCCGGCTTACGATACTGTCGAAAACTATCCTGAAATTACCATTCTTGAAAGTACGGCTGAAAAGCCCAGTAAAATAGAGTGCTGGCATAGTGACATGACCTTTCGTGCCCATCCGCCTCTAGGTACAGTGTTGCGCTCTAAAGTTATTCCCCAAAAGGGTGGTGATACTCTTTGGTCGAGCATGACGGCAGCTTATGATGGTTTATCCGCCGCAATGCAGTCATTCTTGTCAGATCTTGATGCGGTACATGATTTCTCATACGGCTTTAGCGAGAGTCTTGCAGAAAGCGGTGGCAGGGCCAGGCTTGAAAAGGCGGTTTTAGACAACCCCCCTGTGGTTCATCCGGTGATCCGAACGCACCCGGAGAGCGGTAAGCGCGTTATTTTTGTCAATGCGCTATTTACCACGCATATAGTGGGTCTTCCCAAAGAAGAGAGTAAGGCTATTTTAGCGTTTCTTTATGAGCACATTAAAACCCCTGAGTTTACATGTCGCTTCTCATGGGGCGTCAACTGTATTGCTATCTGGGACAACCGTAGCACTCAACATAAGCCTATCAACGATTACTTTCCAGCGCACAGATGCCTTGAGCGTATTGTTATAGACGGTGACAAGCCTTACTAACGGACCATGAAATCGATCATCCAGCGGGCTACCGCTAAATGGTCTGTGTCTTCATTTAATGACGCCATAGCATTACTAAAGCACTCAAGCGGGTAAGCATCTTTGCGAAGCTGATAAAGAGCGTTAGCATAAGCCATGGGGAACTCAGGGTGGCCTTGAAACGTTAGAATATGGTCGCCAAGTGTAGTCATAGCGATAGGGCAGCCTGGCGTAGAGGCAAGAACCACAGCGCCGCTTGCAGGCTCCAACACCTGGTCTTGGTGGCTATAAAGCAATTTAAAGGGTTCAGCGCCGACAAAGTGGCTTCCAGTTGTATTAAGCGTTGCTGTCTTAACCCCAATCTCCCAGCCAGTGGAAGCCTTACCTGCATTACCACCCAGAACGTTAGCAATTAACTGATGTCCAAAGCAGATACCTATTAACGGTTTCTTATGTTGATGCAACACCTTCACAAAGTTAGCTAATAAGGCTATCCAGGGTAGATCCTCGTAAACACCACTTTTACTACCAGTAATAATATAGGCATCATAATCCTCAATATTAGAGGGAAAGATTCCTTGATTAGCTCGATAAGCCGTGGCCTTAAGAAGAACTTGGTCCTTTGCAGGCCGCTGCTTATTAGCGCCACTAAGCAGCGCCTCAAACATTTCTGGGTATTCGCCAAAGGTGCCGGCTAGTTCAGGCCTAACATCATCAGCGCGTAATATAGCGACCCGCAATTCCATCCTCATAAAATCCTTATTTAACCGTATTTCGCCAAGTAGGCCTTCAAGTCGCGCTTTACCTCTGGACCGTACAAATAGAGGCCAATAATATTTGGTACTGCAATTAAAAATACCATTGCATCGGAGAAGTCTAATACGGCTGATAGCTGGATCATGCAGCCAAGGCATATAAATCCACAGAATATTCCCTTAAAGATGAGCTGCGTAATAACACCTTCGCCAAACAGATACGTCCAACCCTTAAGGCCATAGTACGCCCAAGCAATGCTGGTCGAGAAGGCAAACAACAGCGCAGCAACGCTCATGACATAGGGAGACCAGCTAATATGATGGGCAAAAGCTGCAGAGGTAAGTGCAATGCCCTCTAAACCACCGTCCATAAGACCATTAGGGTAGGCCGTTGTAACAATGACTAAAGATGTAAGAGTACAAATCACCATGCTGTCAATGAAAGGCTCTAACAGTGAAACTAAACCCTCGGTAACAGGTTCATCTGTCTTTACTGCAGAGTGTGCGATAGACGCCGAGCCAATGCCGGCCTCATTTGAAAATACTGCACGCTGGAAGCCAACAATCATTGCGCCGATTGCGCCACCAGTCATGCTGTTCGTCTCAAAGGCACTAGATACAATAAGGCCAATAGCCCCTAAAAGGTGCTCAGCGCTCATGGCAATAATGATGATCGCAGAGAAGACGTACAAGACTGCCATAAAAGGTACTATTTTTGAGGCTACGCTTGCGATAGAGCGAATGCCACCAATAATAACCGCGGCGACTGCCCCAGCCAACAGCAGCCCAAACAACCAACCTTTGTCAGCAAAAAAGCTGTTTTCACCGCCAGTAATGCTCAACACCTGCACATACGCTTGGTTCGACTGAAACATGTTACCTATACCAAAACAGCCAATCACTAGCGCCAAGGCATAAAACCCACCCAGCATCTTGCCAAGTTGCGGAAAGCCACGATCTAACAAATACCGCTCCAGGTAATACATGGGGCCACCTGAAACTGAACCATCGGGGTTTTGCCGACGATATTTAACCCCTAAAGTACACTCGACAAGCTTAGTAGACATGCCCAAAAAACCTGCCATAAACAACCAAAAAGCCGCACCAGGCCCACCAATGGTAATAGCTACTGCGACACCACCAATATTACCAACGCCTACAGTCCCAGATATTGCCGTTGAAAGCGCCTGAAAATGTGAGATTTCACCAGGGCCGCTGGGCTTGCCATTCTTACCGCTGACAATTTTGATGGCAGTAGAAAACCCACGAATGTTAATAAACCCTAAATAACCGGTGAAAAATACTGCAGCGGTCACCAACCACAACACGATTAGCGGGAACCCTTGACCGAAAACACTAATTTGATAAAAAACAATGTCAGATAAACCCTGTGCAATAGGCTTTATGAGTTGGTCAATCTGTTGATCTAAGGACATTTTTAATTCTTATAGTTGTTAAACAGCGCGCATACTAGCATGGTCAGGGGTAAAGAATAATACCCTCTAGGCGCATAAGGGTGCTTCTATACAACAGTGACAACAACCGCTATTCTAAAGTTTGTTTAACCAATAAATAACTGGAGATTTCCATGAAAAAAGTATTAATAAGCTTGCTGTTACTGGCTTTCGTTCACGTCTCATATGCAGGTCATCACGAGCAAGGCGAGGGTTTGACTCTAGAGAAGCGCCAAGCCGACGCCGAAATGACTATGACCTCATTAACACTAGGTGACACAGAAACTATCATTAACGCAACAGGAAAGACGGGCGAGTACGGTACTGTCTATGTCACTTATAGACTTACCTACAATGCCGACAGAGTCAGTGGGTTTGTTAGTGGAGTGGGGCGGGGCGCTATCGATTCAGATACGGTCGTTGGCGGTGCTACTAGAGGTGTTTGGACACGCACGGGTTCTATCGTGCAGATTCGCCAGGTTGTTCAGATTAGTGATGGCAGCCAGAATCTTGACGTTATTGATATTGATATGCTCAAAGACACCTTTATCATCAAAGCTTACACCTTAAAGTAACAACGGGGCCAGTTAAACACTAGGAGATGAGCCACTAGCATCTCTTAGTTATATTCTCGAAACAAGGTTACTTAATTCACTTAAGTCTATGTTATATAACAGTACTATACTTCTCTTTCTTTACCAGTACGGGCTCGATCTTTCATGTCTGACTGAATGTAAACCTGGTCTGTAGTGCCCATGCTGGCATGGCCCAAATCGTCAGCCATGTGCTTAAGAGGGCGCGTAGCAATATCTTTTGACGCCCCAGTATGACGCAACCAATGGGTCGTGGCCTCACGCAGCGCCTGAGCCTCCTCCACAAAACCCTCAGCCCGCATTTTTTCGTGCGCCACGTCAAACGCATACTGCACAATTCTGCGCAACTGGCGTGCAGTCATACCACCTACACCCCTATTTTTGGCGACTAAGGCTGCATTTAGGCCAAAACTGACACTTTGCGACTGCCTGTAGTCCTGATAACGCTTAATATAGGGCCAAAGCGAGTTTGGTACAGACACATCGCGCAGTTTATTGCCTTTACCCAACACCTTAAGCCAGCTGTTACCGTCGCTGTCCTGCCAAAAATGCTTCCATACTGGCTCCCAGTTAGACCGATCAGATAGCTCTGACACCCGCAAATACAGAGTTTTAAGCATAGCAATCACAAATAAGGTGCGTTCGTGATCAGCCTCTTTGTCAGCCGCAGCCCGCGCACAATCGAGTACGTAGTCCCATTGTAGGTCTGACAAACGCTTAATACTCTTTGATGTAGTTCCTTTAATAAGAAACGGCGATTGCTTACGAATAGCTGGAATGGGATTACCAAAGGCGTAGCTCTCATCGGTCAAATAGTCGTAGTAACAGGATAGCGCTGAATAACAGATCTTCATGGCTTCATGGGACAATGAGTGGCCGCTGGTGGTTGCAGGCATGGTTAAACCGTTATCTAAGGCTTTTCTGCGGTCCTGTTTGGCGATTTTCACCACAAATGGCCGCCAGTTTTGATTTTGACGCGACTGACCGTCGATGGGTCTAAACCGATCAGCTACAGACAGTGCCACCCAATTAGCCGGCGGACTATGTACAAAATCAAAATAAGCCTCTAAATCTGCGCGCCTAAGCGAAACAATACTTTTGTTGGCAACTGTCCAAGACCACAGCAGCAAACGTTCAACCTCATTGCGGTAGCTTCTATAAGTCGCTTCACTTTTACGGCTGTAACTTTTTAGGAACGACTGTGTGTGTAAAAATTCTTGAGGGGCATCTGGAATGGCTACAGCGATCTTATCGATGAACGCTTTAGAGTCAGGGTAGTCTTGTAGCATGTTTGTGCCCATGGGAAGTCGCACAAAGGTCTTATGAGCATCAAACAAAGGACAGGCGCTAAATACCTTAGACATGAACAAGAACCTCCTGAGCAGTTACCAGCGTAAATAAGTACTGTATCAGGGGTATTCTGCATTGTCTAGTTATGTCTACTAATTGAGATTATCGGACATAGCGATAAGGCATGTATCAGCTACGCTACAATTAAACTACCCCACTCATCTCTTTGACTAATACACAAACCACCAACCTTAGAATATTACGTTAGCGATCCATAAGGTGCCGATCAAAAAACCGATCCATGGTCTTGTTTAAATGAATGGCGGTGTGCTTACCCCGTAGGCTGTGCTTTTTGCCCGGGTA
>CALDQM010000109.1:0-19735 GCA_937911225.1 uncultured Cellvibrionales bacterium
AACAAGGAGATGTGATACATGAAGATTTGGGTTAAGGGTGTTTTGGTAACGGGCCTAATGGCTGTTCTAGTATCAACCGGCTGTGCAGACAAAACGGTTCCAGTGACTGTCGATACTATTTATTTTAACGGTAATGTCATTACAGTAAACAGTGAGGAGTTAGTTGCTGAAGCTATAGCGATCGCAGATGGAAAGGTACTGGCGGTTGGTGGTACCAAAGATATTATTGCAATGGCAACAGGCAAAACACGCAAAATAAATTTGGACGGCAAAACTATGGTGCCCGGTTTTATTGATGCCCATAGCCACCTATCCGCAGTTGCCATTCAGGTAGGGGCTGCAAACTTACTTCCGCCGCCAGACGGACCTGGGCAGAACATCGCCGCCCTGCAGCAAACCTTGAGAAATTTTATAGCCACTTCTGACCTGGTTAAAAAACATCGTGTAGTGATCGGCTTTAATTATGATGATTCGCAGTTGCAGGAGGGCAGGCATCCCAACCGTCACGAGCTAGATGCGGTATCTACTGACATGCCTATTATGATTACACACCAATCAGGCCATATTGGTGTTTACAACTCCAAAGCATTAAAGATGTTTGGCATTACGGCTAGATCAAATGACCCTGCTGGCGGTATCATCCGTCGAGAAACAGGCAGTAATGAGCCAAACGGAGTCCTGGAAGAAAATGCGCACTTTGCGCTTGTTTATAAAATGATCCCATCATCCGCCCTAGCGGACAACCTGTCAGCGGCAGAAAAACAGTATTTGTCAAATGGCTTTACCACTATTCAGGATGGTAAGACTGATCCTGCCTCATTGGGTTTTATGGCTCAATTTGCTGCTGACGGAAAATTTACTGCAGATGTTGTTGCCTACGCAGATGTTGCTGGCATGAGCGATTATTCGATTCTTAATGGCCCGCTTCACTCTGATGACTACACTAACAATTTTAGGATCGGCGGTGTAAAACTTACCTTTGACGGCTCACCTCAGGGTAAAACAGCCTGGTTCACCAAGCCTTACCTCGTAGCGCCTCTAGGTCAAGATGAGAGCTACTTAGGCTATCCTGCATTTACTGACGCAGAAGCCTTAAAATGGTACTCGATGGCGTATGAAAATAATTGGCAAATGCTTACCCATACCAATGGCGATGCAGCTATTGACCAGTTGATTGATATTGCCACTCAGACTGCTGAGGCTTTTCCTGGGCAAGACCGACGGACTGTCATGATTCATGGGCAGTTTTTGAGAGAGGATCAAATTGATGATATTGAGCGTTTGGGCATTTTCCCGGCGCTTTATCCCATGCATACGTTCTACTGGGGAGATTGGCATCGTGATTCAGTTGCTGGAAAAGAAAGAGCGGATAATATCTCACCTACTGGATGGTTATTAGACAGAAACATTAAGTTCTCTATTCACTCCGATGCGCCAGTGACATTTCCTAACTCCATGCGAATTTTAGATAGCGCGGTAAATCGTACTACTCGCAGCGGGGCAGTGTTAGGTAAGGCGCAGCGATTAAGCCCAATGGATGCGATAAAGGCTATGACGATTTGGCCAGCCTACCAGCATTTTGAAGAGTCATCCAAAGGCTCATTAGAGGTAGGAAAACTCGCTGATATGGTTATTTTAGATCAAAACCCTCTGTCTGTTGAGTCCGTCAACATACAGTCGATTAAAGTCGTTGAAACAATTAAGAAAGGCGTTTCCGTTTTCATTGCGCAATAGAGTAGTGAAAATGCTTTTATTACCGGTTTTGCGGTCTCAAGCTTGGTTAGTTGGGACCTTTGATGTGACAGATTTTTAGGAGGTTAAGTGGTCGCTAATTCCTAGGTATCGTACGATTTAAAAAAAGGATTCTAATTCACCATTTTTATGGTACTTTTAGCCCTCGGCGGTGTGGTTGCAGAGAGGTTTTTGTGATGGTACTTGGATTCGATGAAGAGGTAAGTGCAACGGGTATTAAACCTGTTTGTAATGCACAGGCGGTTGTAGAGAATGGCTGTGTAAAAATAGTCTCAAATAACTTACTTTTACTCGAGCTTCCGAACCTTTGGTTACGTGACAACTGTCCTTGTGACGATTGTCGCGTTACTAGAACTCAAGAAAAATCATTTATCCTAAGTGAGGTTGCTCGAGACCTCTGCCCTGATCATGCCGATATAAGTGACGGATATCTTGCGCTGACCTGGCCAGATGGTCACATCACTAATTTTGAGCTTGATCATATTTTTGCGTTATCTAGGCCAAGGCACAAAGATCCAGTTAATTGGCAGCCAAGCTTTTCGCCAGGTTACTTTGACTGGACGAATTTTTTATCGGATGGTAATTACGCATGCTTGGCGATTCAGTCATTTTTAGAGGTTGGAGCTATTATTCTCGATAATGCTCCACAGACCGAAGGAACACTCGAATTGTTAGCACCAAGACTAGGCCCAATTAGGGAGGTTTTGTTCGACCGTATCCATAATGTTTGTATTGATGCTCGTGTTTACAACGTAGCTCACACGCCTATGGCGCTTCCGCCGCATAATGACTTTGCTAGCTACAGTTTCCCCCCAAGTGTCCAAGCGCTGCATATGCTGCAAAATGACGCTGAAGGCGGTAAGTCGATCATTGTTGATGCGTGGGCAATAGCAGAGTCAATAAGAGCAGCGCGAGTAGATTTTTTCGATAGTTTGTGTCAATTTCCAGTCCCGTTCCGTGAATTTGATGAAAGTAATGAGACCTTCGCCATTGAGCCACTTTTTAAATGTGATACCGCGGGTAATATTATAAGTGTGCGATTTTCAAATCAGCTAATGCAAACGATTGACCCAATGCAACAAGGTGTAAGCCTGTTTTATGAGGCATATCATGACCTCTGTTGCCGTATTACAGATGTGGCTAATCGCTGCACCTTTCGCCTCCAGAGCGGTCAGGTTTTGTTAGTTGCGGCTCATCGAGTCCTTCACGCTCGAGAAGCATTTATTCCTTCTGGCCGGCGACATCTGCAAGATGCATACTTTGAGTTAGATAATGTCGCCAATCAATTAATCCAATTACAATATAATTATAAGGTGGCTCTTGCCTAAAATTGTATTCTTTGGGGCACATGAAAAGTGCCAGTAGAGAAGGCTATGATCTTGTTTATACTCAGGGCGCACATAATAGTGAGAAATATTACTCAGCGCTAGGATCACGGAGACCGAGGCGGCTATACTGCGGGCTGGTTTTTATCTCCAAGGTGCCTCTGCTTTGCAAGAACAAGATACTCTATTTAAGACGTCTTCGAGCGGCCTGAGCAATCAAGAATTGTTCCAAGCCATCGTCTCTTTTTTAAAGCCTTACCGTGGGCAAATAGCGATTTTCATGCTAGCACTGTTACTAACAGCGGGTATTACGTTATCGATCGGACATGGACTTCGCTTGATTATCGATCAAGGCTTGGTTGATACATCATTGGCGAGTCTCAATACAGCTATCGGTTTTGTGATCGCTGCCGCCATTTTGATGGCGATAGGGACCTCTGTCCGCTTTTACCTAATTTCATGGCTTGGTGAGCGAGTGAGTGCTGATATGCGAGTGGCTGTTTTCAATCATGTCATCAGCTTGCATCCAGATTTTTTTGAGACTAATCGTAGTGGTGACATCATGTCGCGACTGACCTCAGATACGACATTGTTGCAGTCAATTATTGGCTCGTCGCTGTCCATAGCCCTACGCAGTGGTATTAGCTTTTTAGGTGCCTTGGCAATGTTATTAATTACTAATGTCACCCTTACGCTAGTTGTTTTCGGCGCTATACCTCTGGTGCTATTACCTATTTTATATTTTGGTAATCGCGTCAGGGCTCTGTCACGTTTGAGTCAAGATTCTATTGCTAGCGTGGGTAGCTATGCGGGTGAAGTCATACAGCAAATAAAAACTGTGCAAAGTTTTACTCAAGAGGCTCTAGAGAAGAGCGCATTCGGTGGCGAGGTAGAGAGAGCCTTTAAAGTGGCTAAAAAGCGAATTCGTCAGCGAACTATGCTTACGGCAATGGTTATTTTGGCTGTATTTGGTGCTCTTGGGGCTATGGTTTGGTTTGGTGGGCGTGATGTTATATCTGGAGAGATGAGTGGGGGTGATCTTGGTGCCTTTATTTTTTATGCAACGCTAATGGCGATAAGTGTTGCCTCTTTATCGGAGGTATATGGTGAGCTTCAGAGAGCGGTGGGTGCGGCTGAGCGACTAATGGAGTTGTTGCAGGCTCCCAGTAAAATTATTAGTCCTTTAAAGGTAAAAGTAGATGTTACCCGGTTGGCCCCAGCATTAACGTTTTCTCATCTTACGTTTCATTACCCATCAAGACCGAATCAGGCGGCATTAAATGACTTTTCGCTGATAATCCCTGAGGGAAAAGTGGTTGCCTTGGTAGGGCCTTCGGGTGCTGGAAAGTCCACTTTATTTGCTTTAATACAGCGTTTCTATGACCCTCAGGAGGGGTCAGTAGACTTTGGCGGTACCGCACTTAATCAGTTAGATCTGACCGATCTGCGAAAGCAGATAGCCGTGGTTGAACAACATCCCACGCTATTTACTGGGGATGTCATGTACAACATACGATACGGTAAATCAGATGCGACTGATGAGGAGGTTTTCGCTGCGGCGATGGCGGCTCACGCGGATGATTTTATTGGCAGGCTACCAGATGGCTATGCCAGTGATCTTGGTGAGCAAGGCGTGCGCTTGTCTGGTGGCCAGCGGCAACGCATTGCTATTGCTCGAGCATTGCTAAAGGACCCAAGAATTTTGCTATTGGATGAAGCAACCAGTGCTCTGGACGCTGAGAGTGAAAGAAAAGTGCAGCTTGCCTTAGATAAGCTAATGAAGGGCCGAACGACTATTATTATTGCACATCGTCTATCGACCATCTTGCATGCGGATGAGATAGTGGTGATGGAGGAGGGGCGTAATATAGCGTCGGGTAGTCATCAGACTCTACTCGAGAAGAGCAGTCTCTACGCACGACTAGCGAAACTACAGTTTGCACCAGAGGCTAGCTAATGAGCCGCTGGTGCAAATGAACTAGCGTTTGATTCGTTCAGCGGGTATCCAAGGGAAATCGCATACAGTGGCAGTTAAGTCGCCCCAGGGCGCTTTAACGGTCAACGACGTTCCTATTGCTGAAAGTTCAGTGGGCACGTTTGCAAAGCCGATATTGCTCTCTACTCGCGGCGAGTATATACAGCGTGATACATAGCCGGTCTTTTTCCCATCATTAGTAATGCACCACCGTTGCTCTGGCGGTGCTTTAATCGCTTCCCCATCGATAAAGATACCGACCAACTTGCGTGCAGCCCCGGCCTCTTTGATTTTCTTTAGCGCGGCCTTGCCAACAAAATTCATTTCTTGGTCAACGTCCACTAGACGACCCAGATCAATGGTGTAAGGGGAGTCGTCTCGAGTAATGTCTGAGGCGTACGATAGCAGACCACCTTCAATACTGCGTGTGGTGTTTGGTGCAGCTGGGGCTATGTTGAATTCTTGTCCTGCGTCTCTGACCAGTTCCCAAAGCTCGTTGCCGCGCTTATGATCACGGAGGTAAAGCTCATAGCTAATTTCACCACTCCACCCAGTACGAGCAATGATCATTGGTATACCATTTAATGATGTTTCTTGGGCCCGATAAAAGCGCAGGTCGTTGTGAGCACCGTTAAACAGCTTATCAATCAACATTGGGGCCTTAGGGCCGCCAATTTGGAGAGGAGATGCATCGGGTTCAAATACCTCTACATCTAATGGTGAATTCACCGCTACACCCTGAATCCAAAGTAGTACATCGCTATCACCTGGTGAGATCCAAAATTGGTCGTCAGCTAGGCGCAAAAGTACGGCATCATTAACGACGCCACCCTTGTGGTCGGTGAGCAAAATATACATGCAACGACCAAGCTCGCATTTTTCCAAATTGCGCGGTGTTAGGCGTCTGACGAACTCGTAGGCATCTGGGCCTTTAATTTCAATTTGTCGTTCTGCAGCCACGTCCCACATGGTCACATCATTGGTCAGGCTATGATACTCAGCATCATTGCCAGCATAGGCAGTTGGCATGTACATATGATTGTAAATCGTGAACGATTTTGCACCATGTTTTCTAGTCGAATTGTAATAGGGTGACTTGCGTATACGCGCGCCAATTGAAATCGAAGCTGGGTGGGAAATCTGAGTCATTATGTTACCTTTTAGCGCGGTCAATACCGCCAAAATGTGGATTAATATTAGGCCTTTTTTCAGCCGCGATTCTATTCCTTTTTTGCGGCAAGATTGTCCTAATTGCGACCTTAAATTGCACAAAAATACCAAGCTGGAATCTTCTGTAAACGTACCGGTTAGTGGCGGACAAGACATCTTTTTTGTATCAATGTTTACGCGCCCCACAATTTCCAATAGCCATACGGTATAGTGATCTTTTTGAGATCAAATTTCGTAGATCCTTTAGGAATATATCTATAACTTTTCACTGCCAATAATAAAAAGAGATGCCAATGTATCGTTTACTTTTACTTTTAGTTTGCTGTTTTGCGTTGAGCGCATGCTCCCCGTTTGGTAATGACGCTACTCGTTCTGAGGGTGAAATAATTAAAACGTCTAGCGGGATGGTTCAAGGTCAGGCAAGTAGTCTTGTAGAGAGTGTTGTGGCCTGGTCAGACATTCCCTTTGCTCAACCCCCAGTGGGTGATCTTCGCTGGAGAGCGCCACGGGCGTTAATTGCTCCTAATCAGCGTATTGCTAACAAAGAGGATACAGCCTGCGTTCAAAAAGCCAGCAACTATGGTGGTGTGGAAGGCGATGGAATCGTTGGTTCAGAAGACTGCCTTTATTTGGATATAAAAGCGCCTGCTGACTTTAGGGAAAAAAATTATCCGGTGATGTTTTGGATACACGGAGGAGGAAACACTACAGGCCTAAAAGACTATTATGACTATAGCAAGCTGGCTGCTGCCAAGGGCGTAGTGGTTGTGAGTGCTAATTACCGACTCGGAGCATTAGGTTGGTTCTCTCACCCAACCATTCAAGACCCCCAAACTGGATTGGACAAAACTGCCAACTTTGGCACGTTGGACATTATAGAGGCGCTTAAATGGGTCAAAGACAACATCGATAGCTTTGGTGGCGACCCAGATAATGTCACCATCTTCGGAGAATCTGCCGGAGGACACAACGTTTATGCGCTACTAGCCTCACCGTTGTCAGATGGTTTGTTCCACAAAGCGATATCGCAGTCGGGTTACACGAGCAGCCACAGCGTTTTAGACGCGATTAATGAGAATGCTAGAAACCCACTAGTTAAAAGAGGCTCATGGCAAATTGTTAATCAGATCGTTAAATCGAGTGACAGTGCATTAGAAGTTAGGCGCCAACTCAAAAGCATTGATGCGCGCGAGTTTGTTGGGCTTTATTACAAAGAAGAGGGCATTGATAGTATGCCGCTAACAACCAGAGATGGGATTGTGATACCTGACATTGGATTGTTAGCCGCGCTTGGAGAGCCGCAATATGCAAAAAATGTTCCGGTGATGGCAGGCGCAACGAAGGATGAAGTTGCTCTGTGGAATGGTTTACATCGCTACTTTATGGACACTGAATACCGCTTCACCAAACTCCTACCTCCGATCGTAACTATTAAAGATCCTGCGCTGTTTAATCTTTGGGTACGAACTCGCTCTCATGCATGGAAACTACGTGGCGTTGATATCCCACTTCAATCGCTAGAGGCGGCTGGCTATGACAAGCTCTATGCGTATCGGTTTGACTGGGACCATCAAGAACGTTCAATGTTTGCTGATTTCCCTAATATTCTCGGAGCGGCCCATGGCACTGACATTGCGTTTGTTACTGGAGACTACAAGTACGGTCCCATATCATCTTATGTCTATCCAGAGGGCTCGGCGAGAGATGAAATGGAGGAAACTATCATGAGCGCTTGGAGTAACTTTGCATCAATCGGTTCTCCAGGTGCAGATATGGCTATTAACTGGGACCAATTTACGAGTAGCTTACCGACATATATTCATCTTGATAAGAGCGAGCTACTTCGGTCTGATGTCGAGTTGCATTCCATGGATTCTCTTTTAAATACACTCAGCGACCATGCCGCTCCTTCTGAGTTAGAGCGATGCTTAATCGTCTGGGAGTCTTTAATTAACGTAGGCGACCCTGACTTGGTCGCGATGAAAGCTTGGAATGGTGGGGTCTGTAATCGCTTTGACCTTACCCAAGAGCAGAAAAATATACAGAACCAAATTATTGCGGAGTTTGGGAGTACTGGCGTTTATTAGCTAGCACAATAGCTAAATTTTTTTCATAGGAGAATTATGATTTTGATGCGCTTAATTCGGCTTCTTAAATTACCCAGTAGTTGGGTGCACCTAGTCTTGCTGATTGCGCTGTCACTGCTCTTTATTAACATTGGTATTGATCATTTTGTTAATCCAGATTTTTACCGAAACATTATGCCAGCCTATTTGCCAATGCATACTGAAGCTATTTACATCAGCGGTTTTTTTGAAATCTTGGGTGGGGTTGCAATCTTATTTCCGAAACTACGATCAATGGCAGGCTGGGGTCTGGTCCTTCTGTTAATTGTTGTGTTTCCTGTGAATATTCACATGGCTGTAAATCCGAATCTGTTCCCAGACATTCCATTATCATTTCTCTATATCCGACTTGTACTGCAGTTTATAATTATTTATTGGACATATTTTGCGACACAGCTCTCGCCTCAGAAAGATGTACTGACTCTAAAATAATGCGTTTTCGAGTTGGCGATTAGGTAAAAAAAAGACTAAGTTTTACTTGTAGTTCAAGTTAATGAGTCTGTTTTCAGCCCTGAGTCTGTCATGTCGAAGAATGCTAATCGAAAATATAGAGATACCCGACGCCGAACCGAGCTGAAGCGTGTTCCAGAGGGTATAGAGCAATATCAATCAATGATTGATACGCCGGTTTTTATTATCGCTGTCGACGGGAGCTTTTACCAACTGGACAAGTTTTCCTCGCCACAATTAAAGCGTCTCGATTGCAGGGTATAAAATCGCTTCTGAATACCATCAAAAAAATGCGCTTGGGCGACCTAGTTAAAAACACTGACGCATCTAGTTAGGCTAAATTTTGCGATCAAGCGACCATTGAAACTAGCCGATCATAAATAACGTCTTACCCAACTACCCAACCACATGAGATATCTCAAAAAAGCAAAGACTCAGCCTTAATTGTGCATCGAGATACATGATAATGAGCGCTTTTTGAGACGCTCACACTAATTCCTAAAGGGGTATAGATTTTACTCTGCTCTAGTGGAATTAATTCTTCGGTTTAAGCGATGTACATCTAATTGTTTTTTTTGTTCTGCTCTTACTAGATTAGACGGCTAGATAATCCCTCAGCCACCATTGTTATGTTTATATCCAGCTTTACATTGTGCGATTAAAAAAACCTAGAAACTCATCTCATTAGGCTTAACACTGCTTCATTAAACCGATAAACTCACAAGCCTCTTAGTCACAATAAAGATCAACGCATTATGAATAAAGATATTAACCAATTATCAACTCAGCTTGGCGCGGCTCTCCTATCAAAAAGCGCGATTGTGACAACCGCTGAATCTTGCACCGGCGGGGGTGTTGCGCAGGCGATCACGGATATTGCGGGTAGCTCCAAGTGGTTTCACTGTGGCTATATCACTTATGCGAATCATGCAAAACACAAGACTTTAGGCGTGTCAGCCGAGGTATTGGCCGCCCAGGGGGCTGTTTGCGAAACTGTGGTGATCGAAATGGCCAGGGGTGCTGCGCGTGAGGCTCAAGCTGATTACGCCATCGCAATCAGTGGGGTTGCCGGGCCTACTGGCGGCAGTTCAAACAAACCTGTTGGAACGGTATGGTTTGCCTGTCTAGGCCCCCAAGGCGTAACGACCGTGAAACACCAATTGGCGGGTGATAGAAATGCGGTAAGAGAGCAGTCCGTTCAGATTTCTTTGCAACAACTGTTGCATCAAGTGACCGAATGAACTACTGTACACCCATACAGTAAATAAAGATAAAGCAACATTTCCTATTTTAGCAGTCACTGATATCGAGGTTTACACAATGGAAGCAAATAAAGCAAAAGCGCTGGAAGCAGCCCTAGGTCAAATTGAGCGACAGTTTGGTAAGGGTACAGCCATGAAATTGGGTGATAAGCCCATTGAGAAAATCCCATCAGTGTCTACTGGATCATTACCGTTAGACATTGCGCTGGGAATAGGTGGACTTCCCTTTGGCCGTGTTGTGGAGATTTATGGTCCTGAATCGTCAGGCAAAACTACGTTAACTTTGAGTGTTATTGCTCAGGCCCAAAAGTTGGGTAAGACGTGTGCCTTTATTGACGCAGAGCATGCTCTTGATCCTGCCTATGCCGGAAATCTTGGTGTAAAGACAGATGACCTAATTGTATCGCAACCAGATACTGGAGAGCAGGCTTTAGAAGTTACGGATATGCTTGTTCGATCAGGCGCCGTGGATGTTGTTGTTATTGATTCGGTAGCGGCCCTAGTACCAAAAGCAGAAATTGAAGGTGAGATGGGCGACCATCATGTGGGTCTTCAAGCGCGCTTAATGTCTCAGGCACTGCGGAAATTGACAGGTAATATCAAGAACGCAAATTGCCTAGTGATATTCATAAACCAAATTAGAATGAAGATTGGTGTAATGTTTGGGAGTCCCGAGACTACCAGTGGTGGAAACTCTCTCAAGTTCTATTCTTCAGTTCGTCTAGACATTCGTAGGATAGGTGCTGTCAAAGAAGGCGATGAGATTATTGGTAATGAAACTCGAATCAAAGTCGTTAAGAACAAAGTCGCTCCACCGTTTAAGCAGGCAGAGACTCAAATTCTCTACGGTACGGGCTTCAACTTTTACGGTGAACTCATTGATCTTGGCGTTAAAGCGGGCTTTGTAGACAAGGCTGGCGCTTGGTACGCATATCAAGGAAGCAAGATTGGTCAAGGTAAGAAGAACGCAGCGGCGTTTTTAGATGAAAATCGTGATGTTGCCGCGGTGTTAGAAAAGTCCATTCGCGACTTATATCTTGTAGAGCCTGAGCCCAAAAAGGACGTTGAAGTGAAAGAATCTTCAGTAGGGGAGTAATTGCCGTTATCGCTGATGTGCCTAACAAGTATTAGGCACAGTTGGGGTTGGCGGCTAAAGCAGAGTTTTTAGTGTATAAACATCTGAGCTACGCTGAGCCAAAAGGTAAGACCATGCTGAGATTGACTCATCGCATTAATCAATTGTAAAAGCACTACTCATCGTTGTTTAAAGCAAAGAATAATTTAGCCGCCCCGAGTCAAATAAGTCTGAAAAGTGTGCAAGACTGGCAATGGCTATAATTTATAGAAGGCATGCCTTATATGGTTGTAGAGGCTAAAACGATACGTATTAAGGCGATGGATTTATTGGCTCGCAGAGAGCATTCTGTTAAAGAATTATTACGGAAGCTATGTGAGCGGTATGAAGAAACCGAGCTGATTGCTGATGTTGTGCGTCAGCTTAGTGAAGATAACCTAGTCAGCGATAGTCGGTTTGCAGAAATGTACATTCGTAGCCGTATTGGAAGGCAGTTCGGGCCCGTAAAAATCAAAAATGATTTACGTGAACGAGGGGTATCTGAGGATAAAATAAGGTTTGCTTTGAATGAGGCTAATCAGAATTGGCTTCAGTTGATCCAAGAGCTTTCGGAAAAAAAATACGGTAAAACACTGCCTTCAGAGGCGAAGGAGACTGCGAAGCGAATGCGGTTTTTTCAGTCACGAGGATTCGATACTGACTGCATTAGATCGATCTTTCAATGAAACCGAAAGTTTAAGATTAAGTTATTGAGATTCAATTTTTTCGTTCAATAGGTGCCTAAGCTTTCTCGCGTAATAGTAGCTCAATTAGACGTTAGTCTAATGTGTCTGTGCTTAACCTAAATGCTTGCTAAAAAGATCAGCGATTCTTTGAGGAACCCAGCTATTGCCGGCTGCATCTGTGATAAAACCACAGTGACCGCCATATTCTTGTTTGTCGATAATTAAATGCTCGCATGCGTCAATTTTGTCTACATCGGCCACTGGTAAAATAGGATCGTCCTCGGATGCAATTAGATAAGCTGGAATGGCTAATGCACTCAATCTATTACCGGTTAAGGCATAGGCCGAGAAGTAGCTTTTGGCATCTGGAAATGGCGTAAATTTAGGAATAAAGGTTTGATTGATATCATCTAGAGTCTGCACCTTTGCAAGGTCTTCAGCAAAGTTCAACTCTGGGAAGTAGCTTAATTTTTTTGAGATTGACCGTGTCCAGCGTTTGAAAAAGTACTTCTCATAGATAAATAAACCCTGGTTCATTGCGGTCATGGCATTGTTTGGGTCTACTGGAGGGCAAATTGCGATGGCTGCTTTTATATTTAGCGCAGGCCCTCGATCGGCCGCAATTCTCAATGTAAAATTCCCACCCAGAGAAAAACCAGCTAAAAATACATTTTCATAGGGCCGGTCGGCACAGAACACTTGTATTGCATCGCCCACTTCCTCTATTAGCGTAGAGTTAAAAGCCTCCGCATTTAAGTGATGACTCTCCCCATGATCCCGCATGTTAAGTCGTAGTACATCAAACCCTTGGTTCAAGAGATAATAGGCTGTTGTAACCTGATAAGCAGACTGACTTGAACCCTCCCAGCCATGAAGTAAAATAATAAGCTCAGCGTTTATTGTTTCAGACGCTCCGGTAATAGCCTTGTCAAACTCTGCAGTAAGCCGAACACCTGCCTCTGTGGTAATAACAAGCTTGTCCGAATTAAGTGTTTTAGTTATCTTTTTAGCGCGTATTTTTCTAGGCCCAACGCTGTTCATAATACTTTGGATATGAGCGTTTTTTAAATAGGCTGGTGGGGTAAATCTCGTGGCGGACATAGACTATTTTTATTACCGTGATTAGTGATCTTTGAAATTCTATGCCAATGATAGCGATGACGTTGACTTAACGCTATGCTTATTGATATACATGGATAGCTTTATGTATGTTGGCAAAAAATTTATTGAGGTTAATGGGTTTAGCTCCCTTATTAGTGGCGCAAAGACTAGCTTTGATTACTTCCATAAATTGGGCTGCCTGCTTATAGTGTCTGTAGTCGTTTTTTTTGAGGAGCTTTGTATGAACAACAATGGTTTATTGCTCGTTTTGATATGTCTGTTAGGTTTGCATACAACAGGCTTTTCACAAATAGAGAGTGGGACTATTAACAATGCCGAAGATCTTTTAACAACTACCTCAAGTATGCTGGACAAGCTTGAGCAAATTGAAGAGGTAGATCCTAAAGAATGGGGTATCCGGAATGGATGCATATCTAGATCAAGAATTCGCAGTATTCGTTTTATAGACGATCAATCGGCCATCGTAAAAATGATGGGTAAAAAGAAAATTCTGTTAACTATGCGCAAAGAATGTCATGGCATCGCGCGAGAAGGTTATATTACTCGCGTCAACGGCAATAAGCTTTGCGCTAAATTTGATCGTTTCGAAGTTATTGACAGAGGGATGTCTTGCGCAATCGAGTCTTTTGAGCCCTATATTGAGCCGGTTACCGCAGAGGACAGTGTCGATAGATAATTTGGTTTAAGTAACGAGTGAGAGGTCCATCTATTTGTATGCTCAAACATAACGTTTTCCCAGGTTACATTTGCGCCTTTCTTTTTTGTCTGTTTTTTGTGCGAGAGTCGGACGCTAAAGAGTTGCTGGATATTACTCCTTATTTAGAACAGGGAGGTTTGGTGCGAGGTTCAGTCCCGCCTGGTTATCAAGTCAAATATGCCGGTCAGTCTCTACAAATTGCTCCAGATGGAACATTTATCATTGGTCTTGGTCGAGACGCGCCAAATTTACTGGTATTGACTTTAATTAGCCCTGTCGATTTAAAAACGGATTACTCGTTTTCTGTTAAGAGCAGAGAATATAAGGTTCAGTCGGTGACAGGTGTTCCGCAGCGAACTGTAAATCCTAGCGACTCAGATACCTTGAGAATTAGACAAGATTCAAGATTGGTAAAAGAGGCGCGCAGAGGGGGTTCGGGCAGTTTGGATTTTCTTGGTGGTTTCATAAAGCCGTTGGAGGGCCCCATTACCGGGGTGTATGGTAGCCAAAGAGTGTATAACGGTGTTCCCAAAAGCCCACACTATGGGGTCGATTATGCCGCGATGACCGGTACTTTGGTATTTGCACCAGCATCCGGTGAAATCACTCTGGCGCATCCCGATCTTTTTTACTCAGGTGGAACCATCATTATGGACCATGGTTTTGGGCTTACCTCGTCTTTCTTGCATCTTAGTGAAATTTTGGTGTCTGTTGGACAGCGCGTAGAGCAGGGCGATCCAATCGCGAAGGTTGGTTCTACGGGACGAGCTACTGGACCGCATCTTGATTGGCGAATGAATTGGTTAAACGTGCGTATTGATCCGCAATTAGTTATGGACACTCTACCGGGGACTCAATAGACATAAGTTCGTATTTTTAAACAGATTACGGCTAAGCCGCCCCTAGTATGGCGATTTGCATGTATTTTGCGTACAATGGGGTCCCGTAAAAATGGATGATATCAGTGGACAAAGAACTCTTAAGTATCCTTGTGTGCCCAGTCAGTAAGGCGCCACTAGACTACGATAACAAGCAACAGGAATTGATCTGTAAGGCCAGTGGTCTTGCATACCCTATTCGTGATGGAATCCCTGTAATGCTAGAATCTGAAGCGCGCCGTCTGCACGCCGACGAAAAGCTCAAGAAACGGCCCTAAACTCTAAAAATATAAAAGGCGTTGTTAATGTCAGAGACTACCCCGTCGCTATTCACACGTATCATTAATCGTGAAATTCCAGCTGAGATACTTTACGAAGATGAGTTGTGCATTGTTATTAATGACATTGCTCCTCAGGCGCCGGTGCACATGTTAGTTATTCCTAAGCAGGAGATAGCGCGACTGGTTGATGCGGCGCACTCGGATCAATCTATATTGGGCCATCTGTTACTAGTGGCTGGTGAGGTAGCTCGTCAATTTGGTGTTGATGATGCTTTTCGGTTAGTCCTCAACAATGGCGCGGATGCTGGACAGACAGTTTTTCATTTGCATCTGCATATTTTAGCAGGTGTAAAAGGCAGTACAGAATTTTCAGAAGCAAATCTTGGTAGCCAGTGAATAGCTAGAAAGACTTTATTAAAGACTAATTTCGATTAAAAAGTGATGACCAAACAATGATGAAAAGCGCCGATATAAGAGACGCCTTCCTTAACTATTTTGCTGACAAGCAGCATCGGGTAATGCCCAGTAGTAGTCTTGTCCCCGGTAATGATCCGACCCTGTTGTTTACAAATGCGGGAATGGTACAGTTTAAAGATGTGTTACTCGGAGCTGAGCACCGCGATTATAATCGCGCTGTGTCATCGCAGCGATGCGTGCGAGCCGGCGGCAAACATAATGATCTAGAGAATGTGGGCTACACCGCACGGCACCATACTTTTTTTGAAATGTTAGGCAACTTTAGTTTTGGTGATTATTTTAAACGTGAAGCGATTGGTTATGCCTGGGAATTTTTGACTAATGTGCTAGAGCTTCCTAAGGACCGGCTTTGGGTAACGGTCCATATTAGCGATGATGAAGCTGCAGACATTTGGATTAATGAGATTGGTATTGATCCAAGTCGGCTCTCTCGGCTGGATGAAGATAACTTCTGGCAGATGGGTGATACAGGTCCCTGCGGGCCCTGTACAGAGATATTCTGGGATCACGGTGATCATATCCCTGGAGGCCCGCCGGGTAGTCCAGATGATGATCTAGATCGATATATTGAGATCTGGAACTTAGTGTTTATGCAGTTTGAGCGTGACGCAGCGGGTACTATGACGCCACTGCCGAAGCCGTCAATAGATACAGGGATGGGCTTAGAGCGCATAGCTGCGGTTATGCAGGGCGTTCATAATAATTATGACATTGACCTATTTCAGCATTTGATCAAATCAGCCGCGGCTGTGACGGGTTGTCAAAACTTGAAGGAAAACTCACTTAAGGTCATTGCCGACCATATACGGTCATGCGCATTTTTAGTCATAGATGGTATCGAGCCTTCCAATGAGGGGCGAGGTTATGTTCTGCGTAGGATTATTCGTCGCGCTTTACGGCACGGCCATAGTTTGGGAGCAAAAGGGAGTTTCTTTTTTAAGTTAGTAGACTCTTTAGGTGAAGTAATGGGTGAAGCCTATCCTGCATTACTTCAGCAGAGCGCCAACATTAGCAAGGTCATTAAAAAGGAAGAAGAGCAGTTTGCACGCACTCTCGACAAAGGGATGGGCGTGCTTGAAAGTGCGCTTAGCGACCTTGTGGGCTCGGAATTGCCGGGCAAACTGGTGTTTCAGCTTTATGATACCTATGGTTTTCCCACTGACTTAACCAATGACATTGCGCGGGAAAGAGGGTATAGCCTCGATATGAATGGCTATGAGACGTGCATGCAAGAGCAGCGAACAAGAGCTCGCGCGGCTAGCCAGTTCAGTATTGATTATACTGAGACTATCCGTCTCGAAGGTTCTACTGACTTCTGTGGTTATGCGGTTACAGAGTTAAGCTCTGAGATTATTGGGTTATATAGCGCCGGAGAGACCGTTGACACTGTCTCTGAGGGGGCGGATGTCGCGTTAATTTTGAATCAAACCGCATTTTATGCAGAATCTGGTGGTCAGGTTGGCGACAAGGGGTTGCTAACCAAAGGGTCTGCCGTTATTGCTATAAGTGATTGTCGTAAAGTTGGTAATCACCATCTTCATATTGGTCAGGTCCTGTCAGGCCAGTTTAGTATTGGAGAGCGAGTAAGCGGGTCGGTCGATGAAGCTCAACGACACGCCGTAACCCTTAACCATTCAGCTACACATTTGCTTCATGAGGCGCTTAGACGGGTACTGGGGGAACATGTTCATCAGAAAGGTTCCCTAGTTAATCATGAACGACTACGGTTCGATTTTTCTCATAGTGAACCCGTTACTTCTGAGCAAATAAGGCGCATCGAGCATATTGTGAATGCAGAGGTGCTTAGAAATACTAAAGTTACTACCGATGTAATGAGCATGGAGGCAGCTAAAGCCAAAGGTGCGATGGCCTTGTTTGGTGAAAAATATGGTGATGAAGTCCGAGTAGTTAGTATTGGCGGCGATTTTTCAATTGAGTTATGCGGTGGTACTCATGTGTCTCGCACAGGGGATATTGGGCTACTCCGAGTATCAGCCGAAACCAGTGTTGCTGCCGGCGTAAGGCGGATTGAAAGTGTTACCGGGATGGGTGCTCTAGCTCTCTGTGATAAAGAACAGGACGCTATAACAGACATTGCGACTATGGTACGCGGTGCTCGCAATGGAGTGGGCGAAAAAATTCAAGGAATTATGGACGAAAATAAGCGTCTGCAGAAGGATTTGGAAAAGTTAAAAAGCAAACTCGCTAATGTTGCCGGTAGTGATCTCATGGCAAGTCTTCGCACCGTTAGTAATGTTTCGGTCATAGCTACTATTGTGGATGGTGCGGACTCTAAAAGTTTACGTGGGGTAGCCGATCAAGTGCGTTCAAAAATGCAATCAGGTGTATTTTTACTTGCTGCGCTTGATGGAGAGAAAGCCGCTCTGATTGCCGGAGTAACTGCAGATCTCACCGATAAGATAAAGGCCGGTGAATTACTCAAGTTTGTGACCGCTCAGGTTGGTGGTAAAGGAGGTGGGCGTGCTGATATGGCTCAAGGTGCGGCTAGCGATGTAACAAATCTCCCAACAGCGTTAGAGTCGGTTTATGGTTGGGTAGAAACAAACCTCACATAACATGTAATATTTAACATTTAAGGTGGGTTAATGTTTAATTCACCACTTTTAAACTACACGGACAGCGATGATGAGTTTGATCGTGCAAAAATATGGTGGCACTTCAGTCGGCACGGTAGAGCGCATAGAGGCTGTGGCTCGGAAAGTTGCTGCGAGTTATAATAAGGGCAATCAGCTTGTGGTAGCGGTCTCCGCAATGAGCGGCGAGACTAACCGCCTGATTGGATTAGCTAACCAGATTGACGAGCAAGCTAGTCTCCGTGAAATTGATGTATTGGTAAGTACTGGTGAGCAAGTAACAATTGCACTCTTGTGTATAGCGCTTCAAAAGCAGGGAATCGATGCTCGATCCTATACTGGAGGGCAGGTGCGGATTTTAACCGATGACGCACATGGGAAGGCACGAATTAAAGATATCGACTCTCATCGCGTTGAGTCTGATCTTTTAGCGGGCAGAGTTGTAGTCATAGCCGGCTTTCAAGGGATGGACGAAGACGGAAATATTACCACTCTAGGTCGTGGTGGATCGGATACGACAGCGGTTGCAATGGCAGCGGCACTAGGTGCTGATGAGTGCCAGATCTATACTGATGTTGATGGCGTATACACAACGGACCCAAGGGTTGTTCATGATGCGCGCCGCCTCAGTAAGATAACCTTTGAAGAGATGTTAGAGATGGCCAGCCAAGGCTCTAAAATTCTGCAGATTAGATCGGTTGAGTTTGCCGGCAAATACAACGTTCCTCTACGAGTGCTCTCTAGCTTCAGTGACGGTAGTGGGACACTAATTTCTCTTGAGGATGATGACCAAATGGAAAAGCCACTCGTATCAGGGATTGCGTTCAATAAGCATGAAGCGAAATTAACAATCAGAGGCATTCCAGATCAGCCTGGTGTGGCATACAAAGTTCTTGGTGCTATAAGTGAAGCAAATATTGAAATTGATGTGATCGTTCAGAACGTTGCTAAAGATAATTCTGCGACAATTACTTTTACGGTTAATGAGAGCGATCTAAATCAGGCCGAGCGTCTTCTAAAAGAGATTGCAATTGATTTAGGAGCCTTAGAAGTTGATGCTGACAAGCATATTGGCAAAGTGTCAATTGTTGGCGTAGGCATGCGTTCCCATGCTGGTGTAGCGGCAAAAATGTTTCAAGCGTTGGCAAACGACGGAATTAACATCCAGTTGATTACTACTTCAGAGATAAAAATTACTGTTGTTATTGAAGAGCGATATTTAGAATTAGCTGTCCGCAGCCTGCATTCAGCATTTGAGCTAGGGAAACCTGATATTTTGGACAGTTAATTCATAATTCTATAGGATAAGGTGTTAAGTTCGTACTAGTTCAGGTTTATCCTGACACCCCACCAAGATTGCTAATATTTACTATAATATAAAATAGGTTGTCCAAGAAGATGGCCAAAGTTAACGGAGATCTGCATGTTAATTCTCACCAGAAGAGTAGGGGAAACGCTAGTAATTGGTGATGACGTCACCGTAACAGTTTTAGGTGTGCGGGGTAACCAAGTCAGATTGGGTGTTAATGCTCCTAAAGATGTTGCTGTGCATCGAGAAGAAATCTATCAGCGCATTCAAAATGAAAAAGATGCAGTAAATTCGGCAGAAAATGACGAAAACGGTAACATCGACGTTTGATTTTTCTGTCAGTGTGATATCATGCCGCCGCTGGTCTAGGGCGGCATAGTTGTTTCTGAAGCAACCTATTTTCGATCCTACTAAGACTATCACGGAGAAGTGGCCGAGTGGCTGAAGGCGCGCCCCTGCTAAGGGTGTATACGTTTATAGCGTATCGAGGGTTCGAATCCCTCTTTCTCCGCCATAT
>CALDQM010000110.1:0-11392 GCA_937911225.1 uncultured Cellvibrionales bacterium
GCGCTTTCGCGTTAGGATGTTATTGGGTTTAAAAAATAATAAATATAGATTGATCTAAAACACTTAAAGACCGAGGAAATTAATATGCCAGATATGACATTACTAGGGTGGTTTCATACGATTCTTGGAGTATTAGCGCTGGGTTCAGCCTTTTACACGTTAGCCAAGTACAAGATAGTTTCGCTAGAAAATTCTTCTGGAAAACTCTATGTTTTAGTTACCATTATTGTTGCGGGGTCTGCCTTAGGGATCTATAACCAGGGTGGCTTTGGCGTTGCTCATATGCTCGCTGTCTTAACACTCATTGCAGTGGCTGGCGGCATTATCATGGAGAAGTTCAAGCTGTTTGGCTCCTTTTCTAAGTACTTTCAAGCGCTTGGTTACTCAAGCACACTACTTTTTCATATGATTCCAGCCATCACTGACTTTCTGTTACGGTTACCGATTGGCGACCCCTTTGTAGGCTCGTTTGATGATCCTTTGATTGCAGGTTTCCACCTCGCGTTTTTGGCCATTTATGTGATCGGTGTCGTTATTCAGATGCTATGGTTAAAAGGTGTGAAAGCCTAAACACAGTAAATTGCTACTTTAATGAGAAAAAACCGATAGCCAACGGAAGGCTTAATCATCACTGCATTTGCACTTAGTGTCATGAGGGTGGCAGCACTTGGCTTAGTTCTAGATTTGACGACAAAAGTAAAAAACTCACAGAGACCTTGCAAGAGAAATGAATTCTCGAGGATGATGGCTTGGGTCGATAGCAATCACGCTTTTAACGGATGTGATACTATTTAATAAAAAGGGAAAATTAATATGTCGAAAATTATTGTTACTCAATCGGTTCTGTGGGCTGCAGCTATTCTTATTTCTTCTAGCGAGTCAGCCTGGTTGTTTTTAGCGGTACTTGCGACGCTCGCGCTAGGGACCTTAAAAAAAGGGATTGAATCACTGGGCGACCAGTAGACTGTTAGACTGTTAGATTGAAGGAGGTAGAAAACGCAATAACATGTCCTTTAGATAACGATGTTATGGGTAGAAAAGTACTACAAATGTCATCTTTTATGTCCCCAAACTCTGCCCACTAAATCAGAAAACCCTTGAGGGAAAAGCCGGACCAAGATGTCAAGAATGACAGCATCCTTGCCAACTAACAGGCGTTTGCGATTTTTAATCAAGCCACTAATGATTTTTGCAGCGGCTTTCTCAGGAGTAGTCGCTGCTATTTTATCGAACTGTTTAACGCTTTCGTTTTTTTCTAGTACCCCTTTTCCAAATCGAGAATTGCGCACTATATTAGTTTTTATACCGCCCGGATGAACGGACATGACAAAGACACTGGTATTTCGAAGTTCTTGCATTAGTGTCTGATTGAGTCCTTTTACGGCATGTTTGGCCGCGTTATAGGGTCCATTATTAGGGAATGGGAAGAAACCATTCACACTAGATATATTGATAATGTTGGCTTCAGGTCGACTTTTTAAATGCGGCAAAAATGCTTTGGTGCCATACAGTACCCCGTAAAACACAATATCAAACACCCAATTGAAATTCTCATAGGAGATGTCATCGATACTCTCGTTTGACCCTACCCCTGCGTTATTAATGACAACATCCACATGGTTATGCTCTGCAATCACGTTATCTGCCCAAGCATAAACCGCGTCTTTATTGGCAACATCAACGATATGACAGCTTGTCTGAGTCTCCAAAGGAAGTAACTTAATAGTTTCTTGAAGACCGTTATCATCTATATCCGCAAGAGCAAGAATACATCCTTTTTCGGCCAACTGAATGGCGAGACATCGTCCGATTCCTGATGCTGCGCCTGTTAAAGCGACTACCTTACCTTTTAGATTTTTCATGATTAAACACTTTAGCTCTTGAGTTGCTCAACGATTCCTTTGAGTGTGCTATGAAGATCCTCTAGTCTCTGTTGAGTCTTTGAATCAACATTAGCGTCCTTTGCGTCTAATGTAGCCCGGCTGATCTGGCGTGCAAGCTTTTTACTGCCACCTTTCTGGATGGACTCCACGGCTTGATTGAGCAATGTCTGTAGCGACTTAGCAGCATTCTCATCAACAACCCCAGCTCTCAGTAGTTGATCAATATATGCCATTGCAACCACTGGATCTGCAGGCCATGTCATAGGCACTTGCTGTTGCGGATTGAAAAGCTTACGCGGACCAATTATCGGATAAGCTAGCGCAGCGGAGGCAATTTCATTTTCACTGAGATAATCGCTAGGTAATAGTTTTAACACATCTAAGCCACGAGCGATCTCAGTACCATAGATTGCGCCTTGATAGTAATACACTGACCAAAAGCCGCCCGTTACTAAGTCCTCCTCATGGACAGGACCCCTATCAAAGTAGGCAATTTCTACTGGCGTTGCAGAGTCTGTAAAGTCAATGACTGAAATTCCACCCTGATACCAGGCTTGAATAAAGATATCACGGCCAGGAATTGGAATGATGGCGCCATTATGAGCGACACAGTTTTCCGTTTCCAATTGGGGGGCGGGAATTTTGAAGTTACTTTTGAATTCTAGTTTTTGGTCAACGATATCATAGATAGCATCAGCGCCCCAATTCATCGGATCCCAGGCTCTACAGCGAGCTCGGCCGCCACCACCCCATTCGTCAGTGAAAAGGATCTTGGTCCCGTCATTGTTAAACGTAGCGGAGTGCCAGTAAGCAAAACCGGAGTCAGTCACGACATCGATCCTTGTTGGCTTACGCGGATCACTGATGTCAAATAAAATACCGTTTCCCGAACAGGCCCCTGCAGCTAACTTAGCTGTTGGGAATACAGTAATATCATGGCATTGGTCGGTGCGATAAGTTTCTTGTGTGTCATCTCCATGGTCACCGCCACGCCAAAGCCCAGCCAAGGCGCCGGTGTCTGGATCAGCGAATACTGTGGGACTATCAATAATGCGTGATTTAGATGGGTCGTCAATAGGGATTTCAATGATGTCGATACGGAATAGAGCGGTGCTGACATCTCCTGGAGTACTGTCGATACAATTCTCTAGTTCTTCTTCCTTACGAACGTTAGATGTACCTGAGTTATAAATTAAGATTTTGCCATCTGCGTCTGGACCAGATACGACTGAATGAGTGTGTGACCCTCGACATGTTTGTACGGCACCAACCTGCATAGGACGACTTATATCAGAAATATCAAAGATACGGATACCACGAAAACGTTCATCGCTGATATCTTTGTCGATTCCCTGTAAGCCACAGTCGAGGCGACCACGACTCTCCTCTACAGACATAATAAGTAAGTCACCTACGATAGATACATCCCCTTGTCCGCCAGGGCAGACGACTGAGGTAACCAGGTTTGGAATACCGATATCATCAAGTTGGTACATATTAAATCCATGATAGCTACCGGCTACAAGAAGATCTCCGCGGAAGGCCATGTCGGTATTCATAAAGCTGAGCATCGGATAGCGCTTTGCATCAGCCGCTTTCTCTGTCGGTTCGGGGTTATCCGCTTCCGCCTCGTTAGCCGTATTTACTGCGTTAGATAGTTCCTCAGCACTAATGCTCTGATCAGTGTTTTCTTTTTCCGGGTCTTCTGAGCCAAGAGCCACTGGATTTGCTGGATCAAAGAAGCCCGGGGGTTTACGTTGAGACACAATTAACTGCAGATTCAAAATAGCTTCTTCTGCGTTAAACATTCCGGCGGCCAGACCAGCACGAGGATCGGTGGATAGGCCAACCAGGATCACGTTCATGCGTTCGATTTCTATTGTTTGATCGTTTTCTGTATCTGTAACAAATTCATTCATCAATGGATCATAGGCAGCACCTGATTGCTTTCTCAGATCTTTGATCATTTTAACGGCCCCATCATGGTGCTTGATCATAAGGGCAAGAAATAACTGATCAAATGCGATACCGTCTGATTGGCTAAGATCTAACATTTTTTCATCCGACGCCATACCGGCCATAGTGTGATTCATGTGATGATTTGCCTGATCATCTGGATCTGGTGCGGTTTCGGTGCGCTCAACCAGCCAGTCTGTCATAAAGGTCATTTCATCATCTTGAGAAACCTCTATGCGCCCAGCTAGGTCCAAGACGGCCTTATTATTCGTTCTTTCAGCAGCAAGGTTCGCCATCAGTAATGCCTGATTATGATGGATGATCATTCCTTGCATAAATGTTACATCCGCAGCGCTGTAAGAAGAATCGGCAATGGCTATGGCGGTTGCAGCATCCAGAATCCGTATTGGCTGACCGGGAGCGCCTGGCTGAACAATGGGTGCTATTGATGCAAACTCGAGTTCTGATGCATCAACAATAGAGGCCATAGCGATCGCGGCGATGAATAGAAGACGGTTACTGAAACGAAAAGTGAAGTTTTTTATGATCAAAAGAATTCTCCATTTAAGATTTGAGGTCTGCCTTTAAACGGCTAAATAAAAGGCCTTTTTATAGTCAGGACCCACGTTTTTGAGTCTACATTTTATCATCTTGTAATTCTAGGCTAGCCGCGAACCATTGGTAGCTAATTTGTCGGGTACGGCTAATATAATACTACCGTCAGATTGCGTGAATCCGGTCACTAAACATTCAGACATCATTGGGCCAATTTGTTTTTTTGGGAAATTAACCACTGCAGAAATTTGTTTACCCACTAAATTTTCAGGGGAGTAGTGGTCGGTAATTTGGGCAGAGGATTTCCGAATACCTATCTCATCACCAAAATCTATGCTCATTTTAATGGCTGGTTTGCGGGCTTCCTTGAAGATTTCTGCAGCGATAATTGTTCCGACTCTCAGGTCAACGCGCTCAAATTCTGCCCAATTCAAGTCATCCATAGTAATCTCTCTCGCACTCAATTAAGAAATAATGTGTGCTGGTATTGTAAGGAACAACCAACCTTGTTGCTATTTAGTTGTACACTTCTTTTCGAAGCGGATGTCACTGTGTTTAAAGGCGACATCAAACCGGTCAGGCGAGGGGGGTTAAATGAAACATTCAATTATTGCGGGCGCTACAGGACTGGTGGGAAATAATATTCTGCACCAATTAGCGGTGCGGGGAGATACGCCAGTTGCAATGGCCAGACGACCGATTAAAGATCTGCCGGCGAATGCTCAATTACTAGAGATTAATTTTGAACAATTTTTGATAAACGGCGAGTTGCCCCAATGTGATCATCTCTATCTCTGTTTGGGAACGACCATAAAGACTGCGGGTAGTCGTGATGCCTTTAGAGCGGTCGATTTTGAGTATTCTTTAGCGGTTGCCAAAAAAGCTATACAAGCTGGTGCGACAGGCATAAGCCTAGTCTCCTCTGTGGGCGCAGACGCCAGCTCAAAAAACTTTTATTTAAAAACTAAAGGACAATTGGAAGATGCAATAAAGTCACTAGGCTTCTCAAGTATTAACATTTATCGACCAGGCATTCTAATGGGTGATAGATCGGAGACTCGACCTCTAGAAGGGTTAGGTAAAATAGTCTTTCAAGTAATTGATCCGCTTTTACTGGGCTACCTAAGTCCGTATCGGAGTGTTCAGGCAAATTTATTGGCCAGTACAATGATAGATAATGCCGACCAATTTAAAGGTATTAACTACTTCTATTTTAAAGATTTTAATACTAATTGACCGCTTCTATGGGTCAAACATTAAACAGAAACCTGATGTAAAAGTATTACTGATCAGCTAGCGATAAGATTAATTAGTTTTGAATGTTAGCAAGCTCCACCGATTTACCGTAACGGTCATCAAATTATGTAAGACATTCGGCTTACGCAGAACATAAAACAATCCCATGGTGGCCCATGGGATTGTTCTCTTTTTCTTACTTTTGCTCATTTCTTGTAATTTTGAGCTTCCTCAGAACCACTAGTCGCTGACCCTTTACTATAGGAGTGTGCGCCGGTTCCAGCTAATCCACCATTCTGGACAATAAGGTATTCATCCCGAATTGGCGTTCCATCAAAGAAGCATTCAAGAATTTCTCGAGTCCCCGCGGCATAACGCGCTTGCGCTGAAAGAGAGGTGCCTGAGGTATGCGGCGTCATACCATGATTTGGCATTGACCGCCAGATATGGTCATTGGGCGCTGGTTGTGGGAACCAAACGTCACCGGCATAGCCACTTAGCTGGCCAGATTCTAGAGCAGCTGCAATAGCCTCACGGTTACAAATCTTACCGCGTGCCGTATTGATGATGTAGGCGCCTTTTTTCATTTTACCAATCATTTCCGAATCGAAAAGATCTTCTGTCTCAGGGTGCAGTGGGCAATTAATAGTTACGACGTCACACACAGCAATCATAGACTCAACCGTTTCATGGAATGTCAGATTGAGTTCTTCTTCTACCGATGCAGATAGTCTGTGGCGGTCAAAGTAATGTAAATGGACGTCAAACGGCTTCATCTTCCGTAGCGCAGAAAGACCAATTCTTCCTGCGGCGACGGTACCTATATGCATACCTTCAACATCATAGGAGCGCTTTACTGCATCGGCTATATTCCAGCCACCAGACTTCGCAATAGCATGCTGAGTATGATAATCCCTGACCATAGATAGAATCATCATCACAATATGCTCAGATACTGATATTGAATTACAGTAGGTAACCTCTACAACGTCTATTCCATGGTCCATTGCGGCTTGCAAGTCAACGTGGTCTGAGCCAATGCCTGCAGTAATAGCCATTTTTAAATTAGGCGCTTTCTCCATTTTCTCGCGAGTGAGGTAGTAAGGCCAAAAGGGTTGCGATATAACAATATCTGCATCGACCAGTTCATGGTCTGCGGCCGAGTGATCACCATCCTTGTCAGAGGTCACTACCAAGGTATGTCCGTTGTCTTCTAAAAATTTCCGTAACCCTAATTCTCCAGAAACACATCCAAGAAGTTCACCTGGTATAAAGTCGATGGCTTTGGGTGAGGGCAGTGTCATTCCATCTGGATATTTTTCTATTTTTGGTAAAGTGTCCAAGGCATAGCTTTCGGGCATGCCGTCTGTAGGATCATCATAAAGTATGCATAAGATTTTCATTCGTAGCTCTTCCTTAAATTTAGTTATAAGATATATAGATGATAATAAGAATCATAATCGTTATTATTATCAATAGAGAAGATACACAAAAAAAATCGTAAATAAAAGTGAATTGTGTCTTAAGTGCAGTAGTATTTAGGTCGAGCACAATACTGATATCAAAAAATCAACTTTAGGATAGAAAATGACTTATTTTAAGAAGTGGCAGGGCCGTGCGGGAACTGCACCACAACCTCCTGCAGTATCAGAGTTAGCCTTCATAGGGCTCGGCGCTTTGTTAGCCTCAGGACTGCTTAGCGGACTTGCATTTTATACCAAACAGCCCCTTATTTTAGGTTCCTTCGGTGCATCTATTTTTATTCTAATGCTTGTGCCTGCGCTCCCTTTTGCTCAGCCTCGCAATCTTATTGGTGGACATTTATTGGCAACAACCGTTGGTTTGGCATGCTTCCACTTTCTTGGCTCTGAATGGTGGTTGATGGCGGTGGCGGTAGCCTTGACTGTTATGTTGATGCCCCTGCTGGGAGTATCCCATCCACCCGCGGGTTCAAATCCCATTATTGTTTATATGGTAGCGCCTGACTGGAGCTTTTTGTTTATGCCAGTAGCCACCGGTGCGTTTGGATTATTGCTATTTTCATTGGTCTACAATAATTTGTCAGCCAAGCGTAGCTACCCTCAATATTGGTAGTTATAGGAGTACTGCACTATGGTTATTCCGGTCTAATACAGCCATGGAAACACTATTCATTTTCGGGTAGTATAGAATTTCACAAATTTTTGGGAACTTGATTATGAGAAATATTTTAGCGCTGATTTTAGTAATGACTTCTTTTTACAGTTTTGCTGAGGTGTACGAAGATTATACTCCTAGTGAAGAGCACGTTCAGTTAACTGTAGTATCTGTTGAGCCAAATTATCTTGACGACTACTTGGTTAATTTGAATCGCACTTGGATCAAAGGTATGGAAATTCAGAAAAAACTCGGTTATATCGAAGATTATTCTGTGTATACCTCCGATAGTGCTAACAGCCCAAACGTTTGGTTGACTATTACTTATAAAAATATGGGTGCTATGCAGCCTAGCGAGAAAAAGTATAAAGCGATTAATAAAGAATGGGTGAAGCTGTATGGTGATGATGAAGAAGAAATAGATGGAATTTCGAAAGGTTATGAAGAAATCCGTACTATGGTTGATAGTCAAATTATCAACAAAGTAAACTTCAAGTAATACTATCTTATAAAACCCCTGGGTCTTTCGCGGGGGTTTTATGGTTAGTAATTCCCAATTCTTAGTAAGCTAATATTTATTTCTTCACGTAAAATCAAAACCTCGAATAGCTTGCCAAAAAGGTTTGAAGAAATATGTCCAAAAGTACCCTCGTTGTTCTCGGTAATCAGTTGTTTTCTGTTGGCATCATTAAGGCTGCGGGTGCTGACACTATTTTTATGGCAGAGGACCTTGGTCTTTGTAGCTATGAGAAGCATCACAAGTTAAAAATACTCATGTTTTTAACGTCTATGCGTGAAAAGCGCGATGAATTGCAGCAAGCTAATTGTAATGTTGAGTATTTAGATATTGGGCATGAGACTTTTGATCAACCCTATGAAGACAAGTTAGCTAAGCATATTCTAGCCAATGCCGTTACAGAGCTTAAAATTTTTGAAATTGAAGACAAAGATTTTGAGGCTAGAATTAAGGCCTTTGCCGAGCAAAAAAAATTAGTCTTAACCATTTTACCCTCACCGATGTTTTTACTAGATCGTGAGGAGTTTTTGGCTTTTAACGGTAAGTCTAAAACTCTACGCATGGGTAATTTTTACAAAGAAGTACGCAAAAAACTCAATTTATTGATGGATGAAGATCAAAAACCACTAGGTGGTAAGTGGTCTTTTGATGAAGATAACCGTAAAAAAATCCCTAAGGGACTGCCTTTACCTGAACTTTATAAGCCGCGCATGTCTCAATATATTGAATCATTGAAAGTTATTATTGAGTTAAAGTTTGCAGACCACCCAGGGCAAATGGATGATGTATGGATGCCGCTCACTCGCTGTGATGCGCTTGAAAATATCGACTACTTTTTAGCGATTAAATTTGAAAACTTTGGTATCTACGAAGATGCAATTTTGCAAAATGACACATTTATGTTTCATAGTGCATTAAGCCCTTCTCTAAATATGGGGTTAATTACACCCACCGATATTATTGATAAAGTTTTAGCCTATACCGAGGCACACGATGTTCCCCTTAACTCTGTCGAAGGATTTCTGCGACAAATTATTGGTTGGCGTGAGTTCATTAGAGGCGTTTACCAACATCATGGTGAGATCCAGCTACAGAGTAACTTTTTTAATTTTTCTGGATCCCTTAACCAGAGCTGGTATTCAGGAGAGACAGGCATACCGCCGTTAGATGACGCCATCAATTTCTCGGACCGATACGGTTACACCCATCATATTAACAGATTGATGGTTATTTCTAATCTAATGACCCTGTGCGAAGTAGACCCTAAAAATGTTTATCACTGGTTTATGGAAATGTATGTTGATTCCTCAGAGTGGGTTATGACTCCCAATGTATTTGGCATGGGAACCTTTGCCGATGGCGGCATTTTTGCCACTAAACCTTATATTTGTGGGTCCAATTATATTATAAAAATGAGTGATTATAAAAAAGGTGAGTGGTGCAACACCGTTGATGGTCTCTACTGGCGGTTTGTTAGTCGTCATATAGGTGTGCTGAGAAATAACCCACGGTTATCGTTTATGCGTAAGACTCTTGAAAATATGAAGCCGGAGCGTAAAGATTTAATTTTTGCATGTGCCGAAGATTTTATTGGTAAGCACTGCTCTTAATTAAATGTAGTTAGCGTGAAGCCCGTCACATTTTCGCTCTTGCTAAGATAAAAAAAGTATATTAGAATTTTGGAATTACGATATATCGGTTAAAGGTTGTTATATTTTGTCAGTAACTAGCTTTAAAAAGTACTCTGCGTTTTTGCTGCTTATGGCAGTGGTCTTTGTGGCTAATAATTTAGCCCACGACGCGACGCATACTTTTCAGCAGCAAGTAGCGACACAGTTAGAGTGTGATAGTTGCCATGTGTTTAAGGGCACTCTAGTTTCGTCTGCTATCGAGTTGCCTGTTGCTAGTTTTGTTATTGATCTTTTTTCCGAGGAGCCTCTCTTAGGGTCCTCACCTTCTCCATTCTCTCTCTATCTTTCTCGAGCACCACCTAAAGTTTAAATTTAATCTTACCTATTACATATTAAATTCAAATTTTTTAGGAGGTTCTCTTATGAACCCACGTATCTATGCTCCCGTTTTGGTGAGCGCTCTATTAAGTGTTAACGCACTTGCAAATGTTTTAGAAGAAGTGATCGTCACATCATCGTTGATCGATCAAACCTTAAGCGATATTGAAAATCCATTGCATGTGATCAGTGGTGAGGAAATATCAGCTACGGCATCTCAAAGTCTAGGCGAATCATTAGACGGACTGTTAGGGGTTTCCTCAGCGGACTATGGTTCAGGCGTTGGCCAGCCGATTATCCGTGGTATGTCAGGCAATCGCGTTAAAATTCTCAACAATGGGATGGTTGTTAGAGATGTTGCCGGAATTGGTGCTGACCATGTTAACGATGTTGACTTAAACAACATACAACAAATTGAAATTGTTAGGGGGCCCTCTTCGCTACTCTACGCTAATGGTACTATCGGCGGCATCATTAATATTGTTGATAACACTATTGCACGAGAAGATTTCACAGAGTCAGAGTTAAAGCTTGGTCTGGAAGCGCAGTCGGTTAATGACGGCGATAGCCATAACCTTTCTTACCAAAATAATCTTGGCGGTTTGAATTTCAGTTTTGCCTATAAGGATTCTCAGTTCGATAATTTTGATGTTCCAACTGGCGCAATACTTCATGATGAGGACCACGATGATGAGCACGAAGACGATCATGAAGATGAGCACGAAGAAGAAGTAGGGTTCTTAGCTAATTCGGATTTTGAGAACAATGCACTGCGATTGGGCGTTTCTAAAGCAGGCGACTGGGGCTACTTTGGCGTGTCTGTCAACAGTGTTGAGAGCATCTATGGCATTCCGTTTCATGGCGATGAACATGGAGAAGAGCACGAAGGAGAAGAGCACGAAGATGAGCACGGGGATGAGCACGAAGGAGAAGAGCATGAGGGAGAGCGAATTTTCTCTACGACTGACTCGGAAGTGATTAATTTAGAAGGTGCATATATTGTCAGTGATAGTTGGTTGAAAAAGGTCAATTATTTCATCAGAGATACTGATTATTCATTGACCGAGCAGCATGCTGAAGAAGAGCACGAAGGGGAGGAG
>CALDQM010000111.1:0-4655 GCA_937911225.1 uncultured Cellvibrionales bacterium
GCCTGTAGTAAATTTGCCGGCAATCGGCGAGAGCGGTAGGCATCATAATAACTTAGGGCACCACTAAAAGATGGTACCGGAATACCCCCCTTGACCGCCAAAGCAACTGTTTCACGCCAGTCTTGTTGAGTAGTGCTTAATACTTCAGTAAAAAAAGGTGCCAACATTAGGTTCATAATAGATGGATCATCGGTGTAAGCTTGGCTAATGTGGTCTAAAAATTTCGCTCTAATAATACAGCCGCCACGCCAAATTCTGGCGATGCCAGCAAGATCAAGATTCCATTTGTACTTTTCTCCAACAGCGGCTATCAGGTCCAGGCCTTGAGCATAAGAAACAACTTTGGACGCATAAAGCGCATTATGGACCTGCTCAATTAATTCTGACTTCTGGTTATGCTCCAGTTCAAGTGCCCAACTGTCTGGCCCAACAAGAGACTCGGATGCAATTGCTCGCTTATCTAGCATGGAGGATAGTGTTCTCGCCTCGACAGAGCCAGTGATAGCTGACAAAGGAATTCCTTGTTCAATGGCGGCCATCGCCGTCCAGCGACCAGTACCTTTTTGACCTGCACAATCAAGAATAACATCTACCAAGTCATGACCTGTGATTGAGTCATGCTGCCGAAAGATATTGGCCGTAATCTCGATCAAATAGGACTCTAAGTCGCCCTTATTCCAATCATCAAAAATATCTGCCAACTCTACATTTGTAAAGCCTGCCGCTTTAAAAATATGATATGCCTCACAAATGAGCTGCATATCGCCATACTCAATACCATTGTGAACCATTTTGACAAAGTGACCTGAGCCACCTAAACCTATGTGTGTCACACAAGGTTCACCGTCAACTCTTGCTGCGATCGCTTCAAAGATTGGTTGGATCAACTTCCAACTGTCCAGGTCTCCGCCGGGCATTATTGACGGACCTTTTAATGCGCCCTCCTCGCCCCCAGAGACTCCAGCACCCATAAAGCGTAAGCCTTTACTGGCTAGGTACTGCTCTCGCCTAGCGGTATCGGTAAACAACGTATTGCCACCATCAATAATTAGATCCCCTGAATCCAGCAAAGGGACTAAACGTTCAATAATTTCATCTACTACTTTTCCTGCAGGAACCATAAGTTGAATCAACCTTGGTTGCTTCAGATGATTCACTAACTCTTGTAGAGACTGAGTCGATGTCAGTTCTTTACCTAAGTGCTGCTCAATAAAAAGGTCTGTCTTGGTCTGAACATGATCATTAACCGCGACGGAAAAGCCATGAGATTCTATGTTTAAGGCAAGATTTTGCCCCATAACACCAAGTCCAACAAAACCAATATCACACGTACTCATTAACTGTCCCTTTTTATCGCTTAAATCCATCTGCTGTATAGCGGTATTCTACAAGCTATTATTAAATGTGCCTATCTGAAACGCTGATTTTAACTTTAACTATGGCATAATCATCGCTCTTAAGATTGCATAATTGACGTCGACTTTAGATCTACTTATGACTAACCAGCCAAAACCTGAACATACTCCTATGATGCAACAATATTTGCGCATCAAAGCGGAACATCCTAATGACATAGTCTTCTATAGAATGGGAGACTTCTATGAGCTATTTTTTGATGATGCAAAGAAAGCAAGTCAGTTATTAGATATAACGCTAACCGCGCGCGGCAAGGCTAATGGTAATCCAATCCCCATGTGTGGCGTCCCTCATCATGCAGCCGAGGGTTACCTTGCTAAACTAGTAAAACAAGGCCTCTCAGTAGCTATATGTGAGCAAGTTGGAGACCCAGAAACTAGTAAAGGACCGGTAGAAAGACAGGTGATGAGAGTTCTCACACCGGGCACACTGACTGATGAGGCGCTTCTTGATGATCGTAGCGATAGCCTCCTTGCTGCCATTAGTCGACTCGGCAATGAGTTTGGTCTTGCCACACTAGATATGAGTAGCGGTCAATTTCAGGTGATGGAAGTCAATAGTCAGGAAGAGCTGCACAGTGAGCTTCAACGTCTTAATCCAGTTGAAATTTTAATTCCTGAGGACTTAAGCGGTTTAGACTTCTTAGAAAACCGCGTCGGTCTGCGCCGTCGTGGCCCTTGGGAGTTCGATTTAGAGACCGCGCAACGGCAACTCAACAAGCATTTTGCTACTCATGATCTAACTGGCTTTGGATGTAGTCATTTAACACTTGGGATTGGTGCTGCGGGTTGTCTATTGCAGTACGCTCGAGACACTCAGCGTAGTAACTTACCTCATATACGCGCTATCACTGCAGAAAATCGCGATCACGCAGTGATACTAGATCCATCAACAAGACGTAATCTTGAGCTTGATACTAATCTATCCGGCGGTTCCGAAAATACCTTATTTCAAGTTTTGGACACTACGGCTACAACTATGGCTAGCCGGCTCTTGCGTCGTTGGCTCAACCGACCTTTGCAAGATCTGAATACGCTAGAAAACAGACAACATAGTATTGCCGAATTTCAAGACAACTTTTTACATGAAAACTTGCATGAACATTTAAAGCAGGTGGGCGACATGGAGCGTATTCTTACGCGAGTGGCTTTGCGCTCTGCAAGACCTCGCGATTTAACTCGCCTACATGCATCTTTAGCGGCTCTTCCTAAGATTGCCTCAGAGCTAAGCCCATGTGACTTAGTGCATCTGAAAGTTCTTGCTGAGGCCGCTAAGCCACTACCGCATTTGGTGAGTCTACTGAGTAGTTCAGTCAAAGAAAACCCTCCAATGATGATTCGCGATGGTGGGGTTATCGCCGACGGGTACGATGATGAACTGGACGAACTGCGTGCGCTCAATACCAATGCCGGAGAGTTTTTGCTGGCGATGGAAGAAAGAGAAAAGATTGCTACCGGGATATCAACCCTTAAAGTGGGCTATAACCGTGTACACGGCTACTATATAGAGATTTCTCGAGGGCAGAGCGACAAGGCTCCGGTGGAGTATATCCGACGCCAGACACTCAAAAATGCAGAGCGTTTTATCACTCCCGAACTGAAAGTATTTGAAGACAAAGCGCTAAGTGCAAAAAGTCGTGCTTTGGCTCGTGAAAAATATCTCTATGAACAACTGCTTGAAACTCTTAACCAAGATCTCTTCAGTCTTCAAAAGTGTGCCGCATCTATCGCTGAAATTGATGTTCTAGCGACCCTAGCAGAGAGAGCCTATAGCCTTAATTTTTGTCAGCCAACGTTGCAGCTTGAACCTGGTCTGGATATTCAGGGTGGCCGACACCCCGTAGTAGAGCAAGTGTCCAGTGATCCTTTTGTTGCCAATCATCTGGTAATGAATGATGACCGAAAAATGCTTATTATTACTGGCCCCAATATGGGCGGAAAATCGACTTATATGCGTCAAGCGGCCCTCATAGTTCTGCTGGCTCAGATAGGTAGTTTTGTGCCTGCGACTTCGGCAATTATTGGTTTGACTGACCGACTATATACACGCATAGGATCCTCTGATGACCTCGCCGGTGGGCGATCTACCTTTATGGTTGAGATGACCGAGACGGCCAATATTCTGCACAATGCGACGGACCGAAGCCTGGTTCTTATGGATGAGGTTGGCAGAGGGACGAGTACCTTTGATGGGCTATCTTTAGCATGGGCATGCGCTTTTTATCTTGCAAAAACCGTTAAGGCATTTACGCTCTTTGCAACTCATTATTTTGAATTGACATCACTGCCAGAAAAAGTGGATGGGGCAGTTAACGTACATTTAGATGCAACAGAATATAATGACAGTATTATTTTTATGCACAGTGTGCAAGATGGGGCCGCAAGTAAAAGTTACGGTATTCAAGTCGCTAAACTTGCTGGAATTCCTAGCCCTGTACTGGAGCTTGCACGTGCCGAATTGGCTATGTTAGAAACAGGCGCTAAGTCAGCTGTAAACTTAGGTGATAATACTATTACTGATTCAGTCCCTAGTCAGAGTGAACTACTGTTAGCCCCTATTAATTCTGCGCTACAAAAACGTCTAGATACTATGTTGCCGGATGAGCTGTCACCTAAACAGGCTCTTGATCTAATTTATGAGCTAAAAAAGTTACGTTAACGTAGATAATTGTGAGGGCGGAGAGGCTTCAAATATGCCATCCTTGACAATGATTAATCAAAGCATACTGGTATACTGCGCGTCGCTCGAACCATCAAAATATTTTTTTAAGAGAAGCATCGAATGACTTTTATTGTTGGTGACAATTGCATCAAATGTAAACACACAGATTGTGTTGAAGTGTGCCCTGTCGATTGCTTTTATGAAGGCCCTAACTTTTTAGTTATTCATCCTGATGAATGCATAGACTGCGCGCTGTGCGAGCCAGAATGTCCTGTAGATGCAATTTTTGCAGAGGATGAAGTGCCAGAGGGTCAGGAGGTATTTGCTGCCCTTAACGCCGAACTTGCAGAAATATGGCCGAACATCACCGAGGAAAAAGAATCTCCCCCAGATGCAGATAAATGGAACGGTATTGAAGACAAGCTCCAATATTTAGAACGATAGATGGTTTTAAACTAGATATTAGTTTCAGATACGTTAAACTGCGCTCCTCCACTGTGCACCCGTAGCTCAGCTGGATAGAGTAGGTGGCTTCGAACCACTTGGTCGGGGGTTCGAATCCCTCCGGGTGCACCATT
>CALDQM010000112.1:0-27098 GCA_937911225.1 uncultured Cellvibrionales bacterium
TTAGACTCTTAGACTCTTAGACTCTTAATTTTGACTTAATTACTCAACGAGGCTAGGAATCCACACCCAAAATCTTTGCCAGTTCATCTGCCTTTTTGTATCCCGGCAATAAACTACCATCCATTAACATAATCGCGGGAGTCCCTGTTACGCCCAATCTAGCGCCCAGAGCAAAGTGCTCCGCGACCGGATTATCGTCACACACTGCAATGGGCCCGCCATTACCATTTTTGAAGCGCGTTAGACTTTCTTGTGGGTTAGCAGAGCACCAAACCGTGGCAATTTTATCATAGGCTTCTGAGGGTATTCCCGCTCGGGGGTAGGCCAAATACCTTACTTCTATGCCCAGCTGGTTCAGTTTTGGAACTTCTTTATGCAGCTTACGGCAGAATCCACAATCAATATCAGTAAAGACATTAACGATCGCCTTGGTAGGACCGATAGCTTTAAAAATAGTCATACTGTCAGTAGGCATGCTGGCAAAAACTTTTTCCCGCTCCGCATTCAGTTTCAAATTGCGCACATCAACAAACTGGCCTACCTTGACCTTGTAAAGGTTGCCATCAAAGAAAAATGCCCCATCCTCTGTCACATAAAGCAATGGCCCGCCCTCTACCTGAACTTCATAGAAAGACGGAACTGGTGATGGGCCAATAAAACGATAATTAAGCTCTGCTCGTGCCGACTTTAACTTAGAGATGATGCCAGGGCCGATAAGATCAGCCGAATCTGTTGCAAAAGTAGGGCTTGAAAAACTACAGACTAAAATAAAAAAGCCTATTAATCTAATTGAATAAAATTCCATTTAATGTTTTCTCAGACATATGAATTTAAAAGAGCGTAAAGATTTCTGACCTCTCAATGGCTCTTGAGTAGCAGTGTTAAGTATTTCTAAATTGCTTCTTCACCAGTTTCACCCGTGCGGATTCTTATCACTTCGTCTAGCGCAGAGATGAAAATCTTACCATCACCAATTTTGCCAGTCGCTGCAGCCTTTGTAATAGCCTCAACCGTGCTATCAACCATTGCTGTTGATATTGCGATCTCCAGTTTAATTTTAGGCAAGAAATCAACGACATATTCAGCACCGCGATACAGCTCGGTATGCCCTTTTTGGCGACCAAACCCTTTTACTTCAGTGACTGTGATTCCTTGAACGCCTATATCAGCAAGCGCTTCACGGACATCGTCAAGTTTAAACGGCTTAATTACTGCGGTAATTAGTTTCATAATTAGATTCTTCCAAACAAATAATTTATACCTATGAAGATACCTGTTTTTAGCCGAAATTGCATCACTGCAGGTGCAAAAATCAGCAGATAGTTGTTAACCTATTTCAGCTACAAAAAAGCCGAGACACAGTGTCTCGGCTTTTTTACATGTCAGTAGCACTTAGCCCTTGGCATTTACGAACTCAGGGTACGCTTCCATTCCACATTCGGAAATATCGACGCCAGTGAACTCCTCTTCCTCTGTGACGCGAATACCCATGGTAGCTTTGAGGGTAGACCAGACCACGACGCTAGCGCCAAACACCCAGATAAAGATAGTTGCAGCACCGATTAACTGGCCCGATAAACTAGACGCATCGTTGGTTAGTGGTACCAAAAGAAGACCCAGTAAACCCACCACACCATGAACCGAGATTGCACCAACAGGATCATCAATCTTAAGCTTATCCAGAGTGATAATACTAAAGACAACCAAGACACCGCCCAACGCACCGAACAAGGTTGCTTGAAATGCAGTTGGTGTTGATGGCTCAGCAGTAATAGCCACCAGCCCAGCCAAAGCACCGTTCAATGCCATGGTTAGATCTGCTTTTTTAAACAGTAAGCGAGCTAAAATCAAAGCGCCGATTAGACCACCGCATGCCGCAGCATTGGTATTCATAAACACAACGGCTACTGAGTTGGCACTCTCAACCGATGCGGTTGCAAGAACAGACCCGCCATTGAAGCCAAACCAGCCCAACCAGAGGATAAACGTACCCAATGTTGCCATGGGCAAGTTTGCCCCAGGAATAGCATTGATTGAACCGTTGGCGCCGTATTTGCCTTTTCTAGCGCCCAGTAAGAGGACTCCAGCAAGCGCAGCTGACGCCCCCGCCATGTGGACAATACCGGACCCTGCAAAGTCTGAGAAGCCAAGATCGCCAAGGGTATACATTCCAAATACCGCGTTACCACCCCAGGTCCAAGACCCTTCCATCGGGTAGATGATGCCAGTCATAACTACTGCAAAGGCCAAAAACGCCCAAAGTTTCATACGTTCAGCCACTGCGCCAGAAACAATTGACATGGCCGTCGCAACAAATACAACTTGGAAATAAAAGTCAGCTGAGGGCGCGTATGTAGCGGGTTCCTCCACACCGGTAACACCATCACCGGTAATACCTCTCAAGAAAAAATTACCCAAATCACCATACATAATGTGGTAACCACAAATCATATACATGGTGCAGGCAACCGCGAATAACGCAATATTCTTGGTTAGGATTTCAGTAGTATTCTTAGAACGCACCAACCCAGCTTCGAGCATCGCAAATCCTGCTGCCATCCACATGACCAACGCACCACACATCAAAAAATAAAAGGTGTCTAACGCATACTGTAATTCAAAAATCTCATTCATTTCTAATTCCTCAGGCTAAATTGCATCTGAACCCGTTTCACCGGTTCGAATTCGAATAGCATCTTCAAGCTCGCTAATAAATATCTTACCGTCGCCAATCTTCCCTGTTGCTGCAGCTTTTGAGATTGCCTCGACCGCACTTTCAAGCATCTCATCCGTCAGCGCGACTTCGACTTTAACCTTGGGCAGAAAATCCACTACATACTCAGCACCCCGATAGAGTTCGGTATGCCCTTTCTGACGCCCAAACCCTTTTACCTCTGTGACTGTTACACCGGAAACACCTATATCACCTAGCGCCTCGCGTACTTCATCTAATTTAAAAGGCTTAATCACTGCCGTAACAAGTTTCATATTTGTTTCTCCTTGAGAGTGATCAAAACCACTCAGCTTCGTGTATAAATTTACCGGTTATAGCGACTTGGAAAAGGTAACTGCAAATTCTGCGTCAGCATCCAGTGCTCCACTACCTGAAGAATCAATAAAGCTAAAGTCAATGCCAATACCCGCGTACTCTGTGCTTAGAGAGATTGAGTAATCATCGATCGCGTCTTCGAAAACGGCGTTGTAAGCTAAGCTGTCCTCTGCAGACATGGTTCCGTAGTGAAATCCAAGACTGAAATTTTCATTGAGTGCAAAGCCGTAATCAATATAGAGGTATCTAGTTTCGCCCGTTGAATCGAAGTAATCATCTGAGTAGTTAAAGCCAACCGTCACATCTGCAAATGACACGCTTCCATAGAGCTCTTCAAAATCTAATGAGCTATCACCGGGATAGCCGTAGAACAAATAGCCAACGTCATAACTTACTGTGTCACTAAATGACCCGCTATAACCTGCGTAATAGTCCAGCTCAGGACCGTTACTAAAGTCAATGCTTGATGCCCAGCTTCCAACGTAGAACCCGCTGTCAAAGGCTACATCGAAGCCGCCGGACAATGCTTCACCACCTGACTGATTAACCCCACGAAAGAAATACTCCGATCCAAGTGCTACATTCCCTGACACTTCTGCGGCCATGCCGGTTGAGGCTGTCATCATTGTCACTGCAAAAACTGCTGCTTTAATTACTTTCATGTTTTCATCTCCCAAGATGTTGTAAAACGTTAATGGTGTTTCGTCGCCTTCCGATCAGCAATAATTAGTTTGCACATTGCGTGCCAACTTAAAAAATGGGCTTCAGCGGGTCAATTTGAATAGATAAACGAGCTATATGCGCCATGCTGGTGCGCTATTTGAATAAACACTGATAATCGTTGCACCATATTGGTTAAGGTGTCCGGCTAATGGGAGAATTAGGAGAGCTGTTGAAAATAAGCTGACAGTGGCCTATAAATTCGGAATAATACCAGCAGACCTTAAGGAAAACAGACAATGGATCATCAAGACTTTTATAATAAATTTACCGCTAACCTAGACCAGACATTTATCAGTGGCCAGGCCATGGGTGATGAAATCCATCAACTATTACGGGTAGCCATGACGAAAACGTTATCCGGTCTAGATATCGTTTCCAGAGATGAATTTGATGCACAACAAGCGGTATTAAAACGGTCTAGAGAAAAAATTGATCGACTGGAGCAGCAAATATCAGAAATGGAAGCGTTATTCAAAAACATGACGCCCTAGAATTAGCCTCTAGAAGGGACTATAGTCAATGAGAGATGATACATACACGGAGGTATGTTATGTCACTTGCGGTCGTAAAAAGTCGTGCCAAACTCGGCATCGATGCACCCGAAGTATTTGTAGAGGTACATCTGTCTAACGGGCTGCCAGCATTTAATATCGTCGGACTCCCAGAAACATCGGTCAAAGAAAGTAAAGACCGCGTGCGTAGCGCCATTATTAATTCTTATTTTGAGTTTCCTGCCCGACGTATTACCGTTAATTTGGCACCTGCTGATATTCCTAAAGAAGGTAGCCGTTTTGATCTTGCTATCGCCATTGGTATTCTTGCCGCATCAAAACAAATACCCCTGGAGCACCTAGATGACTACGAGTTTATGAGTGAGCTCGCTCTTTCTGGTGATATGCGCTCAATAGAAGCCTTGCTACCCTCGGCACAGGCCTGCGCCGCTAATGGAAAACAGCTAATTGTGGCTATCGCAAATGCTAATGAAGCGGCATTGGTAGAGTCACTCTGCGTATTACCCGCTAATCATCTTCTTGAAGTATCTGCACATTTACATCAAAGGACACTGATTCAACCTTGGGTCACATCGGTATCTCATTCCCAGCACGCACATCCAGAACTACGAGATATTATTGGCCAACTGCATGCTAAAAGAGCAATGGAGGTGGCCGCTACTGGGGGGCATCACTTGCTACTCAGCGGCCCGCCAGGTACTGGAAAAACTATGTTAGCCAGCCGCCTAGCAGGCATTTTACCCCCACTATCTAATTCTGAGTCGATGGAGGTAGCGTCGATTCATTCGGTGGCAGGCAAAGGGCTTAGAGAGCACATATGGTCCAGACCATTCAGAGCTCCTCACCATACTGCATCTGCCGCTGCTCTGGTGGGTGGTGGTAGCACACCAAAACCCGGCGAAATATCCTTGGCTCATTTAGGCATACTGTTTCTGGATGAACTACCAGAATTTTCACGAAGTGTTCTGGAGGTATTAAGAGAGCCTTTAGAGTCTGGACAAATTTTAATTTCAAGAGTAGCTGCGCAAACACGATATCCGGCGAGCTTTCAGCTAGTCGCGGCCATGAATCCATGCCCCTGCGGTTATTTGGGCTCTAAACGGTGCGTATGTAGCCTCGATCAGATTACCCGTTATCAACATAAGATATCTGGCCCACTGCTAGACCGTATCGATTTGCAGGTTCAAGTGCTAGCTATTGAAAACCAACAATTGCTCGATCAAGAGGTAAAATTAGATGGAGATAGTAATGAGCAAATCCAGGGCCGCGTTTGCAAAGCGCGCAAGGTGCAGTTGAGACGGCAGGGAAAGATTAATGCTCATTTAACGAGCCAAGAACTGAATCAGGTATGCCCTTTAACTCAAGAACAAAAGGCGCTAATGGACCAAGCTATAGACAGGTTTGGGCTGTCTACTCGAGGTTTCTATCGCGTGCTAAAAGTTGCTCGCACTCTCGCTGATCTTGCCGAAATAAAATATCCACAATTACCTCAATACCAAGAGGCCTTGAGTTATCGATCTACTATAGATAAGCGTGCAGAAGTCAACTATTAACAATCCTGTCGGGCAGCGAAACGCCGCATTGAAAACAGTATTCAGCTTCACTGTGATGGCCACTGCGGTTACACACATTGCACTGTCGATTATTACTTTCCGCTATCATCTCGCGAGCAATTTCAGCGGTAAATATCCCAGTGGGAATAGCAATAATACTGTAGCCAGTGAGCATGGCCATGGTCGCTATAATTTGCCCAAATACCGTTTGTGGAGTGATGTCTCCATAACCTACCGTCGTTATAGTCACAATGGTCCAGTAGATGCTGCGAGGAATACTGGTAAATCCATTCTCAGGGCCTTCGACTAAAAACATTAAACTACCAAAGATCACGCAAATAACCAGCACGACAGTGAAGAATACAAGGACTTTGCGACGTGCTGCGTACATAGATCGCAGTAGTAAGTTAGCCTCCGTCAAATAACGAACTAACTTAAACACCCGGAAAATACGCAGTACTCGTAAAAGCCGAACCACTAACCAATAGTTTGCTGCAGGGAACAATAACGCCAAATAGGTAGGGATAATAGATAACAAATCAACCAACCCATAAAAGCTAAATATATAGCGCAATGGCTTTGGCGACGAGTAAATACGTACAAGATACTCTATTGAAAATAAAAGCGTAAAGGCCCATTCAAGCCTAAAGAGCCAATCGCCATACTGCATTTTTATTGATTCGATAGAGGCCAATACAATGGCCAAAACACTGACCAAAATAAGGTAGATCAATGCAATATCAAAACGCTGGCCAGCCGGGGTATCGGTGCCAAAGATAACCCTGTAGGTTTTCTCTCTGAAAGATGGTTTGACCATTTGATACGCCTCTGTAAAAGTCTATAACGGTATTGTAGGTAGTAATAAGGTATTAAACTAACATCAAATTTTATTCATTTCCTATAAACCTATTTGTCAGCATCTATTACTAGTCGTTTAGGCTAGCGGCCGGTGTTAGTATTGCCACTGACTATTCATCCTCAAAACCTTAAACGCCCTAAATAATGGAACTCTCGTAATGATCAATCAAACAATGTCCACCAAAGACTGGTCAATGCTATTACTACTGTCATGTCTCTGGGGTGGCTCATTCTTTTTTATTGGCGTGGCCGTCACAGAATTACCGCCACTGACCATAGTTACCCTGCGCGTGGGTCTTGCGGCGATTATATTGTGGATTTTCTTTCTTGTTTCGGGCCAAGAAATTCCTAAATCTCTGAAATTATGGCGGACATTTTTTGTTTTAGGACTGCTCGGTAATGCGATCCCTTTTTCACTTATCGTATGGGGGCAAACTCATATTACCTCAGGCCTTGCATCAATCATCAATGCAACAACACCGCTATTTACAATTTTGATTGCCGGCACGCTGTTATCTGATGAGCGTATAACCGGAGGAAAGCTCATAGGGGTTGCACTGGGAATTTTGGGGGTCGCCGTACTAATAATTGGCCCGTCGAGAATGATAGAAATCACATCAGATACTACCGCGCAATTAGCGGTGGTGGGTGCGGCCATATCCTATGGCTTCGCAACGGTTTATGGCCGACGATTTAAAGCCATGGGGATTAGCCCTTTGACAACAGTTATTGGTCAGGTCACTACAGCGACAGTTATTTTACTGCCATTGGCGCTGATTGTAGAGCGACCCGATCAGTTATCTAATCCGAGCATCCAAGTTTGGTTAGCGGTTTTCTCACTTGCCGCTTTTTCAACCGTATTAGCCTACATTCTTTTTTTCCGGATACTCTCTTCAGCAGGTGCCACTAATGTTGTGCTAGTCACTTTTTTGGTGCCCATAACGGCAAGCCTGCTAGGTTGGTTAGTGCTCGATGAACAGCTTTATATTGAACATTTCATTGGTATGGCATTTATAGGATTAGGGTTGGCCTCGATAGACGGTCGGCCTTGGCGTTATGCTAAAAAATTAACTGCTCACCATTAGCGACAGTGACTACACTGACTTCTCCGGCACTTAAAATACTTGTAGTTAAATATCCATTTCAGCATTGAGGCTCAAATAATGAACCTACCAGTTACCCAAGTTAGTATCGAAATAACTCACCCAGGCGGTCCCGATGTATTGCAACCCTGCCATCGACAAACCCCAGTTCCAAATGATAATCAGGTGCTGATAGAAGTTGCAGCAGCAGGTGTCAATCGTCCGGATGTTTTTCAACGCCTTGGGTTTTATCCACCACCGCCAGGTGCCAGTGATATTCCTGGTCTAGAAGTATCGGGAACTGTAGTGGCAATAGGTACGGCGGTAACTCGCTGGGCACTAGGAGATGAGGTCTGCGCTCTGCTTTCAGGCGGTGGTTATTCTCAATATGCAGTCGCTGAAGAGGCGCTGTGTTTAAGTATTCCAAAAGGGCTGTCTCTGACTGATGCCGCGGCACTTCCAGAAACCTGCTTTACGGTGTGGCACAATTTGTTTGAGCGAGCTGAACTAAAAGCAGGAGAGTGGTTATTGGTACATGGGGGTGCAAGCGGTATTGGTACGACGGCTATTCAAATGGCTACTGCACTTGGGGTTAATGTGATTGCGACCGCCGGTTCTGATGAAAAGTGCGCTATGTGTGAGACTCTCGGCGCCGTTAAAGCCATAAATTATAATAATTGTGACTTTGTTAGCGAGTCACTGAAGATAACTACCGCGGGCGTGGATGTCATCTTGGATATGGTTGGTGGCGACTATGTTCAAAAAAACTTTAGTGTCTGTGCGCCCAAGGCTAGAATTGTTAGTATCGCTTTTTTGCGCGGCTCCAAAGTGGAGATTGACCTTATGCCCGTGATGTTAAAACAATTGGTTATCACCGGTTCTACCTTAAGAGCACAGCCACTTGAACATAAAGCGCGAATAGCCAAAGGTGTACAAAACCATGTCTGGCCGCTAATTGAGAAGCAGCATTTTAAGCCCATTACTGATCATACCTTTTCTTTAACAAAGGCCAGTGACGCGCATGCGTTGATGGAATCAAATAAACATATTGGCAAAATCCTACTAATTGCTGAGAGTGAAATAGGGTAAGTCATGAAAAATAAAGAGTCTAATCTGGTTTATTCCACAGAGGGTGGGCGCGTAAAATCGACCATCACCGCTGACGCTTTGGTGACCGATGGCATTATCCGTATACGGCGAGAAACTAAAGGGCGCAAGGGTAAAGGTGTGACCACGTTGAGTGGCTTTGCTCTATCTGAGGCTGATCTAAAGCTACTAGCCAAGCAGTTAAAGCAAAAATGTTCCACTGGTGGAACAGTTAAAGATAGAATTATTGAAATTCAGGGCGATCACCGTGAGCTACTTAAGGTTGAATTAGAAAAACGTGGTCATACCGTTAAATTAGCAGGAGGCTAAGGTGTCACAAACAAAATTAACAAAACCCTATGGCTGTTGGCCATCTACCATTAGCGCCGAACTTATTACTCGCGCTGCTCCGGGTATTAGTAGCGTTCAATGTCACGGTGAGACGTTGTTTTGGGTAGAGAGCCGTCCCTGGGAAGCCGGTCGCAGTGTCATTATGTGTAAGCAGGCTGACGGCGAAATTAGCGATCTTTTGCCAACACCTTTTAGCCACAATAGTAAGGTCCATGAATATGGTGGCACAGCTTATACGGTTGCAGCGAATATACTCTATTTTGTCAATGCATCAGACCAGCGGATATATACTCTTGATATTAACGCAAAGAGCACACCTACAGCACTCACAGCTGCTGGCCCCTGGCGCTTTGCTGATCTGATTGTTGACACCCATAATGATCGTATTATTGCGGTCTGTGAGGAACATGGTGAGGGTCGTGAGCCTGAAAACTATCTCGCCAGCATTAGTCTCTGTGCTGAGAACTCCAGTGTGGAACGCGTTGTTTGGGGAGCAGACTTTTATGCCTATCCTCGGCTCAGTCCAGATCAAAAAAAACTCTGCTGGATTCAGTGGAATCACCCCCATATGCCTTGGGACAATACTCAACTCTGTCTTGCTAGTAACAATGATGGCGGGTTGGGCGATCACACTATTATCGCTGGTAACAATTTAGACGAGGCTATTTTTCAGCCGCAGTGGTCTCCCGACGGCGAGCTATATTTTGTCTCAGACCACAACAATTGGTGGAATATTTGTCGCTTTACTAAAGGTCAACGGGAAATAGTTGTTGAAGCTGACTACGAGTTTGGTGCGCCTCTATGGAACTTAGGAATGAGTACCTATTGCTTTATAGACGCTCAGACTATTGGCTGCATTTGGACAAAAAATGGGCTTTGGAATACCGGCATTATTGACCTACCCAGCAAAAAATTAGTCCCTTTTGATTGTGATTACACCAGCATGAGTAGTGTTTGCAGTTACAAGGGTAAAATATGCATGGTTGCAGGTGCTGCGGCCATACCAGCAGAGCTAATTGCCATAGATCAGTTGTCGGTAACGATTGTCATTTACGCACCCGCATCGCTCACCGTAGATGCTAATGAGCTGTCTCAGCCTCAGTCGATTATTTTTTCCAGCGCTGAAAATGAACAAGTGCATGCCTTTTTTTACCCACCAACCAGCGCTCATTATCGCGCTGAACCCACTGAACGTCCCCTGGTCATCGCTATGTGCCATGGGGGTCCTACCAGTGCAACAGGCAGTAGTTTAAATCTTAAAATTCAATACTGGACCAATCGCGGATTTGCCGTGGTGGACATCAACTATAGAGGCAGCACAGGCTTTGGACGACGCTATCGCCAAGGTCTTGTCAGTGCGTGGGGTGTGGCTGATGTTGAGGACACTCAACATGCGCTTAGTCATCTTGCTAATGAGGGAAAAATTGATTTTGATCGCTGTATTATTCGTGGCGGCAGCGCTGGCGGCTATACGGTCCTTTCTGCACTTACCTTCACTGATACCTTTAAAGCGGGTGCCAGTCTTTATGGGATTGGCGATCTTGAAACACTTGCAACAGACACTCATAAGTTTGAATCACGCTATCTTGATAGTCTGATTGGTCCCTACCCGGAGCGTAAAGATATTTATAAAGCGCGATCGCCAATCCATCATGCTGATGGACTTAACTGCCCAGTGATTTTTCTGCAAGGCCTTGAAGATAAAGTCGTACCGCCCAATCAGGCTGAGATGATGGTCGATATACTGCAAGACAAGGGGATTAAGGTAGCTCATGTGACCTTCGAGGATGAGGGCCATGGTTTTCGCAAAGCCGCTAACATTATTCGTGCCATGGAGTCAGAGTTGAACTTCTATAAAGAGGTATTTGACCTTGCTGGAGAGCCGTAAGTAGATGTCACGCTATCGACCACCAGGCCCCAAAAGCTCTCCTTACATTACTGCTCAGGGCGCTGCCGGTATTCGCGCAGAGATTCGCCAGCTATGGAAGGTCGAACGTCCTGAGGTCACTGCCGTAGTCCATGAAGCGGCTAAAAATGGTGACCGATCAGAAAACGGCGATTATATTTATGGTAAACGTCGTCTTCGTGAAATTGATAGCCGAGTAAGATATCTAACCAAACGACTTGAAGACGCTAAGATTATCGAAGACAAACCCCGAGACCCCTCCACGGTATTCTTTTCCGCTTGGGTAACCGTAGAAGATCAAGATAGCGTTGAGCAGATCACCTATCGATTAGTAGGTTCAGATGAAATTGATGCCAGCCAAAATTGGATAAGCATTGATTCACCCATCGCAAGAGCGCTTGTAGGAAAATCTGTAGATGACGAAATTACGGTAAAAACGCCCTCAGGAGAGCGTTACTTAGTCGTCACCGCAATACGGTATTAGGGAGAAAGCCGGGAAATATTCCACTGATGTTCTTGGCGTTGAAAAGAAAATCTGTCATGCAACCGGTTCTCACCGCCCTGCCAAAATTCAAACTCTTCAGGGACAACTCTAAAGCCACTCCAAAAATCTGGAACGGTGACATTACCCGAGGAAAATTTCTGCTTAACTGCCTCGAACTGAGCTTCCAACGCAGCGCGTGACTCTATTGGGCTACTCTGCTGAGAGGCCCATGCTGCGAGCTGACTGGATAACGGTCGACTGTAAAAGTAGTCACTAACTTCAGACTCTGACAGCGCCTCTGCGCTGCCACCGACAATTACCTGCCGATCTAACTGCAACCATGGGAACTGCAGGCTGACATGAGGATTGGTTGCAATATCAGTCGCTTTTCGACTTCCTAGATTGGTATAGAATACAAAGCCACGTTCATCAAAACCTTTTAACAGTACCATGCGCTGCCAAGGCTTTCCGCCTTCACCGACCGTGGCAACGCTCATTGCAGTAGGATCAATAATGTCGGCTTCAATAGCCTGATCCATCCACAGTGAAAACTGAGTGAAAGGGTTCTCGTTCAGACTATCTCGCGACAGTGTCCCATAGTCATATTCACGGCGGTTGTCTTTAAGGCTCATAGTAAGATCCGTGGTCAAATAAGTTACATATTACTGATAGATTGCCCGCCATCGACCGGTAATGCAACACCATGTAAATAAGATCCGGCATCGCTGGCCAATAGTAAAAAGGGGCCGGTTATCTCATCCATCTCACCAGCTCGTCTCGCGGGAGACGAATTTAGATACTTTTGGCTTTCAGGTGAGGCAAAAACAGCTTCTGTCATTTCAGTCAAAAAGTAACCTGGGCACAACGCATTGACACGGATACCCTTACCGGCCCACTCCACCGCAAGTGCCTTAGTTAACTGAATCACGGCCGCCTTTGAGACAGAATAACTAGACTGCCCAAAGGTTACACGTAAACCCAATATGGATGCAGTATTAACAATGGCACCACCAACACCGGCTGCAATCATTCGTTTAGCGGCTTGCTGTGCTACTAACCAAACACCTTTTAGGTTGGTATCCATCATATGATCCCAGCTCGACTCATCAATTTTGAGCGCACTTCGAGCGTCTGCAACCCCTGCATTGTTGGCAACCAGAGTAATAGTCCCAAACGCGGCTTCTCCTTGATTAAAGGCAGCCTCTATAGAGTCAGCACTGGTGACATCCATGGCAACAGCTACGGCTTCTCCACCAGCAGCATTGATCTCAGAAACCAACGACTCAAGACGATCAACGCGACGAGCAGCGACTACCACCTTGGCCCCTCTTGCAGCCAATATTTTAGCAAAATGCACGCCAAACCCGCTGGATGCTCCGGTCACCAATGCCACTTTGCCACTTACATCAAATTCTGAAGTCATTTTTACTGTCCTTAATTAATAAAAAAATTAGCCGTAGGTTATAAATTTTTCCATCTCATTACTCTCAAAGTGAGCAATGTTGTTGAAACTAGTCAGATTCATTTTCTTTTGATTAAAAAAGAAGTGACTGATCGCGGTGTTCTTGTATTGTAAATTAAGATCAAAGACATTCTCATCGGGTATTTCCAATACCAATCCAACAAAGGTACTAATCGATCCACCTGATCCTATGGCTAATATTTTATTGCCCTCATCGGCCATCGATTGAATCTCATCCTGCGCCTCTTTTACTCGCGTTTTGAATTGAACCCATGTCTCTTCCACATCAGGAATACCATCAGCAGTCCACGCGGTGAGTATTTGACGCAATAGACGATAAAAATTCTTTTTGTCGCCGGGATCTTGCATTACTTTTTGAAATAACTCGCTATCCCCTTTTGTCTTACCATAGGCCTCGGTCAATTCAACAAAATTGTATTCGTTGAGCCCTGGTAGCACTAGCCGGTCACTGCCATCAATGTCCAGCCCAGCGCAGATTCCGTCCATGGTTTGATGATGACGATGCATATCACCCACTATTAATCGATCAAAGGTCATATTTCGTTGCTTAAAATAATCGCCTAAAAATCGTGATTGCTGATGACCCAAGTCAGACAGCTGATCATAATTTGCCGACCCGAATGAAGCCTGAGCATGACGGACGAGGTGGAGCTCACTCATAAGCGATCCTGTGTAGAGAAAAGTGATAATTTTTAAGACCAGTATTTAAACCCAAATAACCCTCGATAGATAGGTGTAGTCACGCTATAAGGACTATAACTAAGCGTTACAATATTGTTCTAGACCGCGAATCAATAGCCCAGACTCAACTTTTTAAATGACTATCACGTAAACGATTATAAATACTAACAGTGGTCTTTGGCCGTGTCCTAGCGACTACTCACTTAGCTTTCATTGGGATTTTCGATTCCTGGTAAATCCAGCGTAAATAAACTATAAAAATGAATAACTTAGGCGTATACTGCGCGGCCTCTAAACCGGGGCCTAAAAAACCCAAGCACAGGTAACTTAATGTCATCCACTGACTTCGCTGAACTGGGTATTTCTGCCCCCGTACTCAAAGCCGTTCAACAACTTGGCTACGAGCAACCTACTCCAGTCCAGGCCCAGAGTATTCCCATACTGCTAGCGGGAAAAAATTTACTAGGTACGGCACAGACCGGAACCGGAAAAACTGCAGCCTTTGCGTTGCCGTTTTTGAGTATGTTAGATGAAAAGCAAAAAACACCTCAAATTTTGGTGCTGACACCAACGCGAGAGTTGGCTATCCAGGTAGCAGAAGCCTTTCAAACCTATGCCAAGTTTATTAAAGGGTTTCATGTATTACCGATTTATGGCGGTGCTGACATTAGCGGTCAGTTGCGTGGACTAAAGCGCGGCGCCCAGGTTGTTGTGGGTACTCCGGGTCGAATGTTAGACCACTTACGTCGTCGCAGCCTGGATCTCAGTGAGGTCAAAGGTTTAATTCTCGATGAAGCTGATGAAATGTTGCGTATGGGATTTATCGACGATGTCGAAACGATCCTTTCAAAAACACCTGATAACTGTCAGCGAGCGCTATTTTCAGCCACTATGCCGCCAGCTATTCGACGCGTTAGTCAGAAATATCTAGGTGATGCTGAAACCGTTAATATCCAGAATAAAACGAAAACGGTTGAACGTATTGAGCAACAGTATGTGACCTGTAAGAGCCACCAGAAAATGGATGCTCTGACCCGAGTGCTTGAAGTAGAAGCCTTTGATGGCATGATTATTTTTGTGCGCACAAAATCTTCAACTGTTGATATTGCCGAGCGTCTTGAAGCGCGCGGATTCTCATCGGCAGCGCTTAATGGCGATCTCAGTCAAGCATTGCGAGAACGCACTATTAATCGTCTTAAAAAGGGTCAAGTGGATATTGTTGTGGCCACAGATGTTGCTGCCCGTGGATTAGATGTTGAGCGCATTAGTCACGTGATTAACTTCGACATCCCTTATGACAATGAGTCCTACGTTCACCGCATTGGTCGTACTGGCCGAGCTGGGCGTGACGGTAAGGCGATATTGTTTATTACGCCTAAAGAAAATCGTATGTTGCGGTCTATCGAGAAATCCACACGTCAAGTCATAAAGCCAATGGCAATGCCTAGTAATGAAGAAGTCAGTGGTCAGCGTATACAGCAGTTCACTGAACAACTCATGAAGACGATGGCCCTGCCTAAACTCGATAAATTCCGCTCGCTAGTCCAGCAGCTAGCCGATGAAAACGAATTGGATATGGGTGATATTGCAGCAGCTCTAGCCTTTGAAAACCAAAAAGAACGACCTCTCTTTCCAAAGCTTGAGACAATTGTAGCGCCTAGCAGCCGAGATCGTGATGGCGACTCAGGACGAGATCGTAATAGAGACCGAGGCGATAGAAACAAAGACCGTGGTGATAGAAACAAAGATCGTGGTGAGCGTAAAGAACATCGTGGTCCGCGCTCAGAGAACCGTGATACGCGCGGAGAGCAAAGAAGCGAACGACCAGACAGACAGCCTCGTGAAGCAAGAGCTAAGGACGCCGATGCAAATCGTGATGGTGTGCCAATGATTACTTATCGCTTGGAAGTCGGCAATAATGACAAGATTACCCCTAGTAATATTGTTGGCGCTATCGCTAATGAAGCAGATATTGAAAGTCGGTTTATTGGTGAGATAAAGTTACATGATGAATACAGTACGGTAGATTTGCCACAAGGTATGCCCGCCGAACTTTTAAACCACTTAAAAAAAGTACGTGTGTGCGCAAAGCCAATGCAAATTAGTGTTTTAAATGGTGAGAACTCTGGCCCAGACGGTGCAAGCTACGCCACCAAATCGAAGCCTAAAGCCCCAAGAAAACGTGCTTTAGATGAAGGTGACAAAAAGACGCTGTCTAGAAACGTAAAGACTAAGCGCACGGCTGAGCAACCAAAGCCGCCTAAGCCAGTATTTAAAGGTAAAAGTAAGTCTGATGATGGTGGCTTTACTAAAGCTCCCAAAGAAAAGCGTACAGTAAAAGATAAGCCTGTTGCTGATGGCAGCGCTCCTCTGAAAAAGAAAAAGACCTACACCAAGAAGCCTAAGCGCTTGTAATAAGATGATCGATGCTGGCTAGTCGGTCTATGACCGCTTCAGCATCGATCAGGTTTACCCGATAAAATTCTTCTGCCATTGGTGCCACACTACAGGATGCTGGCAACGCTGTTTTGTTGGCACAATCGTCTTTCAATCGTGGTATGAAGACAAACTGTAACCACTGACTAAACGATAGTTTATCGATGGCGAAAGGCTCAACACTGGCTACGTCCTCCGGTGCCAATTCTTGCGCAGACCACTGCTGCTTGGCACGAAGTTGCCCCTCTAGATCCATCAAAAGAAGCTGTAGTCGCGCATGGATGTCGGTCATCTACTCAACGTCACTTTAATGGCCAATTTCACGCCTAAAAGGCGGCAATGAGTTAAGTAACTGTGAACCATAACGCTTGGTGATCAGTCGCTTGTCTAAAATGGTTACCGTTCCTGTATCTGACTCTGTACGCAACAAACGCCCAGCCGCCTGAATCAGCCGTAAAGATGCCAGTGGAAGGGAGATATCAAAAAAAGAATTTCCGCCACGAGACTCAATCCACTCGGCAAGAGCTTGCTGCAAGGGATCATTTGGAACAGCAAAAGGTAACTTGGCAATTACCACATGACGACAATAGTCGCCGGGTAAGTCAACGCCCTCTGAAAAGCTCGCCAGACCGAGTAACACACTGGTGCGACCCTGATCGATACGCTCTTTATGCAGCCTAACCATCTCTCTATTAGAATATTGGCCTTGGATCAAAATGAGCTTTGCCAAATCGTTAGGCAATTCATCAAAAACCTGCTCCATCTGTTTTTTCGAAGAAAATAAAACTAGCGTTCCAGCCTTGTCTTCAACCATAGATGCCAAGTTTTCAACGATATACTGTGTATGCTCTTCGGCTTTATTACCCTCTATAGCATCAGCTGGCACTCTCACTGTTGCCGCGCTGGCATAATCAAAAGCGCCTGCAACTGATAAAAAATGTGCAGAATCGGGAATGCCTGTTTCTCTTTGCAGAGTACTGAAGTTACCGAGAGATCTAAGTGTCGCTGAGGTTACTACCGCTGCATAACAATTGCCCCAAAGGCTATCACGGAGGATTTCTGCCGCTTGAATGGGACTAGCATTGACCGAAATATCAACATTGCCGCCGCTGGTATCTTCAATTTTCAACCAACATGCCATAGGGATAGAATCTTGCTTTAGCTCTCGGTGCAATCGATCCCACAGGGAGACTAATCTTTCAGCACCGGAGAGCCAAGTGCCTACTTGTTGATAAAACAACTCAATGTCAGGTATTGCCACTGAATATTGTCTGTCGCTGAGCGCCTCGCTTAAAGTATCTTCTAACACTTCAAGACGACCCAACCAGCCACTTGTTTGTAGTGTGATTTGCGAGGCTATATCACGAATAGTGACACCTACATCACCATGAGCAAAACGAAACCGTCCTTCGTAATCATCGGAGGTATCTAGCTGCTCTTTTAGTAATGGATACGCTATTGACAATAATTCACTAATTTTACTCGCTTCTCTCTCGATTCGTGGTAGTTGCTCGATCAACCCTGTATCTTTGGCGAAAATGGGTGCCTGCCCCTTACATTGTTTGGGGATTCTCTCCAACCAGGCCAAAGTACTATTGATTCGGCATTCAGCACCAAAATGCCTAATCGCTGTGTCACCAAGCCTATGGCCCTCGTCACAAATATAAATACAGTCTTCCGGAGGGGGTAATATAGCGCCGCCTCCTAAAGCAAGATCTGCCATCACCAAGTCATGGTTAGCAACAATGACTTCGCTCTCTTCGATATCGGCGCGTGCCTTAAAAAACGGACACTGATTAACAAACCGGCATCGCCTACCCGTACATTGACGCCGATCAACCGTTAACGCACTCCACTCCATATCTTTGATGTGAGTATCCCAAGAATCTCGATCTCCATTCCAAGAGCCGTCTTCAAGTGCATCCCACATCTCTCTATACAGACTTTCTGTTTGTGCATTTGGGTTAAACTGCTGATCATTTTCGAACAGGAAAACCCCAGCATCTTTAGCCTTAAGAGAGTCAAGATACTGTTCCATACGCAGATTACATGCATAGCGGCCACGACCCTTAACCAGCGCACAGCTATAATCCCATTCACAGGATTCTAAAAGTTCAGGGATATCTTTGTTGATTAGCTGCTCTTGCAGCGCAATCGTTCCAGTGGACACAACGACGGTCTTTTTAAGGGCTCTAGCGATGGGCAGAGCAGCAATAAGGTAACCGACAGTCTTACCGGTACCCGTTCCGGCCTCTATCACCGATAAGCGCTTATCAGGATCATCATTGCTAAGACTATTAGCAATAGCGGCGACCATCTGCTTTTGACCAAGTCTTGGACTAAGTTCGCGACTATTTAAGAATTGGCGGTAGCCCTGTTGAATCGTGTCTTTAACATCAGAATCCAACAAAAGTTAAAGCTCCTGAATCTGAGAAGAATAGAGCAATTGACTATTAACAGGCGCGGCATACGCGGCAATAGCGATTGGCCGATGGTCTTGAGGCATTTGATTCATTCGCGTTTCAAAGCGAAGTGTCGCCGCCGCCCAATCTTCCTCTGGCCATTGTTTCTCTAGAGCGTCAAGTACCCCTTGATCAACACTATCAGAGTGTATTTTCCAGGCAATAATGTTGGTTGGAAATAACATGTAGTTACAATGGATTTGGCGGTCAATTTCGGCGGCCAGTAAGTCGGCACTTTCGTATTTGTCAGTCACCGGCTCACCAAATGTCACTTGAATACGTCCTTTATAATCAACAAACCCTTTTTGGATACTGTCTAAATCTTCAAACGGATCTTTGGTATAGGTCATTCCATTTTGCTGGGCATAGAGTTCGCCCGCTTTGTCACTATCACAGGGGTCATACTCATAAGAGATGGACACCGGAATTACATTTAGCTCACCGGTCGCTTCAGCAAATGATTGCTCCGAATTCCTAGATAACGCTAGCATTTTTAACAATGCTGTATCGGTTCTATCGTTTCCGTCCTTAGCTCGACCCTCAGCTTGAGCGATCCAAATAGACACCTCCTCTTGACTCACGCTATGCCGGATATAGCGCGATAGCTTTTTTAGAGCTTCCAGCTTTTCTCTGCGGCCCGAAACAGAGCGCTTAACAATAAAACTACGATTAACCCTCATGAGATCTGAGGCAAAGGGTTTACTCAATAAGTTATCGCCAATGGCAATGCGCACCGTATTTCGACCTGCTGATGTTAGGCCTAAGCAAATAATGGCTGGATCTAGTGCGATGTCACGGTGGTTGCTCATGAATAAATAAGCACGATCTGGGTCTAGACCCTCTAGACCTGAGAACGCATAGTTATCGGTGCTTTTTTGTAATACATCAATAAGACGACTTGTCATATGATGCTGGAAGTCACTTATGGTCGACACATCTTTAGTCAATTTGAGTAAACTACGGCGCAAAAGTGGGCGAGCAAGCAGGTTGAAAATTCCAGGAAATATTTTTGTAAGGACAGGGAATTGTCGAGATAACAATAAATCCATCATCTCTGAATCGGCAATTAGCCGAGCCAATGCTGCAGGCACTTCACTATCGTTGAATGGACGAATATCGTCAAAATTATTCATGATGTCAGACGACCAATAATTATTGTTATTTAGGGTGTGATAAGGTTTTGGCGAGCATTGTACCAGCGAACTTCATAGGCAAAATCATCTACCTTATCGGCAACATCTAGCACCAAGGCAAATAACGCCATACGCACTAATACGCCATTGTCTGTCTGCCGGAAAATAGCCAAGTTAGGATTGTTATCTAAATCGCTGTCTAACTCATTGGCATCGAATCGAGAGTCCCTTGGCAGTGGGTGCATAATTACTGTATTGGGCTGACAATACTGCGTATAAATAGCTTGATTGAGGCGAAATTTACCACGATAAAGATCAGCTTCCTGCTTACTAGCGAATCGTTCTTCTTGAATTCGCGTAGAGTAAACAATGTCCACAGCGGCAATGCTCGGGGTCAGCTCATGCGAAATGCTCACATCAACCCCAGCAGCACGCATTGATTCAACTATTGCGTCAGGTAACGTTAGCTCTTTTGGGGATATTAGCACTACTCGAATATTTTTATATAAAGACAGTAGTTTACCGAGCGAATGCACTGTGCGCCCATGACGGAGATCACCAATCATAGCGACACTCAAGCCATCGATATCACGGCCTTTGTCAGCCATTTCTTTGCGAATGGTATAGAGATCTAATAGCGCTTGAGTAGGATGCTCATTAGCTCCATCACCTCCATTTAACACCGGCACACGACTAGCCGCGGCAAAGTCTGCTACTGAACCCGGCTGAGGATGGCGCATGCAAATAACGTCACTAAACCCAGATAACACTCTTGCGGTATCTTGTAGCGACTCGCCCTTAACCAACGCAGAGTTTTCAAACCCAGCAGTCTCGCGAACTTCACCACCAAGAAGGTTAAAGGCAGACCCAAAGCTAACCCGCGTTCGGGTACTTGCTTCGAAGAACATATTACCCAATATAGCCCCTTCCAAAACTCTAGTAACTCGCTTGCGCAAGGCATAGGGTTCCATCTTATCTGCCACAGTAAAAACGCGATCGACATCTTCACGCTGAAATTGGTTGATAGATAGAATATGTGCGCCGGTAAAGTTCAAGGGTTAACCTCGGTGCAATAAATGAGTATGGGGGATTTTAGCCTGTTTCGCCTCTGCACTCTAGTTTGATAGTGAAAATTCACTATCAATCCTTGAAGCCCACTGTTTCAGAGCATCCAGAATAGCCAACTTCTGCGCGGAAAGGCCTCCAGATGCTATCAACTGCTCAACTTCAGCCAACAAACCATTAACTGTCAAATAACCTGAATCTTCATCGTGCAACCGCCAACGGCACGCCTCTAACCAAACTGCATGTTCTTTAGCGGAGAGAGAATCAGGAAAGTAGCGCGCGCGATAACTAAAAAGTAGCTGATTATAACGTTCATCTGAAAAGTGAAATTGTTGCTCTTTGAAACCTTCACTAGTGGTATTTCTCACCTCATCTAACAAATGGCGATCACTATTAGGTAAAAATCCGTCATAAAGCTGCTGCTCGGCTTCCGTTTTTTTAGCAAATGTTCTCTCGGCAAATACCGCATGTAGCTTATTTCGCAAATCTACCTGGTTGAGCCTACGCCAGTGTTCTTCGCACTGCTCAACATTTATATTTAGTCGTTTAGCGGCAGCCGCATCGATAAGCTTATGAGTGGTGACAACGGGCGCCTTATTAATATGCACAACCTTAAGCGGAATACGTTGCTGATCGGCAGATAATTGATCGGCAGAGGTGAACACTCGATGGGTAATTTCCTCTGCATTTAGACCGAGTAACAGTTCTGGATCAGCCGATAAGTCAACACAGATAATGCCATTACTATTAGTCGGGTGCATTGCCAGCGGCATCATTATTGCGCCATACATGTTAGCGCTTGAGAGCATGCCGGAGATATGAAAGAAGGGCTTGCGATGCGTTAAATCAAGCATTTCAGCGACCCTCTTTTTACTGCGGTGATTTACAACGTAATCAAATAAGCGTGGTTGCTTTTGCTTCACCAACTTAGCCATGGCAATAGTTGCGGTGACATCTGACAAAGCATCATGAGCAGCCTCATGAGCGATACCATTGGCCGCAGTAAGATGCTCTAACTTAAAGCTTGGCCTTCCCGGCTCATGATCGGTCCACTCTATGCCTTCAGGGCGTAATGCTCTGGTCAGTCGCAACATATCCAAAATATCCCAGCGAGAATTACCGTTCTTCCACTCTCTTTGATAAGGATCATAGAAATTTCGATAGAGGCAATAGCGACTAACCTCATCATCAAAGCGTATGCTGTTGTAACCGACCCCACAGGTACCCGGCACCGACAGTTGCCTGTGGATGGAGTCAATAAACTGGGGTTCAGGAAGGCCTTGCTGCATTGCAAGCTGAGGGGTAATGCCGGTGATCAAACAGGCTTGGGGGGATGGCATAATATCTTTTGGTGGCTGGCAATAAATAACCAGCGGCTCACCAATGGGATTGAGATCCTCATCGGTGCGCAAGCCCGCAAACTGCGACGGCCTATCTTTGGACGGGTCTACCCCAAAGGTTTCATAATCATGCCAATAAAAAGTGTTAGCCATAGCGTCACAAGTAACCCATTTTGATGATTAGGTACTGGCCTCTCTAAAGAGGCTTTTAAGGCTCAGATACTACTCCATCAGGGACCACAATAGGAGAAGGCTCGACAGCTCGTTGTTCTAGATCGTAGATTTTCTGAGTCGTGTTTCGTCGAAAACTGTCCATTGCTGCAATGGCATCAGCATTATCTGACTGAGCTTGAATCGTTTTAGCTAAGGTTGCTTTTAACTGGTTGATTTGGTCCACATAGCCACGCAAATTCAGGTTTGCAGTGTCTAATTCTTCAGTCAGCGTCAGATAGTTAAGCCCGACATCAGTGACCGTAGCACTATCTTTCTCAACCTCTTCACCCAATCTTTTAATCGACTGCTCAATAGCCACCCGCTGTTTAGCTAAAAACGCGATATCTTTTTTATTATCTGAGATTTTCGTTTTGTTAATATCATTGGTCACGCCCCAAAGCTTTCTAATTTCGCTCCAGTGCTTTTTCAGTTCATCACTGTGTCTACTGATATTAATCTGCATAGCGGCACCGGACTGGCTGGCCGACTCATCAGTGCTGCTCAATCGCGATTCAAGCAACTCAAAGCGACCTTGAAGCGTTTCATGCTTGGTTAAAAGTTGCTGATACTCAAACCAACCAAAAATACTAATTCCGATTAAACCAAAGAACATTAAAATAACCATAGATTTCATGGTTCCGGACATACCATTAGAGCCATTACTAGCAGTCCCATTGGCTTTGGAACCGGATTGATCACTACGCTTATCTGGCATCGTTCGGCCAATCATGTCGTCGCGTTCAGCGATAATGGGCGATCTTGGTTTTTTATCCATGGTAACTCTGAGTTCCTTGTTTGCCGCTTTAGATTTAATGAAACCACTCTAGTGCCATTATACGCTGTTATTGACCACTATATAAAAGCGTCAGGCATAAAAAAACCGGTGTCTGTTAACAAACACCGGTTTAACTAGCCATTTGCGCGCTTAGAGGAAGTTAAGAGCTCCGACTAATACCACGGTCAGTGCCAAGCTTGAGCCAATAACACCGTTAACAGTCGTCATAGGACCTTGCTTACCCTTTAAACCATTAATTTCTAGAGCCAAAATGATCGCTAAGGCTACCATGAGCCCGGTACCTCCAACGGCTGTGCCGTATCCGTGCCCAGCATAATGTGGACCGGCAAACATTCCAAATAACATAGGCGCAGAAAATAAAGTGTTGGTGCGAGACGCGAGCAGAGCTTTGGCCCCGGCCGCTGCTTTATCACCACCTTCGACGATGCCTAAAGCAATTTTTTGTGCTGGCCAGATAATCATCCAAACATTTGCCGCCATTAGCGTACCCATAGTGGCACCAACCACAATATAGTTATTTAGCTGACCATAGCCATGGACCATACCCAGTAAAATAATACCCGTAACAAAGGTCCACATAGCACCCCATCTGAACCACCAGAGCGCACTTGGAGCCAATTTCGCCTTGGCATCGGCTAAACCTTCCGCGGTAGCCTGCTTAAAATAACCACCTTGTACAAAATTAAAGTAGTAAAGCATTCCAATCCAAGTGATGCCAAATAAGACGTGGCCCCAGCGAGTCAGTAAATTGATAAATTCCATGGTCATAGGTGTACCCTCAAAAAAATTAATACCCTTACAGGTCGTGGGACTATTATAGCGTCATTAAAAATTTTTATTGGGTTAATTGTTGTTTTCAATCTAAAAAAAGGTACAAGATGATCCATCTTTGTTTTGGACAATGACTTTTTTGAGGGCAAAAAAAACCCCGCAACAAGTTGCGGGGTTTTTTGATCAGATCAGGCTTACATCATGCCGCCCATACCACCCATACCGCCCATACCGCCCATGCCGCCCATATCTGGCATACCGCCAGAAGCGCCACCGTCTTCAGCAGAATCAGCAACCATTGCTTCGGTAGTGATCATTAAACCAGCAATAGAGGCCGCCGCTTGCAACGCAGTACGTGTAACCTTAGCCGGGTCAAGAATACCCATGTCGATCATGTCGCCATATTCGCCAGAACCCGCATTGTAGCCATAGTTACCAGAACCTTGCTTAACCTTGTCAACAACCACAGACCCTTCTTCGCCCGCGTTCTCTACGATTTGACGCAAAGGTGCTTCCATAGCCCGCAGAGCAATTCCAACGCCAACTGTCTGGTCACTGTTGTCACCTTCAAGATTTGCAATTTTCTGAAGTACACGAATCAGAGCGACACCGCCACCTGCAACCACGCCTTCTTCTACCGCTGCACGTGTTGCATGCAGAGCGTCTTCAACGCGCGCTTTCTTTTCTTTCATTTCGATTTCAGTGGTAGCACCAACCTTAATCACCGCAACACCGCCGGCTAATTTAGCCACACGCTCTTGAAGTTTCTCGCGGTCATAGTCAGAACTAGTATCTTCGATCTGTGCACGAATTTGATTAACACGGCTTTCAATTGAAGAATGCTCTCCGGCACCATCAACGATCGTCGTGTTTTCTTTTGTCATGCTAATACGTTTTGCTGTCCCTAAATGCTCAAGAGTAGCACCTTCAAGATCAAGACCCACTTCCTCTGAGATTACGGTTCCGCCGGTCAAGATAGCAATATCTTCTAACATCGCCTTACGACGATCACCAAAACCTGGGGCTTTACACGCAGAAACCTTAACAATACCGCGAAGATTATTAACCACCAATGTTGCCAGCGCTTCACCTTCTACATCTTCTGCAATAATCATTAACGGCTTACCCGCTTTAGCAACAGCTTCAAGTAACGGCAAAAGCTCACGAATATTAGAAATCTTCTTGTCCACCAATAGAATCAGAGGGCTCTCTTGCTCGGCACTCATGCTCTCTTGGTTATTGATGAAGTATGGTGATAAATAACCACGGTCGAACTGCATACCTTCAACGATATCGAGTTCATTTTCTAAGCCACTGCCTTCTTCAACAGTAATGACGCCTTCTTTACCGACTTTACCCATTGCTTCAGCAATAATGTCACCAATATGACTGTCACTGTTGGCAGAGATAGTACCGACTTGAGCAATTTCTTTATTGTCAGCACACGGCTTGGCAATCGCGGCAATTTCAGCGGTCGCTGCAATTACTGCTTTATCAATACCACGCTTAAGGTCCATTGGGTTCATACCCGCAGCAACCGACTTCAATCCTTCTTGTATGATTGTTTGAGCCAACACTGTCGCTGTGGTGGTTCCATCGCCCGCATCATCAGATGCTTTAGATGCAACTTCTTTAACCATCTGTGCGCCCATGTTCTCGAACTTGTCCTTTAATTCGATTTCCTTAGCCACCGACACGCCGTCTTTAGTCACCGTAGGTGCACCAAAAGACTTATCCAAAACAACATTACGACCCTTTGGCCCTAAGGTTACTTTGACTGCGTTGGACAAAATGTTAACGCCATCAAGCATGCCTTGACGTGCGTTGTTGCCAAATTTTACTTCTTTAGCTGCCATGATCTTTTCCTTCCAAATTCTGTTTCAAAAAATTCAATTAAAATTTAAGCTTCAAGAACAGCTTTAATATCGCTTTCACTGAGGATGATGAGTTCTTCACCATCGATATCAATTTTGTCGTTGCCTGCATACTGACCAAATACAACAGTATCGCCAACGTTGACATCTACAGCACGCAGATCGCCGTTATCTAAGATACGGCCGCTGCCAACAGCAACAACTTCACCCTGATTAGGTTTCTCTTGAGCAGAACCTGGCAATAAAATGCCACCTGCAGTTGTTTGTTCTTCTTCCTCGCGACGAACGATAACTCGGTCGTGTAATGGGCGAATCTTCATAGTTTTGTTCTCCAATTAATCTATCTACAGTGGTCGAGTTAACTTGCGATGCGTATTACTTCGCAATTGTGTCTTATATGGTGACGTAACATTTGTTTTTCAAGGGCAACCGACTAATTTTTTCGTTGAGTCACTTTTTTAATCCAAGTCCTTTCGTTCCCACGCTTCGCCTTCTATGGTGTCGCCCTCTTGATTGCCCTTTGCGTGTGAGCCTGACGCCCCGCTGGCTGCCTGAAAGCCTGCACCCTGTGAGCCCATAACAAGCATGTTCTTCATAATGCGAGTCGCCACCATCACTCTTATTGGTGGTATCAGCCCCGCAAAACCAATCAGGTCAGTCACAAACCCAGGCGTGAGCAATAGCGCACCAGAAACAGCCAGAATAATCCCCTCGGCAATTTCGGTAGTCGGCAATTCACCCCCCTGTAACTTTTGGCGACCCTTCCAGAGCGTGGCAACCCCTTGCTCCCTTAAAAGGCCCGCGCCCATGACCGCGGTGAAGAGCACCAAGCCAATGGTTGGTAGCGCGCCAATTTGACTACCTACAGTAATAAGCAGCCACATCTCAGCAATAGGCATCAATACAAACAACAGTAATAGGTATCTCACAACGCACTCCTTTAACTCGGCATATGTGTAGTATTGGGGTAGTTTGCACTATTTCAACATCTGACTGAATAGCGTAACCTAAAGCAATGGATAATCTTACCTCTAAACAGCGCCTTTATAGCATTATTCAGCAGATCCCTGTGGGCTGCGTAGCAACCTATGGGCAGGTGGCTGAATTAGCTGGATTACCTGGCTGTGCAAGAATGGTGGGCAGAACATTAAGTCAATTGCCCAGTGGTAGTCAGCTACCTTGGCATAGAGTGATTGCGGCATCCGGCAAAATTAGTGTGCCGGCAAATAGTGACTCGTTT
>CALDQM010000113.1:0-1756 GCA_937911225.1 uncultured Cellvibrionales bacterium
TAGAGTGATTGCGGCATCCGGCAAAATTAGTGTGCCGGCAAATAGTGACTCGTTTTGTACACAAAAAAACCGTTTAGTCTCAGAAGGTGTGCAGATTAGTGGCAGCTGTATTAGCTTAAAAACATATCAGTGGCGACCATAGTCTTTACTGATCATTGGGTTCGCGTGTTGAATGACTAAGATCAGGCTCTGATTGCCGCACTGAACTCACGATAAACCCACGTCGCCATAGCACCCATAATAACAACATACCCGGAATCGCGGCTATGATCGTAAAACCCCAAAAGCCTACCCAACCCAATCCATTAGCCAGAAGCCCTGCAGGTGCTGCGAGCCATGTTCTACCAACAGCTGCAAATGACGTAAGCAGAGCGAACTGGGTCGCTGTGTAGGCTAAGTTAGATAGCCCTGATAGATAGGTCACAAAAACAGTTAAACCTATGCCACTGGTAAAGTTTTCAGTGCCCACTGCAATGCCTAGCATCATCGGATCATGGCCCACTACCGCCAACAGCATAAATAACACGTTACTAAGCATCATCATGAGACCAGACAGGAGTAACGCTCTTCCCATACCTAACCATGCTATAAATGGTGCACCCACAGCCGCGCCCGCAATAAGAGCCCAGAATCCCACCAACTTATTAACAGTAATGAACTCAGTATCGGTAAATCCAAGCTCAACAATCATGGGGTTGAGCATGCCTTGACCCATTGCATCACCGACTTTATAAACCAGTACAAACAATAAAATTAACAGCGCACCGTCGCGGCTTAAAAACTCTCTAAATGGATTAGCAACCGTTTGCTTTACCCATCCACCAAAACTCTGGCCAGCTATACGAACATGTCGTTCAACGAAGTTACCTGGGCCCGCATAAAGAGCACCCAGCGCAGCTGGCAACACACAAAAACCGGTCAACCCGTATGCCAAGGCCCACCCATAGGACATACCTTCATTGGAGGCTAACCAGATTGTGCCTATACCGGCAATAAGATTGCCCGTGCGATAACCAAATTGGTTCATGGCAGTACCATGAGGCAATTCCTCATCACTCAAAATTTCAATACGGTAGGCGTCAATCACAATATCTTGAGTAGCAGAGAGAAAAGCCACAATAATTGCCCAAACCGCAAACACACCCAGGTGATTAGCCGGGTTACTCGCACCGAGTTGCCACAAAGACGCAAACAATAAACCTTGAGTAAGAAATAACCAACTTCGACGCTGCCCAAATAAAGGCGTTAAAATTGGGATAGACAGCTTATCTACTGCAGGAGCCCAAAGAAACTTCAGCGTATAGGGCGTTGTTAGTCCAATGGCAAAGCCTATCGCTGTTTTATCAATGCCCTCTTTTGACAACCAAAAAGTCATGGTAGCCAGAAGTAATGTTAAAGGAAATCCACTGGATATACCCAGCAGAAAAGCGACAAACGGCATAGGCCGACGATAGGGCCGAAAAGTTGGCACAAGGAAACCTATGCAGACAATTAACGCCACGACAGCTAAAAATGTTAGTGCCTCGGTCATTTCTAAATACTCCAATGTCAGCTTAATCAGTCAATTAGATGAAGGTTACAGGGGAACCTATGGAACAGCAAAAGAAACTGTTACCCGATATGTTCTCCTTTAATACTCGCTAATTTCAGCTTCAAATAAGCATTTTAAAACGCGCCCAGTCAAAGACAGAACCAGGGTCGGTTTTTCGACCGGGCGCTATGTCGCTATGCCCAGTAATGCGCTTTGCGGTTAGTG
>CALDQM010000114.1:0-1522 GCA_937911225.1 uncultured Cellvibrionales bacterium
GTGCCTTGTTCGTGGTTGACTACAGCGGCGCCATTTAACGTAATGACCGGTAAAACATCCTCATCAACATTGTTACCAACTCCGTCACCGTCGGTATCTGTTGTCTCGGTTTCATCATTAGGGAAGTCATCTTCGGTATCCACAACCCCATCGCCATCATTATCATTATCAAGAATGTCCGAAATACCATCGCCATCTTGGTCTGGTGCATCCGCAGGAATAGTCGCATCTGCAAGTAAGGTAGCCAGTCCTGTCTGCTCAGTGTAGGAAGACGTGTCAATATCACCTGACGCCAAAGAACCTAAAGATCCTTGCATATCAACTTGTACTGCAAGAGCAACTTCACCGGCTAACACAGAGGTTGGATCGATAGTAGCGTCGGCCACTACGGTGTTAACCGCAGCGACACTTTGCGCAACAGCCGTCAAAAGAGTCGTATCTGTGTACACTCCAGGTGCTGTTTCATTGAGTGACGCTTCGACTATTGTTTGTATTGAGTCGGTAGAGCTGAGGCTAAAGTTAGCCTGTTCTTGCGACGCCTTGGCAATCTTTGCTGCAACAACTTGGGCTTGCTCAATCACTGTTTTAGTGACATTGTCGGCAGTCAAAGCGCTAACGCCCTGAAGGACTACTGCGATCTGCTGACTCGCGCGCTGCTCCGCCTGTGATGCAGCATCACCAGACTGTGCAGCTGCCCAGCCGTCTGATGTCAATAAAGATGCAGGTGTACTTTCAAGGCCTATGGCTGTTAAAAATGCTAGCTTTTGGGTATCGTCAGGTAAGCCGACTAGTACCGTGGTTAATGGGGTCACCGCAACGACATCTGCGGACGTTGATATCTCAGAAATTAGGGTCAAGCTCTCAAGCTCTACACCCGTTTGAGTATCTGTTCCGCCTATCGCGATAACTGCGGTTCCAGTTATGCCTTGCGGTGTTTCAGCAAAAGAAAAATAGCCATTACCATCGGTTGTTCCCATTGGCTCGTCAGAGCCTTGAACGCCATCGCCATTGATATCGACAAAGACAACCGATCCAGAAACAGGACCGTCCACTACTCGACCTTCCGTAGCATTGGCCACGGTTATCGAAATAGCATATGAGGTCTCGTTAGCGCCATCTGATGCAACGATATTGACGTCGTATACATTATCAGCATTGATATCAGCGGCGGCCTCGAAGTCTGGAACTTGAGAAAAGGTTAGATTGCCGTCTGAGGAAAGTGCCATTAGCCCGGCGTCATCACCTGTCAGCGAAGTCGTTATAGAGTCATTCTCAGGATCTGAAAAACTATAGGTTTCGGACAACTGTAAACCTTCCAGTAGGTCGACCGCTTGACTACCCCCAACCACTGGCGCTAAGTTTGCAACCGGCGGCACGGGCCCGGGAGCTGGACTACCACCACCGCCGCCACAAGATGTAAGCACTAAACAGAACAGGGGCACCAGCCCAAGAGTTTTTATAGCATTCATTGTTCAATCCTCAAAAATATGTTCAATTTAGGACTCTTCGACAAAAAGATATC
>CALDQM010000115.1:0-15070 GCA_937911225.1 uncultured Cellvibrionales bacterium
TGAGTGTGCAGGTTTAGATAACTTGATTGCTAACAGGAACAGTAATAGTTTTTGTAGAGTGATTGTGACAAACTCCGCCCCCTATGATTTGTAGGGACAGCGGTAGTTATATATGAAAATATTAGACGGTGGTATTGGGCGTTACTTAAAAGAAATTGGTGCACCATTTCAGCAGCCTGAATGGTCTGCTTTAGCGCTGATGGAGGATCCTTCTTCTGTGAAAGTTGCTCATCAGGCTTTTGTGGATGCGGGCTCTCAAGTTATTACCACTAACTCCTACGCGGTAGTCCCTTTTCACATAGGCGAAGATAGATTTGTTGAACGTGGTGCTGAGTTAATTCGATTATCCGGCCAGTTAGCTCAACAAGTTAAGCAAGCTGCGGGCGAAACTGTGTTAATTGCCGCAGGTATCCCTCCAGTATTTGGCTCCTATAATCCTAACGAATTTGTTCATGATGACGCCGTTGCCATGCTAGAGGTCTTTAAGCAGAATCTTTTGCCATACACCGATATTATTTTGGCGGAGACACAATCAAGTATTGCTGAGGTGACTGCTATCCAATCAGTGTTCGGAGATTGCGGCCAGCCGCTGTGGATCAGTATGACGCTCGAAGATGAACCTGTAACAGGTGAAGAGTCACGTCTGAGATCAGGTGAGTTACTGAGAGATACTTTAGAAAGCATTAATTTTCAGTGCGTAGATGCGGTTTTATTTAACTGTAGCCAACCTGAGGTGATGGCCGAAGCCGTTAAGCTAGCGGCTGAGATGCTCCCTAGCGGGAAAGATATTGGCGTGTATGCGAATGGCTTCCGACCTATTACGAATACTATCGACGCCAATGACGGCTATTCTGTCTTGCGAGAGGATTTAACCCCGCAAGACTACCTTGCATTTGCAGAGCACTGGCAGCAGTTGGGTGCCACTATGGTTGGTGGTTGTTGCGGTATTGGACCGGACCATATTTCGCTACTAAAGCGCTTAAATGATTAAAGCACGACAGTAGTTAAGGCGGCGCTTAGCGTTGACTTAACTATTAAAGGCGTTGGTAAATCTCAGTAACTTCAATACCATCAACCGTCGCTGTTTGGCTGAGATTATCCTGGTCAATCAAAACCAGATGTAGCGACTGTTGTGCATCAGAGTAATTCTGAACAGAGCTAGTCATTCCTGTTTCAACGGCTTGTCCGTTTTTCCCAAACTCAATAGAACCAAACCAGAACTCACTGCTATTTGATAGGTCTGGCCCCTCAGTTGAGGTAGTTCGCTGTAGCGAAATAAAGTGCCCACCACCAATGATCTTGGTAGTGAAAATACCGTCTTGTACCCTATGCCAGAGGCCATCATAGGGGGAGGTTACGATTGAGGCTGTATTCCATGTCTCGACCATATCTAGTGAACGGCCATCATCGTATTTCATACCCATTATGGTTTGTACAAAACCGCTATCAGTCTCCTCAATAGCCACATCAAAGCTGTAGCCTTCAACTGACCCGTTATGGTTAACAGTAGGTACTTCAACCATTACACCGTCATCCCAAGTTGCAATGCCGGCACCAACATCGATACCAATTTCTTTGTTCATGAAGGCGAACATAAATCGATTATTCGTATAAATTTTTATCTGGTCGCGTAGTAAAATACTGACTACACCGCTCTCTGTGACTTCTACATCCTTAAGTAAGTACGCGCCATCAGGCAGTGCCGGAACTTCAGTAAAAGCGACGACAGCCGTTTTATCATTATTACAGGCTGTTAAAAGTAGGACTGCAAAACCGAGCATTAGACGCTTTAAATTCATGATTGACCCTCTGGGCTTAAAACTATTAAGAATGCGACATTTTTACGGTAACACAAGGTGAGCCCTGTTAATAAAGATGTGGTGACCATTGATCGCAAAAACAGCAGTCTTTGTCGAATAATGAGTACATATATTACTAAAGATGAAAATCCTTCAGATACAAAAAAACCTCACTACAAGAGCAAGGTTTTAATGTTTGGTACCAGTGGCCGGACTCGAACCGGCACTCCCGAAGAAACCAGATTTTGAATCTAGCGTGTCTACCAATTCCACCACACTGGCATTTCTTTCGCACGGTTGTGTGCAGGGCGCGAGTATAGCAGTGATCAATAGAGGGTCAACCGATTTAACCTTGCGAGTTAGTAAAATAAGCAGTGTATGTTTTAGTATGAATTATTTGGCGCTTTGGCGTTAATTTCTATACCCTTGCTGACCCATAACCCTAGGCTATAACAAATTCAAATGCGCCGTGACCATTTTCAATTTGACCTCCCCAACGAGCTGATCGCTCGGCAGCCGACAGAGCAACGCCAGGGCAGTCGGTTGCTGTTTCTTGATGGGGCTCAAAATACATTAAAACATCAACAATTCAGTGATTTTTTAAGTCATGTGCAAGCCGGTGATTTGATTGTGTTTAATAACACCAAAGTCATTCCTGCGCGACTCTATGGTCAAAAGGCCAGCGGTGGGAAAATAGAAGTATTGATAGAGAGGCTTGTCGACGCTTACTCTGTGCATGCTCATGTGCGCGCCAGTAAGTCTCCAAAACCAGGTAATCAAATTATTTTTTCCGATATTTTTTCCGCTGAGATGATCGGCAGAGAAGAAGGACTGTTTGAGTTAAGGTTTAACCAGCCGGTATTGAAAATTTTAGAGGCCATTGGTCATATGCCTCTGCCGCCTTATATCGATCGAGAGGATACAGAAGCGGATAAGTCTCGTTATCAAACTGTTTATGCCGAGCAATTAGGCGCTGTAGCAGCACCAACAGCCGGACTTCACTTTGATGAAAAAATGCTAGCGGATATTGAAGCGGCGGGGGCATCAATTGCATTTGTGACTTTGCACGTAGGGGCAGGAACTTTTCAGCCAGTACGAGCGGAAAATATTGTTGATCACCAAATGCACTCAGAATGGTTAGAGGTAACTCAAGACGTGGTTGACCAGGTTTCGATAACTAAAGCTAACGGTGGCCGAGTTATTGCAGTGGGCACCACGAGTGTGCGTTGCTTAGAAACAGCGGCGCAAAACGGTCAGCTAGCGCCGTTTGAGGGTGATACTAACATTTTCATATACCCCGGTTACAAGTTCAATGTGGTTGATGGCTTGCTAACCAATTTTCATCTGTCGGAATCAACATTAATCATGTTAGTCAGCGCATTTGCAGGTTATCAGCCTATAATGGTGGCGTATCAAGAGGCCATTGCTGAGCGTTATCGTTTCTTTAGCTATGGCGATGCCATGTTTTTACTTCACAACCCCAATGCTGATCAGGATATACCGCAATGAGTCGCGAATGTTTTATGCAATTTAAGGTGTCGGCCACTGATGGAAAAGCGCGTCGAGGTGAGATGCAGTTTCCTCGTGGTAAGGTGCAGACGCCAGCGTTTATGCCGGTCGGGACCTATGGGACGGTCAAGGGTATGTTGCCGCGTGACATTGTAGAGATTGGTGCTGAGATGATTCTTGGTAATACTTTTCATCTAATGTTGCGGCCGGGTACTGAAGTGGTCAAAGCCCACGGCGATTTACATGACTTTACTCAGTGGCAGGGACCGATTCTTACCGACTCTGGTGGCTTTCAAGTATTCAGTTTAGGCGACATGAGTAAAATCACCGAAGAGGGTGTTAAGTTTAAGTCACCCATCGATGGTAGCCCGGTATTTATTGATCCAGAAACCTCTATTCAGGTGCAACGAGATTTGGGTAGTGATGTGGTAATGATTTTTGATGAATGTACACCATACCCTGCCACCGAAAAAGAAGCCGAAGTGTCGATGCAGTTATCACTGCGCTGGGCGCAGCGTAGCAAAGATGCTCATGGTGATAGTCCATCTGCGCTTTTCGGTATTGTTCAGGGGGGCATGTACGAGTCGCTGCGTGATCAATCACTGGCAGGACTGGTGGATATTGACTTTGATGGGTTTGCTATCGGCGGTTTGTCAGTCGGTGAGCCCAAAGATGACATGCTTCGAGTTCTTGATCACCTCGCCGACACTATGCCTGCAGATAAACCACGCTACCTCATGGGTGTTGGTAAACCTGCCGACTTAGTCGAGGGAGTCCGCCGTGGCATTGATATGTTCGACTGTGTAATGCCCACCCGAAATGCGCGCAATGGCCACCTTTTCACCAGTACCGGAGTGATTAAGATACGCAATGCAAGGCATCGTCATGACACGGGTTCTCTAGATGCAGAGTGTGACTGTTACACCTGCACCAACTTTAGCCGTGGTTATCTTCACCATCTTGAAAAGTGTGGTGAAATGTTAAGTTCTCAATTAAATACAATTCATAACTTACGCTTCTATCAAAGTCTTATGGCAGGTTTGCGCGATGCAATTGCCGAAGGACAGCTGGATGCGTTTACTGAAGAGTTTTATCGAAAACAAGCAATTGGCGATGGTGGGGGTTTAAATTCCTGAATCTGCCCCTATTTAATAGGGATGTCGTTATAATGCGCCCCGAGAATAAAAGGATCGATTGACCCATGTTAAACAAGTTTCCTCTATGGAAGAATCTGCTGATTCTTCTGGTGATCACCTTCGGCTTTGTCTACGCCGCTCCAAACTTCTATCCTGCGGATGCGGCTGTTCAGTTATCGGGCCAAAGTGGCGCCATGATAATAGACAGTGCGGTTCTTGATAAAATTGAGGGTGCTCTTGATGAGGGTGGCATAGCGTATTTTGGCAGTGAGTCTGATGGCGAGAGCGCCTTGGTACGTATCGCTGACAAAAACCTGCAATTACGGGCCAAAGAGGTTATTCAAGCTGAAATGGGTGGTGATTACATTGTTGCTCTTAATTTGGCACCAACGACGCCTCAATGGCTGAGTAATTTGGGTGGCACACCCATGAAACTTGGTCTTGATCTTAGTGGCGGCGTACATTTTTTACTTGAGGTCGACCTTGATTCGGCTCTGGCAGTGCGCCTTGAGGGCGACTTGGAAGATATTAAAGCGTCATTGCGGGAAGAACGTGTTCGCTATCGGAGCTTTGAGTTACGAGACCGGCAAATTATTGGTCAGTTTCGCGATGCAGAGCAGGTCGACAAAGCCAATACTATAATCCGTACTAATTATAGAGACATGCAACCGATTAACACTCCAGGGCAAAACCCCTTGTCGATTGTGCTCAATTTAAGTGAAGTGGCTACCAGCCTTCTTGAAGATAATGCCATCAAACAGAACCTTACGTCTTTGCGTAATCGTGTGAATGAGTTAGGTGTGTCAGAGCCGCTAGTGTCTCGTCAGGGTAAAAATCGTATCGTCGTTGAGTTGCCCGGCGTACAAGACACGGCCGAGGCTAAACGAATTATCGGCAAGACAGCGAACCTTGAGTTTCGTCTAGAATCTGATGGGCGAGGAGGGGAGCGCTTTGACTTCCGTAATCCTGCGGGTCAAGGGCCCGATGCAATGCTTGAGAAAAAAGCTGTTATATCAGGAGAGAACGTTACTGATGCCCGTGCCAGCTTTGATGAAAATGGTCGGCCACAGGTTAGTATAACGCTTGATTCAAAGGGCGGCTGGCAGATGGGCCATGCCACTCGCGATAATATTGGGCGACGATTAGGCGTACTTTTTATTGAGTATAAAACTAAGTTGGAGAAGTCGATTGATGACACTGGCGAGCTCGTCATTACTCCAGTACCTTTCGTTGAGAAGCATATTATTAGTTTGGCAACGGTTCAATCACAGTTGGGTAAACAGTTTCGTATTACCGGCCTTGATGGTCAACGTGAGTCTTCTGAATTAGCGCTATTGCTGCGCGCCGGAGCATTGGCTGCGCCTATGTATATTGTTGAAGAGCGCACCATTGGACCTTCATTGGGGGCGGACAACATTGAGATGGGTGTAAAGTCAGTTACCGTAGGTATGGCGATGGTGCTGTTATTTATGGTGGTGATCTATCGGGCATTTGGCTTAGCGGCAAATGTGGCTCTGACAATGAATCTGTTGCTGTTAGTTGCCTTTATGTCGTTGCTGGGTGCAACGTTAACCTTGCCAGGTATTGCCGGGATTGTCTTAACCGTCGGTATGGCCGTTGATGCCAACGTCTTGATTTTTTCCAGAATTCGTGAAGAGCGCAAAGCGGGTGCCACAGTGCAGGGTGCAATTAGCGCTGGTTATGATCGCGCATTCGTGTCCATTTTAGACGCCAACATCACTACATTAATTGTCGCGCTGATTCTATTCTTGATAGGATCGGGCCCAGTAAAGGGTTTCGCGGTCACACTATCAATTGGTATTTTGACATCAATGTTTACCTCGATTGTCATGACACGCGGATTAGTAAATCTCGTGGTTGGCGGCCGTAAAATTGACAAGCTTTGGATATAGGGAAAAGATGATGACAGAGTCAAAAGTTTATAATTTTATGGGTATCCGCAAGTATGCGGTGATCTTCTCAGCGATTTTATTAACAGTGTCTGCCTGGTCACTCTATACCCAGGGTTTAGTGTTAGGTTTGGATTTCTCTGGGGGTACTCAGGTTGAGGTTGGTTATGACAGTCCCGCGGATGTCAGTGCGCTTCGTGAGAAGTTGGAAAATGCAGGGTTTAAAAATCCTGTGGTTGTACAGTTTGGTCCAGAAACTGATGTGCTGATTCGTCTGCAGGGAGAGCCTGATCGGGAGCTTGCAGAGCAGATGGTAGAGGTGCTGAAAACTGATGGGCAAGAGTTTGATTTGCGGCGAGTTGACTTTGTAGGGCCGCAAATTGGTGAGGAACTGCGTGAAGATGGCGGCCTAGGTATGCTTGCTGCATTGGCTGTGGTAATGCTTTATGTAGCCGTGCGTTTTCAGCTTAAATTTTCGGTGGGTGCGGTGTTAGCACTCGCTCACGATGTGATTATTACTTTGGGTATTTTCTCATTAGCTAGATTTGAGTTTGATCTTACGGTGTTGGCGGCGATCTTGGCGGTGGTGGGTTATTCCTTAAATGATACGATCGTGGTGTCTGATCGAATTCGTGAGAATTTCCGCAAGATTCGTAAGGCATCCTCTATTGAAGTCATCAACGAGTCGCTATCACAGACACTATGGCGAACCATCAATACCTCAGCAACAACGATGTTGGTATTGCTAGCCCTGTTCTTTATTGGTGGTGAGTTGATTCATAACTTTGCTATTGCGCTCATGATTGGCGTTGCCATAGGCACTTATTCATCCATCTATGTTGCCGCTACAGTTATGCTTGCGCTTAATGTTGATCGAGAAGACTTACTGGAGACGGTTGAAGGCGAGCTAGTTGACGATCTACCCTAGACTGCCCAACGCACGAGAATAAAAGCTCTCACTTTAGTAGTGAGAGCCTTATTTTTTGAAGGTCTGAACATACTCAAAAATATCTTGGGGATCGCTCTGTCTGGCCGATCGCCACTGATCGTTACTCTCTAAGTTTAGAGGCTCACCGTTTAAATCCAAAATAATTACCCTTGGGATACCTTCTTGAGATGGCAAACCTAATGCTGCCATCAGCGACATATTACGCGTGTATCTGCCAACGTCAATGCGCATTATTACAAAGTTTTGGTTTAAAAAGACCTTAAAAGTGGGTAAACCCAATATCGCATCAAGACACTGAGCATCAGGACACCAGTTAGAACCAAAAAGTACTAAGGGCTGTTTTTTTTTGCGCCCAGTATCGGCTATAAATGAGTCTAAAGCATCTCTGCTAATATCCTTTTCATCGTAGAGGCTGGGCATTATTGATGGCATCTGATCATCGCTGTTTAATTTAATCATATTGGCTAATTCCACCAAGGATAAAAAGAGGGCATGTCGGTAGATGCTTTTTGAGTGAACGTCGGGGCACGTTTTTCTAAGAAGGAATTAACGCCCTCTTTTCCACTATTTAAACTGGCGTAGTAAATCGCCAGAGAATCAACTTCATGCGCTTTCATTGGGTGATCTTGTGCAGAGTTTCGATAGATCATTTGACGAGTGAGAGCCATAGAGACTTGGCTAAAATTAACCATTCTAGCTGCGAGGGCATAGGCTTCATTAAGAAGTTGATCAGGAGCATAAATTGCTTTCACAAAACGTTCTTTAAGCAGTGTTTCGGCATTCAATATTTCAGCGGTATAGCACCATTCGAGAGCGGTTTGAATTCCGACTAAACGTGGTAAAAACCAGCTTGAGCATGCTTCGGGTGTGATACCTATTTTGTTAAATACGAAGCCAACTCTTGCTCTTTCAGAGGCAAGACGAATATCCATTGCACAGGCCATAGTAGCGCCAATGCCAACGGCAGCACCATTGATAGCGCCGATAATAGGCTTCTTACAGTCGTACATTGCCAGCACGACGCGCCCGCCGGAATCACGTACACCATTTTCAATCTCTGCCTCATGGGCGCGTTCACGCATATCTTGCAACGTTGGACTAAGTGACTCATTTAAACCAAATACGTTACCTGCAATATTTAAATCCATACCTGCACAAAATGCCTTGCCGGCGCCAGTAACTACAATTGCACCGACGGCATCATCATCACTCGCCCTGTTGAACGCATCAATGAGTTCGTGACTCATTTCTGTGGTGAAAGCGTTCATGTGATCTGGGCGCGATAGCGTCAGCGTTAATATAGAGTCTTGGGTAGTGTAATCGATCGTTTTATACTTCATCGGTTGAGATCCCATTGGTTAGCAGTCACTTTACGATTACAGTATATCGTCCAAACGGGACAAATTTAAGATGTATTTATAAGCTTTTTAGAGATATCTGAGAGTATGGTTTTTTTTTAATATATCCCTGCTAGGGTATGCTCCCAATGGTAGGATTACTCTATAATCCACAGCATTGAAAGACTGCAGAGTAGATGACAAGATGTTAAAAAAATTATTCAAAACCCACGATCGTGCGAAGCACCAGCAATTTTATAATCGTGCTGGGGTGACCAAGGCGCAGTTTGATGCTCATTGGATGCCCTTTTCTGGTAATCGTGAGTTCAAAAAGAATCCACGAATGATCGTTTCTGCGCAGGGTAGTTACATTACCGCTGCCGATGGACGAAAAGTGTTTGACGGTTTGTCTGGCCTTTGGACCACTGGATTGGGTCATTGTCGCCCAGAAATTAGTAAAGCTATTGCCGAGCAGACGTCTACCCTTGATTTTTTTAGTGGTTTTCAATACGGACATCCTAAGTCCTTTGAATTAGCTGAGCGTATCACTCAATTTATGCCTAAAGGTCTTAACCGAGTTTTTTATACGGGATCTGGTTCTGAGAGTGCTGATACGTCGCTTAAAATGGCTAGGGCGTACTGGCGCAAGAAAGGAATGGCGTCTAAAACACGATTGATTGGCCGAGCTAAAGGCTATCATGGGGTGAACTTTGGCGGCATTAGTGTCGGTGGCATTGTAGGTAACCGTGCGACTTTTGGTCAGACGCTCGAGTCTGACCATCTTGCCCATACCATGCTCCCAGAGAATGTGTTTAGCAAGGGTATGCCTGAACAAGGCGCGCATTTAGCCGATGAACTACTAGCGATGATTGCTTTGCATGATGCAAGTAACATTGCAGCGGTTATTGTCGAACCTATGGCTGGGTCTGCGGGAGTTATTCCTCCTCCAGTAGGCTACTTAAAAAGACTTAGAGAGATCTGTGACCAACATCAAATTTTATTAATCTTCGATGAGGTCATTACGGCGTTTGGTCGTGTTGGCTCAGCCACAGGCGCTGAAGAATACGGTGTAGTGCCAGATATGATTAATATAGCAAAACAGCTTACCAACGGCTCAGTGCCAATGGGTGCAGTCATTGCTAAACAAGAAATTCATGATACTTTTATGGATGGCGGTGGCGCTGACTATATGATCGAGTTCCCTCATGGCTATACCTACTCAGGACATCCATTAGCGTGTGCTGCTGGCCTTGCTACTCTTGATTTACTTGAGAGAGAGCACAGTTTTGAGCAGGTTGCGATTATGGCACCGGTACTGGAAAAGGCAATACACAGTTTACGCGGGGCCAAGCATGTTGTTGATATTCGCAATTACGGTGCAGCCGCAGGTATTACCTTGGCGTCACTGCCAGGGGAGCCAGCCAAGCGTCCTTTTGAGGCAGCAATGAAGTGTTGGGAGAAAGGTTTTTATGTTCGCTATGGTGCGGATACGCTGCAGTTAGGTTTACCCTTTGCCACTACAACTACGGAAATTGATTCACTGATCAATGCGATGGGAGAAGCCATTAGCGAGATCGACTAAGGATCTCGCTATAGTCGTCCAGAGCTTGGCTTATTAAGTTACTTTGATTCCTCAGGCTCTTTAGAGTCTGTTGGTGCGTCGGTGGTCTCAAGTAAGCTAGAGTCCCACCGGTACATTTTCTTGATTAAGCAACGATCTGCACCTGAAAAACCATTGGTAATGATAATTTCGTCACCACGAGTTAAACAGGAAGATCCTCGTGTTCGAGTAGCGATGCTCATCATTGCGTTAGAAACATCGCAGACACCGGATAAATCCAGCTTGTATTCATCTCTCACCCCTTTGGTCAAAATTACAGAATGTCGCTGCCCTTTGACTTCGCGCCAACCATTGATTGAGCTGGCAAAACAAATTTGTTTAACAGTTTCACCCTGTCTTACATCCACAAGCTGTGGCTCAGGATCCTTGGCCACAGTAGATGCGCAGGAAGCAATCAGGAGTAGTAGTGCAATGGGTATTAGTTTGTTGATCATTGGGATCTCCACTTATCAATAAATAGGAATATGTGACATTACCTTAGTTAAGCACAAAAGCTGTGAGTGCAGTGAGACTCGGATCACAGTTTTAGGTTATATGTTGTTTTTAATAGAATTACTTTTTACTAATTAGATGGCCTAGAGGTAGTTCGGTCTTGTAGCAAATGGGTTTTAGCGAAAAGCTACTCTTTACATGACTGATACCCTCGAACTGAGTTAATCGTTGGTCAAGAAATTCTTGGTAACTTTGTAGATCTGGGCTGATCACTCTAATTAAATAGTCAAATTCACCCGTCATTAGATAACATTCCATAACCTCTGGCCACGACGCCACCTGCTTAGCAAAGTCATCTAGTTCTTTTTTAACTTGGTGATCTAAGGTTACCTGAATAAACACGGTCACAGGCAAACCTGCCTTGATCGGGTCGATAAGACTGACACGTTTGTTGATATAACCTTTTTCTTCGAGGTTTTTTACTCGCCGTGAACAGGGGGATGGCGATAAAAACACCATTTCGGCAAGCTCAATGTTGGGTATGGCCGCATTACTTTGCAGAATAGATAGAATTTTCCAGTCAGTTGAGTCAAGCGTATCGTTGGCCATTTTTTGTATTTTCCTTCCATGAGCCTTAACGGCAAATTTTGTATAACGATGATTTAAACCGAAAATCTCACAGATTGCTAATCCTTGTTAATTTTTAAATACTACTATTAAGATTATTCAGTGACTAAGCAATTACTCACTAAATTCTGACAGTTTTCAGCAACAAATAACATATTCGAGGAAAAGTTACTGCCTATTTTGGCATGATTCTTTGTCTTTTAGCATGCTACTTTAAGCGTCATATAAGGTAACAGTTAATGTACTAAGAGGGAGATATTATGACTGCTAAAGCGAACGTAATCGGAGTTCCAAGATTCACGGAGATCACAGACTTAACTATTCCTACTCTGAGTATTTTGGACGCTGAGGGTAAACTTCGTAAGGACGCGTACGAACCTTTAATTAATAAGGCTACGGCAATGAAAATCTATCAGGATATGGCTTACATTCGTATTCTGGATGAGCGTATGGTCGCCGCTCAGCGCCAGGGACGACTGAGTTTCTATCTTACCTGCACTGGCGAGGAGGCCTCAGTCGTCGGCTCAATTGCCGGCTTTAAAAATCACGACATGGTCATGAGTCAGTATCGAGAACAGGCGGCATTACGCTATCGTGGATTTAGCTCCGAGCAGTTTATGAATCAGTTACTAAGTAATGATCTTGATTTTGGAAAGGGCCGTCAAATGCCTATTCATTATGGTAGCTGTGAACTGAACTATATGACCATAAGCTCCACTTTGGCGACCCAAATTCCGCAAGCAGCAGGTTATGCATACGGTCAAAAGCTATCAGGTAAAGATGCCTGTACGATCTGTTATTTTGGCGAGGGGGCTGCTTCGGAAGGTGATTTTCATGCTGGCCTTAATATGGCTGCGGTGTCTAATTGCCCAGTAGTTTTTGTCGTTCGAAACAATGGATATGCTATCTCAACACCTACATCAGAACAATTTTCTGGTGATGGTATCGCACCAAGAGGCATCGGCTATGGGATTAGCAGTATTAGAGTCGATGGTAATGACATATTGGCAGTTTATGCGGCTTCAGTGGAGGCTCGAAAGTTAGCCCTAGAGAAAAATGCGCCGGTTATTGTTGAGACTATGAGCTATCGGCTTGGGGCTCATTCTACATCTGATGACCCTACAAATTACCGAAGTAGTGCGGAGGAAGACGTTTGGCGGAAGAAAGACCCAATTCTTCGAATGAAGAATTGGATGCTAGATAAAGGTTGGTGGAGTGACCAACAAGATCATCAATTGAAGGCCCAGTACAAAAAAGAGATTCTTGATGCACTCAAGAGCCAAGAAAAGCGGCCGTCGCCATCAATCAGTGAGCTAATCACTGATGTGTATAAGACACCACCCGCACATTTGCAAAAACAATATAAGGACTTGTTGAGTCACATCGATAAGTATCCAGACCATTACTTACCTAACCCCAACAAAGTTGATCATCAAACTGCTTTAACACAGTTTAACTAGGGTATTACCTATGCCACAAATTAATCTTCTTCAAGCCGTGAATAGCGCGCTTGATACGGCTATGGCGTCTGACCCGAGAGTAATTTGCCTCGGGGAGGATATAGGTGAGTTTGGTGGTGTGTTTCGAGCGACGAGTAAACTTCAAGAGAAGTACGGAAAACAACGTTGCTTTAATACTCCGATCACGGAGCAGGGTATTGTTGGTTTTTCTATTGGACTAGCGGCACAGGGTTCTGTTGCCGTAGCCGAAATACAGTTTGCAGACTATATTTTCCCCGCCTTTGATCAAATCGTCAATGAGGCAGCAAAGTTTCGCTATCGTAGTGGTGATCAATTTAGCTGTGGCGGTCTTACCATTCGTACTCCCTATGGTGGAGGTATCGCCGGAGGTCTCTATCATTCTCAGTCCCCAGAGGCTTATTTTTGCCATACCCCCGGACTTAAGGTGGTAATTCCCAGTACCGCTTATCAAGCTAAAGGACTACTTCTTGCATCGATACGAGATCCTGATCCGGTAATATTTTTTGAGCCTAAAGCTATTTATCGTGCCGAAGTTGGAGAAGTACCAGATCAAGATTATGAGATACCTTTAGGTATCGCAGAAGTCGTAACTCGGGGAACTGACATTACCTTGTTGGGCTGGGGAGCGCAGATGCACCAACTACATCGTGCAGCCAAAATGGCCCTTGAAGACGGAATTCAGTGTGAGGTGATTGATCTAAGAACATTGTTGCCATGGGACCTAGAAACCATCGTCGCATCGGTTAATAAAACCGGACGACTTATTGTTAGTCATGAAGCACCTCGTACAGGTGGATTTGCAGGAGAGATCGCCGCCGCCATTCAAGAAGAGTGCTTTTTGTCGCTAGAGTCACCGATTATTCGTGTTACGGGAATGGACACGCCTTTTCCATTAGTGTTTGAAAAAGAGTATTTGCCTGACTATTTAAAGGTCTACGAAGCCATAAAGCAAAGCGTCAACTTTTAGTCAATATGGTTACTATGACAAAGGGGAATAGATTATGAACAGAGATTTTATTTTGCCAGATATTGGTGAGGGTATCGTTGAGTGCGAGGTTCTTGAGTGGAAAGTCAAAGAGGGCGACATGATTACTGAAGATCAAGTGATAGCTGAGGTTAGTACCGATAAAGCAGTCGTTGAAATACCTTCTATGTATTCGGGCCGAATCACCAAGCTTTACTATGCCGATGGAGAAATTGCTAAGGTGCACTCGCCCTTGTTTGCCATTGATACTGATGAGGAAACCGTTGATAGCACCGAGTCAGTTTTAGACATTCCGGAGATTGCCGAACTGAAGTTAGAGTTGGTGAAGCAGCCAAGTCAGGTTGTTCGAGAAAATCAAGCTAACAAAGTGCTGACTACGCCAGCGGTACGAAAATTGGCACGGGAGCACGATCTCGATTTGTTGCTGATTTCTGGTACAGGGAAAAATGGGCGTGTCCTCAAAGAGGATGTCCACTTATATCTAAAGACAGCAGACCAAGGCTTGGCTCAAAAAATAACGGGAAAAAATAACGATCGAACCGAGACTATCGTTGGGGTTCGAAAAATTATGGCGCAGCATATGTCTGAGTCTGTTTCTAAGATCCCTCACTTTACCTTTGTGGATGAAATCGATGTCACTGAGCTTATGCTGTTGAGAGCAAGCCTAAAAGAAGCTTATAGCGATCAGGTAAAGATCACATTAATGCCTCTGTTAATTAAGGCGCTGTCACTATCTATCGGTCAATTTCCTATTATGAATAGCCGAGTTGATGAATCGTTCACTGAACTTACTTATGTAGGTAGCCACAATATTGGTATGGCTGTGGATGGCAGAACAGGACTGTTAGTCCCCAATGTCAAGGACGTGCAAAACCGTTCTATTTTGGAGATAGCTACTGAAGTGGTTAGATTAACTGATGCTGCGCGTAGTGGCATCATTAATCTTGCTGAACTCAGGGGAGGTACCATTACGATTTCTAATATAGGCGCTATTGGTGGCATTTCTGCCTCACCCATTATCAACAGGCCTGAGGTTGCTATTGTCGCCTTAGGGAAAATTCAGAATTTACCACGATTTGGTAATGACAACCAAATTACAGCGCGCAAGATCATGTCAGTGAGCTGGTCAGGTGATCATCGTGTTATTGACGGTGCTACTATCGCACGTTTCAATAATTGCTGGAAAGCCTATTTAGAGAACCCAGGCACTATGCTAGCGACGATGGTTTAGAGCTGTAGCAATCCGTATTGTTGTTCCATTCAGGCCGCATGAGCCCCCTTTGA
>CALDQM010000116.1:0-1799 GCA_937911225.1 uncultured Cellvibrionales bacterium
CCCATACCAACGGTGGCTCTTCATCAGTTAAGTTCAAAACACCCATAGTGATTTGCGTATCCACAGAAGACATTGTTAACTGATAGTTGTATTGAGCATCCAGCGTAAGATGGCTGTCGATATCTTTAGAATAGCCTGCTGGGGGCGCTGCCCGTGTGGTTTCATAACCGGCAATGTGACGTGCGATCAAAGACGCCTTATGAGATCCAGACTCCCACTTCAATGCTGCATTCGCTTTTGTATCTGGCAGCGAGCGTGCAAAATTGTCATGGTTAAAGAGGCCAACTATATCGGTCTTTTGGCCGCCGAGCGGGATTTCATAGCTCAAATAGTGACTTGCGTCTAACGTCAAACTGATGTCACCTAAGTTGCTCGCAGGGAAGTCGTACACAACTTCAATGTCGATACCGTCTGTGTTTACCGTCGCGGCATTGAAGTAATTAGTGGTAATCCCGAATAGTGTGCCGCCTGCGGTACGCTTTATATCAGACTGGCCAGGATCAGCAACAACCTTACCCTGAGCACTTTCAATGGTAATTACATCTGTGTAATCCACAGCCCAGTAGTCCAAAGTCACCTGCAAGTTATCGGTGGCATTCCAAACTGCACCAAGATTGACGTTATCTGCTTCCTCAGCCTTAAGGTCTGCATTAGCATTTTGTGCGACACGAATAAAGGCAGTACCACCTTTGGCCGTTCCATCGGCGTTAAAGTCCTGAATACCCTGAAGACTGACCTGACTAGCATAAAGCTGAGCCAAAGATGCCTCTCTGTAAGATGTTGACGCAGACGCGCGTAATATCAAATTATCTGATACTTCAAAACGTACAGAGATTTTAGGATCAAAGGTCGAACCTGAGTCAAGACTCTCATAGCGACCGGCAAAACCAATGTCCAGAGAATCAGTGACGCTGCGCTGGAATTCTGAGAACACAGCCCACGCTGATCTAGATTCATCAGCATTAATACCACCACCTAAGAACAAAAGATCTGCTGGTTTGGTTAAATTACCTGCAGCATCAAATTCAACTCGGCTGATATCGTTTCGATCTACTTCCAACGACTCGCTTCGTACCTGAACCCCAGAAGCAAAATCAAACCCTCCGATTTCCCCATCCAAAACAAAGTCAAAAACCGAAAGAGCCGTATCAGTAGACGTTTGCTGTTCTACGGATATGTATTCAATAAGTGCTTGGCTATTAGCGAGAGGATCAAATAGATTCCAGCTCTCTGTGCCATTGGCGCCGCCCACTCCTGCGATCGCATCGGCAAATCGTGAGGTACTCGTGTCTGGCTGAACGCCATAACCATCGTAGTTGCTATGGGTCAATGCCGTGTTGAAATGGTATTCACCAATATCACCATCTAGTTCAAAAGCTGCTCGAAAGTGCGTGTTGTCACGAGTTGCCAATGGTGAGTCAAAGGCTGAGCCAAGAGGGCGGCCTAACCACAACACTGGTACGCCAAACGGATTTCCCGCCTGACCTGGCAAAATAGCACGAGAAGGACTCAAATAAGATAGTGCAGGGTAGCTGGGAGACTGGGGGTTGTCTAAGACCTCAACATTGGCCCACATAACTTCGGCGTTCATTTCCATACCATCGCCAAGATCATGCTGTAGGCTACCAAAGAAATGCGTGCGTTTCTCTTCATTCACGATATTAAATCGTGGTCCATATTTAAATCCACATCGTTGGCCGCTTGCCTGTGGAATTAGGATCCCTCCATTTTCTATACAGCCAGAATCGGCGACGTTTTCAAATGGCGTATATGTCCCTGCATACGGTCCAGACTCAACA
>CALDQM010000117.1:0-5342 GCA_937911225.1 uncultured Cellvibrionales bacterium
AATCTTCCCAAGATTTTCCTGAAACTTTTTCAAGCATCATTGCTGCTATGCTATAACCTGCGTTTGAATAATTATAGCTAGTAGTAGTATTAGTATTATCAACAGGTTTGAGTGTTAACACATATTTTGAAAATTCCGCCCTTCTTTGTTGTTTATTACCTTTAAATTCTGGCAATTTCTGAAACACTCTACTATCAGTAAAAGGTTGTATGTTTGCTTGATGCGTCAGTAAATCTTCTAAGGTTATACTATGGTAATCATTATTAGATTTCTTTTTTAATTTAGGAAATAATTCAAAAAGTTTTGTGTCCCATTGTATTTTATCGCGATCAACTAAATAACCAGCAATAAAACCTGTGATTGCTTTTGTGAGTGAACCTAAATGAAAGTAATCATCAATATTAACGTTAGACTTCTCATTTATTTCGGTTATTTTATGATGGCCTAAAACTTTTTTAATAGTAATACTGTCTTCAGTAATAACAGCAAAAGCCATTGCTGGAATGGTATTTTTTACCATAATTTCGTTCGCAATTTTTTCAAAATCTTGTGCATTAATTTTTTGTACCGAAGTCACTAAAATTATAATTAATAATATTTTTTGCATAATGTTTGTCATATTTTTGCTCACGTTTTTGTGTATGATTTCGTTGAGTGTTTAAGCATTAAAGTTAGTAAATAAATTACAGATAGTAAGTCCGCTAGGACTTTCGCTCAAAGGTTTCACCCATAAACTGACCATTTGCATAGACTTTGTCTTTGCTCTTATGGCTTCTATCTCTGGTGTTAGGTCTCATAAACGTCCTTGTTTATGAGGTTCTTTATCATTAGATAAAGGTGCATTTCTTAGGAAGGGATAACTCACTAAGCGTTCCATCTGTAAGACGACGCTCGTTGACTCTTTAGATTCAAGTTATTCAGTATTTTTGACTAACGCAAAACTACAGACCTATTTTTATAGGTTTTGGTTGAAGGGTACTCGTTCTGTATACTTATGCCTATAAATTAGAAATGTTAGTCATGGGGTTTAATGAAATAAAAAAAACGGCACCTACAGTTATATGGAGGTGCCGTTTTTTTTGTTGCCGTTTTAGTAGAGGGGCTACTTTGCTGCGTCTAATGACTGCTTTATATCAGCGATGATGTCATCGATATGCTCTATGCCAACTGATATACGAACCATTTCTCGACTGGTTCCCGCAGATTTTAACTCTTCATCATTTAGCTGGCGATGAGTAGTGCTGGCAGGATGACAGGCTAAAGACTTAGCATCACCAATGTTGACTAAGCGTTTAACTAGCTGCAATGCATCAATAAACCTAGCACCAGCGGCTTCGCCACCTTTGATACCAAAGCTTAAAATGGCAGATGGTTTTCCACTGACTACTCTCTTTGCTAACTCATAGTACTTGTCAGTTTCTAGGCCGGCATAGTTAACCCAGTCAACCAACTCATGAGAGGACAAGTATTTCGCAACAGCAAGAGCGTTTTCAGTGTGCCGCTCCATGCGTATGGCTAGGGTCTCTAAACCCTGCAGAATTAGGAACGAATTGAACGGTGAAATAGCGGCGCCCATATTTCGCAGAGGCACAACCCGAGCACGACCTATAAAGGCGGCTTCCCCTAGAGCGTCAGCATAAACCACGCCATGGTAGGACGGGTCTGGCTGATTGAATGCAGGGAATCGAGGATGGTCCTTCCAAGGGAATTTACCTGAATCAATGATCACTCCGCCGACAGATGTGCCATGCCCGCCAATATATTTAGTGAGAGAGTGAATGACGATATCGGCACCTTGCTCAAAGGGTCGGCATAAAATAGGTGTTGCAACGGTATTGTCTACAATCACAGGAACACCATGCTTATGCGCCATGTCCGAAAGCGCTTTAATATCAACGATATTACCCGCAGGGTTACCAATTGATTCACAAAAAAGTGCTTTAGTATTGTCATCAATCAAAGCTTCTAGCGCATCGATATCATCACCAGAGGCTAGGCGAGCTTCAATGCCTTGGTTAGGAAGGGAATGTGCAAAAAAGTTGTAGGTACCGCCATACAGCTGGCTGACACTAACAATATTATCTCCGGCCCGAGCAACAGTTTGAATAGCGGCAGTAATTGCAGCCATACCCGATGCTACTGCTAATGCGCCAACACCACCTTCTAGTTGTGCCATACGCTGCTCTAGCACATCATTGGTAGGGTTCATAATGCGTGTGTAGATATTACCTGGCTCTGCCAAGTTAAATAAATCTGCACCATGTTGGGTGTCTCTAAAGCTATAAGAGGTGGTTTGATAGATGGGAACAGCGACAGCCCGTGTGGTTGGGTCATCATCAAATCCAGCATGAATGGCCTGAGTTTCAATTCTCATGGAACAGTGTCCTTAATTGTAGTTAAAGAAACTATTATAGAACACTGAGAAACACTAGGCTAAAACACTCTTAGACCTGTTTATTATAATCTTAAAGCTAATCGGAATGATGTTGGTCATAGTCTTAAAAAATAATTCACAGAGATATAGCGGTTGGAATTCTTCTCAGTAATAATAGAAGTCGTGTGACAGGGTTGTTTTATAGTCATTACACTAGGTGCTCGAAAATGCGGATTGGCATAAAGACTAATATTGATGGCATATAATCCAAAGATTAAATAACGGTAGCCAAGTACTATTATTTGCGAAATACATGTTGGATGAATTTATTAAAGAGGGGCGTTGATGTGAAAAGTTGTCAGCGCGCGATAAAAACTACGTAGGAAATTTTCATGTCAAATTCACAAGTAGCAAACATAGGTTTAGGTCAGACTATTTTACGCCGTGCCTTACTAACACCGGATGCTAGGGCTCTTACCTTTGAGGGTCAAACCTTGACCTGTGCTGAACTGGGTGACCGAGTTAGACGTTTAACAACAATTCTTCGTGATGGTGGTGTTGTAAAAGGAGATCGCATTGGCTATATAGGACTCAATCATCCAACATTTTTAGAACTGCTTTATGCCTGTGGTTGTCTAGGCGCAGTTTTTGTTCCGCTCAATTTCCGTTTAACGGGCCCCGAGGTTCGGTTTATTGCCAACGACGCAGATATCACGGTTATGTTCGTTGACGATATGTTGCGTCCCTTGATTGATTCAGAAAAAGCTAATCTACACTGCAAACGCTATCTCACTATAGAGTCAGACGCGGATGGTTGGGAATCTCTAATACCATTGATGACTAAGGCTACGCCTGCAACTGGTAGTGATCAGGTAGATGCTGATGATATTGCTTTTATTATGTATACCTCCGGCACTACTGGGCTTCCAAAGGGAGCTATGCTGACCCATGGCAATGTATTCTGGAACAGTATTAACGTCTGCTTTGGCGAAGATACTATGACTACGACGACCTTAACCTGTGCTCCGTTGTTTCACATTGGAGGGCTCAACGTAACGACATTGTTGTCGTTGGCTAAAGGTATTGAAGTAGTTTTGTTGCGTAGTTTTGATGCCGGACAGGTGCTTTCTCTCATCGAAGAGCACAAGGTAGGTAGCATGTTTGGTGCTCCAACTATGTTCTTAATGATGGCGCAACATGAAAACTTTACGACTACAGATCTGTCCAGTGTAACGGCTTTGATTTGTGGCGGAGCGCCGGTACCAGTGCCATTAATTAAGACCTATGGTGAGAGAGGCGTTAGTTTTTGTCAGGGCTATGGGCTAACAGAAACAGCGCCATTTGCTAGCTTGTTAAGCAGTGATTTAGCCATGGTAAAGGTGGGCTCGGCAGGTAAGGCACCTATGTTTACTGAAGTACAGATTGTGGATGGCGATAACAACCCAGTTGCAGCCGGTGTGCACGGTGAAGTCTGTATTAAAGGGCCTAACGTCATGAAGGGCTATTGGAACCGACCAGAAGCAACTGCAGAGGCCATTGATAAATTAGGCTGGTTCCACAGTGGCGATATTGGTTATCTGGATGATGAAGACTTCCTGTTTTTATGTGATCGTGTCAAAGACATGGTAATCAGTGGTGGCGAAAATGTTTATCCCGCCGAAGTTGAGAGTGTACTTTACGGTCATCCAGCCATTGTTGAGGTCGCTGTTATTGGTTTGCCAGATGATAAATGGGGCGAAGCTGTTACCGCAATTGTTGTTTTGGAAGAGGGTGCCACCTTGGACCTTGAGGAGCTACGAGCGTTCTCTGGAGAATCTCTGGCACGCTACAAACAGCCTAGCCAATTGCGCTTTGTCGATATTTTACCGCGCAATCCTGCCGGTAAAGTACAGAAGTTCAAGTTAAAGGAACAGTTTGACTGTTAGCTTAAAAAGTTACCAGGCCGCGGATATTTTGTATCTGCGGCCTGATATGTTATTTAAACATCGTCTTCATTAACAAAAGAATACCCTGCAAATCTAGCAGGTGGTTGGCAATCAGCGATAGCATCAAACTTTGCTTGAATTTCGCTTCCTGTTGCAGCCCATGCCGCGTTACCCGCATCAGCTTGCACCGTATTTCGATGAATATTTTTCCAGATGTAATCGAATGATGGATCAGGTTCATAGGATGGAACTTCTATACTGAAGTTATAAGATGTCATTGGATTTTCTGATTGATAAGTATCCAGCCAAGGAGATAAGTCATTAGTAATCGTGTCTCTTAGCTGCTCGAATCCTTGCCCGTCGTTAAAGCTACAAAACATAATATCGACGTTATAAGGTTTTTGATTTGGTCCAATATCATTCCACGGGTTTGACAGCTCGCGAGGTCGGAAGGCGTAGAATCCAAATACGTTCTCGCCGTTTTCACCACCTAAGGTGAGAGTTTGAGAATGAGTAGATGCAAGTTTTTCAGCAGAGCCATTAGCCATCCACTTTTCCCATGCTTCATCGCGAAGAGCCTTACTTTTCCAGGCTACAGCCCAGACACCATCGAAGTCTTCATTAGGCATACTAGGTACATATCCAAAGCTACTGTACGGGACGTCTGTTGCATCAGCTTCTACAATCCAATCTGCCAAATAAGCAGCAAACCCATCATTAGAAAAGGAATCACCATTTTCTGCCCACAAGTAGTCAATATATCCCCAATAAGATGGATTAGCCTCAGCTAATTCAGTCATGCTTGGTGTTGGATCTGTAGCTACTGCTTGATCTTCGGTCTGATTGCAACCGACTATAGCGAGTAACAATGTAAATAAAATGATTAGTTTTTGCATAAAAATTCTCCAGTAATTAGTTTATGTATAACACATAAAGTATTGCATACTTCAATCTTAACAACTAGAGATGCAAATTTAGAGTTTCGGCGTTAAGCAAAAAGTCCATGGACAAACCATTGTTTGCTTGTGGACTCTCTAAATAGC
>CALDQM010000118.1:0-8826 GCA_937911225.1 uncultured Cellvibrionales bacterium
CATCTAAAACCTCAATCACAACGTTGACTAGAGGCAGAGCCTCGATCATCTCGTTGCTGGCTCTGCGCATGTGACCGGGATACCACTGAATGGACATAATTAACTCTATTGATTAGTAACAAACTGTTGGGGGTGCGATCGTTTCCAGAGCGCCGTCCCCCTATGTTACGTTAATAGAGCGCTCAGCGCGCACTGTTATTCGCCGGGTCGGTAGCGCCGCTCTATTTTGCTTTGCCGACGGGTGTCATCAAACAGCGGGTCATGTAAAATTTCGTTAGCATAATCTTCGGCTTGGTCAGCATAGTGAGGCGACTTCTCATCTAATGTGGCTGCGCCATATTGGTGTACACCACGCACTTTTAAATTACCCTGAGCATCCCAAGAAACCTGATAATAAAGTCCGTCTCCAGCGACATTGGTGAGAAACGCATCATCATCCATACGCATGCTATAAATAGCTCTTAATGTATCAGGCCCACCAGCTACTGGAATATTAAGATCGCCGCGAACATGACGGTTTACATCACCCCAAAGAGGGTCAATGCGACCACTTTTGCTGATTAATAGGTCAGTACAACGAATCAACTCGGCCAGTGCCGTTGGGGGAGTAATACCTTTTTGTTCGGACAACCATTCACCACCCAAAACACACGCACTGAGTGCTGCCCCACGATTATTAATATCAGTGGACAGGTCCCAGTTAGCAATTAAAGTCTGTGCCGCTTGGTAATTTTGTAAACTATCACTTTGTATGTCGCCAAGATCAGCCTCAGCTGCCTGCTGCAAATAAGCATAAGCACGGGAGTTAACGCTGTATTTCTTATCGTGTTTGATATCATAAAATTGTTGTTCTGAAATTGAGTCTAGTTCCGCCAGTAGCTCCAGCCCACGGTCGGCACGATTAGTCATCCGAGTTGGAAAGCCGTCTTCAATACCATAGTCATCTTTATTAGGGTTGTCCGCTTCCGCGCTAACGCGAAACGGTGTTTGATTGGCACTGTGCAAGTAGCCTGATGCGGGGTTAATTACCTGTGGTAGGTCATCAAAGGCCATATAGTCTTGCCAGATTAGACGACTGTCATCACCCGGCAAATACTGGGTCCAATCGTAACTAGGCAATCGTTTGGGCGTTAGAGAATTATGTACAAACATAGTATTGCCTTCGCGGTCGGCATAGACAAAGTTGAAACTTGCAAAGGCTTGTATGCGCATCGCATCACGCCATTGTTCAAAATTTTGCGCTTTACTCATCGCCAGCCACTGCTCTAACTGACGCACCTCACCCATACCGGCATAACGCACCGCATAGGTACCATGGTCATTCTGAATGACAGGACCATGCTCAGACTTTAAGCCCACCTCTGTGACAGTCCATGGCAGAAAGCCAAATAATTTTACTTCAATCTCTATATCTTTCGCTTCTAGCGTTTTCCATTCACCATCTAGTTTGTAGCGCATGGGGTCGTTGGGATCCATGTCCAACACATAGATATCAACCAAATCAGGTTTATTGACCGTTGCACCCCATGCCAAATTTTCGGTAAAACCTACACCCATAGTGGCACTACTTGGAAACAAACCTCCCATAACATTGAGGCCTTCTTTACTCTGTATGTGGGCTTCATACCAGGCTACCGGTCCTGTTGTGGGCTGATGAGAGTTAATGGCCAAGCGTGTTGCACCGTCAATAGTAAAAGGTGCTGACACTGCAATGGCATTAGACCCCACCGGAAGGTTCCCAATAGTCACTCCTTCAGCCATGGGCCTAGCTTGTTGATCTGCATTAGCGGGACCACGGCTCACTGGGCGCTGTCGTTGAGGCTCAAAAAGCTCGGTAATTGATGCATCAAAACCATAAAATAATAGATGCCGCAGCATATAACCGGCGACAACATCTTTTTCAGTGATTGGAAAAATTGATGGATTAGTCTGCTCAGGATGTAATGCCGCGTAATAGTTAATGCCATCGACAAAAGAACCAATCCAAGCGCGAGTTTCAGGTTTTAGCTGAGTCTCATAGTCACGATCAATGGTCTCCCAAATACCTAACCACTGGACTAAAAAATCAACAGTTGCTGCGTCTTTTCCATTAATAGCGGCATTAGTCCCGCGATAAAACGGAATAGTGTCGTGAATAATTTGCCAATTATCTTCGGCCTGTGCATAGGCAAAGCCAAAAGCCGCATCGACATCGCGTTCACCAATAATATGGGGTACCCCAAGATGGTCACGCTCAATCACCACCTGGTACTTGTCACCGAGACTTAAGTAGTCATCGACGACAAATTTATTAGCGCAGCCTGACAGTGCAATAAGAGAGGCTATTGCGACAATACGAAGGGTTAAAAAGTTAAATAGCGCCATAGTGAGCCCACTGTTAATGTTGTTATATTAAAAATACGTATTAGCTAGCTAAAGAGACCGCAGATTATTCTAATAAAAATTCTATTATAAACCCAGCAGTAACACCAAAGGCTGTGGTTCTAACTTATAAACGCAACGACAAAATTTCCGGTGTTAGCACCAGTTCATTATCATCAGACAAGCAAGTGATTTCATCATCTTGAATGCTAATCTGTAATTCAATAGTGCGCTTTAAGAACATAGTTAACTGCTCCAAGGGTGCCGCATCAATGCGTTTAACCGTAAGGTTTTTAAAGCGCGAAAGCTGTGGCTGAATCTTTTGCCACCACAGGTTGGCAGAGCCAGCGCCATAGGCATAAACAACCACTTGCTGTGATCGACCACAGGCTTTTTTAAGACGTTTTTCACTGGGCAGGCCAAGCTCGACCCACAGCTCAATTTCATCGCTAAGACTTTTTTGCCACAGGTCTGGTTCATCATCGGTACTCAAGCCCTTAGTAAATGTCATAGTCTCACTAGCATGCAGGGCAAAAACCAACAGCCGCAGCATTAAGCGCTCAGCCGTTTCAGAGGGGTGTTGTGCAAGGGTTAGACTGTGCTGCTCATAATAATGACGATCCATATCAACAACATTGAGTTCTGCTTTATAGATCGTTGCACTAAGTGCCATGAGTCATCGCTTTTAAGATTATTTTCAGAAAACACATAGTACAGCACTCAGCAGTGCCAAGGTGTTAACTGCACTCAATCACATTCATTATTAGCCCATTTTTAATTACATGGGTCGTTTAGCCAGTGAGCCTATCACTGGACTATTTGGCTTAAACAGGACGTTACGTATCTGCGACGCAAAGTAATGCGTAGGCATTAAAGTAATTAATGTTGATACCTGTTACTTTTATACTTAGTAGGGTTCATTTACCAGTACTTTTAGGAGTCCTATAAATTGATTAAATCTATATTCGCAGTGGTAGGGGTCTTTGCAACTTTGGCTTTAATAGTTGGGTTGGTTGCTGACGTAAGGAGTGTGGACAATACAAAAGGCGGGTACGAGTATCCCTTTGCAGGGTGGAGCGGAACAACCATCGACTTTGCCGCTATGCATCAAACAAGTGATGGGTTGTATAAAAGCGGCTATGTAGTTGACGCATTCTTTAACTGTAAGACTGGAATGATTAGTTGGGAAATATTAGGCCTTATAAAAGGCGAGTTCAGGCAGTTTTCTGAAAGAGCCATTGTGGTTCACAAACCACAGGATGAATACAGAGCCCGAGGGTTTAACCCTGACACCTGGGCTATAAGCGATTTGCTGTAATTCGTCTTTAAACTTAAATAGGTTTCTTTATTTGCATGAGTGCTTCGCCCATACATTTATGCACGGCGTTTATGCCTTTAAGTGGCCTAATCATAACTTTAAAGTCGGTGATTTTTCCGTCTGGGCCCATAGAGATCATGTCTACTCCATTAACTGAAATACCATCTAATTCGACTTCAAATTCCAACAGTGCAAAGCTCTGGTCATAAACCTCACGCACATATTTAAAGGTGCCATTAAATAAGGCTACGGAAGCGGCAGTGAGGTACATTTTGGTGATTGCTTTGCCCTCTTGCACGGTATGCACTACGGGTGAATGCATTTTTGCGTCGTCAGCTAACATCTCATCCAGCAGGTCAGTATTTTTTGTTTCTGCGAACAAGTGCCATTTTTGTAGTGCTTCAGGAATCATAGTTTCTCTCTTTTAATGGCGTAAATTATACGAATAGTCAGGCTATTAGAGAATTATAACGCGTCATGCATTAATTGTTTCGACATCCTAAACATATGGTGGCTAATATCTTTTTTCTGCCTTTCATGCAATCACAGCGAGAGGGGTGCAAACTAAAAAGCTTAGGTTTACACTTCAAGCTTTCTAAAAGGGATGATTATGAAAAAAATATTTAAATATTCTGGATATGGCTTACTGTCGGTAGTTATTGTCGCCGCAGTTTTTACTACTAATTTACTGCTTCAGCCATATGATACCCTGCGTATTTATTTTAGTCTTGGCTCTGAGTCGGAAGCTCTCATGAGCGATGGTTTGGCTTACCGCGATTTAAATAAAAATAAGCGTTTAGATGTCTATGAAAATGTACAAGCGCCTGCATCAGAAAGAGTGGAAGACTTACTGCGTCAAATGACCTTAGAAGAAAAAGTCGGTCAGATGATGCATCCGGCAATAACTATTAAACCCGATCTTACGTTGCGAGCCTTTCACCTTTCCATGGGAAGAGTCGAAATAGATGCCGTCGAGATTTTTGATAAGCACATTACCCACTTTAATTTTTATGGTAAGCCCAGTCCGCTGGAAATTGCCGAAAAGCTCAATAAGTTGCAGCAAGTGGCTAACCGAACCAGGCTGGGTATTCCATTAACTATTAGTTCAGACCCACTCCATGAGGCAGCTAGTGGTGGTATTGCTGCGTTCTCTGTCAAAGGCTTTTCTGGATGGCCATCGCAGCTTGGTTTTGCCGCCGCGCGAGATGTTGACCTGGTTAAACGTTTTGGTGAAATTGCATCAGCTGAGTATCGTGCCGTTGGCCTCCGCACGGCATTACACCCTATGGCAGACTTAGCCACGGAACCCCGTTGGGCTAGAAATTTTGGTACCTTTGGGTCTAACGCGCAGTTGTCAGCTGAGATGACTAATGCCTATATGCTCGGCTTTCAAGGTACTACCCTAACAGACAAAAGTGTTATGACCATGGTCAAGCATTTTCCTGGGGGTGGGCCACAGGAGTTTGGTTTAGACGCCCATCTTCCCAGTGGTAAGCGCCAAGTTTACCCAGGCGGTAACTTTGATTACCACGTAGAGCCCTTTAAAAAGGCTATTGATAATGGTCTTCGAGTGATTATGCCGTATTACGGTGTGCCTGTTGATCAGACCGATGAAAACGTCGCCATGGGCTTTAACAAAATGATTCTCACCGATCTGTTACGAGATGAACTAGGATTTACCGGCGTGGTCTGCACTGACTGGGGTATTGTCGCTAGCCGCGCTTGGGGCGTTGAAACTCTATCGGTGCGCGAACGCTACAAAAAGTCTATTGATGCAGGGGTTGATCAATATGGTGGTGAGAGTGATCCTGAACATATCATTGCGCTTGTTAAAGATGGTGAGCTAAGCGAGGCACGCATAGACCAGTCAGTACGACGAATTTTACTCAATAAGTTTGAGCTGGGTTTGTTTGAGCAGTCATTGGTTGATGAAGATGCGATAGCGTCGCTTATTCGGACACCTGAATATGTTGCGGCTGGACTAGAAGCACAGCGCAAATCGATTGTTCTATTAAACAATAAAATGACAGACATACCGGCGCTTCCATTTGCCACTGGGACTAAAATTTTTATTGACGGTCTAGACCCAGAAGAGGCTAAGCGTTACGGGACAGTAGTTGATAGCGCGGACCAGGCTGATGTGGTTATTCTTTATCTGCCTACTATTTTTAATGGAAACCAAGTGCCAGGCTCTGATGAGTTAATCGATATTTTTTTGAGTAGTCTTTTATCTGACGGCAATTTAGCGTTCGATCCTGCCATTTTAAAGAAGGCTCAAACCTATAGCGATAACGCCGTACTGATTACGGTAGTTGATCTGAATCGACCGGCTATATTAACTGAGCTTGATCAAATTAGTGATGGATTGATAGGGACCTTCGGTGTTTATGACTCGGTTTTGTTTGAAGTAATCTTTGGTCAGTTTAATCCTCAGGGGAAGTTACCCTTTGAGCTACCCTCCTCAATGGATGCGGTGATGCAACAAAAAGAAGATATTCCGGATGATTCTGAGAACCCTGTGTTTGAATTTGGTCATGGCCTAAGTTACTAGTGGCATCCAAATAGGTTAATAATATAGCGTGCAGTAAAAAGCCCCTGATTTCAGGGGCTTCTCTGTAGGACCTTCGAAAATTGATGTTATTGCGTTGCAGCACTACCCATTCTTGGGTGAATGCTACAGTAGTAATAGAGTGTCTTTGGCGTCGATGATGTCACTTGGATAACAGTGGTCCCAGCAATTGAGCTGTCCACACCGCTAGCATATTCAGATCCTCCACTGTGAGTACCATCGCCTGTTTCTGAGAACAATAGTGGGTGGCCTGAGGGGTGTGTGAAGGTGTATGTGGTCCCTACCACCAATGTTAATGCCTTCTTTTGAACGCCACCAATAACATAGACATTACCCGACCCGTCGTTGTTCGCTGCAACTGAAACCTCGATGGTCTCGGCGGCTGTGACCTTGTCAGCAGCTGTAATAACGGTGTCTATAACATGAAGGATGCCATTGCTGGCGTAAATATCTACGCTAGTCACATTGGACCCCTGTACTTGCAAAGCGACTTGCTCTTGACCAACTTTCCACCATCCACTAACGCTTTGGCCGCTTGTGTCAGATGCTTCTGTATCCCCTGAATAGAAGTAAAGTGGTCGGCCTTTGTAGGCTGCCTGAGAGCTTCCATCATCACGTGTTACTAAACTTAATCCAGAAATATTGGCAACCTCGCCGTCGGTCACCAAAACAGGTGGCCAGTTTGTTGCACAGCTGTCGTTACAGGTACTTCCGGCAGAGCCAAGGTCGCTATCAAACGCGTACAGAGTAAACCCTGGGTTGGTTGAGTTAGTTCCGCCCACTAACCCTTGGCTAACACTGTCATAGGCAACTTCGTCGCTATCGCCATTGGTAGTCTGAGTAAAGTCCACCAGACTTATACCCAAACTGTCGTTGCCGATTGAAGTGACAGCACCACCGTTAGCGGCATAGGCCGAAACAGCATCGATTGTTGCATCGTTTATGACATGTTTGAGCAGTACGTCAGTCAAAGCGTCGGTATCAGCTAATAGCGCTTCTAATGCTGAACCTTCAATTTTTTCAAAGGCTGCGTTGGTTGGGGCGAAGACAGTAAAGGTGGCTGACTCATCACTCAGGGTTGTAACTAAGTCTGCGGCGGTAAGTGCCGCAACTAGTGTAGAAAAGTTTGCGTCTGCTAGCGCAATATCAACAATAGTTTGAGTTGAATCGGTAACAGCTGGCGGTGGAAGAATGACTTGGTCAACCACGTGTATTACACCGTTATCAGCCATTACATCCGCCAAAGAAACAGCAGACTTATTAATGTAAAGAGTGCTGTCTGCTAAGGTTAAAGCGGTTTGCCTTAGATTTGCCATATCCACTTTGTTACTTCCTGATTGAGCAACAGTAATGGCACCATCTTGCAAGATCTCTGATCCACTGACTACATGGTACAAAAGAATGTCTTTGAGAGTGTCTGGGTCGGCCAGAAGCTCATTTATTTTATCTTGCCCTAATAAGGCAAAGGCCGCATCAGTAGGAGCAAAAACGGTGAATGTTGACTCTGGATCGTCTAATACAGTGTCCAAGCCTGTGGCCTGCAGCGCTGTGACTAAGGTGGTAAAGCTGCCATTACTGACCGCAACATCGACTATTGATGCAGGCGGCGTTGGCAATTCAACATCAGCAACTACAACGGTGTCAATCACGTGAATGATTCCGTTGGTTGTGTAAATGTCAGTTGTTTGCACGGTGGCACCACCAAAGGTCAAGGTGTCTAGCTCCGTATTTATGACCACGGGTATGGCGGTACCTGACGCTGTAGTAGCGGATGAGCCATTCAATGTGTATGCAGTTACAGCGTTTACTTCGCCGCTAACAACGTGTTGCAGCAAGACACTGGAAAGAGCATCGGTATCGGCAATTAGCAAATTCAGAGTTGCCGGGTCAATCATTGCAAACGCTGCATCAGTTGGCGCAAACACGGTAAAGGACTGCGTTTCGTCTGCGAGCGTTGCGTCAAGGCCTGCTGCTTGCAGTGCAGTCACTAAGGTGCCGAAGTCTCCAGCTGCAACTGCGGTGTCCACAATGTTCATGGTGGGCGTTCCTTTGTCTGTAGGAGGCGTTAGTACCGCATCAATTACGTGAATTACCCCGTTGTCTGCGGCTACATCAACCAAAATTACAGTGGCAGTGTTGACTAAAAGATTATCGCCGTCTAAAGACAAACCGATGGAATCGCCATTGACCATTTCAACAAGAGATCCAGCGCTTGATATTGCTGCGCTTGAGTCAACTTCGCCTGAAATAACGTGATAAGTGAGAATATCACTCAAGGTATCTGTGTCAGCTAAAAGAGCATCGATAACATCCTGACCTAATAATGCAAAAGCATCATCGGTTGGGGCAAAGACAGTAAACTTACTGTCCATGTCGCTTAGGGTCACATCTAAGCCCGTGGCCTCAAGTGCAGTAACCAGAGTTGTGAAACTACCATTGGCGGTAGCAACATCCACAATGCTTTGAGGATCAGCTGGTGCAACCGGTGTTGGAGTAACCTCGTGTTTCGTACCACTCCCACATCCTTGCAGTACTAAAAGACTGGAAAACAATAAAATAAGTAATTTTGGGAATTTCA
>CALDQM010000119.1:0-7713 GCA_937911225.1 uncultured Cellvibrionales bacterium
GCCAATTTGTTAGATGTTTCGTACAATTTTAGGTCCTTGTGCTGCTGATTATTAAAGAATGAAAATCCAAGTTTTTTCTCAACATCGCCAAATACAACCGCACCACCAATACCCGTATGACCAAACATACTTTCGCTACGATTACGTCCTATAGGCGTGATCGGAGCATTCAACATATGACCTAAGCCGAATTTGTAGTTTAAGCCAAAAAGCACCATATCCGGACCGTTAGAATGAACCGTTCGGAGTAACTCTATGGTCTCCGGTTTTAGCACTTCATTACCGTCTCTACTGCCGCCATTGCTCAGTATTCCGTACAGTGTCGCCAAACTCGAAGCAACACCGTGCCCATTTGCGGCAGGAATTTCTGCGCGACGCCACTCAGTTGTATTAGCAAAGTTAGGATTGTCCATCGCACGGCCATCAAATGCGATAGGATTAAAGCCCCTACTAACGGCTGCCTTTATATTTGTTAGTGACTTTGATAACAGAAAATCGGGTAGATACTTTAAAACATTCAACTGAGAGATTGACGGAAGTTCATCAAGCATTAACATTTGCGCACATCTGGCCATATCTGAATCGTCTAGCCCAATAGCAAAATCCAGCCCGAGAGGATTTGCTACCTCTTCTTTGAAATATACCCCCACCGTGCGGCCATCCACTCGGCGTATTAGTTCGCCAACCAACCAGCCAAAGGTTAATGCATGATAGGCCTGTATTGAATTAGGCTCAGCAAAAGGAGCCTGCGCGGCCAGCATGCCAGTAAATTGACCCCAGTTTGTCCAGTCATCCAACGGTACTTGATCTCGAAACCCAAACATCCCAGCACGATGGCACAACAAATCAATAACAGTGGTATTTTCCTTACCATTGCAGCCATATTCGGGCCAATAATGTGATACTTTTTGATGAAGATCCAAGTGACCTTGCTCTATCAATTTCGCTGCACAAATGGCGGTAACACCTTTTGTCACAGAGAATACATTGACAATCGTATCTTGCTGCCAAGGCATAGTTCTCTCAGCATCTTTATGACCACCCCATAGATCCATGACCATCTCACCTTCAATCTCAACGGCAAAGGAGGCACCAACCTCAAACTTAGACTCTAAAGAGTGTCTTAAAACATCGGCAACCTGCTCAAAGCGAGGGTCGCAGTAACCGAAAATAAGCTCTGTGGACATATTTTGTGTCTCTATTTAGTTATTGTAATGACAAAATTTCACCTGGAGCCGGAGCGATAAAAAAGTCCTCCGGCAGATCTTTCTCTACAAGTAGTTTGGCGAGTACTGAGCGAGGCTCTTTAATGGGTTCATCGGTCAAAATAAATGTTCCCCAGTGCATACCAAATGAGTGCGGCACCTGCAAATCAAACGCCACCTGCACTGCTTCCTCTGGATCAACATGTTGATTCTTCATAAACCATCTAGGGCTATAGGCACCAATTGGAATAAACGCGAAGTCAGGTACTCCGAGTCTCTCTCTGGTGGTAATAAAATCCCGTGAATAGCCAGTATCGCCGGCATGGTAAAGGGATAAGTCAGGACTCTTAATAAACCATCCACCCCACCAACTACTATTTCTACCTGTGATTCCTCGCCCAGACCAATGCTGCACCGGGGTAAAGGTTAATTCAGTCTGCTTTACCCGGATATTTTGCCACCACCTAAGTTCTGTGACATTTGTTAAACCCTGACTGTCTAACAAGGCTTTATCACCCTGTGGTACCAGTATAGATACATTGGGGTTAGCCAACTGCAAGGCTTTAAGGCTAGGTAGGTCTAAATGGTCATAATGGTTGTGGCTAATCAGTATTGCGTCAATCCGGGGGAGACTATCAATCGGCATAGCGGGTGGAATAAGCCTTTCTGGGCCTGCCCAACCCACTGGGGATGCTCGCTCTGAAAAGATTGGATCGGTAAGAATAGTCAGATCACCATTGTTAATGAGGTAGGTGGCATGACCAACCCAAACGGCATAGTGAGTTGATTTAGCATTAAGTTGGCGCCATTCTTGAGAAAGATCGATTGCCACTCTCTCTGGCGTCGCATCTTTGGTCATGCGCCATTTGATAACATCAGTGAGAGATTTAGGCGTTACATTGGCATCGCTGTTACTAAAGGATTCAGTAACTGAACAGGACTGCACTGCGAAAAACAGTGTGATCATAGCCCCAGCGGCGATCAGACGCTTTACTCTATTACTTATTTGATACACTAAATGCCCCTCTTTTTATTGCTGTAGTGAGGCTAGCTGTAATAGATCTATACTCATCTCTGCCACCTGAACCGTTTTGTTCGACCCATCGCCTCCCGTCCAAGACAACACGGCTTTATCTTGGAACAAGACCATCTGTGGGAGTCCCGCTTTACGGGTCATATCAATCTTTGAACCAACGATGGGTGCGTAGGCAACCCCATCATTATCAATGTAGCGCAATCGTAACTCTCCTGCGGTGCCTTCAATAAACGTCATCCAGCTGACAATAAAACCACCCTCTGGCGCAGCGGCCAAACCTACTTGGCCAAGCACATCATCACCACTATCGACATTAATAGACGTCAAAAATACATCTGTGCCATTATCAGATAAAGCAAACTTTACCTCGCCAAAGCCCTTGGCCTGGGTATACCAAGCGACCGCAGTTTTATCCCTATTCGCAGCCACCGACGGGCCGTTTACTGGACATCCTGCAATTTCCCAATCATCGACTGCAACCGGCTTTGACTTCATCCAGCGCCCATTAACCATTCGTGAAAAGTAGATGTCTCGTCGCTCATCCTCAGTGCGGTTACGAAAAACAGCAATAGGCCCTGTTGGTGTCGCCGATATATCGGTTTGACAACAATCGCAAACAAGGCCATCAATAATTTGATCTTCATAGACAGACCCATCAAAAGCCATTTTAGTGGACCGAAGCGTCATACCATTAATAGCGCTACCGACTGCTTCAACCGCAACTGTTTTACCATGACCACCTGTCATTTCTCGACCATCTAGCCATACCGCACCAATATCATCACCCTCGGCAAAAAAGCTGACAAAGCCATGTTCACTAAACGTGCCATCAGTATGTGGCGCAACACTAGCTGTCCATGTCTTACCCCCATCACGAGACAAGCTAATGGCAACATCATAAGCAAATATACTTGGATCTGTCATGACTAACCAATGAGCAGCCCAGAGTGACTGGCTTAACTGTACAACCGATGGAAAGTCTGCCCTATTTACTAACCACTCTTCGCCGCTAGCCACTGTAATAGGATCGCTCCATTGGGTACCCGTCCAACGCGAATATTGCAGAGCCACCAACCCTTCATCTACCTTCATCCAACTCAAGATAGGCAGGCCCTCCATATCAAGACTCAAATTGGGCGATACTGAATTATCTCCGGCTGGAGATGCCCATTTTTCATTAGATGATTCTTGCGGTGAACAAGACATTAACATGAACAAAACAGTCAGCGTTGTTATCACTCTTAATTGGCGTTTAAACATTAGGCTTAAGCTCATTGGTTGAGGTGTAAATATACATGCCTCTATCACAATCGTCGAGAGCATCGAATAAGTAATATATCTTGCACGTCATCCTCGGATCAAGGGACGCGTTAAGCAAGTCGGGCCACCCTCACCTTTACGGCTTATCTCTAGTCCTTTATAGGTTGTCACCAAACATCCTGCAGATTCTAGCCCTGCCTTAACACCCGGCAAATTTTCTAACATAACTACCTGTCGCGGCCCAAAGGCAAGCACATTGCACCCCATAGGGAGGTACTCTTCCTCAGGAACTTCCACAAACTCTAGCCCTAAATTTTTAAGCCACTGAATGAACCGATCAGGCATAAAAGCTTTGTATATGAGCGCTAAATCTTTATCTAAGGGCGAAATAATAGACATGAGATGCAGTACATCATCTGGATGATCCGGCTCAGGTAGATCTACCACATGTAAATCTACCTCATCACCTAATATTGCCTGTAGTTGGCGAATGCCCTCTCGGTTAGTCCTCGGCCCAAGACCGACCGCTGCATGGTTTTCATCAATCCAGATAAAATCACCACCTTCTAACGTACCCGGAGAGACAATCTCACCAATAATGTGATGACCGTAGGACTCATAACAACCCGCATTAATTTTAGCCTCCGGGGTTCTAGTTTTACGACCCATAGTGCAAATGATTAATCCTTTGGGGCATATAAGAATACTGTCACGTGTGTAAATACTATCTATGGTTAACTCATCTGCAGTGGGGAGATCAATAACCTCAGCACCACAATCTACAAGAATTTTACGGAATTGATCAAATTCTCTTTGCGCTTCTTCCATATCTGGCATGGCATGAAAACGCAGGGACTCCCATTCGGTGGTCAGTTTTTGTTGATTTACAAAGGCATTTTTTGGCGTGCGTACTGCAACCTGCCCTAGGGCAGAATATTCATTGAATTGACTCATACTATTGGTCTCTAACGTCTTCTCGGACAAGTGCATAAAAAGGCATGCCAATGATGATTAGCATAAAGGAGTAAAATACGATTTCTGAACCAGCACCCCAGATGGCAAAAAAGGAATACAAAAAAGCGGCACCTGACAGCAAGATTGCTCTGGTTCGCTCGGGCCCTGCTCGGTCATTCTTTAGGAAGTAAAATTCGGCAACCGCGCAAAATGCATAAGCCATTAGCGTTGACAAGGTTGATAGCATGGCCATAAAGGTAAAGGCTGCGATCAAACCTTTGGTGTAGTTGAGCACTAGTAACAATGAGACGAAACCACCGGACACTAGGAAGGAAAAAATCGGCGTGCCAGACTGACTCAGCGTTAAAAACTTAACCGGCAACAAATGGTCCTTAGCGGCGGCCAGTGGCACTTGGCCCGCTGTTAGTGTGTTTGCATTCAAAGAGCCTAGCGTGGATATCAATGCGCCGACAGTAATAATAGCGCCGCCAACTGGGCCCATTACTTTTGTTGCAGCCAGTGCAAAAGGCGCGGTTGATCCAACCAGCTCAGACGCTGGCACCACCAGCGCCACCGCTAAACTCACCAAGAAATAAATTATCAGAATCGTTAACACTGCAGCGATGAGAATACGCGGAATCAATTTCTCAGGCTCGACCATATTATCGGTCGGCACTGTGGCGGTTTCTATCCCAATAAAAGACCACATTACCAGGGTCGTTACCGTGGCTAACAAAGCAAAAGGATGTAACTCGGTGGGGTTCACTGGTGGCAAAATGTCCGGCTGCATATTGGTAAAACCCAGCACAATAATAAACAACAGCGGCAGTATCTTTAGAATAGTGGTCACTACCTGAAACGTTCCGCTGCTCTCAACACTACGGATATTGAGTCCCACCACTGTCCAGACTAAGGCGAGGGCCACTAAAAGACTAAGCACCGCTGATTCAGTGACCGCGGGCAAAAACACGCCTAAATAACCGACAAATGCGATGGAGATACCTGATATCGCTGCGATACAAGCGATCCAATATGTCCACGCAATCAAAAAACCTGCAAAATCACCTAAACCGGCCTGAACATAGGCATAGGGACCACCTAGTTTGGGCACACGCTTAACTAATCGGGATAGTGACAGTGCAACCAATAAGGTACCCGCCCCAGCGGTTAACCAACCTGCTAAGCCCAGCATTCCGTAGGGTGCCAATAGAGTGGGCATCATAAAGACACCAGATCCGATCGCACAACCTACGGCGATTGACCATCCTCGCCAAAACCCTATTTCCTTACCTGAACCAGTCTGTGTCGCAGATTCCATTATGGTTCTCTCTTATTTTTAAGTTACCGTAACAGGGGTTGAGAATATTACAATAGAGAGCACGCATCTATTAGTGAAATAATAGCCCGCTATTTTAGCGATCATAGCGTCCTCAGCGAAAATCGCGTCAACATCTAAAACATCAGAGTATCGAGTCACATGTTACCCAAAACCATCTGGTTAAAAATAGTAATTGGAATTTCACTAACCTCAATATTACTAATGGCAACTCCGCTAAAGACTTTACTTTTAGAGGGTACTTTGCTCGAGGCTAACGCTCATCTGAATGACTTAATGAAATCACCGGACTCCTTCCTGTTATCCACACCGACGACCATTTCCGGAGAAACTCACGAAGAGGAAGAGTCATTTAAAACAAACATCCTCCCTAATAGCGCATTAGATGCCTGGTTTGACCGTAGCCAAACTCAGGCGCTGATCGTTCAAAAAAAGGGTCGTATTGTTTATGAACGTTATAGCCCAGCTGCGGATAATGGCCGCAATATAAACGCGATGTCTATGACTAAAACGATTATTGCTATTCTTATTGGCGTCGCCATTGATGACGGTTTCATTAACTCTGAGAAAGATTCTATTTCTCGGTATCTTCCTGAAATACCACAACGGCCTGTGGACCCAGTCACTCTTCGAGATTTACTCAGGCATACCTCTGGAATAGAAAGCACCTCTAACGATATAAGAGCTACCTTAAAAGGCAATCCATTAATAACACCTTTATCAGATATCTCCTTTGACGGTGATCGATTGTTTCGCTATGACAACATTAATTATCACCTGTTGAGTCTGGTGCTGAAAAATATTTATAAAAAGCCACTTAACCAATTAATTGCCGATAAAATTTGGCAGCCATTAAAACTTGAAGAGGCCAGTGTTATCAACACGGCGGGTTATTGCTGTATGTTCGCCACGGCAAGATCATGGCTCGAAATCGGCAGTTTATTTCTTAACCCAAAAATTCAAATAGTCTCCGCAAGTTGGCTAGAAAAAATGGTTCGAGACTCCGTTATTCCAAAGTGGTTTTTTGTTCAGGCGACGGGAAAATCAGTCAGTAATACTTATGGCTACCATATTTATGGTGGTTTACCCAACCTAGCTGAAGTGTTCTGGATTGAGGGAATGGGCCTACAACTAGTTATGATCAATCCACAGACCCAAACCGTGATCGTCAGGCTCGGCGGTATTCCCTCCGCGCTTAATATTTTTTCAAATCGCCACGATAATTCTATCATAGCGCCCCTTCTCAATATTTTAATGACAGACCGCTAGGCATATATTCATATAAAACAGTGTGTTATGTACACCTATTAGTCAAAAAATTATAGTTTAGTGAATACTTTTTATGTCTTTTACCATTAATTTTTATGCTACCTTTAGGTCAGGACTGCGGTTTTGAAGGATCTATAAATTAGTCTAATTAACATAGGGCCTTCAGGTATTGTCCAAGTTGGATCAAGGTTTTTGCTTTGTAATAGCACTTAAATATCAGTCATCACATTGATATTTGAGTATATAGCGCGATCACCAAGATTAAGATGCTAAAAAAAAATTAAGAATAATTTGCAAACTCTCAAAGGGGCCCAATATGAAAACTAAGTCATTTCGTACACTCAGTGCTTTAGCAGTCGCCATAGTAACTGCGTCTAGTGGAGCCAACGCGGCCGAACTCGAAGAAGTTATCGTTACCGCACAAAAACGCGCAGAAAGCCTTCAGGACGTTCCTGTTTCCCTAGTGGCGATCAGTGGCACAAAAATCGCAGAAGCCGGATTGCACAGCTTTCAAGAGTTGTCTCAATATGTGCCTAACCTAACTATTACAGAAAATGCCGTAAACACGATTATTTCTATGCGTGGTATCGGTGTTGGCGCAAACCAATCGTTTGAACAATCAGTTGGTGTCTATGTTGATGGCGTCCACTACG
>CALDQM010000120.1:0-9593 GCA_937911225.1 uncultured Cellvibrionales bacterium
GGGGAGGAGCACGAAGGGGAAGAGCACGGTGATGAACACCATGCAGAGGGACCAACAGTGTTCAGTAATGAATCTCGAGAATACGGCGCTATTTTCGACCTGTCTAATGATGAGCTTCTGCAAAAAATATCACTCAATTTTGTCGATGAAGATATGTCAATTTTGGGGGAAGAGGCATTTATGAACCCAACGGCCAGCGAAGAAATGACTTTGGGCTACTATCTGAGCAAACAGGTAGATTCGTTTCATCTTGACCTGGGCATACGACATGACCGCACAAGTCGAAAAGGCTCAGTTAGTCACGAAGAAGAGCATGACGACCATGAGGAAGAGCAGCATGACGAGCATGAGGAAGAAGATCATGACGAAGAGATGGACTACTTCTCCAAAGATTATAATGCGACAAGCTTCGCGATGAGCCTTAGTAAAGACCTCAATGAAAACTTTGACTTAAACGTCAGTGCTGGAATTGTTAAAAGAACCCCGTCCGCTATAGAGTTGTTCATGAACGGCGCGCATTTGGCTACTGGTCGCTTGGAGATTGGTAATACTGATTTGGAGTCAGAGCAATCGACAAACTTTGATGCAACCCTGTCTTATGCGCATGAAGGAGTTTTTGGCACGGTTACCTTGTTTAAAAATGATGTCGCTAATTATATCTACCTCCAAGACGAAACTGCAGAAGCGCACGAAGAGCATGATGACGAAGATGATCATGGCGGCTTAATCAAGGCTAATTATTTGCAGCAGAATGCGCAATTTGTCGGCTATGAATTAGAGATAGGTACCGTTTTTGAAATAGGTGACGGTGATCTGGCTTTATCATTTGGTCGTGATTCAGTCGCTGGAGAGTTCCGTGATGATAGCAATATTCCTCGAATGACTCCTGATAGAAATATTTATGGGATTTCCTATGCCAAAAATAGTCTTGAGTTAAAGCTTGATTTAAAGGATGTCGACTCTCAAAGAGATATTGGTTCAAACGAAACGGTTACCAGTGGCTTTAGCATGCTGAATTTTAGTGCAGTTAAAACCTACACTTTTGGTCAAAAGCGGACTGCAACAGTGTCAATGTTTGCTAAAAACTTGCTCGATGAAGTGGCTAGAAACCACTCGTCTTTCGTGAAAGACGAGGTTCCGTTGCCGGGGAGAAATCTCGGTATTAAAGTGCAATTGTCTCTCTGATTAAGAGTACTTTATTGGTCTCGCGTTTTTGGTGTTGGTTCAAAAACGCGAGACTGACCCCTATCTCTAGGGTCCGATGCAGCAATCCATGAGTTTCCATCTTTTACAATAATTTGTACATCACCATACTCAAACGAGTGTGGTTCAGTACGATAGCCCTTTTTGGCAAGGTCCTCAATTACTTGGTCTGATAGTGGTCTGTCTATGCTGAATCCACTGTAGGTAATGAGGTCCGCCGGTACCAATTGGTGATGAAAACGCGTCGCACCAATAGCTTCTAATGGTGTCATGTTAAAGTCTAAAATATTGATAATTACCTGAAATACTGTGGTAAAAATAGTCGAGCCACCCGGTGTACCCACCACCATCTCTACCTCGCCGTCCTTTAGTACAATCGTAGGTGACATCGATGACAGCATGCGCTTACCTGGCTGAATTTCGTTTGCTACATTACCCACCACACCAAAAATATTCGGCACTCCAGGCTTTGCGCTAAAGTCGTCCATTTCATTGTTCAGTAAAAACCCAGCACCACCTACAACTACGCCACTGCCGTAGTCCCAGTTAATGGTGTAAGTGTTAGACACTGCATTACCCCATTGGTCAACAATAGAATAGTGGGTGGTGTTAGGCGATTCTAGGCCAGGGTTAATGCTTTTTAAGGTTGATATAGTCTTTGTATTAACCTCAGCGGCACGTTTGCTGATGTACACGTCATCGATTAGCGCTTTGATATCAATGTCGAAAAAATCTGGGTCCCCAAGATACTCAGCACGATCAGCAAACACGCGTTTTTCCATTTCAGCTATTAGATGAATATATTGGGCAGAATTATGTTCAACATTGGTAAAGTGCTCTGCGAGATAATCTTTCATTTTTAGTAATTGAACAATTGCAAAACCACCAGAGCTTGGTGGTGGTGCGGAAACTACTTCATAGCCTCTCCAGTTAGCGCGCACGGGTTCTCGCCATATGGCAGAGTACTGGTCCAAGTCTTCGGCAGAAATCAGGCCATTACTTTGTTTCATTTGCTCAACAATAAGGGCCGCGGTGTGACCACGATAAAAATCGTCAGCGCCAAACTCTGCAATTCGACCAAGTGTTTGTGCCAATTCAGGCTGTTTGAACACCTCAGTGCTGCTGATGTGCTCGAAGTACTCATTAAAGTTAGTTTTGCCGTCAAAGCGCTGTTCCATACTGTGAATACTTTTCACCAGGATAGGGGCCGGCATAAAGCCATTCGCCGCTAAGTCTATCGCTGGTTGCACGATATCTTTCCAGGGTAATTTACCAAAGCGTTTATGTGCTTCCCAAAATCCGGCCACTGTGCCGGGTACGCCAGCGGCTTGCCCTCCAATTAATGTTATGTCATCGATAACATTACCTTCAACATCCAGGTACATGTCTTTGTGAGCGGTTAAGGGTGCTTTTTCACGGTAGTCTAGAAAAGCAATCTCATTATCCATTTTGATCGTCATGAATCCGCCGCCACCAATATTACCGGCATCGATAAAGGTAACCGCCAATGCAAAACCAGTCGCTACAGCCGCGTCAACAGCATTGCCGCCTTGATTTAGAATATCTTCAGCAACTCTAGCGCCATAGTTGTCGGATATTGCAATTGCAGCTGACGTTGTTGCTGAACTGGATACTTGATAAAGACCTTCTTGCTTTTTTACTTGCGATGCGTCGTTGCAGCCTGAGATCACAATTAAAAACGTGATTAAAATTATGTATAGCTTCATTTATTTATGGCCCTTATTTAAACGGTCTTCTTATTTTTTGTACGTCCTTTACCTTAATATTTTAGTCTATTATCGTTAGTCGATGTGGAATTTACTCAATCCATAATGTTTTGCGAATACCAGAAACAGTTTTAGATATGTTAAAATCGTGGGCATAAATAATGTAGACCATACAGGTATTGGTGAGCATTCTAACGGTGGTTTTCAACGCTACAGCTTATTTATCTCAGTTGTTGTTTCATCGATAGATAAAGGAGCGCTAATATGGAAAAGTATCTCTTTTTGATCACTCCTATCATCTTAGAAGTCGCTGGGACATTAATGTCACCTTTGACGGACAGTTTTCTAAGTTGATTCCCGCTATTGTATTGAGTATTTTTATTTGGGGTCGTTTTACCTTTTATCCTTTGCGGTACAAATGCTTCCATTATCGGTTGTTTATTCGACATGGAGTGGTATCGGTGTTTTGTTAGTTGCTGTGATGCCATACGCCATTTATGGCGATATTCTGAGGTGGCCGGCGCTACTGGGTTTGTTCTTTATTGTAGGCGGAGTAGTACTTGTTAATATTTACACCGTCTCTCAGGCTTGATTTAACCCTTAATTATGTTAATAAAAAGATTGAGTACTACATAACGAATCGTAGACCTAAAATTAGCGCCATAAATTTATTACGGAAATCGGAGGCTGTTATGGATAAAAAACCGCCAACAGGATGGCTTAAAGCCGCTTTGAGTAAGCTAAATACTGTTTTAACGGAGGATATGACTGATTATGACGACGACGCAGATTATGACACTCGGGTAAAACTACCAGAGTGGCAACTAGCTGCCTTAAAAAAGCGTAAGAGAGAACAAAAAAAGATAAAATAGTCGTTCAAAACGTCAACTTAAATGGGTTGTTAACTTAACGTTATCTTTATTACCTAAAGGTCAGAGATAGAGAGAACTTGAGCGAGAATAAGCCTGAGCCTTTGAGGCAGATTCCACCCATGTAGATTATTGCCGACTCTAGGGCAGCGAGAACTTAACCTTTAATTGTTAGTCTCAAAAAATGTTAGGAGAACATCATCCAACAGCGGCCTCCAGTTTGACCAATTATGCCCCTGGTACGACTGTTTATAAGTAAGATCATAGCCTTTTTCTGTTAAAGCGTTTTTAAAGTATCTATTATCGCGAGTGCTATCACCCTTGCGGCCATGACTTAAAAATATTTTGAGCGGTAGCTTGGGACCTTTTTTGTAAATATCTGTAAGCCGTCTTACTAGATAACTTTTGGCGGGCGATTGCATGGCAAGCCCAGCAAAATAGTCCGGTAGAAACAATCCAAAACAGGCTGCATTATAGGCTCCATAGGAAAGTCCCATAATAACTCGGGCTTCTCGGTTTGGGCTTGAAGGGTACGATTTTTCAATCGCCGGGAGAAGTTCGTACGCATAAAATTTTGCATAATTCTCATTGCAAATAAATTGACTATCACGCCTATTTTCAGACATTTTTTCAGGATTTCGCGCATCGACAAAAACTGCAATAACAGGCTCAATTCTGTTGGCACTAATTTCTTTATCTAAAAGCGCTGGTAACTGCCCAAATTTAATATAGGCCTCACCATCCGTTATATAAATCGTAGGCAACAATATATTTGGATTCATTCCTTTGGGCGTATAAACACGGTATTGAAGGTGATAGCCTAATATTTCGCTTTTTATAATGATGTTCTCTGATAACTTTCCACCTAATAGTTGATCATTTTCATTAGAAAAAGAAGATTCCGCGAAAAATATAATTATCAATAGTACTAACTGTCTCATCCTCATCCTCAATCTTTACAAAATGCCTTCACTATCACTTATGATTTTATTCCTGAGCTCTTGGAGCGCGCATTAAAAATATAGCTAACCAAACGCATATACTGAAGTAGGACGAATGCCAGAATAAAAATCCAAAGCCCCAGTCACCAAATTCTTTGGATTCATTTACTATAAAGAATGCATCCCATACGGCTGCCAACCCTGCTTGAGCAACCGGCATAGCTGTGGTGACCGCCATCGTCGAGTTAGCTGTGTCACTAAAGAAATCCATTGGTAAGTGAAAGAACACACCATAACTGCAATAGCCAATACACCATGCAAAAATTACCTTACTGGACGTCAGAAGCATTTTAATACGCTTTTTTTCAGCCTCCGCCTTAATACTTAATGCACGCCGCAGCTGAATAAATGCAAGGGGCAATATCAGTAAAAATCCTGCTGTCCATAACGTTTCTTCAATGGCGAACAGTGTATTGTTTTTATTAATGGTGGCGATGGTTGCAAAAAATTGTGCTGTAAATATACAAAAAAATAGTAAGTAGGGGCTCCTACTTTCAATGAAGTTTAAAGCTGGGTTCGTATGGTTATTGCTTGCCAGGTCTTTGCTGAAACGTAACATGGCGTAAGCAAACAAACCGGCAAAAGAGAGTTCTGCAAAAATGGCAAAGAATCTAATCAATAACGAGCTATTAGCCAGTACATCAAACCAAGCGAATTGATATAAATACCGGGAAACAAATACAGCGCGATAAGCGCCAACCATAGTGAATATCAATCCCATTATCAGCATGTGTTTTTGGTATTGATCAGTGATATTTGAAAAACCACCGGCACTGCGGGTAGTGCGACGGAATATGGTTAAACATACAATTACGTTAATAATATTCACGGCGACCATGGCTGACCACCATGGCCATGCCCAAGCTGTGTCTGGAGTCATTATTATTTCCTATTGATAAAATGATTCTTATGTTGATGCTGGCAGTGTTAAAAAAGCGCAAGTAAGATCAGAATCTATAGAGCCACTAGCGAATGATTAGTCAGCGTTAAAAATCACCACATGACGAAGATCAAAGCGCACAGGTAGCTCATCTCCCACTGGAATATCAATATGACTGTGTGTCAAACACGGAACACATTGCCCATCCTTTAAGGCTAGTTCATACAAATAGTTAGGTCCAAGGAAAGACTTAGATACGATGGATAATTTCGTGTCGGAGAATTCATCATAGGCTATATCATCGGGCCTAACTAAAAGCTTCACAGTGTTACCTAGATCCTCAGGAAGGGCATTAATCGAAAGGCTGCCTAGGTTATTGCCCAGCAATCCTGCTGCATCAATGCCCACATTAATAATGGTTCCTTTGCCAATAAAGTCTGCTGCAAATAAGCTTCCTGGCTTGTGATATAGCTTATAGGGGGTGTCAATCTGCACAATTTTACCGGCATTGAGCAACGCAATTTTGTCGGCCATTGCAAAGGCCTCGTCTTGATCATGAGTAACCAGCAGCGCGGTGACTTTGTTCTTTTTTAAAAGTATACGAATCTCTGCTGCAAGCTGCGTTCTAAGCTCCGCATCAAGATTGGAGAATGGCTCGTCGAGTAATAAAATTTGAGGACTTGGTGCTAGCGCTCTTGCCAATGCGACACGCTGCTGTTGCCCTCCTGACAATTCATGAGGAAACCGCTCTGCAACAGCGACTAAACCGACTAATTCGAGCATCTCTAAAACACGATTAGATTTATCAGTAGAGGATAAACTACTTAGACCAAAACCTATATTGTCGCGCACGTTCAAGTGAGGGAATAAGGCGAAGTCCTGAAAGACCATCCCCACCGCTCTATCTTCTGGTGCCAGTGTTCGTTTAGGGGTACTAATGTACTCACCATGTAAGCTGATACTTCCTGTAGAAAGCGACTCAAAACCAGCGATAGCTCGCAGCAGTGTTGTCTTACCGCATCCTGAAGGGCCCAGAAGACAACCAATTTCTCCCTCTGCCAGCGCGAACGTCGCATCAGAGACTGCGGCAATAGCATCGTATTGCACAGTGACTTGATCTAATATTAATTGCTTATTCATTGCTGAAGCGCTCGTTAAGAATACTTTTGGTTATGAGTAAAACGGGTAGTAATCCTATTATAACAATTGCTAGAGCGGGTAGGGCAGCATCGACTAAACGCTCGTCAGACGCTAGCTCATACGTACGTACCGCCAGAGTATTGAAGTTAAAAGGCCTCAGAATAAGTGTGGTCGGAAGTTCTTTTAAGACTTCCACAAAAACCAGCAATAATGCAGTGAGTAGGCTAGTTCTCAATATGGGCAAATGGATACGGCTGAGCACTCGACTTGGCGTTGCCCCCAACGATCGAGCTGATTCGTCGATACTAGGTTTAATAGCTGTTAGACCAGAATCTACCGTGTTCAGCGAAACAGACAAAAAGCGTACGAGGTAGGCAAATACAAGTAATCCGAGGGTGCCACTTATTAGTAGCCCGGTAGGATAGTCGAACCAGGTAGTACTTAAAAAGTCGATCTGGTTGTCTAGCCATGCAACAGGTATCAGCACTCCCACCGCAATAACAGTTCCTGGAACCGCATAACCAAGGCTGGCAACTGCTACAGCACCCAGTTCAGCACGCGAAGCAAAGGCGCGTTTGGTATAGGCTAAAAATACCGCGACGATTAAACAACATACCGAGGCAATGGCCGCCAAGGAGAAGCTATTAAAAAGCAATGTAATAAAGTCGCCATCAAGGTTTTCTTGCCAACCCACAGATGCCCAAATGGCGAGTTGCGATGCGGGTAGAACGAATCCTAAGAATACAATTAAACTGCCGACTGACATAGCCAGTGCTGACCTCCAGCCCTTCAAACGCAGGCGAACCATTTTTTTCTGTGCTGAATGATGGTGAAACCGAAGACGTTGTCTGGACCAGCGCTCAGCCATGATTAGAGCAAATACAAACAACATTAAAAATGCGCATAGTTGCGCTGCCGTTGTCAGCTCACCAAGCCCATACCAGGTTCGAAAAATACCCGTCGTAAACGAGCTGACACCAAAATAAGCAACGGTGCCATAGTCGGCTAAAGTTTCCATTAATGCCAAACTAACACCAGCCACGATGGCGGGTCTGGCCATGGGTAGCGCCACTAAAAATAATGTTTGCCAGGGTTTTTTACCCAAATTCCGACTAGCCTCTAGTACCGCCGTCGATTGCTCTAAAAAGGCCACTCTAACTAGCATATAGACATAAGGATAAAGCACCAGTGAAAGCATACAAATAGCTCCGCCCAGAGAGCGTATTTCTGGGAAGTAGTAATCCCCATATTGCCATTGATAAGTATCTCGAAGCGCTGTCTGAAGTGGCCCTGAGAAGTCTAATATTCCGGTATAGGTATAGGCAATAATGTAGGCAGGCATAGCCATAGGTAAGAGGAATGCCCAGGATAGAATTTTACGGCCGGGGAAATCACACATCGCTGTCAGCCAGGCAGCACTGACACCAAGCACCAACGTGCCTACACCAACCCCAGCCATTAGCAGTAGAGAATTCGTAATATAGTCTGTAAGTACTGTGTCGAACAAATGCTGCCAGGCACTTGAGAAAGGCTGGAGAAGACTGGCGAATATAACTAGCATCGGTACAGCAATAACTGCCGTCACAATAAAGAGGTAGATACGCCAGCCTCGGCCGGAAGATTGGTTAGAAGAGTTAAAGCCTGATGAGCTAGAGTCTATTTCCAACCAGCACGATCCATAGCCATGATAGCCGCAGAATTGTTACGGCCTAATTCAGATACATTTAGCGTGTCTGCCACAAACGGACCCCAAGATTCTAAGACGGAACTCACTTTCACGGTCTCCCTAACAGGAAACTCATTGTTGCGTTCAGCATACCATTCTTGACTGTCATTTGCCGCTAGGAATACGATCAGCTCTTCCGCTAATTTGAGGTTTTTTGCCGACTTGGTGATACCAGCACCTGAGATGTTGATATGTGTGCCCCGATCTTGTTGATTGGGCCAGAAAAGGGCTACCTTGCTCGCCGCTGTTTGTTGAGATTGATCATCTGATAAGATCATTCCGCCTAAATAGTAGCTGTTCACTACTGCTATGTCACATTGACCGGAGGCTACAGCTTTTATTTGATCCCTATCACCACCGGCCGGCGGGCGTGCAAAGTTGGACACAAAGCCTTTTAACCAAGCCTCAGTTTTGATCATCCCTTGTGAGGTAATCATGCCAGACACCAGTGATTGGTTATATATATTTCCGGACGAGCGCACACAGATCTTACCTCGCCACTGAGGATCAGCAAGAGCCTCATAAGTACTTAACTGGTTGGCCTGTACGCGATCTTTTCCGTAGACAATGACTCTGGCTCTAACACTCAAACCATACCACTGGTTGTCAGAGCTGCGAAGATGACTAGGAATTAGACTATTTAGTTCATCAGACGCTATAGCTTGCAGTACGCCGGCTTCTTGCGCTCGATAGAGACGCCCAGCATCTACTGTTAGAAGGATGTCTGCTGGTGAGTTCATACCCTCACTTTTTAATCGCGTCAGCAGAGCATCTCCTTTACCGGTGACTAGGTTAACCTTAGTCCCTGTCTGCTCAGTAAAGCGCTCTAAAAGGGGTTTTATTAATGACTCTTGCCTCGCCGAATAGATATTTACCTCGTCTGAAGCCACCGAATAAAGTGGAGCAAGTACGATGAGTACAGTGCTTAAAATAGATTTAAGAGAGGGGGTGCGAATGGCCATAACTATACCTTTAAGAACAAAACTGTTGAGAACGGTTATTATTATCATTTACGCTAAAAAAGCAAGTGTGGCAGGTTCATTGCCG
>CALDQM010000121.1:0-2724 GCA_937911225.1 uncultured Cellvibrionales bacterium
GTACTCGGCCAGAAAAAGTCACTATTGAAAAGATTAGAGGCACTAACACATACGCCGTAGTAGACCTTACTGAGGCTGTTAAATCCCGCGATAGCTTCATTTGTACTACCCCGACTAATTCAGTAAGTATTAATTCAGCCAATAACCGATTGACTAGTAATTTTTCTAGAATCAACAACAACCAAAGTCAATTTTCTAATGCGAGTACGCTCACAAAATATCGCCTGGCAGTATCTGCTAATGGCCAATATACCCAATATCATGGCGGTAGTGTGTTGGGCGCATTAAGCGGCATGAATGCTACTTTAACCGGTGTTAATGCGATTTTTGAGCGTGACTTTGGCATTACATTAGAATTAATTGATAACAATGATTTGATTATTTACACAGACGCCGCAACGGATCCTTATAGCGACAGTACTGGTGCCTTGAATGGAGAACTACAAACTAATTTGGATACAGTGATCGGGTCTGCTAACTATGACCACGGTCATATCTTTAGTGCTGTTGATAGGACTACTATGGGTGGAAATGCAGGAGCTATCGGTGGCTTTTGCAATGACGAGACAAAAGGAAGTGCTTGGTCAGATTCTCCAAGGCCTGAGGGCTCCGACTTTACGTATCTTGTTACACATGAAATAGGCCACCAGCTAGGAGCAAATCATACATTTGGATTCAAAACTGAGCCTTTTGGCAAAAATGTAGAGCCAGGCAGCGGGACAACTGTCATGAGTTATGCGGGAATTACGGGTCCAGATGATTTAGCCATTTCGTCTGATGATTACTTCCACCATGTGAGCATAGAGCAGTCTTTGGCATACCTGCAAAGCCAAACATGTCATATTGATACTCCCAATGAAAACCATCTGCCCGTCATTGAGGATATTTCAGACTTCACAATCCCAGTATTAACTCCATTTATTCTTTCGGGCAAAGCCAGTGATGCAGACGATACTGATGTGCTCAGTTATGCCTGGGAACAAATTGACAACGGAAACATTACAAATGGCAACTTTGGTCCCAAAAATACTGATGGACCAGCGTTTCGCTCATTACCACCAAGCGGTATCGCCACACGATATATGCCAAAACTATCAAGTGTTCTTAATGGAAACCTTACATTAGAGGATCCTGATCTAAGCAGTTCTTGGGAAACGCTCTCTGCAGTCCCAAGGGATTTTAACTTTGGATTCACGGTAAGAGACAATGCGCTGGGTGGTGGCGGAGTTACTTTAAATAAGATGAAGGTGAGCGTCGTCGATAACGGCGGCGCCTTTAGCGTTAGCTCTCCCACTAGCGGACTAATGTATCTTGCAAACACGGCTCATACTGTTAAATGGAGCGTGGCTGGGACAAATCTTGATCCAATATTGGCTGACAAAGTCACTATTACACTGTCAGTGGATGGCGGACTTACCTTCCCATATACATTAGCCACTAATACCGATAATGATGGAAGTCATGCGGTTACTCTGCCTGATTTTGTGACATCAAAAGCACGTGTTCGAATAGAACCAAATAATAGCAATATATTCTATGCCATCAACACTCAAGATTTTTCGATAACCCGAGACGATATTATCCTCTCGACAGACACTTATGAATATGAAGTATGCAGTTCTCAGACTACGGATGCCTCATTGACATATGGCACTTCTCCTAAATATAGCGATATCGCGATACTCTCAGCGACCGGCTTACCAAACGGCTTGAGTGTTGAGTTTTCTCCACTAAGTGTTTCGGCTGACGACACTCTTATAACTGGATCGATTAGTGCTGCTGATAATATTGTCCCTGGGACATACAGCATTAACGTCAATGCAACTTCAGATAGTCGTTCGCAGTCAATGCCAATCAGTATCAGAGCCTACTCATCTGAGTTCTCCCCCGTTCAATTATTAACGCCAAAGAGTGGTAGTGTCCTGAAGATTCTTAGGCCAACCCTGACTTGGGAGGCGGATTTTAATAATGATCGATATAAGGTCGAGGTCTCAAAGGATACCAATTTCAGTGAGGTAGTCTTCAGCACTGTTACAACTCAAACATCTATTAAGATTACGGGCCTTCTTCCAGGCCTAAAGTACTATTGGCGAGTGTCTCCCGCAAATAACTGCGGCGTTGGGTCATCTGGGGCAGCATTTTCATTCTTTATGTCGGATGCAACATATTTGGCGCCAGATTTACCGGTCGATATAGTTGATGAACGCGGTAGAGTTGATACATCAACCATATCAATTCTTGAAAATCAGAGAATCACTGATATCAATGTTTTAGTTGACCTAACCTATAATGATATAAGTCAGTTGGAGATATCCTTAACCTCGCCACTCAATGAAACCATAACGCTTAAAAAGAGATACTCTTGTCAGGGTAGTGCTGATATTAGTACTACTTTTGATGACCAGGCGGAGTCATTTAACTGCAATGGCTCAACGGCAAGACCAGAGGGCGGATATTTACACCGCTTTAATGAACTATCCACGATTGGCGATTGGGTGTTGTCGGTATCTACTGGGTATGGATCGAACGCTCAAGGTAAAATCAATGTCTTTGCTTTAGAGATTACTACAGATACAGATTATGAAAACTACCCACCTATTGCCTTTGATCAGCGATCTTATGTGAAAGCTGGAGAGGAAACCATCATACCGCTCAGGGCTGTCGACCCCGAAGGTCGCTCGTTAAGCTATCAGCTGAACAGTCCCAGTGCTGGCCTCCTAGAAA
>CALDQM010000122.1:0-16392 GCA_937911225.1 uncultured Cellvibrionales bacterium
AATAATTCTGACAGCTTTGCTGGGCGCTCTGAGTGGCGATTTAACTAATACTTACTCAGCTAAGTTAAACAGCTGTGTATTACCACCTCGCGCTACTAAGTTCTCGGTGCGGGTTCTCTCACTTAAGAAGCTCAACAGCCAGTGATAGTTATAGTCTTTGTTGCTCTTGGGCCATTGGATCAGTGGAATAATACTGCCATCACGTTGAGCAATTAGCTGTCGCAGTGACTGGCTGTTGGCGTTTTTGCTATTGGCCACCACGCCGGCTACATCAGGGTGCTGAGTTAGAGCGCCAATGCGGTCAAAACCAACAGTTTGTAACAGGCCTTTGGGTAAGCCCGCGGTGTTAAATGCGCGCTGAATATCTTGTATTGCGCTACTGTGATTGTCTTGCGCGGCAATAATAACCGGACATCCGCAAAGCAGGGCGCTAATAATTTGCTTGGCTGACGCACTAGCTGTGTCGGTATCTTGCACAATCACCAACATGACACCACGAGCAACCAAACTTAATTGATTTTCTTCTCCAGTTGGCCCCGGTAAAAGTATCGGTGATGCTAATGATGTCTTCAGGATGCTATCAACAGACGTTTGGGTCATTGCGTCACTGGCTTTACACGTGATGCTAATACGCTGCACGATGGTGTTTTTGTGCCAGCGGGCCATCGCTTTTTGAGCGGTGACTACCATCGCAGATTCCTCTGCAGTGGGTATTGAAGGGATCTGTTTCAATTTAAACTCGCCCTCAGTAGCAACCGAATGTGGGGTGCATTCTGAAAACCGCAATAGGTAATTAGGGCCTCCAGCCTTAGGTCCAGTACCAGACAACCCTCGACCACCAAACGGATTCACGCCCACTACGGCACCGACCATATTACGATTGATGTAGGTGTTACCCGCAATAGTATTGCGGAAGACGGTTTCAGCAAACGCCTCGATACGGCTATGAATACCGAGGGTAAGCCCATAACCGGTGGCGTTAATTTGAGCAATAACGCTGTGCAGATCTTTTGCTGCGTAACGAATGACATGTAGCACTGGCCCAAAGACTTCGTCGTCAAGTTGGTTGATGGAGTCTAGTTCAAATACGTGAGGGGCAATAAAGCTACCCTGTTGGCAACTTTGATCAAGTTCAACCTTGGCCACTAGCTTAGCCTCACGGTGCATTCGAGTGATGTGTGCTTGCAACTCAGCCTGCGCACCTCGGTCAATAACAGGGCCCAGATCACTGCTTAGTAGTCGTGGGTCACCAGCATCAATAGAGGCCATGGCTCCGGTAAGCATGGTCAAAACGTTGTCAGCAATATCTTGCTGTAAAAACAGTACTCGCAGAGCAGAGCAGCGCTGGCCTGCGCTCAAAAATGCAGAGGTGATGACATCATCAACGACCTGTTCGGGTAGGGCGGTTGAGTCCACAATCATGCAGTTTTGACCGCCAGTTTCTGCAATAAACGGAATCGGATTCCCAGATCTGGAGGCTAATTGACGATTAATGATGGTGGCGGTTGCGGTTGAGCCGGTGAAGACTATTCCAGAGGTGCGTGGATCTTTCACGAGTAGATTGCCGATTTTGGCGCCACTGCCCAGCAGCAAATGCAACACATTACCCGGTATGCCTGCGCGGTGAAAAAGTGTGATCGCATAGCTAGCAATCATTGGTGTCTGCATGGCGGGCTTGGCAATAACACTGTTGCCGGTTGCTAAAGCCGCAGCAATTTGGCCCGTGAATATTGCAAGTGGAAAGTTCCATGGGCTGATACATAAGAAGACACCGCATCCACGAAAGGTTAGGTCCTGCGATTGATCAAGATTGCGAGCTTGCAGTGCATAGTAGCGGCAAAAGTCGATAGCTTCGCGTACTTCAGATAATCCATCATTGAGGGTACGTCCAGCTTCTCGAGCAAGAATACTTATCATTTCAGCACAATCTTGCTCCATGTAAAGGGCCACCTTGTCTAATATGTCAGCGCGGTGATTAGGGCCAAGCTGTTGCCAGTTGGGTTGAGCTAGATGTGCTGAATCTAGCGCACGTAAAATAGTTTTCTCATCAGCACTACTGTAATGCCCAATGAGTTCGGCATTGTTAGCGGGATTAACCTGTTCTGTTAAAGCTGTCTCTACGCTTTTACCCTCAATAATGGAGTGCACCGCAATAAGATCTTTAGAGGGTTGGTTAACAATACTCAAAAGCTCTGCGCTGTCTTGCGGTGAGTCAAGGTCTAGCCCTATTGAATTTAATCGCGCCTCATTAGCGCTTGTGAATAATTGCTTGGGTACAGGGATCATACTGTGCTGATAGGGAAAAGCCTGCATAACCTCACTGCGAGTATCGCGAACTAATTCATCGACGGGGGTCTTTTTGTCCAAAAACCGATTCACAAAGGAGCTATTCGCGCCATTCTCTAGTAATCGACGCACTAAATAAGGCAGTAAGTCGCGGTGATTACCGATTGGCGCATAAATTCGTACTGGTATTTGGCGACCTGATGTTTGTTTCTTTAGTTGGTTGTAAAGCCCATGGCCCATGCCGTGCAGTCTTTGAAATTCAAAATCTTGATCACCTGCAAGCTCTAATATCATCATGACGGTATAAGCATTGTGCGTGGCAAATTGTGCAAATATTGAGTCACCAGCGCTAAGTAATAGCTCCGCACAATGCTGATAACACAGATCAGTGTTGGCTTTGCGGGTAAATACAGGATAGCCCTTGAGCCCCAGTTCTTGAGCATGCTTAATTTCAGCATCCCAGTACGCGCCCTTAACTAGGCGAACCATGATGCGGCGGTTAGTCTTTTTCGCTAAAGCAATTAACCATTTAGCGGTGTCAGGTGCACGCTTTTGGTAGGCCTGTAACACAAACCCTAATCCCTGCCAGCCTTCAAGGTCTGGATCACAGGCCAACGCTTGAAAGATATCCAGCGATAGCTCTAGTCGGTAAGCTTCTTCAGCATCAATGGACAAACCAATATTGTAGTGTTTCGCCTGAATACAGAGTTGCTTAATGCGCGGTAATAATTCGCTCATGACACTCTCATAATGAGAGAAGTAGTAGCGGCAGTGCAGAGCAGATAATTTAACAGATATACCGTCGGCACTGTTAATGGCCTTTGAGGATGAGTGGTTTGCTTCGCCAATCTGATCAATGGCTGCGCTATAGGCATTAAAATAAACAAGCGCGTCGTCGTCAGTTCTAGCGCCTTCACCTAGCATGTCAAAGGAAAATCGGCTGTCAGAACCATTGTGTTTAACGCCTTGTTTAAGGCCTTCTTTAATAGTCCTGCCGAGCACATATTGACCGCCCATAATACGCATGGCCTGCATTACAGCGGAGCGTATTAATGGCTCGCCTAGTCGTGCGGAGAGCTTTTTTACCCAATTATCGGTCTTGTCCGTTATGTCCGCATCAAGGCTAACTAAGTGACCGGTTAGCATTAGTCCCCAGGTTGATGCATTGACAAACAAAGACTCAGATTGACCACGATGGTCTACCCATTTGCCCTCTTTGATCTTTTCCGCAATTAAGCGGTCTGCGGTAAGGCCGTCGGGAATTCTCAATAAGGCCTCTGCCATACACATTAGAGCGACACCTTCAGCGTTAGACAGTCCAAATTCTAGTAAAAACGCATCCAATGGCCCCCCCGTGTCTGGGTCTTTCCTGCAGGCTATTACTAACGCTTGAGACTGGTTTAGGATGGTGTCTCTGGAACTCTGGGACAACGGGTTGCCATGCAAAATTTGGGCGACTGTTGTGTGCTCATCCTGATGTGCTGTTGCCAGTATTTTTTGACGTTGAGTAATAGTGTCCATCGATGTTTTAGGCCGTAGTAATTTTATATTCTGCATAATGGCGTATATGCATTAATATTTGTCTCTAAATTATCTATATAAGCAGTGTATTATCTCGACAATCACCTATATTTGGCATATTTGTCTTTTATGCTATATGGGTAATAAGTTACACTGCGCCAAAGAGTGAGTTGTTAATAGTCTATCTCTCAAAATTGTCTAATCACGGAGGAAATATGAAAACGATTGCTGAGTTGGATCGCATTGATAGGCGTATTTTAAATGTACTGCAGAAGAATGCTCGCATAGCTAATGTTGAGCTGGCTCGTCAGGTAAATCTTACACCGACCCCATGCTTAGAGCGGGTAAAGCGGCTTGAAAAAGACGGGTTTATTACCGATTATGTCGCTCTCATTGATCCGGTAAAAGCCAATGCTGCGCTCTGTGCCTACATTGAAATTCAGTTAGTAAGCTCCACCACAGAGGCTTTTAAGCGTTTTAATCAGCAGATGTTAGATCTACCCGAGGTTCAAGAGTGCCAGATGGTAGCGGGTGGCTTTGATTATTTGATTAAGATACGCGTTGCTGATATGGCTCACTACCAGCGGTTTTTGGGTGAAAAGTTAGCGTCAATTAGCGATATTAGCCAAACCCATACCTATGTTGTGATTCAAGATGTTAAGTCTGAAACCGCTATTCAAATCAATGTCTAATTAATGTAGCGTCGAGGCACTCTAGCGGGCATTCTGGTCAGTAACTCATACCCAATGGTGTTGCAGTGATCAGCGACTTCATTTACGGGTAAATCATCACCCCACAGCGTTGCTGTGTCGCCAATGACCACGTTACTAAGACCAGTGACGTCCACGGTAATCATATCCATTGAAACTCGACCCACTAAGGGGCAGCGGACACCATTAATCAAAACCGGAGTACCATTGGGAGCTTGCCTTGGATACCCATCACCGTATCCGACGGTAATCGTAGCAATAGTCGATGGCCGCTGAGCTGTCCAATGAGCGGTATAGCCTACTGAATCGCCTGTTTTAACATGGCGTAGTGATATAACCGCGGACTGAAACGTCATGACGGGTACTAGCTGGTCGGCATTATCATTGGCGACAGCGAAAGGTGAGTTACCATAAATCATGTAACCAGGACGCTGCCAGTGGCGTTGGGTCTCCGGCCAGCCGAGGATAGCCGCCGAATTTGCCAGCGAAAACTGTACATCTTGTTCTGCGCCAATGTTATTGGCGTTGATGCATCGTTGAAACTGATTGGTTTGTTCAGATGTTGCGGTGTTGTCTAGGTCATCCGCGCAGGCAAAATGGGTTGCTACTACAATCGTTCCTGCAACCTTGCTTGACGCTCGAAGATCTTGATAGTGTTGTCCGATATCCTCTGGCTGAAAACCTAGGCGATGCATGCCAGTATCTATACCCAACCAAATAGTCACCGCTTTTTTAGTGGAGGCTGACAAAATCGCTTCTTTTTGCGGCTCATTCTCAACCATCAGCCAAAAATTATTCTCTGCGGCAACGTTTACTTCATCCGCAGAGAAGGTACCTTCGAGTAATAATAGGGGTTGTTGTATTCCTGCGTCTCTGAGCGCTAAAGCCTCTTCAATACAAGCAACACCAAAAGCGGGTGCACAAGACAGGGTTTTGCACACTTCCAGGGCGCCATGCCCATAGGCGTTAGCTTTGACCATAGGCATTGATTTAGATGTCGGCGCCAGTGCATCAGCAAGTGCTAAATTATCACGCAGCGCTTGTCGATTTATAATGGCTACCGTTGGTCTAGACATAACAGCCTCGTTATTTAATAGTCATACTTGTGTTGAGAAAATAGTGTTTGCGCGGCTAGCCATGTATTACCAATTTGGCCATCGCCAACCGGTACTCCATCGACACTAACAACGGCACCGATTTCCTTCGTTGAGCTAGTGATCCAAACTTCGTCTGCACTACGGACTTCGTCCATGGTTACCGGCCGCTCTTCAACGTGAATAGAGCCGTCCTTACGCAGTATATCAACCAGCATGTTTCGCGTTATGCCGGGCAGTAGTTGGTTGTCCAGCGGCGGTGTAATGACTACCGAATCTTTGACAATGAAGGCGTTGCAGGCACTTGCCTCAGTGAGTTCATTCTTGTCATTATAGAGCAGTGTTTCATCATTGCCCTGAGAATACCCTTCTTGAAAGTGCAATACATTGCCCAGTAAGGCAGTAGATTTGATATGGCAGCGCTGCCAGCGTAAATCTTGGCTAGTGGCGACGGTATAGCGCTTCGCGATTTCTTTATTGGCGACCGGGGAGGGAGGTATATCAAACGTGAAACCAAATATTGTTGGCGGCACTGACTCTGGAAAGGCGTGGTAGCGTTTGGTGTCCGCGCCACGACTCACTTGTAGGTAGATTCCTAAATTACCATTACCATTTTCACAAGCAAGCTTTGTGCACAGCGCTTCCCAGTCCTCACGCGTCCACTGCAGACCTAAGCCAATGCCATCAAGGCCTTCTTGCATGCGCGTTATGTGCCCGTTAAAGCCAAGCAGTTTCCCTTCGTAGGACGGGATTACTTCATAAATGCCGTCACCAAACAAAAAGCCTCTGTCCATAGGGGAAATTTTGGCTTCGGTTATTGGCATGTAAGAGTCGTTGAGAAAGGCAATGCTCATTAATTAATCAATCCTTTAAGTCAGGTGCGTGTATCGTTATCGTCTTTATTCCAGAGCCTAAAACTACCAGGTTGGCAATTATTTTGAAATGTTAGCAGTCAGCATTGGTTTAAACAAAGTAATTCTGCACAACGTGCCTCTGTTCGTGCCGTGAAATGCATATTACAAGATTTGTACATGGCTCGCTGTAACACCAAAGAGGTACATAACCCCCGTTCACTTATCAATACGGTTAGACGCATGTTTTGTATGATAATGCGCTCATCAGCCCATTGATTTGAGCATAGTTGGGGGTTTTATCACGCAAATTGTGGCATCTTAACGCTGGTTACCGCCAAGTAATTCTGTAATAGACGCCCATAGTCTTTGCAACGGTAGTGTGATTGATGCAAAGGGCGAAATCATCCGTGGACTGTTCTTGGTGACTAAGGCTTAGTTAAGCTGTAGTTTTAAATCCCGTCAGTACTCTTAAACGCTCAATGAGGGCCTCACTGACCGCCGATTCCATGCCATCTTCGGTCAAGGTGTTCTCGCCGGTTACCCCATCAACACTTCCTGCAGCAGACAAATAGGACAATATTGTATGATTATTCCAGTTACCCAATAAGTCTTCACTGACCATAACTGATAGCAACGCAATTAGTCCATGAGCCGCCCAGTTAGATACATCCGCCACCAGTAACTCATCACAGCAGGTTTGAGACGCTCGAATATCTAATTGATCGAGCGTTTCGGCAATGTTACCCATGCCAATTTCGTTTCCACCATCGCCAATAGCAATGGTGGGGCAGGAGGCTTGGTGCATGAAACGATCAAAATTAGCGCATTTATCAGAAATATCTACACCACGCATATTGTAATATCGCCCGTCAACAGCCTGCCCCGGGCGTTCAATGGAAATAATTAAAGAGGGGTCATGCTGGGCTAATATGCGCTCTGATTGGTCATCGTCGATATCAATTTCGTGGATTTGATAGTCGTCTTCTAATGCCCTTGAAAGTGGTGCATCACAAATTATGATGGGATTTCCACCAAGCTTCTGTATTGCCCCGTAAAGAGCAATCGCGCCTACTGGACCATCGGTCTCAAAGCTACCATTGACCGGGAATCCGGTACCAATAAGCACGGTACCCAGTCGCTCATGGATCAAAGTAGCTGCGCGTAAATATGAGCCACTTTTAATGGCCGGGCTTACGGTTTTCATACCTCGAGGATTGGCAGCCACTAACAGCGTTTCTATTTCATGTGAAAGAAGCTCAGTATCAATTTTTGGCACACAGGCCTGCGCACTCACCTCTGCTAAGAGTAAAATATTGTGTGCCTCTTCAATGGCAATAGGCTCAAAGGTGATGACACTTTGAGCGGATAGCTGCACCAACTTATTTAGATCCACTGACAATACAGAGCCAATTTTTGGGTAACCCCCAATCGTCTGACGATCATTAAGCAATATGATTGGCTGCCCATCAGCCGGTACTTGTATAGCACCAAGACAGATTCCTTCTGATAAAATTCCGTTCACAGACGGTGCAATAGATGGGCCAGTAAGTCTAAAGCCCATGCGATCATTGAGGCCAGATATCTGATAGTCGGAGTTGAAAAAAACCTGTTTTTGCTGCCGGGTAAAATACTCTTGTTGGTAGCCGAGCACGACTCTCAGTACTGTTTTTAAGGGTACTTGCTGCAAATGGCGCGGTTGCTGCTCGCAGGGTAAATAGCGGGGTGGCATTAGTTCAGTGGTGTTGCAGGGTATTAAATCACCACTGCACAGTGGCGCGCCATTACCCTCCAGACCACCAATGGATTCTCTGCTAACGGTGGCACAGCTACCAAACACGGGTTCTATAGCAAACCCACCGGGCACCGCGAGGTAGCAACGAGTTCCAGCGGACATGAACCCTATTTCTACTCGATCTCCGATATAAAGCCTGTGTAATTTCCAGCCATCAATGGGTTTTTTGTTGATACTCAAGAGAGCAGACGCACCAGTGATAACAAAATAGCTATTAACGGTTGATTCAAATACCAATCCACCAATAGTAATCTCTATAAGTGGCGTATTTAGCGCGTTTGCACAGAGTTGGTTGGCCCACCGAAATGCATCGCGATCCATGGGGCCGCCCACAGTTAGGCCATTGTGATGCTGGCCTATGCGCCCGGCATCCTGGATTAAGCTCAATATACCCGGCTGAATTATTTTGAGGCCTTTCATTTTTGTTCCTCAAAGCAATTTAATTTACCACCTAGTTCAAGAAATGCGTGCTTGTCGATCGCTTCAAACACTACTCGATCCCCTGTTTTCACTGGCATGCTGGGTTCTGCGGTAGGGTCAAACATGAGCGTTGGGCACAAGCCGATAAGGTTCCAACCACCGGGGGATATCGCTGGATAAACGGCGGTTTGACGATCAGCAATTGCTACAGCTCCTTTGGGAACCTTTTGGCGTGGCGTGGCTAATCGAGGGGCCGCAATGCGTTCGTCAACTTCGCCAAGGTAAGCAAAACCCGGCGCAAAGCCAATAGCATAGACTCGGTATTCGATAGATTGATGAATGGCAACAACGTCCTCAATAGTCAGGCCCGCGTTAGACGCAAGGGAGGCTAAATCGGGACCCGATTCGATATCGTAGTAGACCGGCAACTTAACCAGCGAGCTCTCAGCGGTATCAGGCTCGTTTTTAATAGCATCTTCGGCTAATTCTGCTGCCGCATGTATATGTTTGGTAACGGCAAAATGATCCGTTAGTAGGGGGTTATAAATGACTAAGATAGACGCATAGGAGGGAATCAGATCAATAAGGCATGATTTTAAGCTAATACGCAGCCTTTGAGTCATACGCTGAATCTTTGCCGCAACCATAGGTTCGGTGCGCGTTGACAGATAGACGATCAACGAATTTTCACCAGCCACAGAAACGTTTAGAGTATCTTTGATCATAGGATTATCGTTCGTTAAGTATTTGACGAATTTCACGTATCGCGGCAACACCTTCAATATTGTCGCCGTGAACACAAATAGAATCCGCTTGTAGCTTTAGTCGACTCCCACTTATCGTCGTAATTGAGCCCTCGTTGCTGAGTTGGGATACTTGTTCGAGCATTTTTTCACGACTATGAACCGCACCGGGCAGACTTCGACTGAGCAGGGCACCGTTATCGGCATAGCAGCGATCAGCAAATACTTCAAAAATTAACGTTAGGCCAAAGGCCTGAGCTTCTTGAATGTGTTGATCTGCATTTGGCGTTGCTTGAAGCATAAATGACAATGAGGGGTAATCACTGATAGCTTGCATGACAGCACTACGAATATGGCCATTGACCATCATATCGTTGTACAGCGCACCGTGCGGTTTGACATAACTCACCGTGCTGCCTTGTGCTGTGGCTATGTCGCTTAGCGCGTTGATTTGCTGCTTTATGAGGTCAATAAGTTGCTGGTTGGGTAAGTCCATAGACAAGCGCCCAAAGTTCTCCCGGTCAGGGTAGCTTGGGTGTGCACCGACGGTAACCTTGTTTTGCAAAGCCAAGGTTAATGTTTGCGCCATTATGGCTGCGTCACCCGCATGTTGACCGCAGGCAATGCTAGCCTGGTCAATAAATGGCATTACTTTAGCATCAACATTAACACTGTCGATGCTGGCGCTCTCGCCAAGATCACAATTAAGCAGTAGGGTCATATCATTTTCCTAAACCAAGACGCTAAAAAGGTTATTTATTATCTAAAGAGCTGTTGAGTAAGTCAGTCACCAGCATACAGCCTGGGCTATGAGTTATACAAAAGGGGGGCTTGGCTTGCTCTAAAGCTACCTGAGGCGTCACCCCGCATGCCCAGAATAACGGTTTTTCATCAGAGTTAATGGTAACGGCATCGCCATAATCAGGCTTGCTGATATCATTAATGCCAATCATCTCTGGACTGCCGTAGTGAATTGGCGCCCCATGCACACGTGGAAAACGGGCACTAATAGTTGTTGCTCGCTCGGCATTAGTCTCACTAAAAGGACGCATGCTAACGACCATCTTGCCCCGAAAGGGGCCCGCGGGCTCACAATCGATATTTGTTCTATACATTGGCACGTTGCGACCTTCGCTTATATTGCGTACCTCAAGACCCTCTGCAATAAGGGCTTCTTCAAATGAAAATGAGCATCCGAGTAAAAATGCGACAAAATCATCACGCCAAAGTGAGGTGATATCAGAAACTTCATTGGACATAAGCCCATTTTTAAAAACTCTATAACTAGAAATGTCGGTTCGGATATCTAGATCTTTTCCCAGCTCTGAGAGGTTAAATTCACCGGGTTTAGAGGTCGCTATTAGAGGGCAAGGTTTTGGATTAGCTTGACAGAATTGAGTAAAGTCAGCAGCCCATGCACTTGGCAATATTACTAGGTTGCACTGCACAAAACCTTGGCACAGTCCAGATGTCATGCCTGTATGGCTTCCCTGACGAATTTGCATGCGCAAGGTCTCTGGTGACAGCTTTAATGACATAAATCCTTGTCCTTTTAGTTTAGCCCTTTAGGAGAGCCGTCTCAGATAAGAAGCGAGTGATATCATCAGTCGCTATATGCTGATTCTCAGACTGCCGGCGATGGCGATACTCGATCTTTCCTTCGCTCAGCCCTCGATCCCCAATAACTACTCTGTGGGGGATGCCGATCAATTCGATATCAGCCAACATGCCGCCTAATCTAGCCTTTGCCTCATCCATAAATAACACTTCATAACCCATCTGAGTCAATTCGTCATAAAGTGCCTCGCAGGCTACCTTAACCGTCTCAGATTTATGCATATTGATCGGTACGATAGCAATCTGAAAAGGAGCGATAGATTCAGGCCAAATAATGCCATTGTCATCATTATTTTGCTCAATGGCAGCAGCGACAATGCGGCTAACACCGATACCATAGCAACCCATACTCATAAACTGTTCTCGACCGTTTTCATCAAGCACGGTAGCCTTCATGGATTCGCTATACTTTGTCCCCAACTGAAAAATGTGACCGACTTCGATACCACGTTTAATCTCTAGAGTGCCTTTCCCGTCGGGGCTAGGGTCGCCAGCAACAACATTGCGAATGTCAGCGACAGAAAAATCGCCACAGTCAATATCCCAGTTGGCACCGGTTAGATGATAGTCGTTTTTGTTAGCGCCACAGACAAAGTCTGTTAGTACTGCCGCGCTGGAATCAACAATCATGGTTAGACCTAAATTGACTGGGCCGATAGAACCCGGCGCGCACTGTAATGCAGATTCAATCTGCTGCTCAGTGGCAAAGCTTAGGTCGCCACTAAGACCAAGAATACGCTGTGCCTTTACTTCATTAAGATCATGGTCGCCGCGCAGGATTAGCCCAAACAACTGAGTCTTACCCTCTGCAATGTCAGCGCTCACAATTAATGTCTTAACCGTTTGACTGGCATCGACATCTAAAAATGCACTTAACTGGCTAATAGTGTGCACACCTGGAGTGGCAATTTCGGCCAATAGTGCAGTCCCTTTGGTACCATTTACAACCGGCGGTAGAGCCTCGGCTTTTTCAATGTTAGCGGCGTAGTCACTGCCATTTGAAAAAACAATCGCATCCTCTCCAGAATCCGCGAGCACGTGAAATTCATGGGAATGACTGCCACCAATACTGCCAGTATCAGCAAGTACTGCTCTAAAAACGAGGCCAGTCCGAGAAAAGATTTCTGAGTAAGTCCTATGCATGAGGTCATAGGTTTCTTGCAACGATTCTGCATTGCTGTGAAAGGAGTACGCATCCTTCATACAAAACTCACGCGTGCGCATTACTCCAAAACGAGGCCTCCGTTCATCGCGAAATTTAGTTTGTATCTGATAGAAGTTGGCGGGAAGCTGTTTGTAGCTACTAATTTCACTACGAATAATGTCGGTAATGACTTCTTCATGGGTGGGGCCTAAGCAAAAATCACGATCATGGCGATCTTTAATACGCAAAAGCTCGGGGCCAAACTGGCTCCAGCGTTTAGATTCTTGCCAAAGGTCAGCGGGTTGGACCACGGGCATCATTAATTCAAGCGCCCCCGACCTGTCCATTTCTTCTCGAACAATAGCTTCAACCTTACGAAACACCTTGAGCCCAAGCGGTAGCCAAGAGTATAGGCCTGAGGCAACCTTTTTAATCATGCCTGCTCGTAGCATTAATTTGTGGCTGATAACCTCTGCATCGGCAGGGGAGTCTTTTTTTGTGGTGATTAGATATCGGCTAGCGCGCATGATTTCTCTTAAACTTTAATGGGTGACTAATGGTACCATTTTACTGACGATAACCGTCCCGGTATATAAGAAAGCAGTTTAAGGACAAAAAATGTTTAAATTACATTCGATGCTTCAGAAAGATACGGTGCTTGTCGGTGAGTTTCCCCTGAGTCTGTTGCTAATTAACCAAGACGCGAATTACCCGTGGGCAATCCTTGTGCCGAAAAGATCAAATGTTGAAGAAATGTACCAATTAAACCCTGCTGATAGGCAGGCATTACTTGAGGAGTCTTGCCTACTTGCGAGCGCATTGGTCAAGATATATAAGCCGGATAAACTCAACATTGCGACCATAGGGAATATCGTCCCGCAACTCCATATGCACCACATCTGCAGGTATCAAACGGATCCGTGCTGGCCCGCGCCTGTCTGGGGGCAGATATCACCGAGTGCTTATACCAATGGTGCCTTAGAGCAATTTAAGCAACGTTTGCGCTTGGAGCTTGGAGAGACCATTAGTCAGTAAGCACTCAAAAGAAGTAAGAAGAGATTAAAGTGTCATATCCTTAAGACCCTTTAATGCATGAATCTTAACTGTGGTCCGCGAAGGCTTGGCGGAAAATTTGATTGATTGCCCGGTAAAAGGGTTTATGCCTACCCGAGGTTCTTTTGCGCCTTTTTGGGTAGTAGTCACCTTAAATAGTCCTGCTAGTATAAATTCCCCGACGGCGCCTTCAACAATATGCCTTTCGATGAGGGTAGCAAGTTCATTGAGAACCGCGTTCACTTCTATTTTACTAAGATCTGTGTTGGCCGCGAGTTCATTAATAATATCATTCTTGTGAAAGCGTTCGGTAATCGGTGAGGTGTCTTTTACCAGTGCTGGAGAGATGTTTTTAAGTGTTGTAGGCATCGTTTAGTCCTTTAAAGTAATGAGTTAATTGAAGGATAATCTGTGCAGGTAAAACCCTTATCTACCTTGTATGTATAGTCTAATTTTTGATAACTGACAGATTATTGTTGGATAATTTGAATTATTTGGTGAAAACAGTGTTAATTCTGGCATTCTCACAGAGCAGAGGCTGATGTATACTGCGCCGCCTTTAAAACACAGTCCGAAACGCTCGTCACCCAAATGAGACCCGTAACACGGTCAGGAGTTTAAGTTTGCCAATTTACGAATACCGTTGCCAGTCTTGCGAGTATGAGATGGAAAAACTGCAAAAAATTAGTGATGATCCTTTAATGGAGTGCCCCTCATGCCACGAATCGGCCTTGAAGAAACTTGTGTCTGCGGCAGGCTTTCGTCTTAGCGGAAGTGGATGGTATGAAACGGATTTTAAAAAAGGCAAAATGAAGAATGTAACCAATAGCGGTTCAGCGGATAGTGCTGGACAGTCTGATAGTGCGGCAAAAAAGCCGACAAATAGTGCGTCGGCGACATCTGGCACAGCCTCTAGCGGAACCTCGGGTTCGCAATAATTTTTATACTGGGAATAATAAACTAATGGATCGATCAATTTATTGCGGGTTAGTGAGAAGCTCTCACATCGATACTGAAATCACTTTGACGGGTTGGGTTGACCGGCGCCGCGACCACGGTGGTGTTATCTTTCTTGATCTACGTGATCGTGAAGGGATTGTGCAGGTGGTATTTGACTCCGACGGGGGTGAATTCTTCCAACTGGCTGACAATGTCAGATCAGAGTACGTCCTAAAGGTCACCGGTAAAGTGCGCGCGCGCAGCGAGGCCACTGTGAACCCGAACATGGCTACCGGAGAAATCGAAGTTTATGGTACTCAGCTAGAGATTCTAAATACGGCTCAAACGCCTCCGTTTCAGTTAGATGATTTTGTGACCGTCGGCGAAGATGTCCGACTCAAGTATCGCTATATGGATTTACGACGGACCGAAATGCAAAATAGTTTACGGTTCCGCTCTAAAATTACCTCGTCGATTCGAAACTATCTCGTTGATGATGGTTTCTTAGATATTGAGACACCAATCATGACTCGAGCGACCCCTGAGGGTGCGCGAGACTACTTGATACCCTCACGGACTCACCCGGGTCAGTTTTTTGCCATGCCTCAGTCTCCTCAACTCTTCAAGCAGATGCTAATGGTTGCTGGATTTGACCGTTATTATCAGATTGCAAAATGCTTTAGAGATGAAGACCTGCGTGCAGATCGTCAGCCCGAGTTTACGCAAATTGATATTGAAGCCTCTTTTATCGAAGAAGAAGACATCATGTCTACGACTGAGACGATGGTGACCCAGCTATTTGCTGAGCATATGGATGTTCAGTTCTCAGCCTTTCCGAGAATGACCTACAGCGAGGCGATGCAGCGTTACGGATCAGATAAGCCTGATTTGAGAATCCCTCTTGAGTTAGTTGATATTAAGGATTTATTAAAAGACATAGATTTTAAAGTCTTTGCTGGGCCTGCCAATGATCCGGCTTGCAGAGTAACCGCCCTAAAGGTGCCTGGTGGAGCGACGATCTCTAGAAAGCAGATTGATGATTACACTAAATTTGTCAGTATTTATGGTGCCAAGGGTCTTGCTTGGATAAAAGTGAATGCGTTAGAAAATGGTATTGAAGGCCTTCAGTCTCCGATTATTAAGTTTCTTGGTGAAGAAGTTACACTGGCTGTTATGCAGCGCCTAGATGTCTCTAATGGAGACATAGTATTTTTTGGTGCCGATACATCCTCAATTGTTTCTGAGGCACTGGGTGCGTTGCGTTGCAAAGTTGGTGCAGACCTTGATTTGTTCACTTGCGAGTGGGCTCCGATGTGGGTCATTGACTTCCCGATGTTTGAAACCACTGATTCGGGAGGATTGACACCTTTGCACCACCCGTTCACTGCGCCTTCTTGTTCGATCGATGCGCTGATAGCCGATCCGGCTAACGCGTTGTCTCGTGCTTATGACATGGTGCTTAACGGCGTTGAGTTAGGCGGAGGCTCTATTCGTATTCATGATCAAAATATGCAAGCAGTAGTGTTTGATATATTAGGTATAGGTGCTGAGGAGCAGCGTGAAAAGTTTGGATTCCTCTTGGACGCATTAAAGTTTGGTGCGCCACCGCATGGGGGTGTCGCCTTTGGGTTAGATCGTCTAATTATGTTAATGGTCGGTGCAGACTCTATTCGGGATGTAATGGCATTTCCTAAAACTCAGTCTGCTGCCTGCTTACTTACTGACGCTCCAAGTAATGTTGATGCTGCACAATTGCGAGATCTTAATATTCGCTTGCGCAAAAAAGAAGATTAGTAGGCCGGTCAGTGGTTTTATGTGAACCCCAAGATCTTTAACGGCGTGGTTAAAAAGACTGTCCGTCAAGGGTTGGGTAATCTGAGTCATTGACGCAATATTTAAAATGTTAGAAAGTAGTCCGAAGTAAGTAGTACGTAAAAAAGCCGCGCTAGTTGGGCGGCACTTAATACTCAAACGAGTAATCATTAAACGAGGTAATACCGATGAAAGTTATAAAAAAGACAAAGGAATACGTTGTATATCAGAAAGGGTCTGGCCGTTATGCGGTAAAAGATGCTGACAGAAATTGGATCAATGGTGATGAGAAAGTTAAAGTTTTATTAGCTGAAGGCCTCATTAAGGCAGTTATGCCTGCAGCACCAGTTGTTGAAGAAGCTCCGGTTGTCGAGGAAGCCCCTGCTGTTGAAGAAGTAGCAGTAGCT
>CALDQM010000123.1:0-1289 GCA_937911225.1 uncultured Cellvibrionales bacterium
GTTTTTCGACCGGGCGCTATGTCGCTATGCCCAGTAATGCGCTTTGCGGTTAGTGCTGGGTATTTGGCCATCAAGCACTGGGTAATCTGGGCCAGGCGTGCATATTGCAGGTTAGTGTAAGGGGTGGTGTCGGCGCCTTCTAACTCAATGCCAATGCTGTAATCATTGCAGGCTGAGCGCCCGTCAAACACTGACACCCCCGCATGCCAAGCTCGTTGATGAAACGGCACAAACTGAGTAACAACACCCTCTCGGTCGATCAACACATGGGCTGAGACTTTAAGGTCGGCTATCTGGTCAAAATAAGGGTGAGCATTGGGGTTTAGCTGATTGGTAAATAACTCGTTCACATGGCCACCACCAAACTGCCCCGGTGGTAGGCTTATATTATGTATGACCAGCAGGCTAATGTCTGATTCATCAGGGCGTGCATCAACATTTGGCGAAGCCAATCGTATTGCTGTTGATATCCAGCCCTTATCAATGTGCATAGCGTGTCTCTTGCGTGTTGTGGGTAAACTCTAAGTATTGAAACAGATCAGTGAGGTAAAGCCAAACGGCTAATTAATGCTACAATTCAAGCCGTGCAACACTCTGTTTATTTAGACACCACCGCATGATCAACACTGGAGTTAGACAATCTTGAGCACCTTACTTGACGCTACCTTAGCCGACCTACCCAGCTGTGTGGCCCGTGCACTGCAAGAAGATATAGGCAGTGGCGATATAACCGCCATGTTGATCCCTGAAAAACAGCACGCCAAAGGCGAAGTGATAAGCCGCGAGCACGCGGTTATTTGTGGCTGTGCGTGGGTAGAGGAAGTGTTTAAGCAACTTGACCCCAACACCACCATCAACTGGTTGGTGCAAGATGGCGACCCAGTGGTGCCAGACCAAGTATTATTTACCCTCAGTGGCAATGCACGGGTATTGCTGACCGGTGAGCGTACTGCCTTAAACTTTTTACAGATGCTGTCAGGGACGGCAACACTGGCACGGCAGTACGCAGAGTTAACCACAGGCAGTGACGTGAGAATACTGGACACCCGCAAAACCATACCCGGCCTGCGCTTGGCGCAAAAGTACGCGGTAGCGGTGGGCGGCTGTAACAACCACCGCATTGGTTTGTATGATGCCTTTTTAATTAAAGAAAACCACATTGCCGCCTGCGGTGGCATTGCTCTGGCGGTGGCCAAAGCGCGCGAAATAGCGCCGGAAAAAGTCGTGGAAGTAGAAGTGGAAAACCTAGATGAGCTAAATGAGGCCTTAGAGGCGCAAGCCGATGTGGT
>CALDQM010000124.1:0-5515 GCA_937911225.1 uncultured Cellvibrionales bacterium
GCGGGACTATGACGGTGACCGTTACAGGTTCTGTTGTTACAGGAACCGCTGGTACCTACACCCTTACATATACCTCCACTGACAGTGGTGGTAATAGTGCTGTGGCTACAAGAACGGTAACGGTAGCAGATACGATTGCACCGGTTATTACGCTAACGGGCGCGGCGACAGTAAATATTGATGTGGGCACTACTTATACTGAGTAGGGCGCGACCGCATCAGATACTGTTGGCGGGACTATGACGGTGACCGTTACAGGTTCTGTTGTTACAGGAACTGCTGGTACCTACACCCTTACCTATACGGTGACTGATGCGGCAGGTAATGCTGCGCAGGTCACTAGAACCATAATTGTCACATCTGTATCAGCCTTCTCAGGGTTTGCACTTCCAAAATTAGTCAATGTCATAGAGACAAAGGAGTAAGACAATGAAATCATTTACTAACCTATTTGTACTGTTAACCTTCTTTTACACAGCAGGTGTTTCTGCTGTGGCTTATGATGATGATGAGCAAAATTTCTGGGTTGAGGGGCAGGTTCTTAATGAGAGTTTGGAGTCGGTAAACTTCTTTTTGTGTATTGCTCAGGCGATGAGGCCGGATGCCTTTGTCAATGCCGGAACCTATGTGGCTACTTTATATTCCGATGATTGCGAAACCAGTGGGGCTGATAAAACCGCTGACGCAGCATCTGCGACTGCAACTAGCGCAAAGTCATCCACCACAGCCACTGCAGGTAGCGCTGCTTCGTCAAATGCGAAGCCTGCGACGACAGGTCAGGTTAACGTTTCTCGCGCAGATGCCTCCTCGCCAGTGCTGACAAGGGCGTGGCTGGCAGTTGATAGTTTACCAGCGACTGATCAGGATCCCCCTGAGCCTGCGATCAGGCTATTTTATGGCCTGTCTCAAACTGCGGGTATTTCAGCTAGCTCTCCCAATGGCGATTTTTCGATGGCTTTTCAGGCCCGTACAGACGAAACGGTTGGGGACCTTGTAGGTTATCCTAATGATTACTCAGAGGCGCCTGAGATGCTAATTTCGAACGGGAAGAATATTTTGTTTGATGCCGGTTTTTCGGAGAAAGTTAGCGTCGAATATCTAGATAACGGCGATAAGCGGGGAGTATTCTTTCAGAGTAATGGGTTTAACCAGTGCGAAGAAGAAGGGCCTTGGTCAGTTGGTACTCAGGCTAACTGTAATGCCGGCCGTGATCAGTATGGCTATGTAGACTCTTATCTCCAGTACTATTTGAGTGCAACGGACAAGGCGTTCTGTCAAAAAGTCGGCTCTGTTGAATTGTGGATACCACGAGTTGATGACAACGGAGATTGGGACCCCAAGCCCGGAGTGGAAGGGATTGAGGCATACTACGATATCACTGAGATTAAGGATGACTTGTCAAGCTATTCTTATGCAGGGGTTAGCGGAGATGAGAGTTGTTTTACTGTCGATAGGTCTAAGGCGCAGCGGAATGTTCACCGCTATGGCACATACATCGATGGTGGTGCGGATGACGGGAAGCGTCTACCTATAACAAATTCGGCATTTCCTCTCTACGCCGATGTGACTGATGGTGACGGCGAGCCGTTAAAGGTGCATGCATGGGCCGATTACTGGGGCGTTTGGGTAGAAAATGAGGGGCGGTCACTGATTAATGGATCGACAAAATTCTATAAAGAATCCTTCGATGATAGTGGTTCAAGTGAGCCTTATAATCTTAAGCCCAGTGATATTCGTATCGAGAAGCGTGAAACATCTTATGTTCCACTCAATGAAATCGATGGACTAACGATCAGGTGGTGGGCGGGTGATGCCCAGTATGACACTGATTGGCAAACTCCCTACAGTAATTTATTAGGTGGAACTCCAGCCTATACCGAGTATGAGGGAAAGTTTGATAAGGATGCAGGCAGTTTTACCCTTACCAAGGGGCTTAAATTTGAACCTAAGTACGTGGAGGAGCCTTTGGGTACTCCAATCACTTTTACTCTGAGTGACTGGCAAACGAAAATGGTGAAAGCGCATGGCTCGGTGGGAGATGATTGGTACCATCTTGAAAAACGAGGGATGGGAGTCTGGTCTACTGATACCAATCAGTGGTATGACATTTCTGCAGAAGCTATGGCTGCACCCACTTCAGCAACCAAGAGTGCGGGTGTTAGGACAGAAACGCAGTCAATTATTTCTCCAGCTGATTTAACAGAAACGCTTTACTGTTTCCGTGAGTGCATTGATGGTGCAAAAGTGGTTCAGACATTCACTGAAGCGGTTGCCGCGGATGCCTCATCTGTAACTTCACCTTTTGCGGATGTCGGGGGAGGATTAAAAAATGCTGTAACAATCACTCGTGCCCATTCCGATTACGAAAGCATGAGCGAGGCGACACACGATTTTTGGTTGACGGGAAAGACCTTGGAATCAAACGGACTTAAATTGGGTGAGGGCACTGGTGCTGCAGTCACTGATTTTGTGAGTGGTGATGAAGATGTTCAACGCCACGCGCGTATTCATTATAATGGCCTATCGAATTGTGTAGGTGATTCTGGATGTAGAGCGGACTATTTTTTGCAGGGCAATGGTCTTAGTCTATCTAATCTCAATAAACTCCTAGCCGGGGATAGTTCGAATCCAGGAAAAGTACCTGTATTTAATCTCAATATAAGATCCATTCCAACATCAGGAACCACAGGATCAATGAAAATTAAGGTCAGGGTGCTAGAGGCTGGAGGCGATGAAGATGCCGGCGAACTATTTACATTGCAGCCAGGTGAGCGAGCAATAGAGGCCGAGACTACCGTTAATTATGCTTCTGATGGAAGTAAGTTCACTATTACAATTCCAGGTGGTGCTGAGATTGATTTAACGTATTTCACCACCGGTGGTTCTGCGCTTGAGGGGAGTTTTACCAAAAATGTGGCGGCTAATTTCGCTTATGCGGGAGGCGCTATATCAACCGGTTCAGTGTCTGGTCAATCTGGCCTAAGTTGGGACTTCTTTGAACTATTTAAAGGCCACTCTGGTATCAGCGCATTTAGTGGCGCGGGTATTGAAGGCTTCTTTGAAAATAATAAGGAGTATGTGGCTTCTATAGGTATTTCAGGCACCTCTCTTGAAATGGAGGGTCCAGGGCTTGAAGGGGATGCATCATTCAAGGATATGATTTTTTGGTTCACTACCAGAGATGACAGTCAGTTGTCGCATACTGAAACTTATCCTGCAGGTTCTGAGTGGCAGGGTGTTTTAGCCTCAGACATCTACTCGTATTCCCTGCAGTCAGGGGATATAGTCGATAAGAACGGAAATGTTATTACTAAGGGTTCAAGCGCCTCGAGCGCTCTTGCGGCGATGGATGATCCCTATGGGACTTTACAGAATGTCTCATTTAAGAATTCCTATGGCGATGATCATCCAATAAATTGGGGCGTTCGAACAGGAGAGCTTGTTGGTGCATCTGATCTATCTAAAATGGAATGTAGAAAATTTGGTAAAGATGAGACCTATGAGTGGCATCCTATCCTTGGAGAGAGTTCAGAGGTAACAAGGTATTGTGGTTATCAGTTGTGGGAGGGAGATATCGGTACTAAATACAGTATTTCTTTGGAGACAGAATCAAGTTATTCAATCTCCTTAGAATCTACGGGCCAAAAGGTTGTGATCGATCAACCCAAGGCGCTTTATTATACTGTTCCAGAAACGCTCGATTCCAACGGTAATTATGTGTTTGGAGACGACCGAGGTAAGCAAATGCGGCTAGAGTATCAGGGCCATGGTGAGCTTCATGGTATCCCAGGCTTTGTTTATGACACCGCCACGGGAGAAGATAAGGGTGAATTTGTCAATGATTGGAAAGACGACTACCGATATCTAAGCAGATTCACTATTCCAGATGGTGGGCTATTAACCGACCCCTTGGACAGCTCGGCATCATACAAAGTTAAGGCACTTGATGGCGAGGAGTGGCTAACTAAAGCCGATGGATCTGTTTCAGGCGTTGATGATGTTCGAGGCCGTTACTCAGCCCTGTATGCTGGTGATAAAAGCACCTTGCAGAATGATATACCAGAGGTCAGTAACCCTAGTGATGACTACTATATTGGACCTGTTCCAACGAGCGGCTTCATTAATGGTGGTAAAGCATCGGTGGTTCATGGTGAGGTAGTATTTGATCCAAGCGGCGGTTAAGTAAAGGACTTGTGTTGCCGAGAAAGCCTCCGTTTAGGGGGCTTTTTTTTGGATGACTAAAACGTGAAGACTAAACCTAAAGAAACTTGCCCCTGCGGTTGGGCAAAGAATTTACTGGTCTTACGATTGTAGGCCAGAGGGTCCATACCCAGTAGATTGTGACTAGAAAGCTCACCTCTGAGATATATCATAAAAGTGTCCCCAAGCTCGTACCAAAGTGCGAGATTAAGCACAGTATTATTATCATAGTTCTTCTCACTAGCGCCATACTCGTAGTTTCTACGGCTTATTTTGTAGTGCTTCACAGAGGCACTCGCAACAATAGACTGAGATAGTGTAAGCTGACTTCCGGCTTCGATAATCAAGGCCGTTTCAGTCCAAGGTGTTTTTTGCGGCAGCTGAGAGGCTAGATTAGCAATAGTATCCCCCAGCGCAATTCCCCTAAAAGATGCTTTAAGTAGCACCGGATCATCTATCTCTAATAACGCCGATGCATATCTAACATCCGTCTTTGAATGCTGATATTCAAGTTTTTGATAGAAAGGAATCGTCCCAAAGATCTTTCCTTCAAATTCAACACCTAACTTGTATACCTCCGCGCTAGCCTCTGCGGTCAACGCGGGATAATAGTTTCTTTCACCGGTATTAAAATATGTCGGCCCATCAAGCAGTCTAATATCTGCACCATCACAGGTGCCCCCCAAAACTAATCCCGAGTGTGAGTAGCAATCAATTTCTAGATCATCTTGCTGAACTAGAGAGACACCAGCGTTAACATATATTAGATAATCTTTAAAAGACCCAATTTTTTGCTTTGCAAGTATTTGATGCTTATCGCCTGTTGTTTCAGTTTCAAAAGGTTCAACTGTTCGCGTTATGCTAGCCGAATACGTCTTGTACTCATAACCAAGCTTTAGATCTTGATTAAAATTATATAAGACACTTAATTGACTCGATGTAGACCGTTCAGGAGTTGAAGCGCTGTTAACTTTTGAAGCGAAGTCCAGAAAATCTAGAGAAATATCGAAGTAAGAGAACTCAGCGGCAATAATGACTTCATTGTCAGAATTTGTCAGCTGAGCATCTAAAAATTCTAAATCAGCATAAGACTTCGAGCTACAGAATACGATGCAGATAAATGTTGATAAGTAATTGAGGCGAAAAGACATGAGTGTTCAGCTTCCTAAAATCTTTACTTAATTATATAAGGTTTAGTCGGCTCAAGCACTATTCAAAAGGCCATTGTTTTAAAAAAGGGATATATCTAGAGATATGAAATGGTGCCCAGGAGAGGACTTGAACCTCCACACCCTTGCGAGTACTAGCACCTGAA
>CALDQM010000125.1:0-2920 GCA_937911225.1 uncultured Cellvibrionales bacterium
ATTAGCAGTCCCATCGTTACGATCATTAGCTAATAACGTTTAGCACTTCTCATCTGATTTGACTGAATAGGCTAGTTAGCCATGATTAATCAGGAGATTTATTTAGGTCAGAGAGAAATTCTAAATTACAAACATTGAATCAAAATAGAGATAACACTTAGACACTAAAATAGGCCCCATCTAACTGTGGGTTGCAACGCCCCAATAATTGTAACCCGCAAATTTAGGGGTGCTGGGTAGGTACATCTCATCCATAGTTTGAATATGAAAACCCGCAGAACGAATCAACTCAGGAATATCACGATTTAGGTGACAGCCACCGGCAATCTTTCCCCAGAGCGGGTCGATTCGGCTCTGCCATTTTGACACCTCCGCATCAGGGGCTAGACCATGTTCGCAAAAAATCATCTTGCCACCGGGCTTTAACACTCTGAGCATTTCTTTATTGGCCGTAAGCGCATCTGGGATAGTGCACATAGTATAAGTAACTAAAACTGTGTCCACATGGTCATCTGGCAGGGGAATATTTTCTGCACCACTGAGCAAAAACTCCACCTCCAGATCATGCTGATCAGCCATTTTCTGAGCCATGGCGTTAAGTTCGGGAGACGGATCAAGACCAATAAGTTTCTCCACCTTGGCCCTGTCGTAAAATGGGATATTAAGACCGGAACCTATTCCCACCTCTAAAATAATACCGCCTGCCAAGGGAACCACCTTTTGTCGCTGGTAGTTAATCGGCTTACTGCCACAAGCACAATTCAAGAAGCTTGGTAAAATATACTTATCATAAAGACTCATAAGCTCACCCTCTGGGATTTAAATCTAGTTTAAGTCTGTTGCATAGTGTCGCAGGATATCCAAAGGTACAACATTCAGCGATTGGCTGTTAGTGCGTTTTAAATGAACTCTAGGCGCAAAACCAGCCTCATGAGCTTCAAGCCAGCGACCCGCACATAAGCACCAAGATTGCCCGGCAACTAAACCAGGGAATTCAAACTCAGGTCTGGGCGTTGACAAATCATTACCTCGAGACTGAGAAAAAACCAAAAATTCTTCGGTAATTAGTGCACAGATGGTGTGCGAACCCTGATCATATTTAGTCGTGTTGCAAAACCCGTCACGGAAATAACCGGTGATCGGGTGACTACAACACTCTTCAATAGACTCACCGAATACATTAGTTTGATTCATATTACCCTCTTTCAAGCTGCGAGGGCTATAGCTAGTTGAGTAAACGCTTTGACCCACTTTGTGGTCAGCGCCATATCGACTGCATGCGGCCACTGGTCAGCGGGATGATGGAACAGTCCGTTTCTTCCCAAGAGAGACACATATCGACCCTGGCCATCATAAATGTTGCGTGCCTCTCCCAGGGGGCGCTGCCCTATGGGAGCCACGATGCCCGGTGTCACATCGTTTTCCTTTAACCAAGGTGCGAGACTGGCAACAGCATCATTATCAGAATACTGAATCCTGACCTGCGAGCCGAACTTGGCCGCAAAATTAGCTCCAAGGTGCATCCAGATATGAGCGTCGTTTATCAGACTTGGGTTGTTGTGTAGGAATAGGTCCAATCCGGTATGACCTAACTCATGCCCCGTATTAGCAGTAAAGATAACATCTCTTCTTGGCGCCGAGGCTTTAACTGCTCGCATAATTTCCAGGAACGCGGCGATGCCGCCTCCTCTCTCAGATGCATTCGCCCACCAACCGCTGCGAGGCGTCATGACAACAACAGGGGCAAGATCAGATTTACTGCCTGCAATTTTCGCTTCAACGTTTCTTGCTGTTGCTTCGACATACTCGCAGTGAAGCACAAGCGTCGCTTCTATCCCTGACTTCATTGCAGCTTGCAGTTCTGCCCAATGCTTGCTCGCCACCTGCAACACGGGCGGACCAAACGGCGCGGTAAAGTCCTCTGCATTGAGTAGCGCCACACCCTCTTCGGGTAGTTGGCTGTCTGTGACGATAATAATCGCTTTGTGCTGGCCTTTCTGTCTTGCGACATGGATAAGGCGCCCGTTTGGAGAGGAGACATGTGGAAAAGACATGCTAACGCCAATATCAGCATCGCTGCCGAGCTCGCCGATACTGCCCGTGATGCCACTCTCGTCAGTGTAATGACAGTCGTACAACGGGACGCCCGGTAATGTAGCGCCTGCGATGGACAATTGAGTCGTGATGGGTTGCACTCGCTGAAAATCAAAAGCTGTGTCGGTGGCTGTTACACCCAAGGCCTCAATTCTCTTCATTAACCAGTCAGCACTTTGGTTATCAACATCTGTTCCCGTGCGGTGAATTCCCTGACTGGCATATTCACTAATGATTTCAGCGATTCTGTTTTGCATCGTGTTCTCCTCGGCAAGCAGTCGCAACTGGATAGGGAGTAATGCCGCCAGCATGCTGCTCTGAAGAAATCGGCGTTTTGTAATCATCAACTTTTTACCTAAATCAAAATTTCATCTGTACTTTGTACTCGACCGTCTTCATTCCTAGAACGATCAAATCCACCACAATCGAATAACCGAGCGCGAACTTCTGAATTCGTAACTTCAAAAAGGGTAAAGCCGTTTACCTCTTTAGTCGCGAGCAATTCCTCTATTTACATCTGTATCTTTATATTGATTTTGCGGGGCAATACTGCGCTAGAAACTGCTGATGGCTGGGTAATTCAGCAACAACACGATCAACTACATCCTTATTACTGCGCAGGAATCTTTCTAACTCTTGATCACTCATCATGTTAACAATAGGATGGTATTGCTCGGGCATCAAACCTTGGCCCAACATAACCTGAGTCCAACTATTCTCCCCAAATACATCACCTTCACCTTGAAATACCCGACCGGATTCTTTAAAAAGACTTAGGCGATGATCTAAAGATTGAGGGATATCCATTGTTTTGCACTGTCTCCAA
>CALDQM010000126.1:0-41802 GCA_937911225.1 uncultured Cellvibrionales bacterium
TAGTTTAAGACATTAACTAGATCGGCAGAAAGCCAAATAATCTTAATATTAAAGATAAATAATGTTTGTTAAATATAACCGCCTTGGCCGTCAACGCGGCCACACTAAAGCGAAAGGGCATCGCACACTTTTAAAGTGGCACTCGTCACAAAAAAAGACAAAAGAACTAACCTTGGACACCACGGCCGGTAAAGGTGGTGCCTTCGCCACATGTATTATTCACATTAGCATGTTATACTATGCTTATTTGTATTATTTGGTATGAGAAAACTGTCCTTTGTCTTAATGTAAGCATACAAGAAATCCTTATTGGCAGAGTAAGGTATAAGGCAGGCGAGTAAGATAACAGTACGTGGAAAGGATATAAGAGAAGGTGCTAGGACTAAATAAAATTATTGGGCTGAGCCCAGCCATAGTAGCTCTCAGAGAGCTGATTAAACTACTTGGGCCTAGCGACTCAACGGTTTTGATTGTTGGTGAAAGTGGCACAGGAAAAGAGCTTGTGGCAAACGCGCTACATGAATGCTCAGGGCGGGCGGCGGGCCCATTTGTGCCCGTTAACTGTGGCGCAATCCCTAAAGATCTACTCGAAAGTGAATTATTTGGGCATAAGAGAGGTTCCTTCACTGGCGCTATATCAGACCGCAAGGGACGATTCCAATTAGCAGATAAAGGAACCTTATTCCTTGATGAAATTGGTGACATGTCTATGGATCTCCAAGTTAAACTACTCAGGGTTCTACAAGAAAGGACAGTAGACCCAGTAGGCTCGATAGGCTCTATTCCAATCGATGTCAGAGTTGTTGCGGCAACGCATCAAAATATTGAAGCGCTCATTGATGAGGGGCGGTTTCGAAAAGATCTCTATTATCGTCTAAATATTATGCCTATCGAAATAGGGCCTCTTGCAGAACGAGCGGAAGATATACCGGTGCTTATTGAACATTTCTCGAGGCAACAAGCAAAAGCACTACAGGCGCCCATTTCGATATCTCCTGAGTCAATGAGGCTTCTACTAGCGTACGATTGGCCAGGAAATGTTAGAGAACTTTCTAACTTAGTAGATCGATATACTGCGCTTTATGCGCAGCAAGAAGTTGATTTACACAAAGTTCCAGCAAGTATGGTGCCCTCTGGCCTACGCAAGCTAATGCAAAGTCATGAGTCACAAAATAGAACATTAGGTGAAGATGAGTTCTCCAGGCGGGTGGCTAGAAAGCTTGATCATGTTGTAACTCCCTTGGTTGGTACGTCAGCAAGAAATGCCGAGGGAATAGACATTCCGAGCAGAGACAGCTCTATTGACGAGATACAAAGAGTCATTAATCTTGCCCAAGGAGGGCCAGACTTTCCTGATGAAGGAGTGGAGCTTAAGCAGCACTTGCTTGAAATTGAGCAACGTCTTATTAAAGAAGCGCTTAGTAAGGCACAAGGTAACGTATCTAAAACAGCGCGATTATTGAGCTTACGGCGCACTACGCTGATTGAAAAAATTAACAAGTACGGTATGCAATAAGCAGTTTTCTAAAATCTTTATAATCCGCACACTACAAATCACAGTCATGACGTCGTTTTTCTGACTATTTTTCGCTGGCAAATAATTGACACTCCCTCTCTTAAATATTCTAAGCACATGATTCTATTGAACAATTAAATGTGGCATGGTCTTTGCTAACAACTCTATACAGCCAAAGTGGCAAAGGTAAAGAGGAAAGTAAAGTGGTTAATTACACAGCATGCTCGGTATTGTGGATTGAGTCATCAAGACAATTAACATCAGCTGATGTTATTGCCTTTGGTGATCAAGGCCTTGAGATGAAACAAGTCACGATGAGTGAGCTAACTAACCAAGCGGTAGCTTCAGCAGAAGTTGTTGTTATTAGGCCTTTCCATGGATTAATGGAGCTTGGACAGTTAAAGAGACTGTTTCAAAAATTAAAGTTAACACCAACCATTGTAGTTAGGCTGGGTCTTGATCAGTTTGAGCAGGGAATTGAAGCCATGAAACTCGGCGTTGGTACTGTTGTGTCAGACCAAAAAACTACTCCCAAAGAGTGGGCCGATATTGTTGAGGGTCTTGCGTTAACCCAGCCTTATGACCAACCAGCCTATGTATTTGTTGATCCTATAAGTAGGAAGTTACTGGCGCTGACGCAGCGGGTCGCAGAAACAGATGTAACGGTTTTACTTGCAGGGCCTACTGGAGCAGGTAAAGAGGTACTGGCGCGTATATTACATGAATCATCACCTAGACATGCCGCCCCATTTATAGCTTTTAACTGCGCAGCAATGTCAGAAAGCCTCATTGAGGACATGCTTTTTGGCCATGAAAAAGGATCATTTACAGGTGCGACAAAAGTACAGCCCGGCCTATTTGAGCAAGCCCAGACCGGCACCATATTTTTAGATGAAGTTGGCGAGATGTCGTTTCACTTGCAGGCTAAGCTACTTAGAATTTTACAGGAGCGAACAGTTACAAGACTGGGTGGGCAGCAGAATATAGCCCTAGACATCAGGGTTATTGCGGCAACTAATCGAGACTTGAAAGCATCTATTTTAGATCGCTCTTTTCGTGAAGATCTGTATTTTCGACTTAGCGCCTTTAAAATCACATCACCACCGTTACGGGATCGGCCATTAGATATACTGCCTTTGGCTCATCAGTTTTTGGATACTCAGCTGTCACAGGGCCATAGTTTAATGATAACGCCAGAGGCCGCAGAGCTTTTGGTGGCTTATCACTGGCCTGGCAATGTCAGGGAGTTACAAAATGTAATCATCAGAGCGCAAGTGCTGTCTCGCCGTGGGTTTATAGAGCCAGACCATTTAATCTTTGATGACCTTCCTGAAGTTGCCCAATATGCACAACAGCAAGATCAGCAGACTTATAGCAACTCGGATTTAGGCGAAACTAAGATCCGCAAATCGTTTATGGCTGAGGAGGGTGTCCCGAGTACTAACCCGATATCATCAAAGGCTAATCATACAGAATCTTTATCTGGTGCAATAAAGGCGAGCGAGTGCGACGCCATTATGACTGCACTACAGCAATCAAGGAATAGGGAGCAGGCGGCTGAAAAGCTAGGCATCAGCCCCAGAACGTTGCGGCATAAATTACAGCGATTTCGTAAAGAGGGCATGATAGTCACTCGAGCCTACGCACGATAAAAGAGAAGAGGAAAGTTAGTGATAAATCCAACAAATATGCAGGGTGTCGAATCAATGTTAAGTCAAATTCGACAGTACCAGGACCAAGCCGCTCAGGGAGTAAAGCTTCAAGCCAATGAGTTAGGAATAAACGAGTCCTCAGGGCAGAACGGCTTTGCTAATAGTATTAAGGGTGCGCTGCAGGAAGTTAATTCAATGCAGCAAACATCAAAAGCTAATCGAACTGCTTATGAGAAGGGAGAGGGTATTCCCTTGACTGAGGTTGTCATGAGTATGCAAAAATCATCATTAGCTTTTGAGGCCACGCTGCAAATAAGGAACAAAGTCCTTAAGGCTTACGAAGACGTCATGAATATGCCAGTGTAAAAATATTGAAAAACCAAGAAACAAGAAATAAGAAATAAGAGATAAGAGATATGGTCGATATAACAGCAACACCACAAGATTTAGCGTTAAATACGCTGGCACAGGTGCCCGGAGCGGCGCAAACACAAAGTATGGCGGGAAGGTCGTCAGGGCAATTAGCGTCGCAGTCGGACGCAGTTGGCCTAGACGGAATGATTCGAAAGACGATATCCCAGCCAGCGGTCAGACGCGCTATGCCAGCTATTATAGCTCTGATGACAGTGATGTTATTTATCTTGGTATATTCTTGGAGTCAAACCTCTCCGTATAGAACAGTTTATCCGGGTTTATCGGAGGTAGATCGGCAGTCTGCGTTTGAGGCTCTCTCTAATGCTGATTTTAGTGCCAAAATCGACACTCAAACTGGTGAGTTAAAAGTGCCTTCATCTCGGTATCATGAAGCCCGCCTGTATTTGGCGTCTCAAGGGTTACCAAAAAGCACTGTGACGGGAAGTATCGGGGCGATGAGCGAAACAGCCGCGATGACAACCAGCCAATTTATGGAGCAGGTCCGATATATTTCTGCAATTGAAATAGAGCTCGCTGCCAGCGTTTCAAAAATTTCCACCATTGAGTCAGCACGAGTCCATCTCGCATCGCCAAAGCAAAGTGTCTTTGTAAGAAACCGTGAGGCTGCAAAAGCATCGGTAGTTGTTTCTCCATATCCGGGTCGGGTAGTTTCAGAGTCTCAAGTGCAGGCAATTATCCATCTAATTGCTTCGAGTGTTCCATATTTAGCAACAGAGAACGTATCGGTTGTAGACCAACGCGGAGAATTATTGACCAATGTTGAAGGGTCTAGCTCTTTGATGAGTAGCGAACACATGGCTCACAAGCAAAGTAGGGAGGAGAGCTATCGTAATCGGATTAATGCTTTTTTGTCACCAATTGTTGGGATGGGCAATGTGCGATCTGAGGTTGATATGCAGATTGACTTTACTGAGATTGAATCGACTTATGAAGAATACGACGGAAATGACAATGGTCCACGAGCACGCTCTGAAATTTTAACGATGGAGCAACAAGGGGGTTCTCAAGCAACTGGGATCCCGGGTGCTACGGCAAATACGATGCCTGCAGATCCTAATGCTAACGATTCTCCCAGCGCACTTAATAAAAATATGCTGAGTAGTAAAACGACGCGCAACTACGAAATGGATAGAGCTATTAGGCATGTTAAGCGACAGGGCGGCTTAGTTGAGAGGATATCAGTTGCAGTGGTACTTAATCCGCCGAGCCCCAAAATACTATCAGACGACGAGCAGGCAGAAGGATCAGTAGATCCAAACAGCGGGGAATTTTCAGAGCTAGAATTAGAGCGTTTTTCTAACTTGGTCAAAAGTTTGATCGGCTTTAATGCGGATCGTGGCGATGTAGTTACGATCGTTTCTGCTCGCTTTGAGTCGCCTGAGCTTATTGAGCCAATATCAGATCCCTGGTATGAAAATAGCCAGGTAACAAGCTTGATCAAAAGCTCATCCGTAGCTGCAGCATTTATTGCCCTGTTATTGTTGGTGGTAAAGCCCGCTATTGGTGCTTATTCCTCGCCAGCGCTGCCTCTTGGTAGAGCAGGGAATACTTCGCTTGGCGGGGTTGCGAACATAGGGGCATCTCCAGGACAAGCCTCGCAAAAAGATAGTCTGGGACAGCCAAGCAGCTACCGAGGTGAGCCTGTATCGTCACGCAGTTATGACGATAAAGTTGACACTGTGAGAGCCCTTGTAGCGGCTGATTCTGGTCGAGTAGCTAACTTACTTAAATCTATGATTAAGAACGCTTAAAAACGGCGAGGATATTAAAATGGCAAAGAGGCCCTTAACACCGGAGATTAACCCTCAGCAAGAGGCAATAGACCAAGCCTATACCACAATGACGGGTAGCCAACGAGCGGCTGTCATTATGCTGCTACTAGGAGAGGATCATGCCTCAACGGTCGTTCAATTTTTAGAGCCTAAAGAGGTTAGTACGATAGGTGGATCGATGGTTGATGTCTCTAGTTTATCTCAAGGTCTAGTGAATAAAGTACTTGATGAGTTTATTAGTACGCTCGAAGATCAGACGAATTTAGGCCTTGGTAATGAGGCCTACGTGCAAAATGTTCTCAAGCGAGCGCTGGGAGATGAGAAGGCGGCTACAGTTCTCCGCAAGATCATGCCGCCAAGCTCTAGCAAGGGATTAGAGATTTTGCATTGGATGGATGCCGCTTCTATTGCTGAAATTATTAGCGAAGAACACCCGCAAATAGCAGCTATTATATTGTCAGTCCTCGAGCCCGATGTTGCCGCACAGGTTCTAGGGTTTTTACCAGAGGAAAAACACGTTGAAATAGTTCACCGAGTGGCCACCATGGACGCGATTCAGCCTGCGGCTATGAAGGAGCTTGAGGGTATCATGACGCAGCAATTTGCAAATACATCTGCGCAATCAGCGTCTGTTGGTGGAATTGAAGCAGCAGCCACTATTTTGAACTTTGCAAATGCTGACGTGGTCGCGGATGTTATGGATAACTTGACTATAAACGCCGAAACCGTGGCAACACAAATTCAGGACAAGATGCTGACGTTTGACAATTTAGCTGATGTGGATAACAAAGGTATTCAGAAGCTTCTGTCGGCTGCTGGCAACGATGTTTTAATGGCTGCGATCAGAGGCGCAGACGACGCAACCAAGGACAATTTCTTAAACAATATGTCAGAGCGTGCTCGGTTATTATTCTTGGATGATATGGAGGCTAAGGGCCCAATTCGGATTGCTGAGGTTGAGGCTGCACAGAAAAATATTTTGCGGATTGCGCGGCAGTTAGCCGATGATGGCGAAATAGTATTGTTGGGTAAAGGAAATGACTTTGTCTGATAAAGAAATATCCCCCAGCTGGCGTTCAAATCAACTTTTGACCGGCGATAAAGTATCTACAAATTTTTCTCCTTTGTCATGGTCAAATGGAGGCGCTCGCGCGGGGTTTACTAAATGGGAAGCACAAAACGTAGAGCTTTTAGAGCCAGCTGAAGAAATAGATATCGTAATAGAGGCATCTGAACTGTTAGAGGAAGCTTTAGATATAACAAAAGAAGATGGACCTGAATCTGAGGCGCTGACAGTGTCAATGGCCGCTCTTGATAAAGCCACCCAGGATTTTTTTGAGAAGGGTTATTCGCGGGGTGTTGAGGAAGCTGAGCGAAAATGGGAGCGTACACGAGAAACTTTCTCCACGCTCACCCAACGCATGTATGAGGAACAGCAAAAGGCAACGACTTTTTTTGAACCAGTAAAAACCTTGTCTTTACACATAGCGCAGCAACTAGTGCGAGGGGAGCTAAGTATCTCAAATGTCGCTATTGAGCGGCTTATCCGAGGAGTACTAGAAGAGCTTCAACAAAAAGGACCGGCTTCTATAGTAATGACCCTTAATCCTCATGACTTTGATCAGGTCTGTTCGAATTTGGCTGAGGATTTGGCACACTTGGATTTAAGGAAAAGTGACAATCTGTCCTCGGGTAGCGTCGTTTTAACGCTTGATAATAGTGCTGTTGAGGATCTGATAGAACATAGATTAGAAGTCCTATCAGAGAGTCTTTTCACCGCCGTTTCGACAGATAATGTGAGTACTTCAAACACTAATGAGGACTTAAGCGGAAAAGAAGAAGGTAAAAGCCAGCGGCAAGAATCAGAGAGTCATCTAGCTAATGATCCTGAAAAACCACTGGATGAAGTACAAGATGCATAATTTTTCAGAGCAAGTTCAGCGGTTAATACCCCAGCTGAGAGCGCCCAAGACTAACATTAGCGGGAAGATAGTCAGAGTCGTTGGTTTGACCTTGGAGGCTAAGGGGATTGTAGCGCCCTTAGGTGCGCATTGTCAGATCGAGCACCTGGAGCTAGACACTTTCATAGACGCCCAAGTAGTGGGGTTCAATGAAGAAATACTTTATTTGATGCCATTTACAGAGCCCGCCGGTATTGGTCCTGGGGCCCGAATATGGGTCCGCTCCAATAACAGTAAAGGAGGCCTTGGTAATGCGCTGCTTGGAAGAGTTGTTGATGGGCTGGGGAATCCTATAGATGGTAAGGGTCCGATTCAGTACAGCGAGTATAGAAGTCTAGAGGGGACAGAGATCAATCCAATGGAGCGAGGCTCTATCAATAAAATTCTTGATACTGGCATCAAGGCGATCAACACCTGTTTGACCCTTGGGCAAGGCCAGCGTATTGGTTTGATTGCGGGATCTGGAGTAGGTAAAAGCGTGCTGATGGGTATGCTAACGCGCAATACAGAGGCGGATATTGTCGTAATAGGACTTATTGGCGAGCGGGGTCGAGAGGTTCAGGAGTTTGTCCATCAAACTCTTGGAGAAGAGGGCTTGAAAAAAGCAATCATTGTGGCCTCTCCAGCTAATGAGTCGCCGGTTATTCGACTAAAAGCCGCTAACCTGACTCACTTGATCGCAGAATATTTTAGGGATCAAGGACAGAATGTGCTGCTGCTGTGTGACAGTTTAACGCGAGTAGCTCATGCTCAACGTGAAGTTGGCTTGGCGATTGGTGAGCCACCTACCGCGAAAGGATATCCCCCATCGGTATTTGCACTGTTGCCAAAACTAATTGAAAGGGCGGGGGTGGGCCGCAATAGCGTTGGAGCAATCACCGCTATTTATACGGTTCTCGCTGAGGGAGATGATCGCTCTGATCCTATTGTTGATATTGCTCGAGCGTCGTTAGATGGACAAGTTATGTTGGCAAGAGAGTTGGCAGATGCAGCGCACTATCCGGCGATCGATTTGGCGGGCTCAATTTCTCGGATCATGAATAGCTTACTGACACCAGAGTTACAAAAAAATGCCAATCGATTACGTAATCTTTGGACGCTCTACCAACAGAATAAAGATCTTATTCAAGTGGGAGCCTACGAGGCAGGGGCTGATGCAGACATCGATCTGGCTATTCATCTTAGATCTAGGATAAACGATTTATTACAACAAGACAGTGAAACAGCGGTTAGTTTAGAGAAAAGCCAAGAATTACTTCAACAATTAATGGAGCAAACTTAGTGGCTAAGAATGTTAATTCGGTCTGGCAGGTTCTTGCTTTACAAGCCAATGATACGGCGGTTAGGGCAGAACTTAGCTTTAAAAAGACGACTCAGCTGAAACATAAAATTATAGTTAGGCAAAGTAAAATAGCAGATCTATTGGTTGAATATTCTAATCATGCTGAAGCGCTAAAGGGTGACCTGGGTAGCGGAGATATAGATAACTGCAGAAAATTTATTGCTCAGTTAATGGACCTTCAAAATCGAACTTCTTATGAGTATATGAATGCTGAAGGTGATCATGCCGAGGCTAAAAAAAGTCTAATATTGGCTAATCAAGAAAAATTAAAAGCTGACTTTTTAGTCCAAAGAGAGATAGAAAACCAAAGTCAGAAGGTAGCGGCTAACGAAAAACGTGAGCTTGAATTCCAGAGTATTACCCAGTTTAACCTCAAACGATAACCTCCTCAGTTAGATATTGGCACATGTCTTGCTTTCATATAAATACCGTAGAAAAGAACTGTTTGGAGAATGAAAATTATGGTTGATTTGCCGCCAGTAATGCTCAGTAAAGAAGCCACAACCACCGCTCCCCGGCGTGATTCTGACCCCAGTCGTAGCAAAGAATTTAACGAACTATTTAAACAAAGTGTTAATAAAGTTGCCACGCCAGAAAGCGGCATCAAAAAGCCTGAACATGGCGAAATCCTGCCGAATAATTCTTTCCCAATGATCACACTGGAAAGTAAAGTCTTGCGGGGTGGCATGTTATTACTTGTTGGAGGTGATGAGCCAACCAATGATGTGATAGAAGAATTTGCACAATCTCAAGGAGTCGAAGCTGAATTGCTCGCTCTTTTGATGAAAGATCCATCATCTGTCTCTCAGACAAGGCCGACTTCAATTAATTCAGCACAGCAGGTTTCGTTGCTGAGTAATGAAGCATCGTTGAGTAAAGAAAAGATTCCACGCGCGATGGATTTATTGTCGGGTTCTGTGAAAGAAACGGCTAAACAAAATACGCTACACACGGCCATTCCAAGCAAGTTCATTGCGTCGGAGTCTCTACCGTCAAAGAGCATGGCGACGCAATCACAAACCGTACAAAACTCAATTTTACCCTTAAACCTTGAAAGTACTCGGTTAGGCGGAGTTGATGATGACGGTATTTTGATACAAACAAAAAATGCTGAGCCTCCTTTAGCTCTGATGGATGTCACTGGTAAGAGAACTTCAGTTCATACCTTAGACGGGAAGTCTTTGTTGAGTGAAGAAAAGATTCCACGCGCGATGGATTTATTGTCGGGTTCTGTGAAAGAAACGGCTAAACAAAATACGCTACACACGGCCATTCCAAGCAAGTTCATTGCGTCGGAGTCTCTACCGTCAAAGAGCATGGCGACGCAATCACAAACCGTACAAAACTCAATTTTACCCTTAAACCTTGAAAGTACTCGGTTAGGCGGAGTTGATGATGACGGTATTTTGATACAAACAAAAAATGCTGAGCCTCCTTTAGCCCTTATGGATGTAACGAGTAAGCGCTTTTCAATTGAACGTCCAGATGATGTATTCATTATAAAACAAGAACAACACGCTGATATGTCTAAGAGACTTTCTGAGGCACTAGGGCAGCGACTTACCGCACAAATCGCTAAAGGGGTTTGGCAAGTCGAATTAGACATACACCCTAAATCCTTGGGGCGTATAGAGATACATTTAGAGATGAGAGGCGGCGAGTTGGAGGCACATTTTAATGCGTCAAAGGCCCTTACAAGAGAGCTTCTTCAGGATGGAATGCCAAGATTAAAAGAAGAATTAAGAGAACATGGCATAGAAACTGCTTACTTGGGATTAGGGAGTGGAAAGCAAGGGGCAAATGACGGAAATTCGACACCTTTTGGTAGTGGAGACGATGAAGAAGACTTAGACATGGCGGCACGCCAAGCAAAAACTGCCATGTTAGAGCCAACGGTCGGGGCCCTGAAGCAACAATCACTAATCGAGGGTTTGGATATCACGATCTAGAGTGACAAGCCAGCGCAATGAATTATGTTTACATTAATAAGGAAGATGAACAATGAGTGACGAAACAAGTGACGTAAGCGAGACACCAAAAAAAAGGTCAGTACTGAAGATCGTTCTTGTTGTTTTATTGGCTTTGATCCTGCTGGGAGGCGCGGTGATTGGAACATTATTCGCTGTTGGGTTTTTTGAATCGGGAAGTGCCGAGGACGCTATCGCTGCAATGGAAGCTGGCGAAAACGGCGAAAATCTCGAGGACATAGTCGAGAGTGAGCAACCGCAGGGTAAAAATGAAGACTCTGATGAGGATGAGCTCGCCTATTTTGAAATAAAACCTGAGCTGCTAAGTAATCTTTTCAACTCTCAAAGAATGATTCAAGTCCAGATTGCTGTGATGGTAAAAGAGAATGATGACAAAACGCTTGTTGAGGAAATAAAGGAGCATGCATTTCCTGTCCGAAGTAGTTTTTTGAAAATTTTGTCGCAGAAGCGGGAAGACGAGGTTTCAAATCTAGGGTTTAGAGAGAATTTAGGCGATGAACTTAAAAAAGCAATGAATGATGTTCTAGAGAAACGTACCGGTAGCCGTCACATCCAAGAACTATATTTTACAGAGTTTATCGTTCAATAACGCCGAGTGCTTAACAGACGATATTCGCCGAAAGGCCACTATGGAGAGCCAAGATGGCTGACAAAGAAAACGTTTTATCCCCAGAAGAATTAGATGCTCTGACAGTAGGTATAAATGATGGGTCTATTGAGTCAGGCACGGGCTTAAACACACAGCTTAAAGCGATTAAGCATGATCTTGTCAATGAGGAAGATTCAAAGGGGATTAACACCAGCGCAATAAATTCTATTAATGATCGCATCCTTTTGGGATTCAAGCGGCGGCTTTCAAGCGTTATAAGAGTGCCGGTGAAGGGAGTAGCGGAGGCAGTTAAGATTCAGACTTATGGAGACTACATGGGGGATTTATTAGTCCCGCAGGCAATAAATATTATTCGCGCTCGGCCACTTCATGGCGAAGCGCTAGTGGTCATTAATCCAGACCTTATTGGCGAATGTTTTGATAATTTTTTTGGTGGCGACAGTAAAGTTGATACACCAGAAAGCGATCAAAAAGGGTTTACCAGAACTGAGTTAAGCATAAATAATATTTTAATGACTGAGGTATTGGGTGCTTTGCAAGACGCCTGGGCCCCGATTCAGCCGCTTACGTGCACAAGCGTAGACTTCATAAATGATCCTAGAAAAGCCAAAACGATGAAGCGTGATGATTTGGTTCTTGTTAGTCGATTTAACCTGCTTGTTTCTAAGACTGAGAGAACTATTGAAATTATATATCCATACTATGCGCTTAAGTCTATCAGAAGTTCTTTTCTCAGGCCTCCTGCGGAGGTTGCAAAAGACGACCTTGCTGCGCGATGGAGTTCAAATTTAGAGACTGCCATTATGGACGCACCGCTTGAGATAACCGTCAGGCTAGCGCAAATAAGCACCACTTTAAAAGAATTTGAGTCTTTACGGCAAGATGACATTATCTATTTTGCCAAGCCTAACTTCGCAAAAGTAAATATTGAGAACAGCCCTGCTTTTGAGGGGAATATTGGTACCCAAGGATCGAATATGGCGGTTCAACTTGTAACCTCTTTAGCCGGCTCCAAGTAACAAAATATGAATTCATATTTAACGATTAATTAAGTAGAGAAAGCGAGACAATTATGGAAGACAGAGAACTGAATACCACCGACCAAGACAGCCAAGCAGACGCAGTTGAGCCGATATTAGAGGATACTAAAAAGAGCAAAATTGATTCTGATCTATTACAAAATATTGCCGTTACTCTGTCTTTAGAGGTAGGAAGAACTACCTTAAAAATACGAGACATTATGAGCCTTAGCCAAGGTAGCGTTGTTGAGCTAAGCAAGCTTGCTGGCGAACCACTGGATTTGTTAGTGAATGACACGCGGGTCGCACAGGGTGAGGTCGTTCTTGTGGGCGAAAATTATGGTGTCAAGCTGACGAATGTAGTGCCGGCATCAGAGCGGGTAAAAAACCTTTAGAGGGAGTAAGGCGGAATGGAAGTTATTGGCTTCAGTCAAGTTATCACCATGATGGGATCGTTTTTAGTAGTGATACTTCTTTTAGCGGTTACTTTGTTTGGTATAAAAAAATATAGCGCAGTTATGGGCATTTCGGGGGAGCAGAGACTAGAGTTACTCGAAGTCAAAAATCTTGGTGGTCGTCAAAAACTAGTATTAGTTGGCGTCAATGGAGAGCAGCTATTGATTGGGGTATCCCCGCACAGTTTGACACATTTGGGGACTTGGGATCGCGATACCTGCGTAAGTAAGAGCCGCGAGGAAACCACCAAAAAGCAGATGAGCCGAGATAAAATCAGCCAACATGCTAAAGGGTTTGGGGCGCTATTTACTAAAGCTAAAACTGAAATAAAGGACTAAAAGGTGTTCAGAATGATTGGCAGTAAACAGAATTTGGGCATTCAATGTGAGAGTGTGAAATCAAGCTCTTCTCGATGTCCGTCACAAAGAATAAAGCTGCTTGTTCGCGGTATTGCGATCATAGGTATGTTACTAGCGTTACCTGCCGATGCTCAAACGGGCTTACCAATCATAAATATGATTGATGATGGCAGTGGAGGGACCAAATATAGTTTAACGTTGCAACTACTTGCACTTATGACGTTACTGACATTGCTACCGTCACTGCTGTTAATGATGACGTCTTTCGTCAGGATTATTATCGTTATGTCGTTGCTGCGACAGGCTTTAGGAACGGCGCAAACTCCGCCAAATCAAGTTTTGGTGGGTATATCTCTTTTTTTGACAATCTTTATTATGTCTCCTGTTCTTACTACTGTTTATGACGAAGCAATAACGCCCTACCTCGAAGAGCAAGTGTCTTTTGATACGGCGCTTGTTAAAGCAGAGGCCCCGTTTAGAAACTTCATGCTTAATCAAACGCGTGAAACGGATATTGCTATGTTTGTGGAGATCGCAAACAACAAGAATATAACCACTCCAGCAGATGTGCCTCTTTCAACATTAGTGCCCGCATTTATTACTTCTGAACTTAAAAGTGCGTTTTCTATAGGGTTTCTTATCTATATTCCCTTTATTGTGATTGATTTAGTTGTTGCGAGTGTGTTGATGTCCATGGGTATGATGATGCTTTCTCCAATGATGATCTCCATGCCATTTAAGCTGATGTTGTTTGTTTTGGTTGATGGTTGGACTTTAATTATGGGCTCTTTGACGGCCAGTTTTGTGATTAGCTGAGGACGATGATATGGACGCAGCACAAGTGGTTGATTTGGGGAGAGAAGCATTATGGATAGCGGTCTTAGTTGCAGCGCCTCTGCTGGGAACTGCATTAGCAGTTGGTCTCTTCATTGGTGTCTTCCAAGCGGCAACCTCAATACAAGAAATGACATTAAGCTTTATACCTAAGCTTGCCGTTATGGTCGTTGCCTTAGTTATCTTTGGCAGCTGGCAAATTGCGGTAATGGTGGACTTTTTTAGACGTATTTTCGAGCGGATCCCAGCGTTGTTTATGTGATGGACGTTTTAGTTTCTGAGGTTATTGATTATTTTTACAAACTACTCTGGCCTATGGTTAGAGTTTCTGCATTTCTCTTAGCAGCTCCATTTTTTTCTTTACAGGCAGTAACTGTAAGGATACGAGTGTTGTTAGCAGCCTTATTAACGTGGCTCGTTTTTCCTCTATCCGATTGGCCAGTAATTGACCCAATCAGTGCCTTGGGGTTTAAAGAAATGTTTGTGCAAGTTTTTATCGGTGTCACTTTGGGACTTATATTACAGATTGTTAATGCGGCGCTAATCGTAGGTGGGCAGAGTATATCTACGTCTATGGGGTTGAGTATGGCAAATATGATTGATGCGAACATGGGTAATGTGCCGGTTATTTCTCAGTTTCTGGTGGTTTGTTCAACCCTCATATTTTTGGGCCTAGGTGGACATATTATTATTATTTCTTTATTGCTAGAGAGCTTTACGCTGCTTCCAATAGGAGAAGTCATTGAAATTCAAGCTTTGGCGGGATTAATGATTCAGTGGAGTTCCATGATATTTGTTGGCGCCGTACTTTTGGGAATGCCGATGATGGCGTCTTTGTTGCTAATTAATATGGGCTTAGGCGTTATTACAAGAGCGGCGCCGGCCCTGAATATTTTTGCTGTAGGGTTTCCAGCGATGATATTGGCAGGGCTATTACTTTTGTTAATGTCAATGTCAAGTATCGGGTTTCGTATCACCTGGTTATGGCAGCAAGCATTTGATGTTTTAGGCCAAGCAATGGGGAGCCTCTAATGTCAGATGAGTCATCAAGCGAAGAACGCACCGAAGAGCCTACCGCCAAGCGGCTTGAAAAAGCGAGAGAAGATGGTCAGATTGTTCGATCTCAAGAACTTTCTGTTGCAGCGATGATGATTGGCACTGCTTTATTTATGTATTTATTTGGCGGTTATTTGGTGATCAAGATAGGAGAAATATTTTCTAGAGGATTTGTATTTGATCGCAAAGATATTTTTGACGCGCACCTGTTGCCCTTTACTTTTGGCACACACGCACTAGAAAGTATGCTGGTGGTGTTACCAATTTTTGCTTTGACAATCATCATCGCTTTTGCGGCTGCTGGATTACTTGGCGGTTACAACGTATCGCTAAAAGCGCTAGCGCCAAAAGCTAGCAAACTTAGTCCTATACAAGGGTTTAAGCGAATATTCGGCATGAAGGCGCTAGTGGAGCTAACGAAAGCATTGCTCAAGTTTAGCTTGGTTGGATCCGTCCTTTATATTGTGGTCAGTAACAACTTTAATGCATTGCTTGCCTTGGGCTTTATGGGTGCAAAAACAGCAATGTTTGGAGCCGGAGAGATTATTGCAAGCGGAGTCGTCTGGGTGGCGCTGACATTAATCGTTGCCGCAGGTATCGATGTGCCTTATCAGCTCTACGAGCACAATAAAAAGATGAAAATGACCAAGCAAGAGATAAAGGACGAGTTTAAGGATACTGAAGGACGACCTGAAGTAAAGGCGCAGATCCGGCGTAAACAGAGAGAGATGGCGATGGCGTTAATGATGGACGCCGTAGGCGATGCAGACGTCATTGTTGTAAACCCGGAACATTTTGCTGTGGCACTAAGCTATGACCCGTCGAGCGCGGGGGCGCCAATGCTGATAGCCAAAGGCGTAGATTTTCTAGCCCAAGGCATTCGGGAAAAGGCTAAAGAGAATGGCGTTCCAGTATTTTCTGCTCCTACTTTGGCGCGAGCACTTTATTTTACAACGGACATCCAAGAACCTATTCCAGAACCTCTATATTACGCTGTTGCTCAGGTTATCGCTTATGTGTTTAGTTTGAACAGCTTAAATAAAGGGGCTACCGAGGCGGACAAACCAAACCCTGAAGTTCCGCGAGATATGCGATACAACACTGATGGAACATTATATCAGTTGTGAATCTTTGCCTGAGGAGGGCAATTAATGAAAAACACAGACAAGCACGAGAGTCTTGAGCTAGAGCAATACCTCGACGATGGAGATATCTTATATTCTCCCAAGGACAAACAATATTTTCGGTTGGCTCTTGATGCAGTGATTAATCATTCGATGGGTCTTGCTGTAATCGGGAGTAATGAGACAGCATTGACACATTATTCAAGAATTCTTACTTCAAGATTACGAAAAGAAAGAACATTTCAATTGGATAATTTTCCGCCGACTAACACCGAAGAGTTGTTGCGAAAGTTTAATCAATTATTATCTCAAATGACAATGGACCAAGCTCGTCAAAAGCCCGCAGCGGACAAGCCAATAACGCTAATGTTAGTTAACGACGCTAATGTGGTCGACCCAGTGCAGTGGACATTACTGTTACAGCTCCTTTCGGACTTTCCTGGTATTAATGTTCGCATGGTGCTGTTCTTCAACAAAGCTACATGGCCAGCTTATGATGAGACGTTAAAGCTTCTAGGCAGAAATCTTTTCCGCTGGGATATAGAAATACCCTCTACTCTGGAAGCCAAAGAGTTTTTTTCAGCCGCCCGAGGAACTATATATGAAAGGGAAACCGCTCTATTCCTAAATGATGTTGGCTTAGAGGGGGTGGTTAAAGAGGTTAGAATACAGACACAGGCAGATCAGGTGCTCCTGGGAGGCCAGCAAAATTACCACATTACAGAGAACCAGGATGATTCACCTAGAGAACCGTTTGTTTTTAAAGACAAAGATGAGGGTATCAAACAACACTCAGGCAAACAGCCGGGACTACTAAAAGGGCTTATGGTTGTCGGGATTTTAGGGGCTGTGGCTTTTGGATTTTTCCCCAATCAGGTGGGGGAATATAAAGTTGTCCCAACAGGCGTTACTGGTGAGCTTCAGTCCGAGAAGGTGCCGAGCGAAATTTTTATACCACCCCCTTTTTTGGCTGCTGAAACTGTCGAGGAAATAGAGCCTTATCAGCATAGCGTTACCCCAGAAGACAATTACCGAGCGGATACGTCAAATCCAGATCCGCAAAGCGAAGGGATTGTTTTAGAGGATCAGAAAACAATAGCAAACACTCTTCCAATTCCGCTCAATATAAAAGCCGAAGGTGAGAGCGCTGATAATAAAAGTCAGCAAAACGGCCTCCAACAATTAAAAATTCTGCCTAAAACTACGTTTTTTGTGCAGCATATAGTCTTGAAAAGTGATCAGAGTATTGTGGACTATATCATCCAATTTCCAACCCTTAGTGATGCACGGATCTTACCGATTAATTCTCAGGGCAATAAGAGCTTTGGTATTATTTCAGGCCCCTTCTCCTCAAGAGACGAAGCTAATAAATTTGCTACAGGGCCCGGAATACCAGAAGAATTTTGGCTTTGGGGGGCCGAGCAATTAGAGGCTTGGTGCCAAAGAAACCAGACGTGTGATTTTTGATACTGGTACACCAGACCTAAAGATAATCCATTTTCTGCCGATCTTAACTAGAATCTGGGCGAGAAGCCTTTCCTAAACAATACGTTTCTGGAGAAATGATGAGCGATAAGAACCATATAAACGAATCTTTTGAAGAAGGCCAAGAGGCTTTGGCTCCGCGGGATGTTGAAACTACCGAAGCTACCGAAGCTACCGAAGCTACCGAAGCTACCGAAGCTACCGAAGCTACCGAAGCTACTGGTGGTGAGAACATGATTCGTAAGGCCCAAAATGCTTCAGGCAAGCTAATGCCATTCGGTGCTTCAGCTGCATATTTTCTTGGAGCGGCTCTATTTTTAGTTATGGCTCTGAGTATATCCAATAAGGTCAGCCAAGTGGATGACATGCTCAATGCTTTAACTAAGCGTGCTGTAAGCATGAATTCTGCTATTGCTTCATTTGAGGAGCTAAATATAACGATTCAAGATATGGGCGCGATCCAAGATGAGTTTCTAGACCAGCAAAACTTGATGTTAATTGCAGTGAATGAGATTAAAACTCAGATTCCAGCGGAGACCGCATTTAAAGTCGCTGCAGAAAATGCAGTGGTGGGTTCTAAAATTAACCAGCTTGAAGACACCTTGGACAAGCAGAGTATTACTGTTGCTAAGGTGACAAACTCTATGGTCGGCTTATCGTCTCGTATTGAGAAATTTGAAAAGAGCTTGGTGGATGTAAAAAGGCTCACTGATGATGTCGATGCGCTAATCACCCTTGAGCGCGAAAATTATATGGAAGTGCTCCAACGGCAGACCATTCTTCAAGAAGCGCAGTCAGGTAAACAGGTGGTTAAAGTACCTCGGGACCCAAACTTAATCTTCTATTCGATTAAGACGCCGTAGCGTCAGTGCTGACCAAGTTTTTCCTCAGCTTCTTCGTGATCCCTGATAGAACCTGACTTATGCGAGACTCGCTTACATCAAGGACCGCGCCTATTTCGCGTAAGTTCATTTCTTCGACATAATAGAGAGACACTATTGTCTTCTCTCGTTCAGGAAGTAAAGCAATAGCCTCACTTAGAGCACCCATTAATTGCTCTTTAAGTAAAATAGACTCTGGTTCATTTGAGTTACTTGCAGGAAGATCAACGGATTCAGGGAGTTGCGCGTCCAGAGAAATGGTCTGAAATTGATGAGCATGATTGCGTTCCTTCTGATAAGCATGTACATCTTTCTCCATGAAATCAGCAAGTTCAGTATGGGTCGGTTCGCGGCCGAACTGCGCAGCCAGTTTGTGACGCGCCTCATTATGTTCGCGTATATTAACCATGGCCGATCTAGGGAGATACGACATTTTACGTACTTGATCTAAAATTGCCCCACGGATACGATTTTTCGCGAAGATATCGAAATCTACTCCTTTACTCGCATCAAAGGATTTGGCGGCTTCTATTAATCCAATAGTCCCTACCTGTATGAGCTCATCGAGCTCCATAAATTTGGGAACTCTAGCTTGAAGGTGTAATGCTACGCGTTTAACCAGGCCAATGTTTTTAAGCAGACTTTCATCGGATTGATTAATACGTTGTATGTCGCTGTAGTCAGTGATGTTAGGCATTTTTTTATCCTACTTATTAGTTGTGTCTTGTCGCGTAAGGCGCTCTAAGAAGAATTGTAGACCCCCACTTATCGAGGTTTTTGTCGTTAGTTTTGTGACCGCTTTTGCGAGTTTTTCAAAGTCTCTTGCCGCAGCACATGAAGGAGAAAATTTCAGCAAAGGTTTTGAGGCTTTAATTGATCGAAGAACCATTTCATCTTCACGGATAGTTCCTAAATGGCCTACCTGGCCGCCCAAAAACCGTTGAATTACAGAATCAACACCCTGATAGAGTCGATCTCCCTCCTCTGGTGATGCCATGCAATTTGTAATAATTGAAATGTTGTCTAGCTGGTAATCTTGAATCATGACTTTAATCGAAGCATAGGCATCTGCGATAGAAGAAGGGTCATCTTTGACAATGATAAAGCGGTGTTGGCAGGCGCTGATAAACGTCATCACAGTATCAGAGAGCCCCGCGGCAAGATCTACAATCAAATAATCGAGAGTATCTTCTATCTCAGCGAAAGATTGGATGATCCCGGCGGTCTCTGTAACAGAGAGCGAAGCCATGTGTTGAATACCACTAGACCCAGGGACCAACTGAACGCCCATAGGGCCATCTAAGATAATTTCTTGAAGTGTCTTCTCCCCACTTAAAACATGGCTAAAGTTATATTTAGCTCTGCAGCCAAGAGCGAGTTGAGCATTGGCAAGTCCTAGATCGGCATCGAAGACCATTACCTTTTTGCCCATCGAAGCGAGTGAAACCGCTAAGTTAGCTGACACGGTTGTTTTCCCCACGCCGCCTTTACCACTGGCAATCCCTATTACTTGAGTTGAATTTACTTTTCCCATAGCTGGTTTCTTATGTCTCTTGTCATGTTTTAGTTAGATAAATATATTGAATCAGTGATCGTATTATCTCTTTGAGACTGACTCAATCTGGACTCAATGGTAGGTTTGATAGGCTGTGCTGTGTTAATTGGACTCCATTAATGGCAAAGGCTTCATCGTTAAGAGATGAATCACATGCCGCTAAAGAAATAGCATTGCCTGTAGCCATGAGAGCGTTAATTATCGGCCAAGGGTGAATGTCACTCTCAAGCTGAGTTAACATTACAGAGCTCCATTCAATACGGATTCGTTTTAGATATTTATTGACTGAGATTTCCGACGCATCGGCTGGAAGCAGCAGATGCTTTTTAGCCTTAGGTAAACTTGTGCAGATTTCATTTATTTGATGCTCAAGATTAATACCGGCTGTTTCAATAAGAATAAGCTTGGGTTCCTCCAGGCCTGCAACGACATGCGAGAGCGCACTTGGATTGCTAGCATGATAGGTCTCTACTCCCAGCTGCAAACCCAACATCTGAGTTTGTGTCCAGCTTTTAGTTTGTTTGGGGCTATAGCTAATGATGGCGATATTTCTTCCGCCGTAATCGAGGGCTTTTTGTTTCGCTATTCGCATGGCCATCAAAGTGTTTTCTGATCCAGATCGCCCGGCAATCACATGAATGCCTTCCATCTCCTCAAGCACAGGGTTGTGCTTGATTGCACTGCCAAGGGACTTCGAAATGAGTTTAATGGCTGAATCTACCTTGCTTTCTTTAGCGATCATGTTGCTGACTAAAATACGCAGTGCCGCTGGGATTCCGGCGGCATCTAAGGACGCAATAAGAAGGCTTAATTCGGCAGGTACCTGGCTGACGGCTTTGTTAGCTTCAAGCTCTTGCGATATTCTAAGCTCGCGACGCATCGCGCCAAGTTCATTTTTGACAAGATCAACTAATTCTCTTGCCTTTAAATAATCTCGATCCTCTACCGAGAGGCTATTATCATCGTTAGTATTCTTAACATCAGCCACTGAGGTTTTAGCGGGCACGCGGACGTTCGATTTAGATTTTAGAGGGGGTGACGACCTAAATATCTGGGACTCTATTACCTGATTAAAGCTTAGCTCATCGATATTGGTGGGGATCGAAATCCGTGGTTTAGCCGGAGATAGAGAGGTTATCATCGTGTTAGCATCAATAGCCATATCAATAGCCACAATAACTTCTGTCTGCTTTCTGGCCTTTTTATTGGATATAACTAGCGCATCGTCACCATAAAGAGCATGAACTTTTGCCATCGCTTCCCGGGTATCTTTTGCTAATATTCTTTGTAATTCCATTATTTATAGCCTCAATTTAACTTTTTTGTTCTACATCGATGGTGGCGATCACATTGACAGCTTGATCTTCGGGAATTTCACCGTAAGAAAGTACCGTCAGGTCACTGATACGATGTTTAATTATTTTTGCTAACCAAGGGCGGATCGCTGGAGAAACGACTAAAACAGCGGGATGACCTTGATTTTCGACATCTTGAGAATTTGTAGTCAGAGCCTTAAAGAGCCCCTCTGCTAGCTTTGGTTCAATGACCAGGTTCTGAGGATTACTACTTTGTTGGATTATGTTGTGCAGTATCTGTTCCAGAGAAGGATTTAAGGTCATTACGGGTAAGCTATCATTCACATCGACAAGACCCTGCATAATCATGCGCCCTAGTCGCGGACGAATAGCAGCGGTTAGCTCGTCAGCATTTTGGGTGTGACCACTTTCGGTTGATAAAACTTCTATGATTGTTCGCATGTCTCGGACTGACACGCCATCGTCGAGTATGTTTTGAAGAACTTTAGTCACCGTAGCAAGTGGAAGCTTAGCGGGTACTAGATCCTCTACGAGTTTTGGCGATTTCGCGGCAACCTTATCGAGCAATTGCTGAGTCTCATCATGGCCCAATAATTCTGGAGCATTATTGCGCAGTAAGGTATTCAAATGCGTTGCTATGGCTGTCGCAGAGTCTACGACTGTATAACCTAAAGTCCGTGCATAATCTCTTTGAGAGGCATCGATCCAAAGAGCCTCTAGGCCAAATGCAGGCTCTTTAGTAGGTTCTCCCTGCAAAGACCCATGAACTTGACCGGGGTTAATGGCCATTTCTTTGCCGATTCTAATTTCCCCTTTACCGCGGACGACACCGTTCATGACAAGATGATAAACGTCTGGAGGTAGTTCTAAATCATCTCTGATTCGAATGGGTTGGATAAGGAAGCCTAATTCGGCTGAAAGTTTCTTACGGATACCTTTGACGCGCGGAAGTAATTGACCGCCAGTTTCAGGATTCACTAAAGGGATCAGTCCATAGCCAATATCTAACCCTACCAGATCCACTTGTTCGACGTCGTCCCAATTAAGCTCTTCTAGCAGTGGGTCAGTCGCCTCTGAGGCAAAATTGGATTCCAAAAGAGCCGACGACACGTCTGAATCAGCATTCTTGGATAGCCATATTGCCAAGGCAACAGAGCCCAATCCAAGGCTTAAAAATATTAATGTTGGCATTCCAGGGACCAGACCCAACAGGATAAGGATACCGCCCCCGATCACAAGAGCGAGAGGATTTCCAAGCTGAGTCTTGGCTTGATTTGTCATTGTCTCCGCTGTCGTCACTCGTGTAACGATAATGGCGGTAGCTAATGAGAGAAGTAATGATGGGATCTGCGCGACTAGGCCATCACCAATAGTAAGTAAGACATAAATCTCACCGGCTTCAGAGAAGCTTAGATCATGTTGCGAAATGCCAATTATGATACCGCCGACAATGTTAATAATGAGAATGAGTAGGCCAGCAACAGCATCACCGCGAACAAATTTTGACGCACCGTCCATAGAGCCGAAGAAATCGGACTCTTGAGAAATCTCTTCTCTTCTTTGTTTGGCGGTGTCTTGATCGATAACACCTGCATTTAAATCAGCATCAATGGCCATTTGCTTGCCCGGCATACCATCGAGAGTAAAGCGCGCAATAACTTCTGATACTCTCCCTGCTCCTTTTGTGACAACAATAAAATTGATAATCATTAAAATGCCGAAAATGATAAAACCAACTAAATAGTTGCCGGCAATTACAAATTCCCCGAAAGCCTCAATCACATTGCCAGCTGCATCGGGTCCCTCATGTCCTTTGACTAAAACAAGGCGAGTTGAAGCAACATTCAGACCTAAGCGAAGCATGGTCGCTAGCAGTAAAAGAGATGGAAATGAGGAGAAATCTAATGGTTTACTGCTGTTGATGGCAATCATAATGATGACTACGCCCACCAAAATATTGAAGGTGAATAGGAAGTCCAGCATAAAGGCAGGCAAGGGCAGAATCAGCATTGAAATGATCAGTAGCACTAAGAATGGAATTCCCAGGCCAGACAGTTCAAATTTTGACATATCCTGTCGTATGGTCGACAGTGTGGCATTAGACATTTAAAAACCCTTTAATATTCAATTACTTAAGAAAAGCTATTTTGTAGCCAGCTACTAAACCTTTCTCGTTAGTAATTAATAAGCAATATGTATGCCATCTATTTTGAAAAAGAGTAAAGGGTTTTTTCAAGGGAACATTTGCGAATGTTAGTTTTTAACACTCAAGCCATTTCATTACCTGCCGATATAACATTAAGGAATTAGTCAAGACTGACAACCAAATTTTGTAGAGGTTTAGAAACAATAATGATCAATATTAAACGATTAGATTTATCGCTAGCGAGTTACGGTTTCCGATCTATTACAGCGCTTATGTTAGCGACTATGATCCTCTCAACTGTTGGCTGTGCGACCAATAATGCCAAGTATAATGAGGCCATGATCGAAAGTATCATGGATCATAACGATGTTATTGTGGCTACTGGGTACGGTGTCATTAGCATTCAAGAGGGGGATAGTCCTGCGCACAAGCGGCTCCTATCGATAAGAGCTTCAAAGCTTGATGCATATCGCGTGTTACTAGAGCAAGTTTATGGCCAGTACTTAGACACCACAACTACGGTAGCGGAAATGGTGGTTAAGAGTGATTCTTTTCGCTCGCGCGTCCAGGGGCTAGTTTATGGCGCACGCCTAGTCAGTATTACGACGGTTGGAGAGGATACCTACGAAACAACACTTTCCTTGGATAACACGATTGTGTCTGATTTACGGACTCTCTACCTTGCCTCTACGTCCCGCCCCCAGATGGCTGGAAGTTAATAGTTGGGCGAACAATGGACATAGAACTAAGAAACGAGAAACACATGAGTATAGGTATGATTAACACGACCCTAAAAAGTCTTGGAGAATACTCGATTTATTGGCTCCTATTTTTCTGCTCCCTTAGTGTGACGGCGGAAAACGTGACCCCAGAACAGACATTACAGTCGGTAAAACAGGGTTTAGTCGATTTTGCACTGGCAAATGAAATTCAGATTAACTCAACGGCTTATCTGGATAACGGCATACTTCATGAGTCTTCCATTTTATCAAGCCAAGCTATATATCGAGGCTTACCCACACTTTTGGGTTCAGCGGCTAAGGATGCCACCAGCCAGGAAGGCGCTACTAATCCTGACATGTGCCCTGAGTCACGCAGAACTCTGCGGCGAGAGGCTATCTTTAGAATTGATAAAGACGACGCTATATTTACCAAGCCTAATTCTCTTGGGGACCATAGTTTTTCAGAGTTAGCTACCTTTATAGGGAAGGTGTTCAGCGCCAAAGTGCAAGGCTCTGAAAGCTGGGTAGTAGCAGCAGAGAAAGAATACAGCTCCGGCTATGATAATTATGTACTGGGATCAGGAGCAATCAGAGCGCCCTATAGATTCGACATTAAACTTCGTCCACGAGCCTCTAAAGGCGTAGTAAAAGAAGCGACGAAGGCATGGTTTAATCATGGCGTGAATTACGCGCAAGGCGCTGCGCGTCGAGTGGTTAATAAAATCCCTGGGCGTTCGTATCGAGAAACTTGGCCGTCGGCCCAGTTAGAGTATCAATTGACTTTGATTGACCGTGCTACCCAGCTGCCGGTATGGCAAGAAGTTATGCCATTAGATTTTCCGAAAGTTAAGCGAGATTACCTTAAGTCTCAATTACCTAAATCGCTCATAAATGATATCGAAGTACTTACAGAAAGATTTATTCAGGGGGCAACAGGCGCGCTTCAATGCGAACCATATCGATTCCAGTTGTTTGTGGATAAAGTGTCTGGCGGGCTAGAAATTAATGCAGGTCTTGTTGCAGGTATTAATGTAGGCGATAAATTTCTGATCAGTGCTGGCTCAGACCTTCTGAAGGAAGTACTGAGTAACCCTAAACTAGACACCTTGGCCTTGGCGAGAGTGGAGGCAGTGGATGACCATTCGGCAATGCTAATAAAGATTGCGGGCCCTTCTTGGCCGGCGACGAGCGATATTTCAAAGGCCATTGCCACTTACTTCTAATGAATCCGAAGTCTTGTCGGAAGTCAGTAATTTTAATGGAGAGGAAGAAATAGAAATCATGAGATCACGAAGCTATTTAAGAACTGCCGTGTTAGCAGTTGCTGCATTTATGGGGCTAATTTTAGTAGCCGCGCTCCCCGAGCGAGCCACTGCAGATTCTGTAATGGCAGAGGCGGCGCTAGGACATTTAATGGGGAAGGTAAATGATTCTCATTGCGACTGTTTGAGCTCGAGTCAAACACATGCAAGTGGAGGGAGTAACGCGCGCGTAAGCACGGACAGTAAAAAACTTCAGTCCTCAGTGTTACAGCGCATAGGGCAGACAAAAGCTAGCCATTATGATGTGCAATCGGGAGATACACTGGATGGTATTATCAAGGGCCAGTTAAGTGATAACCCAGTACATAAAGACATTTTGAGGCAAGCCATTGTGCTCGCTAATCCGAAGGCATTCAGACGTAATAATCCTCATTGGTTATACGCAAATAGAAAAATCAAGCTTCCTGAAGTTGCTGACATTCATCGCGCAGTGTTCAAGCAATCGGCAATCCAGGATGAGTTATTAGGTCGAATTGAGAGCAAAAAATATTGGGTTCGATATCCTTAAAACGCCGGTTATATGCAGGCAGATGTGTGAAGGCTAAGTAATGTGTTGGGACCAGAACAGCTAAATATAACGCCTAGGCTCTCGCCTCTCGGATTAGAGAGTAGCGCAGCAGTTGCTGTATCCGAGAAAGTAGCTCGGGAAATAGGGCTGGCTGATAATCAGGTGATTCGAGGTGTCATAGCGATACGCGCCGGTGTAACTAAACTGCTAATGAATGGCCAAGAATTAGACTGGGCGTCCACTAAGAAATTTAAGTCTGGGGATAGCATTGATTTCCGTGTGCGGACAACTGCAAATGGGCAAACATTGCTACCTATATCGGTTGAACTTGCGAAACCGTTAAAAACGGCTAACCCGGTAATCAGTAGCGGGGAATCTTCGCGTTTATTGAGCCTGCTTTACAGACCAGGCTCGGGTGCTATTCAAAGTGAGTTCTTTAAACCTAGTATGGTTCATGAGAATCTTGCACGGAGCATTGACCCTAATACGAGCCAGGCTATAGCTCAAAAAATGTATAGGATGCGAAGTATCGCTCCAAATACAGTTCGTGACGCCTTGCTGGGGTCAGGGCTTTTTGGAGAATTTTTCCTGAAGACTCAAGTTTCCGCTCCCTTAGACCTCAAACAGGTGATGCGTAAGCTATTGCTCGCCTCAAAAGCAATCGCACCGGCTGCAGGCAACATTGAAAAGATCATAGATGAAATTGAGGGTCGCCAGCTTGAGGCGTTGCAAGCTCAGCAAAAGCAAGAACTTTCCTATCATTTTGTGATGCCGTTTATTGATGCCAACCCGGTCGAGATTCATTTTCAAAGAGGCGCGATTGGGGCTGATGGAGAGCTACCTATTTGGGTGATTAATTTGCATACTGATTCTGACGACATAGGAAAGCTGTGGTTAAAGACCACGGTTACATCCGACTTAGATATTGCTATGACCATTTGGGCAGACCTCTTGGACACAGCTGCCAAGGCAAGAGAAGCTGCGTCTAGTTTAGAAAAATCGCTAGAAGAGTTCGGGTTAAAGTTGACCAATTTGACCATCTTAAATGCACCAAGGCCTTTAGTAGACGCAGGATTTGCAACGCCAGGCCATGTTTTGGATGTAAAAACGTGAGATATAAGCCGACTAAAACAGCTATTGCTATTGAATATGGCCAGAATCCAGTTCCAATTCTTACGGCCAAAGGTGATGGAGCTGAGGCAGCCGCCATGATTGCAGAAGCCAGAAAGAAAGGAATCTACATTGCTGAAGACCCCTATTTGGTGTCTTTGTTAGGTGATTTAGAACTAAATGATGAAATCCCAGACAACCTGTATGTGGCGGTTGCGATTATTTTATCTTGGGCTTACTGGTTGAAGGATATTGAGCCTGATAAGCGAGACTGAAAGGCCTGTCAAGCGTGACTTGGCCGCCTGAACCCCCGTCTTCCCTTCATTTTTCCGAGGCGATCGTAGACTTCTACGTCATTTACCTTATCTGATGATTGAAGGGTACGTAAGGCTCCTCGAATAGACTCTAGCTTACGATTTATCAAAATCTGATTTCTTAGGTGCAGCCCTTTACAGTTTTCTAAAAGGGTAACGACTTGACTCCATCCGGCATTTTGGGGTGTTGGCGCAATAGCACTACTAACATGAGTTTTTAAATGAGTAGCCATATCATCATTGGTCAAGAGTGTAAGAATCTCTAGTTTTTTATCCTGTAAACCATCAAAAGTAGTCAAATCTTGCACTTTTAAAGATTCAAATTCCTGCTCAAGCAGTAGCTTTAATGCAGAGGAATTTTTTACGGCTTGAGACAATAATTGCGGTTGTTGCATTACTGAGCCCTTTAAGTAGTCGGCCTTAGGTTCAAGTTTAGAGTCTTAAATTTTTTACAAATAAGAGTCGCTACGCGAGAGCGTCACTTTAGCGTGCCTGCAGATTTATCACACAACTATTGGCTAGTTGCCGTAAATCATATTTTCAAGGGCAGCAAATTTTTCAGCAACAGCCTCTGAATTGACAGGATAATTACCCTCGGCTATTGCAGCTTTTACGCGAGCTACCGTTGCTGTATCAAACTCTGCCGTTGACAATGCTTGCTCTGCATCTGCGCTCAACACAAACTCGTCTGCCATCGGCTTTATAGAAGTCGCGGATTCGGGTCGCGCTTGATCGGTTGTCTGAGTTGGTTTTTCCGCGCTAATATGAGCATGCGCCGGAATTTTACCCAATTGTGAAATAGAATCTGACATGGCTTTGTTCCTTAGGCTCTCAGCCTATAATTTACTTTCCGTATTGTTATCATCGACACTAACGAAAGTTTCTTTAATATAAATTTCAACTTTTATCATTTATCTGATTTCAGCATTTCTCGGACCCGTCACAATGGCTCGTACCTGCTCTCCGGAGTCTGGATTTCTTAGCGTGATCTGTTCGCCTAGTTGGCCTGTATCTAGAGCAATCATAGGGATAGTAATTTGTAGTGACCCTTTTTGGACACTAAGCATTACGGTATCGTCCTGACGAATAAGAGGCGCCGTTCTCAAATCAGACGTTCTTATTGGCTGCCCTGGGGATATTGTTCTTATAGCTTCCATTTGCGAGATGCCTGCATTTGCAAATAGAGCATCATTAGGTACAGGGCCATAAAAAGGCGCTAGTGCGGTATTAGCGGAAGAAAGCTTTTGACCGCGGCCGATGATTTCTTGACTGACCATAATTATATGTTTAACCCTAATGTCATCTCGGGAAAGGATAGACCCGGCTCTCAAATTCTTTGATGCAGCAGATTGGCTGAGTAAGCGTGAAGGGAGTCTTTGAGACGCTGATGTTGAAGACAGGGGTTTACGTACATTTGTAATATTCTCTAGATCGAGGAACTCTCCGGCTAAAATATCTTTTTCTATCTGAAATACAACGACAGTCTCCGTTAGATACTGCTGTAAAACTAAATCTCCCGCTAAAACTGGTTTAGACAAGCTCATCTCTTTAAGCGCCTTTGACTCTCTTATAACACCTCGAATTGAGCTTTTTAAACGAACGGGCTTTACGTCATCAGGAGATAAAAGCTGGCCTGCAGGCATGTCGGTTTTGAACGCAAAACCTACGGTATTTTTAATCAGCTTAACGCCCACAAATACCTGCCAATTGGTATTTGGACAACTGATACGAATAGACTCTTGACTGGAGGGGTAAGTGAAGCTGATATCGAACATAGAGTCACATCTAGGAATTTTCAATCGTCGGTCTGTTGCAGAAATCTCAACTTGATCCGTCTCTAATTTTGTTTGCTCAGCCACCCATACTTTAGCTTGCTTGATAAGTCCCTGCTTATTGGCGCTGAGCACGGGTATATTTTGAGCAGTTGTTAAACTGCTACTAATGACAAGCACAAAAATGATTATGGATTTATACATACCTGCAGTATGAATTACCATGCAGAGTGACGCAATACCGACATTATCAAGAATATTGACGGCAAAATATTGCCGTAAAAGCGGCAATCCTCGTTTTTAGAGTTTATTTTATTTTTGGTAACCCACTGATTTATATGAAAAATAATGTATTTTTACTCTCAAAACCAATAGTTGGCATCTGTTTTGCACACTACAAACCAGACAACCTAGGATATTAAATCGACCCTAGGGAGACAAACTTTAATGGAACCGTTATGAAACTGTTTGATTCAACTTTTGGAATTCATGAGCGCGCTTTAACGTTGCGTAGTCAGCGTATGGAGATTCTATCTCGCAATATTGCTAACGCTGATACGCCTAACTTCAAGGCACAAGATATTGATTTCAAAGCATCACTTAGTAGTGTACAGGCGAGTGGTTCCCTTGCAGTGACAAATCCTGGGCACAGGCAAGCAAGCAACTATACCGGTGGCGGGAGTTTAATTTATACCGTCCCACTAAACTCATCTGCTGATGGCAACACAGTGGAGTTATCGGTTGAGCAGGCAAAGTACGGTAAAGCCGCAGCTCAGTACCAAGCAACACTGAGATTTCTTGAGGGCGATATTAGCGCCGTAAGAAAAGTTTTGAGAGGAGACTAAACACAATGTCAATGGACAATATATTTGGAATTGCCGGATCTGCATTAAATGCACAGATGGTACGAATGAACATAAGTGCGTCAAACATGGCGAATGCGGGCTCCACTGCCAGTAGCGAGGCAGACGCTTATAAAGCAAAAAGGCCGGTTTTTGAAGCGTTGTTATCTGAGCAGCAAGCTAATATGGGTCAAAATAACCTTGGGGGTGTCAAAGTCGTCGGACTTGCGGACGATCAGACCGCCCATGGGCAAATCCACGATCCAGGTAACCCCAATGCAGACGCAAACGGCATCGTATATCTTTCTAATGTCAATGAAACTGGAGAGATGGTCGAATTAATGGCAGCAGCCCGCAGCTACCAAAATAACGTTGAGGTGATTAATACCGCCCGCCAGCTAATGATGCGAACCCTCGATATAACCAAGGCTTAAGGAGAAAACTCATGATTGATTCAACGATTAGTTCGTCCTTTTTAACAACCTCGCAATACACGGCACAGCAGAGCGCGGCCACCGCTGAGGAAGACGAATTAGGGCGTGACGCCTTTCTCCAGCTGTTAACAACACAGCTAACTAACCAAGACCCTTTGAACCCAATGGAAAACGAAGCTTTTGTTGCGCAGCTAGCGCAGTTTTCCTCGCTCGAAGCTAATATAGGAATGCAGTCGTCACTGGAAGATATGGCCGCGGGTATGCGGCAAGATCAGATGATGGCCGGAGCGAGCCTAGTCGGTAAAAAAGTAGCGGTAGAGGGCGGCTTGTTTCAGGGCGGCAATGGCGCCACCACTAATGGGACTGTTAACTTAGAGAGTGGTGCGGATGCAGTTATCGTGAATATTTACGACCGTAGTACCGGCGATCTAGTATTTAGTGAAACTCGCGGCAGTCAAATGCCTGGCGATCTAGACGTTAGCTGGGAAGGCGTCTCTAATGCAGGGAATATAGCACCCTCAGGCAATTACCTTATGTCGGTAAGCGCTGTTCTTAATGGCCAGCAGCAGTCAGTACCGGTGTCCACGTTTTCCCCGGTTAAAAGTGTCAAATGGGATCCCAGTACACAGCAATTATCTTTAGAAATCGGCGACGGGAATTTTGTTCCGTTGTCTTCAGTGGAGCGCATTGGCGCATAAAAACAACTTTTTAAGGAAGTAAAACCTATGTCTTTTTATACATCTTTAACAGGCTTAAATGCAGCACAAACTGAGCTATCAGTGACCTCTAACAACATTGCTAACTCTAGTACTACGAGTTTCAAGCGCTCTGATGCAGAGTTTGGTGATATTTTTGCGTCATCCACCTTACAGCGTTCCGCCAGCGGAGTTGGCAGCGGTACCGTACTTTTAGGAATAAATCAGCAATTTAGCCAAGGTAACATCGAGTCTTCTTCTAATGCTCTTGATTTAGCAGTTACTGGGGATGGGTTTTTCCCAATTAAAACAAGTGATGGTGGCGAGCTATTTACCCGTAATGGTGGGTTTATGCTCAATGACAGTAATTTATTAGTTAATAGCGAAGGCCATACTTTGCAGGTGCATCCACTAGATGCAGCCACCAACGCGAGCAACTTCAATCAAGCGACAATTGGCCTCGAAGTGAAGCGTGATTTACCTGCGACACCTACCACCACCGTGGGTTTAGATATAAAACTTCCAATGGCCGGTACTGCCACTGGAGGTGGAGCCGCAATTGATATTACAGACAGTACGACATACAACGAAACACAAACATTCTCTTTATATGATGATGCCGGAATACCCTATACGGCGACTGTCTACTACCAGAAAACTGCCGATGATACAGATGATGGATTGGGTAATATTCAAGACCTTTGGACGGCTGATATTTATATTGGTGATGCCACAGCTCCAGCAGCAACTACAAATATTGTATTTAACAGCGCTTCAGGAGCCCTTGAGACACCCTTAGCGGATTTAACACTTGCTCCATCAGTCCTAGACTCTAGGTCTAACCCTATTACTTTAAGTATGAGTGTGGCAAGCCATGGTAAGGGCTTCCAGGTTGTAAGCCAGGACCAAAATGGTTTGGCCGGCGGTTCATTGGTTAATGTGGATGTTGGTAGTGATGGACTGGTGACATCCACCTATTCTAACGGTCAGCAATTAGCTGCTGGAAGAATAAATTTAGCTAACTTTAGCTCCCCCGAAGGTTTACGCCAAGACGGTGGGACTAAATATTCAGTGACAGTTTCTTCTGGTGAGGTTTCCTACGGCGAAGCTGGCTCAGCAGGGTTTGGGACAATTCGTTCAGGTGCGCTAGAGCGCTCTAATGTTGATTTGACCTCAGAACTTATTGATTTGATTAGCGCCCAGCGAAATTTCCAAGCCAACGCAAAAGCGATTGAAACCAGTTCAACCTTGACCTCAACCATCATTAATATGCGCGGATAACGGAAGAAATTAGGAGCATCGCATGGACAAATTAGCATTCACAGCACTGGCATCTATTAATAATCAGGCGAACATGCGTGCTCAGATTACTAACAGTTTAGCCAATGTATCGACAGTAGGTTTTAAAGATACTTTTTCGTTAGCGGAACAATCTAACCAAATTAAAGGCGAAGGGATGAATACCCGAGTAATCCCCGGCATGGCAAAGCAGGAGGTTATTAATCTTAGTCCAGGGGCTCTTAATATGACAGGCAACGTAATGGACGTCGCCATGAATGATAAGACTGTCCTAGGTATTCAGGCCGACAATGGAGAGGTTGGATTCACTCGGCGAGGAGACTTACGAGTGTCAGCGTCGGGGCTTATAGAAAATGCAGCGGGCCAGCTTATCTTAGGTGAAAAAGGACCAATAAGTGTGCCACAAGGGCAGCTTGTCAGCATTGGTCAAGACGGCACCGTGATGGGTAAATCGCCTACGCAAGTAGGTGCAATACCCATGAACCTAGGTCAGTTGATGCTCCGCGATGCGAGTGAAATGCCATTGACGCGAAGAACTGATGGTTTGTTTCAACCCCTAACCAATGAGTTTCAAGGGAAAGATTTTCCAACGGGTCCCAATCCAGTTTCTTTGGTGTCTGGAACGCTAGAGGGTAGCAATGTAAACCCTATGGAGGCCATGATAAAGATGATGGATATTAGTCGAACCTTTGAATCAAAAATTAAAACAATTTCAGAAATAAAGTCAGTTGATGAGTCTGGTGCGTCAATGATGAGATTGCCACAATAATAAGATAACCCAGCGACAGACGGAAAAGGAAAATAATTATGGATGCTTCACTTTGGATTGCAAAGACTGGACTAACCGCTCAGCAAACTCGAATGCAGGTTATTTCTAACAACTTAGCTAACGTAAATACCACCGGCTTTAAAAAAGACCGGGCGGTTTTTGAAGACCTGCTGTATCAAAATATTGTTCCAGCAGGTGGTCAAACCGATGCTCAGTCCCAGGCTCCGACAGGGCTAATGTTGGGAACGGGAACTCGTGTTTTAGCCACTGAAAAGTTACATGGCCAAGGGAATGCTATCAATACCGAAAACGCATTAGATTTGGCTATCACTGGCGAAGGATTTTTATCAGTGAGCCAACCTGATGGCACCATCGCCTATACGCGGGATGGCTCTTTAAAATTGTCAGCCACAGGGCAGCTTGTGACGTCAGGTGGACAAACTATACAGCCAGCGATAACTATTCCACAAAATGCGGAAAGTATCACTATTGGCCGCAATGGCATTGTCACTGCGGAGCTTTCTAATGGTGGTGGATCATCGCAGGTCGGACAGATTAATTTGTCATTGTTTGTTAATAACGCAGGTCTTAAGCCAATTGGACGGAACCTCTATGCGTCAACCGATGCAAGTGGCACCCCCATCAATGGTCTGCCAGGAGAGAATGGCGCAGGGATATTGATACAGGGATCTCTTGAAGCGTCCAACGTTAATGTGGTTGAAGAAATGGTCAATATGATCGAGACCCAGCGCGCTTACGAGGTTAACTCAAAGGCCATCTCTGCGGCGGATGGTATGTTGCGGTTTTTGAATAATAACTTATAGAGCGTAAAAATTATGTCACTTAGAGCACTAATAATATATTTCTTGTTAAGCATTTTGAGCGCTTGCGTCAGTCAGCCTCAAATGGAGCCAACTGCTGATTTTTCGCCTATACAGCCTATGCCCAAACAAAAGCCAATCCAGGTAACAGGATCAATTTTTGCCAATGGACAAGATTTGTTCGGTGATTTACGTAGCTACCAGGCCGCAAAGATTCAGGTAGGTGATCTTATTACCGTTCTGCTTAATGAAACAACTCAGGCATCTCGAACCTCTGCGCTTTCTACCAGTCGAGCCACTGCAAACGATGTGATTGGAGTCAATCAAAAAGATTCGATCATTGCAAAGATTGGATTTGGATCAGGGTTTTTTAATGGCGTAGAAACCGATGGCTCAAACATTTCCAGTGATGGATCTGGCACAGCGGGTCAGGCAGCGACTTTAACAGGCTCAATCTCAGCAATGGTTGTAGAGGTTCTAGCCAACGGCAACTTAGTAATAGTGGGTGAGAAACAACTAGCTCTAACGGAAGGCAGCGAGTTTATTCAGGTGAAGGGAATTATTCGGCCGGCGGATATACAGCCGGATAATACCGTACTGTCACAGCGTATCGCCCATGCTCAAATTTCGTATCGCGGTACAGGCGATTTAGCCGCAGCATCTAGGCCCTCTTGGGGTACTGGGTTGCTTTATAAGTTTTGGCCATTTTAAACAAGCTTAAGGAGCTCATGTAATGTCGACATTTAAAATAATTTTCTTCGCTTTAATGTTAATGGCTAGTTTTTCCTCCACCGCCGATCGGATAAAAGATTTCACTGACGTAGCGGGGGTACGATCCAATAAATTAATTGGCTTTGGACTAGTCGTTGGTCTTCAAGGAACAGGCGATGGAAAAGATCTTCCTATTACGGCACAAGCATTAAAAACCACCTTGTCAGGTCTGGGTGTGAGCGTAGATGGCCCAGTAAGCGATTTTGATTTAGGGGATCAGCTTGCTGCTTTAGCGGCACAAAACGCCACTAAAGAGCTAAAGGTGGACAATGTTGCTTCGGTCATGGTCACTGCTGAGTTGCCACCATTTGCAAAGCCAGGTCAGCGCATTGACATCAACGTTTCAGCCATTGGCGTAGCAGAGTCTTTGCGTGGGGGGACCTTAATTATGACCCAACTAAGAGGTGTAGATGGGCAGACTTATGCTATTGCTCAAGGCCCGTTGGGTATCACCGGAGTTACGGCTGAGGGCGCAGGCAGCAGCGTTCAGGTCGGTATTCCTACCTCCGCACGTATACCAAATGGTGCGACAGTCGAGCGGTTGGTGCCAACCCCTTTTGATAAAGCCGATCATATTGTTCTGAATATACGCGAAGCTGATTTTTCAACGGCTTATGCGCTAACGGAAGCTGTTAATAAAGCATTTGGGGATGGAACCGCGCAAGCCCTTGATAGTGTGTCGGTAGCAATCCAAGCCCCTAAAGACATGTCGCAGCGAGTAGCATTCCTAAGCATGATTGAAAACCTTGATGTAGTAATGGGTGAGGCTCCAGCAAGAGTGGTTATTAACTCTAGAACGGGGACAGCGGTGATCAATCGTAATGTTAGGGTCACCGCGGTCGCGGTAACTCACGGCAGCATTTCGGTCAGAATATCCGCAACCAATGAAGTCAGTCAGCCCACCCCATTTAGTCAAGGCGAAACAACAGATATTCAAAATACTGAAATTACGATCAGTGAAGAAACCAATCCTATGTTTTTGTTTCAACCGGGGGTGGATCTGCGTGAAATTGTTGATGCTATTAATCAGGTTGGCGCGAGCCCCTCTTCTTTGATTGCTATTTTGGAAGCTTTAAAGAGTTCGGGTAGTTTGCGCGCAGAATTAGTGGTGATCTAGATGCAAGATATTCAAATGTCAGCAAAAACACACCTCGACTTCGCTGGATTAGGCGAGCTAAAAGCGCGAGCAAGACTCGATCAGAAAGATGCTGCGCAAGAGGTTGGTCGTCAATTTGAAGCGATGTTTATTCAGATGATTTTTAAATCCATGCGGCAAGCAAATGAGCCTCTAAAAGGTGATCTTATGCAATCCAGTGGAGGAGACTCTTTTGAGCAAATGTATCATCAAGAGCTTTCGCAAACTATGTCGCAAACCGGTCTTTTCGGGTTGGGCGACTGGTTGAGCAATCAGGTAGTGGGGCCTGCTAATGTCGCCAAGGCTGTAAAGGCTTATGAGCAGGGCGAATTTGCCATGCCTGCAAGAGAAGCGGCGCCAATGCCTCTGAATACTATGGCAATTAGACAACTAAAGGGCCAATCAGATGGTTGATCTTCTTACTATTGGAGCCAGTGCCTCTCAGCTGTATAAGTCAGCGCTGACTACCGTGGGCAACAACATCGCAAACCTTCATACTGATGGATATAGTCGTCAGAGTGTGGAGACTTCTGAGAACATTCCGAACCAACTGGGTACTAGTTTTATCGGAACGGGCGCTAGTCTAGATGGAGTAATTCGCTCATTCAGCAATTTTACTGAGAACAATTTGCGGCAGAGCAATAGCGAGCTTTCTACACAGAGCCAGTTGATCACCTATGCCGACCGAATTGTTGACATCATGGGTTCTGAATCTGCAGGTTTATCAGGGGCGCTAGACAAATTTTTTATGGCGGCGGGAGACCTCAGTACAGATCCCGCTTCTGGGATATTACGTGATACCTTTCTTACCGAGTCCGGCAGCGTTGCTGTTAGATTTAACGAGTTAGCAGGGCAATTAAGTGATATAGAACAGCAAACACAGTCAGAAATTAATTTAAACGTACAAAATCTCAATAATCTGACACAACAGTTGCAGTCGATTAATCAGCAACTGGATAAAAATATCCTCTTAAAAAACCAACCTCCTATGCTTTTAGACTCAAGAGACAAAGTACTCTTGGAGCTAGCAGATATAGCCAAAATTCATGTCAGTGAGCGCGCATCCGGCGCAGTTGATGTTCGATTGGACAGCAGCGTTGGCTCTATAGTCGTCGATGGTAATGCGGCAAATAGGTTCAGCACTGTTTTTGACCCGACACAGCCCGGAAAAGTAGAGATTGTTGCGGCCTATGGTTCAGGTCGTGCAAGCAGCTCTGTTACTGGTGGCGCGCTTGGAGGATTACTCAACTTTCGTAGTCAAGTCCTAGCACCCGCTATTGACAGTTTTGATGATCTAGCCAGCACCTTTGCCACAGAAGTTAATGCTATCCAGACCACAGGGGTAGACCTCAATGGTGACAGAGGGACAGCATTATTTACGATTGATGCAGCGCTTGGTGGGGCGGCAGGTATTAGTCTTTTACAAACTGATAGTAACAAAATTGCAGCCGCAGGCTTATTGCGTGTGACGCCTAATTCGACAAATCAAGGCGATATGACACTTGAGATCGAATCGACCGCCGCGGGCGCGACCTCCGGACCATTTACTCTCACGTACACCACAGCCAGTGGATATACAATAGCTGGAGATCCCTATACACCAACGGCAGATGGAACAATTACTTATGCGGGAGTTACCCTTAGCCTCAGTGGAACACCAGGGAACGGTGACAGTTTAGCGGTTGTTCTTAATGCGGATAGTGCTGGCGATAATCGCAATATGTTGTTAATGACGCGACTGCAAACTAAAGATGTGGTGTCGGGCGGAGGCTCCATTAATCAGGGATACACCGACATTGTTACAACAATAGGAAGCCAAGCGACCTTAGCAAAAATGTCGCGAGAAGCGTTACAGGTTATTTATGATCAATCGGTTGCAGCCAAAGACAGGATATCGGGTGTTAACCTCGATGAAGAAGCGGCCGATCTTATTAAATTCCAGCAAGCATTTCAGGCATCTGCACAGATCATTCAAGTGTCTCAGAAATTATTTGACTCTATTTTAGCCGTCCGTTAACGAGCGCTTAGATGAATACTAAATACTCAAAACAAGATGCTTGTAGATTCAATACTAAAGTTTATAAAAGTTGTGTCGATTATCTATTTAGATCAATTTATTTTGGCGTTTCTCTGCCTTACAGAAGCGCGATAAGAGCGGCTCATCAATACGAAAATTACACCCATTTATTAAATCGGTGTGGGTTAAGAGCATAACAAATGAGAATATCCAACCAACAATTATTTAGCCAAGCCGTTGATCAAATGACACGGCAGCAGACTAAAATTGCCGATCTTCAAGCACAAATTGGTGAAGGAAAACAGTCTGTAAAGCCCAGTGATAATGCTGAAAAATCAGCCGTTATCCAACGTTTGAATAGCGCCCTCAGTCGCCAAGATGTTTACGAATCAACACTAGACAGTCTCTCTAATCGATTAGATATCGAAGAGTCCACAGTTCTTTCAGGTGCCGACATATTACAGCGCATAAAAGAGCTGGCTGTGCTCAGTAATGATGGATCTACCGCAGCGTTTGATAAATCTGCAATCGCTACCGAGGTAGCAACACTGCGCGAAGAACTTTTGTCACAGGCCAATCAGCAAGATATAAACGGCAACTACATTTTTTCTGGATCTAACGTTAAAGGTGCTTCCTTTACCGAAGACAACACTGGGGTTGTCAGCTACACAGGCAACCAGCAACAAATTGCTGTGGACATATCTGAGCACAGACGCATCGATGTTAATCGTCCCGGTAGTGATGTGTTTACATCAGTTGACCGGGCGGGCACTAGTATAGGGTTCTTTCAAGTCATTGATGATTTTGTGGCGGCATTAAACAGTGATAACAGTGCGGGAATTGAGCAGGCACTGGCAGAGGTAGGCATATTAAGCGATGACATGGCAGGAGCGATTACCAACATTGGTGCTCGAATGGGCGTTGTAGAGTCTCATAGATCTACATTAGGCGAGGTTAAGCTTCGCTATGAAACATTATTATCAGCTGAAGAAACGCTAGATTACACAACTGCTATCACCGAAATGTCAGCACAAATGCTATCGCTTGAGGCGGCTCAGGCAAGCTTCGCACAAATTTCGCAACTCAGTTTGTTCAACTATATTAAGTAGGTTTTTGAATGGTCACCACTACCGGCGTTGATTCTACTGCCACCGCGTCATCGACTGTGACAAGTAAGAGCAGTATAGGATCTTCCATACTACTAACACTTGGCTCAGGGTCGGGCATTAATGTACAAGAATTAGCTACAAATTTAACTAATGCAGAAAAGCTTCCAGCAGAATATGCGCTGCAGGGGAAAATTGACAAAACAGAAGCCAAGATATCGGGCTATGGACTAATCTCATCGCAGCTAGACATCCTTGCAAGCTCTTTTGAAAAAATTAACGACGCCAATGAAATTTACTCGACAGCGGGTAAAAGCTCCAACGAGAATGCGGTTTCTTTTCTCAGTGTAACCAACGATGCACCAGAGGGTGGCTATGATATCAATGTCTATCAGCTAGCTGAAAATCAACGTGTTGCATCCAATAGCTATCAGACAAGCAGCGGTAATGTTAATGATAGTGCCGCTTTTGATATTACTCTTTCCATTGGAGTGACACGCACAGGGACCTATGAACACTCTATAACCACTGCGCAGTTGCAAGCAGTCGGCGATGGCACATCGGCGTATATAGAATACTCTGACGGTAGCAATACGATTCAAATTACTCAGGCTGAAATTGACATAGCCATGGAGTCGCTGGAAGGCGCCGGTCTTTATACCTTTGAAAATGCAAGTCTTGAAGGACTCATTTTAGCCATTAATAACGACATTTCTGCTAACGCTGGGTTTTCGGGCAACTTTTCCTCAGCAGAGGTTCATCGTACCAAGGGCATTAGTTTTGTACAGACTACGGCAGGCGCTTCAGCACAGATAGCATCGGCTATTGCTAGCGTCGACGGATCAGCGTCCTATGGCATTGGCAACATTGCCCAGGGGATTATTAGTGCAGCCCCGGTAAATGGGTCCCCCGCAAGTTACACCTTTACCCCAAGCAGTGCCGGTTCAGATTCCCTAGCAGTATCCGATGGCACCACAACGGTCAGTATTGCATCCACTGATTTTTCAGTTCGCACTGACTACGAGCTCTCTATTACAGAAGCAGAGCTACAAACGGCCCTAGCCAGCACTGGCACCATATCTGTTGCAGGTAGCAATGGCTCCGGCAGCGATGAAACGATCAATGTCGGCTTAGCCGACATGACTACCTTTGGACTACCGATCCCCATAGGTGCGGTGACTCTTCAGGACTTAGCCAATGCCATTAACAGCAACGCTTCTGCGAATTTTGAGACTACCGCAGTGGTTGATGACAATAAGCTAACCTTCGTTCAAAAAGCCAACGCTACTGGTACGATCACTTCAGCAACTAGATCGGATACTGGTGCTACCATCACTAAAACAAATGTCTCGGTAACCTCTGCCCAACAAATGGCAGAGGCTATTCAAGATGCCAGTGATTATGACAATTTAAAATTTACCGTCTCTGCGACCTCTACCAGTCTAGTGTTTGACTATAAAAGCGATGGGGTTGTTAGTACGCCAACGTTTACACTCAATAGTTCGGCACAAACCGCTAGTAGTTCAGTTCTAGGGGTTAACTCGGTCAATGCCCCTACTGACAGCATTGTTAAAATTGGTGCCGGTAACGACACACTGGCGGGTATCGTTACTGCTATTAATGATGCAGATACAGGGATCACCGCAGCCTTATTGGATGTGAGTGGTATTGGTAATGATTATCGCATTGTTCTGTCTGGCGCAGAGGGGCTTGATGGAAGCTTCTCTGTAGCCACTAGCAGCAGTGTTGCTACCAATAGTCTTGGTTTCGGTGTCTCCTCAAACGTGCTACAAGCGGCCCAAGATGCAGAGATAGGTTACGAAGGACTTTTAATTAATCGTGGTAGTAATGTCATATCTGATGTCATAGAAGGTGCGACTTTTCAGCTTAATTCGACAACTGGGCGCGTTACCTCGGTACCTCACATGGTGCTAAGCAATGGATCTGGCACTGGCACTGGCTATGCGTACGACATTAGCCAAGAAAATGTTAATACAGTCCGGTTTACCCCTAAGGCGGCCTATGTTGGACAAAATTTAGGTGCAGGTCCAACAGGGGGTCCAGGTTCTGGGTACACCGCCACTACTATTGCCAACCCCTACGGTTCTGATCCAGCAAACATTACCGTCTATGATGTGAGTCCGTTAAATAATTCAGATATTGATAATTATCTGGATGATTCCGCTGACCCTGATTATTTGGGATCTGTCACTTTGTATGACGGAATTGGCGGATCAATCGCCCTTCCCCGAAACGGTCTAGGCGGATTTTGGCCAAACGGAACCACTACGGCGGACGGAGAAACGATTGAGAAATACGTGGCCACAGCCCAGGCAGCTTCCTTTGCGGCAGGCAGTGGCAGTGCTACTACCGGTGGCACCGATGATACCTACACAGATTATACCGGTGGCACTATTAACCCTGTTAACAGTGGTTCCTATGAATATGGCTATACTGAGGCACAGCTGCGCGCTGATGTGGCAGCCAGTATTATTACTACTGGCGGAAGTGGCGATGGTGACGGCGCGCTGATATTTACGGATGACTACGGCCGTGACCACAACATATTAGCCAGTGAAATCCGGACTTTAAGTGGTGGCACGTCCAGTACAAGTACTCGATCAATCAGCATCACAAATCCTAGTTTTGAAAGTCAAA
>CALDQM010000127.1:0-3743 GCA_937911225.1 uncultured Cellvibrionales bacterium
CCTTTTCAACTATTGCGCGTCGAGGCGTCCCTTCCCTCTGCCGTTTCTGCCACTGGGGATCCGTATATACCTTCACTGAAATCGAGGGCTCTGTAACGCCTTTGATTATATCCGCACCGCGCTCAGCAACCATCATGGTGGGCCCATTGAGATTACCATTGGGGACCGTGGGAAAAACCGATGAATCGACAATCCGCAATTTTTTCAAGCCTATCACTCTGAGATCTGGATCGACAACCGCCATGGAATCAACCCCTATCTTGCAGGTACACGATGGATGATAGGCACTGTCAACCGACTCACGAACAAAGGCGTCAATCTGATCATTGGTTTGAACCTCTGCCCCGGGCTGAATCACTTCGTCTCGGAACGCATCCATTGCTGGCTGGCGCATAATTTCTCGGGTTAAATGTACACAATCTCGAAATCCTTGCCTATCCTGCTCTGTCTCCAGATAGTTAAACAGTATTTCTGGATGCTGCTTTACGTCTACAGATACCGCCCTCACATGACCCCGACTGGTAGGCTTGTTATGCCCAACATGCACTTGGAAGCCATGGTCCTTAAACGCCACCTTGCCATCATAGGTAATCGCGCCAGGCAAAAAATGGTATTGAATGTCAGGCCACTTGACTCCGGCTCTGGACCGGATAAACGCGCAAGATTCAAAGTGATTCGTTCGGCCTAAGCCCGTTTTAAACAAGAGCCAACGCGCTCCAATCAGGGCCTTGTTAAATAATCCCAACTTACTGTTGAGGCTTATCGGCTGTTTGCAGCGGTATTGAAAATTGAACTCTAAGTGATCTTGCAGATTCTCTCCGACTCCCGGCAAATCATGTACCACTTTAATCCCAGCTGCCTGCAACACCTCACTTGGCCCAACGCCTGACACCTGCAGTAGATGCGGCGATCCGATCGCCCCAGCACAGAGGATTACCTCACGTCGCGCGGCAAATATCTGCATTTTGCCCCGAACTTCGCATTGAATGCCTGTTGCCGTTTTGTCGTCAAAAACAACTTTAGTCACTAAGGCATGCTTTAAAAGTGTCAAGTTACTGCGCTTTTTTGCCGTGTCCAAATAGGCATGACTGGTAGATGCACGTACCCCACGATCAACCGTCATAAACTTTTGTCCAAAGCCCTCCTGTCGGAAACCGTTATAGTCATCTGTTTCGGCGTATCCAGCATCGACCCCAGCGTCAATAAACGCGCGGTAGAGTGGGTTCCGCATGTTGTTGCCTCCACTAACCGAAACAGGCCCGTCACTGCCAGCGTACTCACTCGCAACGCACTCGTGACTCTCTAACTTTTTAAAGTAAGGCAAACAACTTTGATAGTTCCAACCAACCGCCCCACAGGCCTCCCATTCGTCATAATCGTGAGCATGGCCTCTCACATATACCATACCGTTTATAGATGAACTGCCGCCTAGCACTTTTCCTCGAGGACAGTTCATACGCCGATTATTTAAGTGCGGTTCTGGCGCGCTTTCGAACCCCCAATTATATTTTTTACTGTTCATTGGGATGCCCAGAGCCGAAGGCATGCGAATAAACACACTGCGATCACTGCCACCATATTCCAACAGCAATACGGAGCAGTTAGGATCTTCGCTGAGGCGCGCAGCAACGATTGCTCCTGCAGAACCCGCGCCTACCACAATGTAGTCGTACTCTTTCATTTAATGCATGCTTTCCATAACCTTCAAACTGTTAACTATCCTCTGCGAGCATAAAACTGTCACGCAGTTTTTTTCTATGCTTGAACACAAGACTATAAATCACTACATATAGGCCAATAACAACTAACCCTACCCACTCAATTTTAAGCGGTGTGAGCTGATATAACAGCACCAGAGTACCGAGCAACAAACAATTTCCTAGAACGTATTGTGCACGCCCCAGTCGCTCAACACCTAAATCCAAATTGTCAGTGTATAGACGGATAAGTGAGTCGAGAGAGTTAATCACAAAAATCACACCAAGAGTCACCATCGCCCAGCGGAGCATTCCTGTAACAGCGATACTATTATAAAAATAGTAATACAGTGTTGAAAACCACAACGCTATAGCTACAGAGGGAATCACCAATAAGGCGATCAGCAATTGCCAAGTTTTAAGCCCACAGACAAATCTCGCGACAAACTGACCTATCATGATGCTCCAGGCAAACCACCAACATAAATACCAGCCATGGTAGTCGCTGATCGGACTAATGAAGCGGTGAATATTCTCAAAATAGCCCGTCAGGTTGGCCATGGATTCCAAGTATCCGCTAACCGAGGCGCCAGAGGCCCCAAGCATGACTAACGTTAGCACTATAAATAACGCGCTAGACCCTAAGCTGAGGAGTTTAATATACCGGATATCAGTGCTCGAAAAAACTCCTATAAAAATGATAAGACCTACTAAGAGGTACTGCTGAAAGAGAGAAATTCCGGCAATATAACTGGGCACATAACTGAGAAATAAATAGGCGGTAAATGCACAGGTGGCAATAATAATGAGATTATTAATCCAACGGATGGGTCTGTATTGGAAAAGTCCCAGCTTAGGCTCAACAACGCAAAAATAGAAGGTGGTTAAAAAATAAAAGGCCCACACTAGAAAGCCCCAGAAACCAAATTCAATCGCCAGCGGATTCGTGAAACTATAGGCCTCCTCAGTTGCATAGACAGGGAACTCTACGAGGGGAAACATGATCAAGCCAACGTCTAGGCCAGAGGTAAATAAAATTGCTGAAAAGGCTAATAGCGACATCGGTGTTTTTCCAACACATCGAACATTCCGCCACTTTACACAGACAAAGACTGAGGTCGTCAAGGTGATCGCAATTGCCACTGTAAGTATTTCGTACATCGTCGCCCCCTACCAAACAGCATGGCAGGTTTATATAGGTTCATAGTTAAGATTTGATTAGTGACAGAGTATATTATATTTTTTTAATCTCCATTAATTATGTTTCAATCTTTTAGACATTATCAAGAGTAAAAAATTCACCATATATTCTTCAATCTGAACTTCCATGCCCTTAACAATTGGCATAAGCTGAGAAAATAAAATTTAACTAAAAGAGGTTTTGTCTATGAGGCTTTACGATTATCCAGGCGCGCCAAACCCAAGACGCGTTAAAATTTTTGCTGCTGAAAAGGACATCAATCTTCAGTTAATCGATTGTGATATATCAAAAAGAGCGCACAAGACGCCTGAATTTTTGATAAAAAATCCAAGCGGTAAGGTCCCTGTCCTTGAGTTGGATGATGGCAGGTGTATTTCTGAGTCTGTGGCCATTTGTAAATACCTAGAACTTATCAAACCTGAACCAAATTTGTTTGGGAGTGATGAATTTGAGATAGCATATATAGAAAGCAGAAATAGGCACATTGAGTTTGAGCTCTGGACCCAGATTGGGACCTCTTGGGTAAACGGGCCAATAGTTGCTAGCATGGGTATCGTAGAGCAAATACCTGACGCTAAAATCGCAAGTGATAAAAACGTTAATTCTTACTACCAAAGATTAGATGCAGAATTTTCAATATCAAAGTTTGTGGCCGGCGAAAGATTCACCGTAGCCGACATTACACTTTTAACAGCCATAGACTTTGCATCAAGCATGGTGGACTTAAAACCAGATGCAGGCTTAAGCAATCTTGCAAGATGGTATTCAGAAATTTCTACTAGGTCTAGCTCAAAAAACTAATTGCCCTACTCCTACTATCGCCTTTGGCTTTTACTAGCTAGGGG
>CALDQM010000128.1:0-15560 GCA_937911225.1 uncultured Cellvibrionales bacterium
GATTAAGGCGGCGCTAACCCTCATCCGATGCCGGCCCCGTGTGTTCGGTAGCACATATCGTATTATATTCAATACCGTATAGATATTTTAGTTATCCTATTCACAGATTCATAGTTACAGCTAGGGACTGTGTGATATCCAGCTTAGTCGATTAGCGTCCTAATCAGAGTCGTTATTACTCTAATGTAAACGTTAATCTATCCAAAAATTGAGTACCTATTGTTCATGAGTAGGTATGGACGAGTCTGGAACTGGCCTCTGTTAAAGAGGAGCGTAGTAATGGTTCATGGGTTGCATGAACCATTGTAATATGTCGTTAGACGTACGGAGCAATGTAACCGATGTATAAACGGAAAATTGAGGTATTTTGTACCGTTACGCTGTTGATCACAGCGTCTGGCCTTATGGCTAACCAATACGACTGGATTAACAGTTGGTGGTATCCTGCGGGGATTCTTATGATCCCACTTTTTTTAGGCGGTGTAGCTAGTTTCATTGGCATTTGCCTAATTGCTAAAAGCGTATGGAGTAGGCAGCCATTTCGAATAGAATTGGTGTTCGCGAGCGGTTTAAATATATTTTTCGTTATGATGTTTCAACAAGGCGTTGGTTGGCAAAATATAGATTTCAGAGAAGGTAATGATTACTCGACAGATATTGCCAGCATCCCACAGCACCAATTTATCAATAATCAGGTGAGTAGTGTCAAAAAAGCACATCCATGGTCGGCTATACAATCGTCGAATGTAACGCTGGAGGCGAGTAAAGGCAGTATTTTACTGCCTTTGTCTGCCTTAGAATCGGCGTTAGTTATCCGGAAAGCAACGAACGTTAGGGGTTGGTTTGTTACTCGAAATTTGGTTCTTTCTACTGATGATACTGAGTCCATTGAGACCTTCCATTTGACAGCTAGGATGCCGCTCTCCGGCCATACATGCGATGTCGTTATCAGAAGTATCTCAGAGAAATTAGGTTCTACTAAGATTGATATTCGAGCGTCCTGGAGAAACAATAAGAGGGACTTGGGGTTGAATGACGTAATTGTCAACGTCCTAGTCAAAGATATATTGAATGCGGCCTACAGCTCTTCTTTCCTTTAAGAGGCGTCGTACAGCTGGGTTTATTTAAGCGTAACCTAAAGTCTGCGTATGTTGGAAAAAAAAGGGGAGGGTTTAGTAGTGTACGAGAAAATAATTGAGGGTTTTTGTGTCCTTATTGTGTTGGCGCAGTCATTAATTTATTTGGGGATTTCCTTTGAAATGGTTGATCCTTGGATATTCCCTTCCTCCGTCTTATTCTTAGGGTCGGTTATTTTAGGCGGTATTTTTGGTATCGTTGGGATTGGTCTGCTGATTAAACGCAAATTTCGTGGCGAGGCGGTTCGTCTACAAAGCGTGTTTGTCTGTAGTCTGTCTTTCGTTATTTTAGTATTTGTGCAGGCTTTGTATGGGTTTCAAAATATAGATTTCACAAAGGGAAACGATTACTCTACCGACGTGGTTGACGTCCCTCAATACCAATTCACTAAACAGCAAAGGCTGCGCTCCCAAAAGGTAATACCTTTGTGGAGTTTTATGGATATCCCACACAAAATACTTAAGTCAGACAGCGATAGTATGGTATTGCCTGTGTCCGGTTTGACCTCAAAAATAATTTTGAAGAAAGCGCTCAACGATCTAGGTTGGTTAGTGACGCGTCGCGCAGTTAGCACGTCCAAAGGCGGAGGTTTCATAGAGACCTACGAGATTACGGGTGGGTTGAATGGGACACCTCGACGCACTGACCTGGCTGTTCGGATTGTTTCAGATAACGGATCTTTTAGCGTAATTGATATACGTTCTTCCTCACCTGGCCGGCGCCGTGATCTTGGGTTTAATGAGATTATGATACAAAAGCTTAGCGAAGACATTTTTAAGGTAGCTACAAGCTTTACACTTTGATCGTAGGGTGTTTCGGTCTGCGTGAGTCAGCATGAATAGTTTTTTTTAGCAACGCGGAGAAAGTATCCTTAAATTTTTTTAATCATCAACAGTGCCGTATATATTAACAGCTATTTTGGCGTAACTCTTATAGGTTTTTTGTTAAGGCGGTTAGCATATTATGGGTGTTAGTTAGACAGAAAGGGAGCTTAATTGAGTAATGATTCAAAAAACAATTGACACTTGCTGTGGGATTACGCTTGCAATTCAAGGTGTGTGTTTTGTCGTAGTACAATATGGAGCTATAAATCCTTGGTTCTTTCCTTTTCCTCTCCTATGGCTAACAACGTCTATGCTCGGCGGCATTGTAGCTACTTTTTCGGTGTGTCTGCTGATTAGGGAAAAATTATACGGTAGGAGTATACGGGCAGAAAGTATAGTGATCTGCACAATGAATCTCATCATAGTGGTGTTTTTGCAGGTCTCATATGGGTATCAAAACATAGATTTACAAGAAGGTAACGATTACTCCACGGATATAGTCGACGCGCCTAGCCATCAATTAACTACACACGAAAGAATGACGTTTAAAGAAGCCTCTGATGTTTGGGGATTTTTGGCGATCCCACACAAAATACGCAAGGCTGATCTAGACAGTATTATCTTGCCCGCTTCCGATTTTGATTCAACGTTAATTGTCAAAAAAGCGATCAGCAGGATGGGTTGGGTCCTACGTCGACATTCAGATGTTAAGATGACTGATGGCAGCATTAGTGAGACTTACACGTTTAAGGCTGGATTCCCTACTTTATATGTGAGGGCTGATGTCGTAGTCAGAATAGTGTCAAATCAATCGGGTTACTCTACGGTTGATATTCGTTCATCCAGCAGCGCTCATCGCCGGGACTGGGGGATGAATAACTTGTTAATAAAAACATTAGCGGAGGAGATAAAGGGTGTCACTCGAAACTATAGTCCTACTGACAGCTAGTTTTAGGGGCACTAGGCTTTTAGTTACGCTAATGATGTTGCCAGATCGTGACTGCTTGAGCTGATATAGATAATATCACTAGTGTTTGATTAAAATTTGGCCAAAAAGGGAGCTTTAGCCATGGCTAGAAAAATAATCGAAGTTTTCTGTACTCTTATGCTGTTGCTGCAAGCTTTATGCTACCTGCTAGTGCAATATGGAATTATTAATTCTTGGTTCTTTCCTGCGACCGTTATTTTTATTTTAACTATTATCTTAGGTGGCATTGGCGCTCTTTCTGGGGTTGGCCTGTTAATAAAGCAAAGGGGAGGTGACAAGCCTGCGCGTCCAGAGGCCATAATGGTTTTTCTGATGTGTATGTTTTCAGTGGTATGGGTCCAGGTATTTTATGGGTGGCAATTCATTTTTGATTTAACTGCAGGTAATGATTATACGACAGACATCGCTGATGTCCCTCAATTCCAGCAATCTAAGCATGAAAGGCTGATTGTCAAAGAAGTGTCGCCGATCTGGGGGTTTATGGATATCCCCCACGTAATACTCAAAGCCGATATCGATACTATTTTTCTGCCGCTGTCGGGGTTAGAGTCAAAAGTAATTGTTAAGCGAGCGATTCATAAGCTGGGTTGGAGGTTGGTTCGATACTCAGATAACACGTCTACCGTTGATGGTTTTAATCAGACTTATGAGATTGTCGGCGGGAATGGGGGAGTAAATCAACTGACGGATCTGGTGGTCAGAATTGTTTCAGATAACGCAGAGTCTAGTGTGGTTGATATTCGTTCTTCTTCGCCTGGTCGGCGCAGAGACCTTGGGTTTAATCAGCATATGATCCAAAAATTTGCCGAGGAGTTAGCTGTGCTCTTACAAAACTCATCGATGTGAGTTTTGTGGTGGGTGCTTGTTGTGACTATGTCGGTAGGGGATTTATGGGGTTCAATTCATGGTCCGGTTTGTGTCCGTTATGCCAAACACTATAAATTTGATTTGGTTAGGTAGGCGGCATATTTACGCTCTTTTTCTGGATGGTACTATTCGTACTTATTGACCATATAACTTAATGATTCTTGGTTTTAACGCGTCTACTACTGTTTGGTTTGTGGTGTAGATCGGACGAGTGGTATAAATTTTCAAAAAGCAGTCAAATTTAGGTTGGTTATGCTTGACTCTTTTCTCGTTGCTACTTATCATGCGCGCCACCTAGCCAATCACGTCCCGTTCGTCTAGAGGCCTAGGACACCGCCCTTTCACGGCGGTAACAGGGGTTCGACTCCCCTACGGGACGCCATTTTAGAAGTGTTGCCAGAGGTTTGGCTTCTGCGGGAATAGCTCAGTTGGTAGAGCGGTACCTTGCCAAGGTACAGGTCGCCGGTTCGAACCCGGTTTCCCGCTCCATATTAAAAACGCAAAGCTTATGCTTTGCGTTTTTTTTTGTCTAAAAAAAGTTAAGAGACGATCGAGCATAGTAGTCAGTAGCTAAATCTAATCAGAAAATGCCCATCGCTAAACCCGCGGCAATAGTTAAGCCAAAATCTTCGCAGTCTTGCCGATCTTTTTCTTTGAAACCGCCCACTAAAATGAGAGGTTCGCAAATCTTACGAAGAGGATAGCCTTTTACTATTCTATCTATTTCTCTGACAGCGCCAGTACCATCATTACCGGAGCTTACAAAAACGCCATAAGGTAAGTTGATTTGGTGAGGCTCGGCAGGGTAGAACGTACGATCAAAAAAATCCTTTAGTGCACCGCTCATATACCCAAAATTTTCTGGGGTACCAAAAATAATACCATCAGCCCAAAGTAGGTCTTCTAGACCGGCATCAAAAGCGTTCAAAAATCTTGTTTGCACGCCATCTTCTTGGTTGCACCCAAAATGCACAGCTTGTGCCATGTTTTCTGTCCCACCACTTTGACTGTGGTAAACAATTAGTACGTTTTTCATCGTAATCTAAATATCCTTAAGTAACGTTGCGGTTTAACCAACTACAATTATTACTAGTACCGCCATACAAGACTTTATCAGGGTATCTGATGGCTGGATACAAGGAGTTTAATGATTTATTTGTTAGCTATTAGTGCGGGGATATTTTCTGTTGCGTTTTATCCTGCGTTACCAAGCCTAGAGTCCTATGTAATCTGGCTGAGCCTTATTTCTCTCGTTTGGGTGGCAATTGAGTACTCTAAGCTATCAATTATGAGTTATGCCCGGGCCATCTTTCGTTTGAGTTTAATGTTGGGGTGGGGAACCGCTTGGGGTTTTTATTGCGCTCATGGAGTGTTGGATCATCAACTGCCCGATACTCTTGATAGACATGACTTTTTGGTAACAGGAACCATAGCTAAAGTACTAAAGGTAGATAAGCTACGGACTAATTTTGAAGTTGCTGTTCATACTTCCGTGCTTATGGAAGATCAAAATCAATCCATATATATAAAAAAGCTTTTACTCAATGACTATTCCTCGATGGCTAAAACGGGACCTTTAAACATTCGCGAGGGTGAACACTGGCAGCTTGTGGTTCGTTTAAAAAGACCGCGAGGGACGATTAACCCGGGGGGCTTTGACTATCAGAGCTGGCTTATTCAACGTGGTTATTCTGCTACCGGTTATGTAAAAAATAATCCGCTCAACTATCAACAAGAGCGCAACGAGGCAAGTGTTACGCAGAGAGCATTATTTAGGGTCGGAGAAATACGTTCTGCTATAAGAGAGGCAATTATTAGAAGTGATTTGTCTGATCTTGGTGGAGCGATTTTAGTGGCGCTAACCGTTGGGGATAAAACACAAATAAGGCCTTGGTGGGAAAGTCTAACCAGGTTAGGAATAGTCCATCTATTAGTTATTTCTGGATTACATGTTGGTCTGGTTGCGGCTGTGGGTTTTATGATTGGCACCAGCATCGTAAAAGCGCTGTCATCACTGAGTTATATTTTTCCAATTATTAGTAAAACACATGTTTATTTACGTTTCATGCCATCGATTTTTGCGATTGTAGTGGCTGCTGGCTATAGCCTTTTAGCCGGTTTCACCCTACCTACGCAAAGGGCATTGATTGCTATAGTTATCGTTATGGCTGCAAAATTGGCCTATAGGCGCATAACACCTTGGGCATGCTTGGGGTGGACTTTACTGATCATTGCCGCCTGGCAGCCACTGGCAATTTTAAGTGCAGGGTTTTGGTTGTCCTTTACTGCTGTAGCAACATTGATTGGATGGTTTTATCCTTGGGTTTCTAGTGATACAAGTTTTAGAAAAAAAAGAGCAATAACGGCTCAAATAGCGTTGCTCTGCTTGATGTCATTGCCATTATTTGTATTTCTCGGCAGGATTTCATGGTTATCACCCCTCGTCAATATAATGGCAATCCCCTTGGTGTCGTTGTTGACAGTGCCACTTGCGCTGTTTGGAATCATCTGTTTAGTTTTTAGTGAGCGCATTGCAGGGACTGTTTGGGCTTTAGCAGATTGGTCGACAACGCCAATACAATGGTTATTGGATATTGTCCCGTCATCTTACGGTTTCTTGTCATTACCTGTGATTATGGATTGGAAGGTACTGTTAGCACTTCTTATGGCATGCGTAGCGCTCTTGTTGCCGATTCCAAAGGTTTACAAGCTAATTTCTATGCTTCCCCTAAGTCTTGCACTATTAGCCCCAAACGATGAGGTGAATTTGCAGCTTACAGTATTAGATGTTGGTCAAGGGCTTGCTGCGGTTATAGAGTTTGGGGACAACACGCTAATCTATGATACTGGTCCTCGGTATAGTGGCTCGTTTGATGCCGGTGCTGGAATTGTCGTCCCTTATTTAAATTCGCGAGCCCGCAGATCGATTAATAAAATTATTATTAGCCATGAAGATAGTGATCATAGTGGCGGGGCACTGTCAGTAATTGGGGCGCTAAGACCAGATTCAATGTTGGTTGGCCCCGGATTTTTCGACCGCTTAAATAATAGCACTGAAGCCAGTAACCAAAAAATGAAATACGCTCAATGTGTTGCCGGACAGAAATGGTTATGGCCATCTTCTCTGCCGCATGGGGATTTTAATACTACTGGCAGCGCCCAATTTGAGGTTATTTGGCCAACGATCGATGGGCCTAAAGAGGGCAATAATAGTTCCTGCGTACTTCAGATTACTTGGCATGATCAGGTGATTTTACTAACAGGAGATATTGAAGCCAGTGCAGAGCGGCAAATTATTAAAGACAGATTAATGGAGACTAAAAATCTATCCTTACTTGTTGCCCCTCATCATGGGAGTAAAACCTCATCTACAGATCAATTTGTCAGGTCTGTTAGCCCAAAGCATGTCATTTTTTCCAGTGGATATCGCCACCATTTTGGCCATCCTCATCCTGCGGTGGTGCGTCGCTATGCAGCTGTAGGGACAAGAGTCTGGAAAACGGCAGAAAAGGGTGCGGTGACTTTTCGTTGGGATCAGTCTGGAAAATTAGATGTCTCCTCTGCCCGAGACCAAGTATTTCCCAGTTGTTTAACTTGTACCGCTTGGTGGCGCTAAAAAGGTTTGTCTATCTTTAATAACCTAGTTATTTCTATTATTACTGGTAGTGAGGTCATAAACCCGCTTAAATTGCTCGTGACTATGCCCCAGAGCCCTATCATGTGGTTTAATTGCTAGATGAACAGTTCCGCCAAACTAGCAGTGTGCGGCTAACCGGATGGTGAATGATGATCATGATGACTAACACAAGTAGCTTCAGTCTATTGGCGTTAAGCGAAGTAGGGGGTCTGCGTATTCTTATGACTACTGGTATTCTTTGGAAAGAGTGGTTTAAGCATGCCTGAAATAATGGGTCAATCCGGCACAAAGACTTATCTGAGACTACTTGGCTATGTCAAACGCTACTGGGCGGCATTTTTGCTTGCTATAGTGGGCTTGCTCATACATACGGGCGCTGAAATCGCTTTCATTGATCTACTGGGCTACATCACCGATACAGTGAGTGGCATCACAGGCTCCGCTACTACTTCTAGTTCTCTACCCAAAGTGGGAATAACTGCCGGACTAGCTCAGCAAATATTTGGTGATAGATGGGTTGGGGAAAGCTGGCTTGTTATACCTCTGTTTTTAATAATGATTAGTGCGGTTAGAGGTTTTGGCTACCTCATTGGGACCTATTTTCTGGCCTATGTCGCTAATCATTTGGTGCATGGGTTAAGGACTGATGTGTTCAATCGTTACCTGCTACTGCCATTTAAGTTTTTTGACCAATCGATGTCCGGACATTTGGTGTCGGTGGTCACCTATGATATTCAGCAAGTGTCAGATGCGGGAACCAAAGCGCTTAAAACGACGATACAGCACGGAAGCATGGTTCTTGGTTTATTGGGGTACCTGCTGTATTTAAACTGGATACTAACGCTATTTTTTATCGCCGTTGTACCATTTATTGGTTTTATCGTAGTCAAAGTTAGTAAACGTTTTAGGCTGATTAGCCGGAATATACTGTCCGCTATGGGCGATGTGACGCATGTCGCGCAGGAAGGCGTTCAGGGCTATCAAGAGGTACGAATGTTTGGCGCTGAGGCTACAGAGCGCGCTCGAATGGAGATGACGAGCCACAATAACCGACGGCAAAATATGAAGATGGCATTTACAGGGGCACTGAGTAATCCATTGATTATTTTAATCGTCTCCTTTGCGTTTGCTGGTATAACTGGCTTTATGCTAAATCCAGTTATTCTTAACACCATGACAACAGGAAGTTTCATTACCTTTATTGTTGCTTCAGGCGTACTTATCAAACCTATCCGGCAATTAGCGGAAGTTAATAGTGATATTCAGCGGGGTATTGCTGCCTCTGAATCAATTTTTAGTGTTATTGATACACCAGCTGAGGTCGACAATGGACGCTATCAAACTAAGGTGGTCTCTGGTCAATTAGAATTCTCTAATATTAACTTTGCGTATGAGGGTACTGAGAAAGAGGTACTAAAAGACATTAGCTTTTCTGTGAGCCCAGGCGAAACAATCGCTTTGGTAGGCTCCTCTGGAAGCGGTAAAACATCACTAGTAAGTTTGATACCACGATTTTATAATCACAAGGAAGGCAAAATACTACTTGATGGTACCGATGTTAATGACTTCTCACTGGCTAATCTGCGTAGTCATATTGCGATCGTTAGCCAAAATGTGACGCTGTTTAACGATACTATCTTTAATAACATTGCCTACGGTGAACTGCAGGGTAAATCCCAGCAAGAGGTATATGCTGCAGCTGAAGTGGCAAATGCCAGCGGGTTTATTGAAGAATTGCCTGACGGTTACAATACCCACATCGGTGATGATGGCGTTATGCTCTCTGGTGGGCAGCGACAGCGTTTAGCAATTGCCAGAGCCGTTCTTAAGAATGCACCGATTCTCATTCTAGATGAGGCGACCTCGGCGCTGGACACTGACTCGGAGCGCCATATTCAGGCTGCGCTGGAACATTTGATGAAAGGGCGTACCAGCTTTGTCATTGCCCATAGATTAAGCACCGTTGAAAAAGCAGACCGAATTTTGGTCCTTGAAAAGGGGCATATTATTGAGCAAGGTACCCACCAGGAGCTAATGGATGCTAAAGGCCGTTATGCCAATCTATATCAAAACCAGTTTGATGAGCCACAGGTAGATTAGGTTTGTCAGCGGAAAGCTTTTGGGTGAAAGCCTGGTACGCAAAAAAGACGTGGTTGTTTTTTCTAGTCCCAATTGCGTGGTTTTTTAGCGCGATTAGTTCTCTACGCAGACGGTACCTTCAAGCACGCTATCAGGGGTCTTCGTTCGACGCTCCCGTTATTGTAATTGGTAACATCTCGGTGGGCGGTAGTGGTAAAACGCCATTAATTATTGCCTTAGTCAGGATACTCCGTCAAAAGGGGTATTCGGTCGGGGTTGTCAGCCGCGGTTACGGGGGCAAGTCTATCCGTTATCCTGTGATTGTTTCTAAAAATACACCGGTGTTCGAAAGTGGGGATGAACCTTTACTCATTGCAAAGTCTTGTGATTGCCCCGTTGTCGTAGATCCGAACCGAAGAAATGCTGTGCTCACCTTGATCGAGCGCTTTTCATGTGATGTTATTCTTAGTGATGATGGGTTACAGCATTATGCAATGCACCGCGATGTTGAGGTCGCAGTGGTTGATGTGATTCGAGGTTTAGGTAACAGACTTACGCTCCCGGCGGGACCACTACGTGAACCCCTTGAGCGGCTCACCGAGGTGGATTTGGTTGTGCATAATGGTGCTGAGGCGATTAGCGCCGACGTAGGTATGGCAGAAAAAAGCAGTTTTGTGAAACTTAAACCATTTGGCTTGCGTAAATTTGGGACAGACGAGTTGATCGACGTGGCTCACTGGGTCGATTCGATGTCGGTACACGCAGTAGCTGGAATTGGCCATCCTGAGCGGTTTGCTGTAACACTCAAGGAAATGGGCTTTCAGACAGACCTTCATGCTAAGAACGACCATGAGGCGCTTTCAATCGCAGATATTACATTTAACGATCAGTGCCCCATAATTATTACTGAAAAAGATGCAGTGAAGTATAATGATGTTGTCCCGCATAACCTGTGGGTGCTTGAAGTTAGAATGTTATTGAGTGAAGATTTTGTCGACAACCTCCTGAAGTGCGCAGGGCTGCCTGTGACGAACCTTTAACTGGCTTATATAATAGGCAATTTTCTAAATTAATCGGTGATAGCTATGTCGTTTGTGGTAATTATTCCAGCTCGTTATGGCTCTTCGCGGCTCCCCGGTAAGCCGCTGAAGGATATTGCAGGAATGCCCATGATACAAAGGGTTTGGGAGCAAGCAATCAAGAGCAGTGCGTTAAGGGTCGTTATTGCTACTGATGACTCTCGGATACAGTCAGTCGCAGAAGAATTTGGTGCAGAGGTCTGTATGACGCGAGAAGATCATGTGTCTGGTACCGACCGATTACAAGAAGTAGCCTGTGCTCTAAATCTTGATGACAGTCAGCTGGTAGTGAATGTCCAGGGCGATGAGCCTCTCATTCCACCTGTTGTTATCGATCAGGTCGCCTCTAACCTTGCTGCCAACCCAGCTGCAGGTGTAGCGACGCTGTGCGAACCCATTGACGGGATTGAAGACTTTCATAATCCAAACGTTGTAAAAGTTGTCACTAATGCGGCTGGCCTAGCCAGTTATTTTAGCCGAGCCCCCATTCCCTTTCCACGGAGTGATCTGCCATCTAGTGGCGTCCCAGGGCGGCGTCATATTGGTATTTATGCGTACCGTGTTGGCCAGTTAAATGCCTTTGTAAATTGGCCAGTAGCGCCAGCCGAAGAGGCTGAATCTCTGGAGCAATTGCGGTTTTTATGGAATAGCGTGCCCATTCATGTTGTCGATGCTGTTGCCAAGGTACCGTCCGGTATTGATACAGAGGACGATTTGAAGGCAGTATCGTTATTATTTTAGAGTCTAATTTTTTAAATTAAAGCTGAAAAATTATGGTTAGAGTGTCGGTTCTTTTTGTTTGTTTGGGTAATATTTGTCGGTCGCCAACGGCCCATGCCGTGTTCCAGTCAATGGTCGATGACGCAGGCTTGACCAAAGCCGTTTATGTGGATGGGGCAGGGACGGGAGATTGGCATCTTGGCCATGCACCGGACGCTCGTTCATCAGCTGCCGCTGCAGAACGAGGGTATGACATGTCTGCATTGCGTTCACGCCTAGTGACTGTAGAAGATTTTTCTACGTTTGATTATATTATCGCAATGGATGCGGATAATTTACGTAACTTAAGAAATATGTGTCCGCCAGGGGCTAAGGCAACGTTACAACTACTTTTAGATTATTCTCGTCATCCAGAGTACGACGCGGTAAGTGAAGTTCCAGACCCTTATTATGGCGGTGAGGATGGATTCCCACACGTGTTGGACCTAATTGAGGATTCTGCAGCAGCATTGTTAACTCATATTAACGCTGAGCTAGCAACGTCTTCGATAGGTCAAGGTTAGCGGGCTATATGAATTTAAAGATAGAAACCAACAAGTGTCTTCAAGGCCACAATACCTTGGCGCTCGCAGCGAGGGCTTCACATTTCTGTTGCGTATCTGATCACCTACAGATGCAAGATGCATTAGCTTTTGCGCGGTCTAAAAGTTTAGCTGTGATACCGCTGGGCGCCGGAAGTAACGTGGTACTGGCGTCTGATATCGATGGTTTGGTTATTTATGTAGATCTGCGTGGGGTTACCGTGAAGGACGCTGTTGATACCGCAGAGGATTATGTCGATGTCACTTTTCAGGCAGGGGAAGACTGGCATGAGATGGTTTTATATAGTCTGGCACAGGGTTGGTATGGGCTAGAAAATCTATCGCTTATTCCCGGTAATATGGGTGCCGCTGCAATACAGAATATCGGCGCCTATGGCGTGGAATTAAGCGATATTTTGACATCGCTAAAAGTGTTCGATATAGAGTCTGGACAATTATTAACGCTAACCACTAAAGAATGTCAGTTCTCGTATCGAAACAGTGTTTTTAAGCAATCATTGAAAGATAAATGCATTATCACTGAAGTAACGTTGCGTTTGTCGACTCAGCCAGTTATTAATCTTGAATACCCGGCCTTAACGGACTATTTTGACGATCAATTAGCTTCACCAACCCCGCATATGGTCAGTGAGGCTGTGTGTAACATTAGGCGGTCAAAACTGCCGGATCCAAATGAGTTGCCAAATGTAGGTAGTTTTTTTAAGAATCCTGTCATTTCGGCTGTTAGCTTTACGTCAATTGAGCGACAGCTTGAGAGTAAGGACGTTAAGGTTCCCGGTTATATTCAGTCTAGTGGTAGCGTAAAGGTCCCAGCAGGGTGGCTAGTTGAGCAGTGCCAGTTTAAGGGAGTTAGGCAGGGTTCTGCGGGTGTCCACAAAGATCAGGCATTAGTGCTGGTTAACTATAATGATTCGATGACCAGTGACCCTGCGAAAGATATTTTAGGGTTAGCCGATAATATACAGAGGATGGTCGCGGCTGAATTTGGTATAGATCTAGATATAGAGCCGAGGATTTATGGATCTCTTTAATAAACAGACTATTCCATTACCGCTGGGCGAGGGGCGTTTCAGTGACATTGTCTTTTGGCCGAACTGGTTGGGGCAGAGTGATGCTGATGAGTTGTTGGAGACAGCCATTAACAAAACACCTTGGCGAAAAGATGTTATTAACATTATGGGTAAACAAATTCCCATACCGCGGTTACAAAACTGGTTTGGAGACCCTAATACAAGTTATACCTACTCAAGAATTCGATTGCAGGCAGTAGTCTTTCCTGGGTGGATGGAGCAGCTGCGCGTCAATGTAGAACGTGAAACTGAAAAACCATTTAATCGAGCACTAGTTAATTACTACAGGGATGGCAAAGACAGTGTTGATTGGCATGCTGATGATGAGGCCTCACTGGGCTTTGAGCCACTCATTGCAAGCGTTAGTGTTGGTGCAGAGCGAGTGTTTCAGTTAAGGCACAACGTAACTAAAGAAAAAATTAAAATTAATTTACCCCATGGCTCTTTACTATTAATGGGAGCCGGTATTCAGGAACATTGGCAGCATAGCGTAGCAAAGGTAAAACAACTTGATGATCCGCGAGTTAATTTTACCTTTAGAAACATGGCATCAAATGGTTAATGCACGGGTTTTGGAGTGAAAATGGAATTATCGCAATTTGGGCATAAGTTCGCTGGTTCAACCGGCATCGTCGAGCTTATGGACGATTTGGGGAGTGCATTGAATGAAAACCCCGAAATGATTTTTATGGGTGGAGGTAACCCTGGGCGAATACCGGAGGTTGAGGCGGTGTTTAAGCGTCGACTAGAATCAGTGCTTCAAGATCCTGCGCAACTACACAGCCTTATGGGCATCTATCAGTCGCCACAAGGGGACAAGCAGTTCTTAATTGAGATAGCCGCGCTGCTCAATAAACAGTTTGGCTGGAAGCTTTCGGAAAGAAATATTGCCGTCTCAAATGGTAGTCAGCCCGCCTTTTTTATTCTTTACAATATGCTAGCAGGAAAAATGACGGATGGCAGTCATCGCTCTGTGCATTTACCGTTAGCGCCGGAATATATTGGTTATACGGATATAGGCCTAACTGATCGTTTTTTTACGGCCACACGCCCCGAGATTGAAATACTGGATGATAGTTTATTCAAATATCACGTCGACTTTTCAAAGCTTAAAATAGACCAAAATACTGCTGCGCTCTGCGTGTCTAGACCGACTAATCCGACGGGTAATGTTCTTACAGATTCTGAGGTTGAGCATTTGGATGAGATAGCTAGGCAAGCGTCCATTCCTTTGATTATCGATAGCGCCTATGGACTCCCTTTTCCGGGAATATTGTTTAACGAAGCAAAGCCTCATTGGAATGAAAATACTGTTCTGGTACTGAGTCTCTCAAAGCTTGGCTTGCCTGGTGTACGTACCGGAATTGTTGTAGGTAACGAAGAGCTAATTACAGCATTTAGTAACGCCAACACAGTCGTTAGTTTGGCTTGCGGTAACTTTGGTCCAACAATAGCCAGAGAGTTAGTGAAAAGCGGCGAAATACTTTCGCTGGGTCGTGACTTAATCAAGCCGTTCTACAAAGACAGAGCCACGCAGGCAGTGGAGTGGTTTAGGCAGGCGCTTGGTAGCGTCTCTTATAGGATCCATAAACCTGAAGGCGCTATCTTCTTGTGGTTATGGTTTGAGGGGTTGCCTATTACTAGCCAAGTGCTTTATGAGCGTCTCAAAGACCGAGGTGTTCTAATTGTTCCTGGTCATAACTTTTTCCCTGGAATGGACGATGATTGGAAACACCAGCAGGAGTGCATTCGAGTATCCTATGCGCAAGATGCAGTGTCAGTTCGCAACGGGATCAATTTAATTGCAGAAGAGGTCGTAAAGGCGTTTGGGGAATAGCCGTTTAGCCGAGCGCTAAATTGGTGCTTCAGAAAAGCATTTTATTGAACCCAATGCTAATAGCTAATAAAATCCTCTTCTACTGCATAGTTTGGAATAACGGCCTGTTTCGAGTCGCTTCGCTCTGAAGAATAGCGTCAGCATCCAGTGAGGCGATTGAAATGTCTTTCTCTACAGGAATATCTCCTGCTAGCTGGAGTCCGATAAAGCGTATCGCGCAAACCCTTAAAAACGATGTAAAGTTACTAAGATCATGCCCCGCATCAATCGACTCACTGTAGAGACGATTGATCATTTCAGGTATTGTTAGTGAATCTCGTTCAGCTATTTCCTCCAAAACTCTCCAAAAATGGAACTCCAGTTTGATGCTGGTTACCATGCCTTGTATTCTGATAGATCGTGCAGAGGTTTCCCAGAGTTTTGTGTTGGCGTCAATAAACAATTTGCACATAAAAGTTATTCTCCTTTCAGCTGGGGTTAAACCGTTAATTAAACATAGCTTAGCTAACGCTTTTCTACGTTGCTATTCAAGCATATTTGGAATGGGGGGAATATAATTCTTAAGAGCTATATACGGTAATGCATAGGAAAGCATAGGTCAGATTTTGAGTTTTTTAGTCTTAAAGTCTTAAAGTCTTGAGGTCTTGAGGTCTTGAGGTCTTGAGGTCTTGAGGTTCGACTCGTCTAGCCGGCAACTTTGAGGGTCATAGAATGCTCATC
>CALDQM010000129.1:0-3049 GCA_937911225.1 uncultured Cellvibrionales bacterium
AAGCCATGGTTGCGTATCAACCCTATGTAAGGCCAAAATAATATAAAAAAACCGCGCTGTAGAAGTGCGGTTTTTTTTGGAAAAAATTTAGTCAAAAAAAAGGGCCTCCGCAGAGACCCTTTTTACTCATCAAGACTCTAATTAGAAGTCATACTGAGCTCTTACATACAAAGAGCCGCCTTCATAATTAGCGGCGGTGCGTCGAGGATACTGTAAACCAACACTCATACGGTTAGCATTTGGTGCGCCAATCTCATCAACATACTCATCAAAGATGTTTGAACCACCGGCCGTAAGACGCAAATTGTCAGTCATGTCATAACCCAATTCAACATCAAGATAAATCACGCTATCAATTTGCGCTGAGGGATCAGTTGCTGCCCCTATACTGCCACGCTCGTCGTAATGCTCGCCATAAAAGTTCAAGCGTGCCATCAGACTCCACTGCTCATTGATATTGGTAAAAGTATTAAACACTAACCGATTTTCAGGGTAGTTATTTTCAATATCTTCAATGAGTGAATCACTTACCGGCTTGACGCCATTGATTGTCTTCTGACCTACCACATCAATCGTATTATGGTTGAAAGCAACACTAGCCATAGTGTCCATGCCAGACATTAACTCAAATGAGGTCGCTAAGACCAAATCAAAACCTTGGTGTTCGACATCCATTGCGTTAGTGTAGAACGAAATAGAACCACCACTACCGTTATCAATATCGCCAGTACGGTAAATGCGATCATCTACTGCCACCTTATACATATCAAAAGTCAGGGTAGTGTTATCAGCAATATCAGCGGTAAACCCAAGGCTCATATTAACCGACTCTTCCTCTTTCAATGGTGCTCCACCGACCGCCAGTGCGCCAGCACTGGTGGGTCGAACAAGACCCTCTTCAACCTGCAGGCCGGTGCTCCCGTCAAACGTTGTGATAGTAGTACTGACATTAGCTTGACCTGGTGTAGGGGCATGAAAGCCTGTCGATACAGAACCACGTAAAGTGACGGAGTCACTCATAGTATAGCGACCTGCGACTTTACCGTTAACAGTGCTACCAAAGTCTGAGAAGTCCTCATAGCGTAAAGCATACTGCAGCATTAACTCATCGCTAATGTCATGCTCCATATCTACATACAAGGCAATATTATCTCTAGAAAACTCACCTGCATCACCGGGTTTTACACTGCTCATACCACTGGTATTTCCATCGATGGCAGCTTGCTCACCGGGTACGGTAGTGAAGCTCTCTTCGCGCCATTCAGCACCAAAGGCTAAAAACACATTAGAACTCAGTGTTTTACCGAAGTCAGCATTGATATTAGTTTCATCTTGGTCATACCCACCCATATCAAAATCACGCTGGAAGCTACCATCGGCGGCAACACCTAAACTGGGTGCAGTGGTATTATTAAGGAAGTAACGAAGTTCGTTAGACCCTGAACCAATACTTACATCATAAGACGTACCATTGCTCATCTCACCTTTAATACCTGCAACTAGCGTCATGTCCTTTTGAGCGCCGTCCAAGAAGGGCGTGTAACCCTGTCGTAATGTGTCTGGTACCCAATTCTCATCACCACAAAGCGCTGCAATGGTACTGTGTCCAGCGGTGCAATCAGTATCGTAACCTGCACGATAGAAGAACCGATAACGCCCGTCGGTCTCTGCATATCCACCGTGCGCATAAAGAGTCGTATCACTGCTGGCATCAGCACTACCCATATTGAAAAAGACTCGTTCGCCACTTGTCTCAGGACGTCCCCAAGATTGTACAAATGGTGCATCGCCAAACGGTGAATCAGCACCAACATTGGGAACACCTGCATCAATAAGGCCTTGACCCACAGGGCGTTGAATACCACGAGATAGCGCGTCATTATCAACTGACTCAAAACTCAGATTTAGGAATCCATCTTGGCCCAGTGCAAACCCGCCATTCGCAGCGACCTTAGTCGATTGCTCGCCCTCAAAAAACTCACCATATTGAACTTGAACCTGACCACCTTCAGAAGCATCTTTTAGTTTAAAGTCCATAACACCTGCAATGGCGTCAGACCCATATTGAGCGGCAGCTCCATCACGCAGCACTTGAATGTTACTCAACGCAATACTCGGGATCATACCAATATCCACGCCATGAGCGCCATTACCTGCAGCTGGTGCAAAAAATTGCACTAGAGCTGAACGATGACGACGCTTACCGTTTACCAGTATTAAAGTCTGATCAGATGCCATACCACGTAACGATGTAGGACGAATAAACGCACTTCCATCACCCGTCGCGGGCGTTGCCGTATAAGATGGAACCAGCGCTTTGAGTGTATCTGTCAGATCCGCCTGATTTCCAAATGCGGCTAATTCAGCTTCTGAAAAAACATCGACTGGAACGGGTGAATCTGTGACAGAGCGCGGCTCATTACTGCGACTACCCACTGTTACTACTTCTTCAATATTTAACTCAGACGCGTCCTGTGCCAGTGCAACCTGCCCCATTGATGCGACAATAATTGAGACGGCAACCGCAAGCAGCTGAGTCCTTTTTAAACTATTCATAATATTTCTCCCTTTTATTTACTTCCATTTGCATTTATTTTAGCCAATATTAACGATATTGTAGCGATTTCTTATTAAGCGATAGCCTCAGTGAAATTTCCAAGACATATCTATGGGATATAGTATAACTCTTATTAAGCAACTGTTAAGGTTTTAAAGCTTATGGTTCCATAGTCATAAGTAACCTTACTTCATCAGCTGGCGACAAAGAGTGTAGCGTCGTCGCCTAGCCTTAAATCAGAATGGAAAAAAAGATTGGATCGATTTAGATTATCTAGCGAATGTGGAATATGCTACGGAGATATTTTTTTTCATCAGCCAGCACAAGACGTCGGCTACTTGCATTTATTGCGCCCAAGCGGGGCAGATCTCTCTGGCTACGAATGTTACCGAGTCAGGCTTTAATGCCTTTATCGATCTCGGGGACATTACAAGCGAACATTAATACCCTGTTCGGCCATAAATTGCTTTGCCTCAAGAACACTGTGCTCGC
>CALDQM010000130.1:0-30214 GCA_937911225.1 uncultured Cellvibrionales bacterium
GGTTATTAACCAATGTTTATCCTTCTACATTTCTGAACGTAGCTGAGCTGGGTATTGGCAATGTATTGTTAAACATGTTCGGATTAGTTGCAGTTTTTGCGGTAGTCGGCCCTATTTTTATCACGGCAGCACATCTGATTTCTGATAGAACCGAATCCTAGGGCAAAGTGAATCAAATTGAAAACTAGAAAAATAAAAACCCCTGCAAAAACTGGGGGTTATCTATATTTGGTGGGGGTCAATGATGTTCATCTATGCCAAAAAATCTTCCCGCTGGGGTGTGAAAACATCAAGTAGAATGCCGTCTTCTAACGCAACGACGCCATGCTCGACACCTGAGGACACATAATAGGTGTCACCTAACCCTATGGTGGTTACTTCGCCAGCCAGTGTCAGCTCGAAACGCCCCTGAATCACGTACCCTACCTGCTCGTGCGGATGCGTGTGCAGGTTACCGACCGCACCTTCTATAAAATTGAACTGCACGGTCATCATGGTGCCGCCAGAAGACAGGACTTTCCTCGATACGCCCTCACCCAGGGCAACCGCTGCAATATCGTTATTTTTGATGATCATTCTCTATGCCTCATATTTTCTGTTAATGAAGGAGCACCTCGATTGCCAGGTAAATCCAGGTTGGGTTCATTGGCTAGTGATCACTAAGACTATGTTTGATTGATTCAGCGCGCCATCCAGCCGCCATCGACGGTTAGGATATGACCGTTCACGTAGTTGGATGCATCGGATGCCAAAAAAATAATGGCGCCCTGCAGGTCTTCGGATTCACCCCAGCGCCCGGTCGGAATTCGCGCCAGTATTTGCCTGTTTCGGGTCTCATCGGCTTGTAGTGCCGCGGTATTATCCGTGGCGAAATAACCAGGGGCGATTGCATTGACCTGAATACCACGATTCGCCCACTCATTTGCCAGCGCCTTGGTCAGTTGCATCACGCCACCTTTACTTGCTGCATATGCCGGCACAGTGATGCCACCGGAAAAGCTCAATAACGAGGCAATGTTTATGATCTTGCCCTGCTCTCGCTCCAACATATGCTTACCGATCCCCCGGCAAAACTGGAACAAACCATTCAGATTGGTATCCATTACCATCGACCAGTCCTCATCGCTGTATTCCTCGGCCGGCGCTCGCCGGATGGTACCGGCATTGTTGACCAAGATATCCACCTGGCCGAATGCGTCAATTCCATCACGCACCGCACGCCGCACGTCCGCCGGATCATCCTGGCGGCAGCCCAGTGCTTTACTGTTACGGCCCAAAGCTTCAATGTCCGAAACCGTTTGCGCGGCATTCTCGCTGGCGGATGCGACCGCAACGATATCTGCGCCGGCGCCGGCAAGCGCAACTGCCATTGCCCGGCCAAGCCCCCGACTGGCGCCGGTAACCATGGCCACTTTACCCTCGAGATTGAATAGATTTAGCATGGCTTACTTTGCCTGTAGCATTTGAGAAGCGGTAAGCAAAAATGCTCCGACACCATATAATTGGCTGTCAGTTTCAAACACGCTGTCCGGGCCAGCCCCGACGGGTTGTACCCACCCCAGCTTACCGTCGTCGCCGACTGCACCGACCAGAGCCTGCCAGCCTTTGCGCACCACCGGACCGTATTCTGTATTGTCTAGGTGACCGTTGTTCAGGCCCCAGGCAAGACCATAGGTCATAAATCCCGATCCGCTGGTTTCCTTTACTACTTGCTCCCCCAGCAAAGACGGACTCCACATTCCATTGTCATGCTGCAGACTGGCGATCGTGGCGGACATATCCTTGTACAACTGCAAATACTTCGGGTAGGAAGAGTGGTCTTCAGGCAGGATTCTCAGGATATTAACCAGGCCAGCAAATACCCAGCCATTTCCGCGCGCCCAGAATATCTTGTTGCCCGCTTCTTCACGACGTTCGAAATAGCGGCTATCACGGAAGTAAAGGTGGGTCTCGGGATCCTTGAGGTAGTCGGTAGTCGCCCAAAACTCCTTATCAGCATATTCCATGTACTGATCTTCACCGGTCACCAGTGACAGTCGCATCCATGTCTGCGGCGCCATGAACAGGGCATCGCACCAACACCAGCGCAACTGGCATACTTGTCCCACTCCGGGTAAGGAATCACCGAGGAATTCGAGTGTGTCATCGGGATCGGACACCAGTATCTGGTTTAGCTGCCTGATCGTATGATCGATCATCTTTGGGTCCTTGTCCTTCTCGTAAAAGGTCAGATACATCTGCCCGACAATGTGATCGTCACCATGAAAAAGTCGGTCGCCCAGTCGCCACTCTTCCTCCTCAGAAATCTCTCTGAACGGCGCGTAATACGCCGCATTTCCGGGCAACTCAGCCCAGCTCATCATGCCTACGTAGAGTGCACCATGGTGCCAGCCTCGACGGTCGGCGGTGTTATCGCGGTAATTCCGCATATAGCTACTGAGGTTGTCAAGATTGGCGATTTGCCAGTCCGCGACTCTGTCGCCGATCACATCGATCGTGGCGGGGTCAAAAGCATTGACGTTTTTTGCAGAAAAAAGGTCATCAGCCGTTGTGCCGGAGTTACCTGCACATGCGGACATCGCGATCATGCAAGAAACAGCGATGCCCAGAACTCTGAAACCATAAAGCCGCTTGTTATTCATCTCTTTACCTCTAAAATTCACGTATTTAAAACTGTTACCGAAGATCTTTTATATCGATGTGATCCATGTCGGTAAACTCTTGGTTCTCGCCACCCATAGCCCACACAAACGTATAGTTCCGGGTGCCCGCACCACTGTGCATGGACCAGGTAGGAGATACGATAGCTTCCCCGTTCCTTAACACCACTGACCGTGTCTCATCCGGCTCTCCCATGAAATGGAATACACAATCACTTTCATCAACGTCAAAGTACATGTAAATCTCGGTTCGTCGACGATGGGTATGTGCCGGCATCGTATTCCAGATACTGCCAGGTGCAAGTTCCGTGAATCCCAGAACGATCTGGCAGCTATCCACAATTCCGGGCCTGATCGACTGGTGAATCACGCGCTCGTTACACCCTTCCTTGCTTCCCATCTCCAAGCGATTGGCCTCGGCCTTTGTCACCAGTTTCGTGGGATACGCTGTATGTGCCGGGTAACTCACGAAATAGAATTTTGCCGGATCTGCAGCCGAGTCGCTATTGAAACCGACGTCCTTGCTGCCACGACCGATATACAGACTGTCACGGTTGTCCAACGGATATGTCTCGCCATCGACACTGATCGACCCCGCGCTGCCTATATTGATGACTCCGATTTCACGGCGTTGCGCAAAGTGATCGGAGGCTAGTTCCTTGTGTATCGGTAAGGCAAGCACCTCTTCAAGTGGTACTGCCGAACCTACGATGCCGCGGTCAACATCCGTATAAGTCAGGCTGACTTCTCCCGACACAAACATATCTTTGATCATGTAAGCATCACGCAATTCGCCCGTTGTCATGCGTCGATAGCGTTCGCGGTCGGCGGTATATAAAAATTCCATGTCTAACTCCAGTTGTCTATTCAGCCTTAGAGCTGAAAGATGTGATTGTAAAATTCTATTGGTTCGCCCTGGCATCTAGATATTCATTCCACCGCTCAATGGAGTCAATCTCCTGCGCGGCCTGCCAAGCAAATCCGGCACGAAAACTAAGTTCGCCATTCTCGTTGGAAGAAGTAACAAGCCAGATGTGACTCGCATCCTTATCGTCACTTGGCGTGTGAATGGTTTCAATGATGCTGTCAGGCGCCAACAGGGCTCCTGTCCCCACACCATTGCCATCAATCAGCTCCCAAGTAGAAATCCTACCCTGCTCAGGATTGCTGAACGTTTGCGCGGCTTCATCATGCGTAGTCAAGCCGATGGCCACCGGTAATGATTCGGGCTCCCCATTCAGGGTGAAGACCGAACTCACCTGGTACAACTGCTCGCCTATCTCGAGGGATATTGTCTTGCTTTCCCCTACCCGCCCCAGTGGTGTATCCCACTCATACTGCAACCTGAATTCAACCACATCGCCACCACTTTGAATGAGCTCGTATTGATCGTACATGGCGGCCGGCCAGGCAACTCCGTCAAGCCAGATTGCCGTTCCACCAACACCCCGACTACTACCTACATGATAAGGGTCATAGCCCTCACCATGGTCTTCGTGGTAGCTCTGTCCCGCCAGATACCCTGCATACCACTTGTCGATGACGGGGTATGAAACCCTCTTAAACCAAGCATCAACTCCGCTGACCTGTCCGGCACCGCCGGAGGAGGGGCCGTAAACCCTGAACGCCACCTTGTCATTTTCCCAGGCGAAATCGTCTTGACGTTCTGGTACGAAACGGCCAGAGGCAAAGTTCGCAACTTCGCGTTCAGACTCGGACGTCACATTATGATTAACAACTTCAATCTCGCCCGATGCCTGCGCGTTTGAATCGCCTTCGCCGGTCGAGTCGCATGACGCAAGAATAACCAGGATAAAAAATGCGCTGGTGATAGCGAAAGCGTACTTGTAAATTTTCATGGTGTGTCTCCTGAACTGCTGTTTTTACCTTGGGCTGGAGGCAATCAGCTAAGCTAAGCTACGCAATTGTTTTTACTGAATGGTAACGTTATCATTTTTTCAACATTTTCGCCAATAATTATCTAATAAAAAAGGATATCTTGTATGTAAGTGAACTGCTGTAAGTGAACTGCCCAAGTTTTCGATGATTTAAGTTGACTTTTCCACTCGGGATACTCTAAGAACCGGTATCAAAGTATTTATTTGCTTCTTTTAAATGAAATAACAAAGATAAAGCAGTCGCACAGGAATATTTTCCAGAGCGAAGGAAGTGGTACGCTGTGCTAGGCAGGTAAAAGGTAAATATTATGATATCGTTAACTTTATTTATATATACTGCTTTGGAGGATGAGTGCGTATTGAAGTACCGGTTCATTGGCGCTTACGGTGGAGAGGGTGTTGACTGCGATTAATTTCGCAGCCTTTTTGCGATAGAATTCGACCAAATACAATAGAGAATCTTCATGGGTGAAAAAAAGCAACGTAACTCTCGAAAACGCGAAGCGACAATCAAGGATGTTGCCCTAGAGGCTGGCGTGTCACTGATGACGGTCAGCCGTGTGGTAAATCGCAAAGGAAATGTCAAGAAAGGCACGGCTGAAAAAATCCACAAAGCGATCGCGAAAGTAAATTATCGTCCAAATATCGGCGCAAGACGCTTGTCGAGCGGGCAGACATATCAGTTATTGATGATCTTTAATAACCCGAACGTTACCTGGACCGCAGAAGTGTTGATCGGGATGATGCACGCATGCCGAAACATCGGCTATCACCTCACGATTGAGGGTGTTGGTAATTATGAGGGTGAAAGTTTTGGCACGCCGATTGATTACGGCGAAATCGCTGAACTTATAGATCTCTCCCGCGTAGATGGAATAATACTTCCACCACCTATCTGCTTTGACCGGCAACTGCTTAAAATCGTCAGAGAAAAAGCTGTGCCCTGCGTTCGGATTGCTGGCACGCCAGCACAGGATATACAGATGCGGGTAAGCATCGACAACTTCGCCGCTGCCTATGAGATGACTAACTACCTGATTTCGCTGGGGCACGAAAAAATCGCGTTTATCAAAGGCCCCCATGACTATGTTGCCTCCGCACTGAGGTTTGAAGGTTTCACGGCAGCGATTCGTGACCATGGCCTGAAACTTCCCGCCTACAATATCAAAGAAGGTTCGTTCGATGTTCAGTCCGGCAACGAATGTGCGCGCGAATTATTACGAATAAAAGATCGCCCGACCGCCATATTTGCGAGCAATGATGAAATGGCGGCTGGTGTATTGTCGGCAGCGCAGGAGTTACAAATACAAATCCCCGAGCAATTAAGCGTTGCCGGTTTCGATGATGCCCCTATCGCTTGTTCTGTATGGCCAAAACTGACAACAATCCGACAGCCCCTGCGGGCCATGGGCGAGGAGTCTGTTGAGCTACTGGTACGCCACATTCAGCAAATCAATGACGAGTCACACGAAAAAGCGCAGCCCAATGTGTTGCTCGATTACGAACTGAAAGTTCGGCAATCTACCGGTATATGCTCTTCTACTAAGCCTTAAAGACATGCACTCTGTAGATGAGCGCAAGCTGGTCCTGTTCGGCAGAAGATTGTAGGCCGGTCATGGACTATTTAAAGGCAAAGAAGCGAATCGGAATTTAATATGTCAAAGAAACTGTCTTTTTTTCTATCTCTGTTTGTGCTGATTGCCATTCTTCCCAGCTCGGTCATGGGACAATCGGTAGCTTCAGATGAAACCCACCCCAATGTATTGTTCATCGCCATTGACGATATGAACGACTGGGCCGGGTTTTTAAACACCCATCCACAGGTTCAAACACCTCACATGGACACCCTCGCGGCTCAAGGTATCTCATTTACCAACGCGCACGTTCCGGCACCCATTTGCGGGCCTTCCCGCACCGCCATCATGAGCGGATTATGGCCAACATCCAACGGCATTTACACCAATGCGGTTAATTACAAGGAGCAATTGCCGCACTTGATCAGCATGCCGGAATATTTTCGCCAGAACGGGTATTACCTCATGGGCGCAGGGAAAATATTTCATGCCGGCGAAGGCAAAATGCCAGAAAATGCCTGGGACGAGTTCGGGGGGCAAGGTAGTTCCGGATCACCGTTCAGCAAAGAAGAATTGAGTCTTGAGAAGCAAAATCCATTCAACCTGGTAATTAAGAATGGCAAAGAATTCCGCCTTCCGCTCAACGGCTTCCCGGCCGACCGGTTTTGGAGATCCAGCAATACTTTCGACTGGGGCCCGGTGGACCTTCCCGATGAGATGTTTTCCGATACAAGGAAGGTCAATTGGGCAATCAAAAGGTTGCAAAAAAGACAGAAAAAGCCTTTTTTCCTAGCGGTTGGGTTTAATCGTCCCCACCAGCCTTTGTACAATCCGAAACGCTTTCATGATCTGTATCCCCCGGAAACAGTCGTCCTTCCAAAATCTCTTAAAGACGATTTGAGTGATCTGCCCCGTTCGGGTAAGGAATATACCGAAGCCGCGGAGACCTCTGGATTGCACAGCAGCGTTGCACAATATGGGGAGTGGGAAAATGCAGTTTCTTCTTACCTTGCGTCCATTTCTTTTGTCGACGAACTAGTAGGCAATCTCATGGCGGCACTCAATGACAGCGTCTACGCCGACAACACGCTGGTTGTCCTATGGTCAGATCACGGCTGGCACCTGGGCGAAAAACAGCATTGGGGCAAAGCGACGGGCTGGTACCGGTCAACTCGAATACCGATGGTTATTGTTCCTCCAAAGAGTCACACGCCTGCCGGTTTTGAGCCTCATACCAAAAGCGCGCGCATGGTCAATTTGCTGGATCTTGCCCCGACTATCGCCGATATGACAGGTACTCCACTCAATAAGGATTGGCAGGGCCAGAGCCTTTTGCCCTTGGTCAAAGATCCTGACCATGAATGGCAAAGCTATACACACACCACCTTTGGCCGCGGAAATCACACCGTCAGCACACCCCGCTGGCAATATATTCACTATTTTGACGGGGCCGCCGAGTTATATGATCTGCAGCTAGACCCCGACGAGTTCGTCAACCTGGCAAATGATCGAAATTTTGCAGGAGTAGTGGCGCAATTACACCAGTATTTGCCGGCAGAGCCGCAATGGAATTATTTCGTGCGCTACCACAATTTCAAAGCGGTCGTTCCGGCCAACGGTTCACCCATGCTGCTGTACAACCTGGCTTATCGGGATCAACACAATGAACAGAAGAGTGTAGCGAAGGATTATCCGGAAATTATCACCAAAATTGAAAACTGGCTGGGGGATAGACAACCCAAATCAAAATTTCTTTCGATGGCTGAATAATTTTTAGAAACGATTGAGGCCGAATTCCAAGAAAGGCGAAGAAAAGCACAAACCCTCCGGTTAGCAGGCTAAACTGGAGGGATTCCGAGCTGAACAGTGTCTCTTTGAAAAGGCTCAAGCGGTCTCTTATGCCCTACCAACGTACAAGTTACTGCCGTACGCATTAAGACATATCCGGCACGAAAATATACTCAAGCAAACACCATGATGCCCTACGTAGATTCATTGTCTCCACTTGCTGAAAAGTCTGCCGTCATCATCGGGACCGGCGAACTGTTTTGAAAATCTCAGCGTTCCCTAACCTTGACACTACGATAGCTGACAGCATCACCATGATCCTGTAACAGGATGCGGCCTTCCAGCAATTCACAAAAATTGGGCCAGACATTGTATTTGCTGTAAGCGACAAGCGCCCTGAAAATCTGGCTGAAGCGGTCGTACTCAATCACTTTCTCGTTGTTCAGCCAATGTTCTACATGCCCGTCCTGTGAAACGATCCGACCCTGGTTCCATCGACCAATACCTTTGAACTGCTTGGCCCTGCCTTTTGTAGACAGGTTTTCCGCAGCAATCAGGTCGTACAACGAACCCAACATGCGGGTTCCGTTGACACCCGCCTTCGCATCGGGATGTACTGCATCGTCGAGCACCTGGAACTCGCAACCAATGGCGGATCCCGCCCCGAGATTCAAATCCGAATCGACAAAATATTTGACACCGCTGTTTGCACCCTCGGACAGTAGAAACTCGAATTCCAATTCGAAGTTGCCGAAGCTCGCCAGGGTAACAATATCCCCGGGGCCGGTGGATTCACCGCCGTCTGTACTTTCAACCGACAGAACACCATCAACCATGTGCCAGCCTTCAGCCGGGAAGTGGTCAAGTTTTGCGCCCCGCCAGCCATCTGACGTTTTGCCGTCCCACAATAAGCGCCATCCTTGCCGGACCTCGTAATCTGTTAGCTGATTGTGAAGGTAGGAAATTTCCACGACTTCGGGGTCACGGGATGTCCGGTTGGCCTCGAGATCGCTGGTCAGCATTCTCATGTTACGCCAACGAACGGTCTTGCCAGCCAGTGCTGAGTCCCTGATGCTATGAATCTGCAGGCCAAAAAATCCCTCGGCGGTCATATCGTCAACCATGGCAACCGTCTGTATGCCATTGACCCAGACCTGGATGGAATGGCCGATTGCCTCGACACGAAATTGATTCCATTGTCCGTTTTGAAATGCATTGCGACCTTTTTCATTGCGTGACAAGGGATACATCCAGCGCCGACGCTTTTCATCATAGAGGCCACCGCTGAACCTACGATGCGTTGGATCAAGCTCGACCTGGTATCCGTTCACAACCCCATTGTCATTGACGTGACTGCGAATCTGCACGCCGGAATTCATGGCCGGGTCGGCCAGCATTTCGTATTCAAGTATGAAATCGGAGTAGTGCTTTCGCGTTGTCAGAAAACTGTTGGGCGAATCTGCAACGGTATAACCAACGATCTGGTCATCCTGAATTTCATATCGTGCCTCGCCGCCCTCCTGTTTCCATCCAGTCAGGTCACTACCAATCAGAGATTGCCATTCTGCGGCGTACACAGTTCCTGCCAAGATTCCGGCCACGATGATAGTTGCCACCTGAATTTGAGTCTTGATTTTCACGTTTTGGTTCCCTTTTGGACATCATTATCCGCCTTTATGCTCACCAATAAATGGGTATTTCCCAATAAAAGACAGATGCGATTTCAATCATGTGGCGCGGATTAAAATACCAATTCAGGCCTTTTTTTACTTGGTGGCTTCCATTCTTCACAAATAGTTAACGTTATCATGTTTCATCGAATGCATCTATACTTTCCAATGCATAGAATAAATGACTCAAATTGAGTAGCCTGTGTGGACATTTTTCGAGAACAATACATACAGATTAAAAAAATTACGAAAGACAAAATTTATAACACTATAAACAGATAGTTATAGAGAAACACGTGTTTTCGGCTGGAGAGAACACACACAATATGCGGCAAGTCTGTTCAATCTTTTTCGAAGAAATTATTGCAAAGCCTTTCGGGCCATGATGTAGTAACCGCTATGATAACGCTAACTTAAGGAGTCAACATGCCTAAGGTTGAGGCCGGTACGGCCGGGCCAGTTTTAGACCTGGAAACTGCTGGTAGACCCGAAAGAAAAATTACCCAAAAACGATATCCAGCACGGTGACCTTGGTATCGGCGAGGACTCTACGGCCAATCTTATTCGAAACTTCCTGGATTGCATTAAGAGCCGCAACGTGCCTTTGTGCTCTCTTGAGGACAGCCACGGTTCCACCAGCTTCGCGCGCATGGCCAGCACAGCGATGGCAATGAGCGGTCGAATCGAATGGCACCCGGATCCCGAGCAGGTTACCAATAATCCCGCGGCAAACGAGTTGCTGCATTATAAATATCGCTCGCCATGGACTTTGATCTGAATCATCAGGCCAAGCCTGGCTAGCCAGAGGAAGGAATCCTGAACATCGCATTATGGAGAGTTAAGATGAATAGACGAAAATTATTGCAAACTGCAGTGGCGATACCATTGGCTGGACTACTTCCGCCCTCATGGGCCCGCCAGCTTACTAATGATGCAAAAGCCATCGCCTTTGGCTTCGGTGGCGCGAAGAAGATGCTTTATGACACTCGCCAACGACCGCAAGCGGTCTACTTCAACGACAGGATTTTTATCGGCTACAAGGGTGGTGGAACGGCCGCCAATATCACGAAGGGAAGAGTGGCGCCCACTTATGCCATGCTGATCAGCTACGATGCGCAAAACCGTACATTTTCCGCACCACTGAAAATTGGGGAACCTTCCAGCGACCACCACGACTGCCCGGTTGTCTGGGTCGATAAAGAAAACTTCCTTCATTACCTGTACCACTGTCACAACGAGCCCGGTACGCACCTGGTCGCGAACAAGCCGGGCGGAATGGGCGAGACAGAATCGGACTGGTCTGCGCTTCCGGATATCGCACCAATGGTCTCCTACCCGACAATCTTCCGTCTTCACGATGACAGGGAATTAGTCTATTACCGCACCGGCGGTCATTCCGCTTCATGGAGTTACCGAATTACCAGCGACCAAGGCAGGAGCTGGACGGGACCGGAAAACGATGTCACCAACTTGGACATATACAACTACCCGGAATGGTCGTCGTACCAGGCTAAGATACTGAGCCCGGACCGCAAGACCCTGTATGTCATGTTTACCGATTATGACGATGTGAGATCCAACGACCCTGAGCGGCTGTATAATCCCAGATATGACATGCCCGTCAGTAATAATTGGAAATATAACCTCTCGCTGTTGAAAATCGACCTCCATACGCATGAGGTGAGGAATGACCGCGGCGAGCTCATCAAAACGCCCCTCGATATCAAAACCGCCAGGGCCAAATGCCAGATCTGGAATACCGAGTGGCGCGGTGCAGGCGTGCCGCCGGCACTATGCCTGGACGAGAATGGCGAACCCAGCGCGCTGCACGTCCTCTCAGAGGAAGATCTTGAAACACACAATTACTACTACGTGCGAAAGGTCGACGGCAAGTGGCTCAAGACCCGCATCACCGCCTCCAACCACCAGTGGAACAGCACCTACCTAAAAAATGACAGTCGGGGCCAACTACATGCCTACGTAATCGTTGGTGACGGCTATCAAACCAAACAAGGTGTTAATTACACCCACGGCGGCGGCAGGATCGAGCAATGGGTATCGAAGGACAATGGCGACACCTGGAACCTGCATCGTGATATCACGCCGGAATCGCCGCGGTATAATGGTTGGAGCTTCAACAATGTCCAGCCGGTGTTGCGTCCGAACGGCAGTGCCGTCGACGGCATGTTGATGTTTTATGGCTGGCTGGATGGAGAAAAACCGAACGCAGTGGCATTTCTGCTGGATGAAAACGGTTGATGCCCACGCCGCTTTAGAAAATGGACGCAAGTGAGTTCGAATAATTGTGACCATAAAAAAGAGACTGCTTTGGTTCAATTACTGTAATGTCACCGGATCCGCGATCGAGTAGCATATATGATAGCGTTAACATATACTAAAGATCACACTAGTTGGATTTGCGCAATTCAATGTCCCAGTTTATTTAGATGAGGTCCGGAATGCTGAACATCATAAAATCAATGGCAATTCTATTGCTGCTGTCTCAAACTTCATATGCAATCGCAAGCGGGCAGGCTAAAAGACCTAATATCCTGATTGCCATCAGCGATGACCATTCTTGGAAGCACACATCGGCCCAGGGCAGTCCATTTGTTAAAACGCCCAATCTCGATGCAATCGCCAACGACGGATTTCGCTTTAGCAATGCATACGCAGCATCTCCCGGGTGCTCACCTTCAAGGGCCAGTCTGTTGACCGGGCAGCACCACTGGATGATCGGCCCGGCCGGAACCCACGCCAGTTCATTCCCGATCCACTATGAAACCTTTGTCGATTTGCTTGAAGGCGCTGGCTATAAAACGGGATTCACCGGCAAGGGTTGGGGTCCGGGTGACTGGCTCGCTGGCGGGCGTACAAAAAACCCAGCGGGTGTTGAGTACAATGAAGCAAAGTTGAAGGTCAAACCACAAATAGGTATTTCTGATATCGACTATGCAGGTAATTTCCAGCAATTCATGGAAGAGCGCGAGAACGATGAGCCATTCTATTTCTGGTACGGATCGAAAGAACCGCATCTGGTTTACGCGGAACTCGGCCACAGTGATGAAGACATGGCCAGAGTTGTTGTCCCAGAGTTCCTGCCAAACACACAAGCCAGCCGTTCGATGCTTCTTGATTATGCTGATGAAATAAATCATTTCGACACTCACCTAGGCAGTATTATCGCCACCCTGGAAGCCGCAGGTGAGATGGACAACACCCTTATAATCGTGACTGCTGACAACGGGATGCCAATGCCCCGCGCCAAGTCAAACGGCTACGACTACGGTATTCATGTGCCGCTCTCCATCCGTTGGGGCCAGGGCGGACAGAAGAGAAAAGTCATCGAAGGCCCTGTTGGCTTTGTTGACTTGTCTGCCACCATTCTGGAAACCGCAGGCCTTGAGATTCCGAATCAATTTGTGGGCCAGTCGCTGCTGGGCCTATTAAGCGGTGACGCTGATGAACTCGATTATAATCGTGCAGTTTTTTCTGGCCGCGAACGCCATTCTTCATCCCGTTACAAAAATCTCTCCTATCCGCAACGAATGATGCGCAGTGGCGATTTTTTGATTATTTGGAATGCCAGACCGGATCTCGATCCAGCCGGGGAAGCTCGTGAAATTGTCGATGGCGAGCTGAGTGCACCGCATAGCGCGTACTACGATATCGATGATTCCATGATCAAGCGCGAACTGCTGGCCAAACGGGATGATGCTTACATTGGCCCATTTTTTCACCTGGCAGTAGACAAACGGCCAGAGTGGGAGTTCTTTAACGTCAAGGACGACCCTGAAAGTCTAAATGATCTAGCTGATGATCCGGACCACGCACAGGTTTTTGCCGAGTATCAAAAGAAGTTGAGCGATACCCTGACCGACACCAGAGATCCGCGTTTAGTGGGTTATGGCCAGGTGTGGGAAGATTATCCGCGCACCGCAGGCCCTATGCGTCAATTCTCGAAAGAGGAAAAACAACCAGATCTTAATTAGTTATGAAAAGCCCAAATCACAAGGGGCGTTATTCATGAGATTAATTATTTTTCTACTGTTCTGCTGCCTGTTGCTAATCGCATGCCAGGAAGGCCGACAGGTGCCTCAGCGGCCAAATATCCTCTGGATTGTGAGTGAAGACAACAGTCCATGGTTAGGCAGTTACGGCGACAAACTGGCAACAACGCCCCGCTTGGACGCGCTGGCAGCCGAAGGTATCCGATACACCCGCGCTTACAGCAACGCGCCGGTCTGTGCACCTTCGCGCGCAGCACTCATTACCGGGGCCTATCCGATCGCTTTTGGCACTGAGCACATGCGTTCCGGCTTCAAGATTCCCGAAGTAATCCGTTTTTATCCAAGCTTTCTGCGTGAAGCCGGCTACTACACCAGCAACAACTACAAAAAGGATTACAACACAGTCGACCAAGTTGATGCCTGGGATGAGAGCAGCCGCGAAGCTAACTACCGCAACCGAACGGAAGGCCAGCCTTTTTTTCATATCGCCAACCTACACGCCACACATGAAAGCAGCTTGCATAAGGGCAGCACCGCACAGCGCCACGACCCGTCAGAGGTGCAACTGGCACCTTATCACCCCGACACATCTGAAGCCCGCAATGACTACGCCGTCTACTATGACCGGCTGGAGGATCTTGACACCGAGATCGGAGAAATTCTCGATCAGTTAAAAGCTGATGGCCTCGAGGATAACACCATCGTGTTTTACTACGCTGACCACGGCGGTGCGGTTGCCGGTACCAAGCGTTTCCTGACGGAAGGTGGATTACATGTTCCCATGATGATCCGGGTACCGGAACAGTATCGCCATCTAGTGGATTATGAGCTGACCGGAACAGTCGATCGACCGGTCAGCTTAGTCGATTTATCCCCTACACTGTTGACCATCGCCGGCATTGAGCTGCCGGAGCAAATGATAGGGAGTTCTCTACTGCGCGAGAGTGAAAATCGCTATGTATTCGCATATGGTGGGCGCATGGATGAAAAGCGAAATCTCGTCAGGTCAGTCAGCGACGGACAATATCGCTACACCCGTAATTACCTCCCGCACCGTCCCTACGGACGACGATTGGATTTCCTATGGAAAGCGCCGCTAATGCAATCCTGGGTCCGCGAATACGAGGCAGGAAAACTGAATGCTGTCCAGTCCGCCTTTTTCGAGCCACGCCCGGCCGAGGAACTCTACGACATTCAAAGCGACCCGCATGGTACAGTAAACCTGTCCGCAAAACTGGAATACGCCGGCAAACTGGCAGAGTTGTCCGGAGCCCTTACAAACTGGCAAATAGAACAACGTGATGCCGGCCTGATCCCCGAGCCCATGTTGATGGAACTCGACCAAACCGGTGTGATCCGGGATTATGTTGTGAGCGAGAATTACCCTGTCGAAGAAATCATCCATCTTGCGACGGTAGCGGGCTCCCGAAATAGTGAAAATCTGGAGAACTTCCTAGCGCAGTTACAGTCCGGACACCCTGTCAAAAGCTACTGGGCAGCCACTGGACTCCTGTTGCTGGGCCAGGACGCACAAGCGAAATTGCCGGTCATTGAAGTTTTACTGGACCAGGTAAAACCCTGGACAGGGATCGTATTAGCCGAGATCCTGATCTCTTTGGACCAGTTCGATGCGGCGAGCATCTATCTGGATACCACGCTGCGAAGTGAAAACCTGATGGTACGCCTGCAGGCCATGGAAACTATCTTAGAAACTGGTTTACTGGACCCTGCCCTCAAGCCCGCCATCGAAGCACTGATTCCCGAAGACCCGAGCCAGCGGCCCTACGATGGACGTCTGGCCCGATATGTCATGCAGCGTTATGAAAACTGATAGAGCCACCAGAAGTTGTAGGAGAATAAATATGCGCCGAAGTAGTTTGACGAAAATCCTGTGCGTGTTGAGTAGTCTTGTGCTCATCACAGTCTGCGATGCCACTTCGAAGACAACTGAACAAGCACAGGAATTACCGAACCCCGGGCCACATAAACAAAATGTCCTGATGATTATCGTGGATGACCTCAACGACTGGGTGGGTGTAATGGGGGGGCATCCCAATGCACATACACCGAACATAGATAAATTGGCGGCAGAAGGTATGCTCTTTACCAACGCACACGCGACAGCTTCTCTCTGCGGTCCATCCAGGGCCAGCGTGATGACGGGGCTACGACCTTCGACCACAGGTATTTATGGCCAGCTGAGTGACAAAAATATTAAGTTGGCTAGTCCGGCGACCGAAAATATCACCTTCATGACCGAGTATTTCGCTGAAAATGGTTATAAAACCATGGGAATTGGTAAGATCTTCCATAGCGGTGCACCCGAAGGTAGTATCCAGGAGTATGGAGGACGCATCAATGGCTTCGGACCTCACCCTAGAAACAAATTTGTCTGGGACAGAAACGGTACCAACACCGACTGGGGTGTATTTCCGAAAAACGACGAGGATATGATCGACTACAAATCGGCGATGTGGGCAAAGGATAAGCTCGCCGAAGAGCATGCAAGCCCGTTCTTCCTTACGGTCGGCTTTATCCGCCCGCACGCACCGTGGTATGCGCCGCAAAAGTGGTTTGACATGCACCCTCGGGAATCACTGACCATGCCGCCGTACCTGGCCACGGACTTTGATGACATTCCCGAGATCAGCCGTGCGCTGCACGAAGTGCCGATGATGCCTACAACCGAGTGGGTAATTGAAAACGGTGAGTGGGCAAATGCCGTACAGGGCTACCTGGCCAGCGTCAGTTTCGTCGATCACTATGTTGGCGAGGTTTTGAAGGCCCTGGAGTCGAGTCCGTACGCCGACAACACCATCGTCGTATTGTGGGGAGATCACGGATACCACCTGGGTGAGAAAAACCGTTTTGCCAAGCATAGCCTATGGGAGGAAACAACGCGCGTGCCGTTGATTTTTAAGACTCCCGGCGGCGTTAAAGGCAAGGTGACCGGTACACCAGCTAGCCTGCTCGACCTATATCCAACGCTGATTGACCTAGTGGGTCTTCCTGCCAATGAAGACAATGAGGGTACAAGCCTGAAGCCGCTCCTTGAAGGTTCTGCTGACACTTCAGGCAAGGTTGCAATGACCTCTTACGGATACGGAAACCACGCCATCCGCGATGACCGTTACCGCTATATCTATTTCTCGGATGGCAGCGAAGAACTTTATGACCACCAGAACGACCCCAATGAATGGGTAAATCTGGCTGACAACATCGACTACGACGAGATCAAACAACAACTGGCACACCATTTGCCTGAAGTGAGTGCACCACTATCCCCTGTGACAAGCTCCGACGTGACCAATGATTATTTCAGGGAAATCCTCACGAAAGCGGGAATAGACGTTAAAGATTAGTATGAATCAGTGAACACCATGAAAATGCAAAAAGTGTGAACATGAGATAGTCAAAAATATTTCTTTTTATTACTGCAATGCTGTTCATATCATTTTGTGCATATGAACAATCCAAGCTGATGTGCTGGGAGAAGGTTTACTCGGAAAATTTAACATACTTGTACGGACTGATTAAAATAGGATGAGTTTCAATGCAAAGACGTGATTTTTTGATAGCTATGTCCGCGATGGCTTCCACACTTGCAGTGAGTGGCTGCACAGAACCGAATGATGGTTCAATCGAGGCTATAGGTACTCCGGGTACCACTGACTCCGACTCAAAGCTTACCGGATCGAGATATCAACTAGACGGGGTGTTTCCACGCTATACAGATTATGACCCTAAAGTGCCAATATGGTGTGTCACACCCGACCTGGACAACTGTATCCACCGCTTTCATCTGTCTTCACCATTCAGTCCGTCGGGGCGCTACCTGGGTCTGACCAGTTTGCCGCGCGAAGACCGCCCACCGGAACCTGGCGATGTCGCTGAAATTGTACTAGTTGACCTGACCACTGGTGAGCAGAAGGTTATCGCCGAGACCATCGGCTGGGATACGCAACTCGGAGCCCAGGTACAGTGGGGCGCTAGCGATAATGATTTGTTCTTTAATGATGTCGATCCCGATACCTGGATACCTTACGGAATCAGGATGGATCCCTTTAGCGGTAGTAAACAAAAACTCGATGGCACAGTCTATTCAGTTTCACCCGATGGCGACTGGGCGGTCAGTACTAGTTTACGACGAATTGGTGCAACCCAGGCTGGCTATGGCGTGATCGTTCCTAAGGAGTACATCCCGATCAACAAGGGCCTGGTGAATAACGATGGTGTTTATGTCACCAATACTCTGACCGGTAAGAGCCAGATGATTGCGTCCTATCAACGGATCGTTGATGAAGCCATGCCAAAGATCGATGTGAGTCGTTATGGGCCGGGCGATTTTTACGGATTTCACGTCAAGTGGAATGCGCAGTCTGAACGCATCATGCTGGTCCTTCGCTACATGCCATACAATGACAAACAGCGCAAACCCATGCTAATCACCATGACCCGCAAAGGGGACGACATCCGGGTGGCGATTCCGGCATCCGAATGGGCCGACAAGGGTGGCAACCACCCAAACTGGCACCCGGATGGTGAGCATGTGTTTATGAACCTCGATACCGACGGCGATGGCTGGATGTACGTCCAGGCTCGCTATGACGGTACCGGTCTGAAGAAATTCACGGATATCCCAGCCAATCATGGCCACCCGTCCATTCACCCGGGGGGGCGGTTCATGATCAGTGATGTCTACCCGCGTGAAGCTGATGCATTCGGTGACGGCACAACACCTTTGCATTTTTTCGACCTCGAAAAAGGCCAAAGACAGACGTTGGTTCGCATGGACGCTGTTACGCGATTTTTTGATGACGATATGAATAGGGCTAAGGAGATGCGAGTGGATCTTCACCCGGCATGGGATCGTAGCACATATACCCGTGTGGCCATTAACGGTGTGCTGAACGGAACACGACGTGTATTCGTGGTTGATCTGTCAGAAATTTTGCTATGAAAATTCAGACCACTCTCAGGTGGCGCTCAATGCAGATCTTAAGCACCTCGTCCAGCCTGGCCGGCACACTGGTTTTCCCTGACATGTGCTCGGTTGTGAAGCTATCCAGACCTGCAGGACAGAAAAACTTATCGAAGGTGTCGGGTTGAGCCCTACCGGTTGCAATCAGCGCATATCCGGCAGCGTAGACACGCTGAAATTCCGGTAGCGAGCGCTGCGTGTCCACATATGCCGCAGGCCGATCGCTCCCTCTGTGATCTCGGGTTGATCCGTGTTGGTCCAGTGGCACAAGTATTCCTTGTCGGCATTGCGGATCATCATGAACAACTCATTGCCCTGTTTGATGACCGTGATCTGGTGTGGAACTCCCGGTGCAAAAAGACCCGTCCATTCAAAGGTGTTCGAATCGAGAATCGGACCGTTCTTCTTTGGAGTCAGGTCGGGCCGGTAACGGCGTGCACGGATATAGTCATAGTTATTGGTGGCGGTAGTACGGCCGTAGGCCGCATAACTGATGTGATAAGTATGCATCTTGCCGAAGTAGACCGACATCGCGGGTACGGTCCGCTGGTTAGCCCACTTGGATATGTCTTTCGCCAGGCCAAGCTCTGCGCTACCCGTGGCCTGGATGTATAGGATATTGACGTACTGGGTAGCCTCGTCGGTGCGCGTGTATTCATACTCGATCTTGATATCACCTGTGAAGCTCTGCCGGGTCCAAAGTACGGCATGGCTGGCATTCTCCCGAGGCACGGATCCAGCCAGGAAATTCATGCCATCCGCACTGTTGGTCAGTGTGGCCTTCAGCCCGTCCAGTGACCATTTGCCATGCCAGTCGCCGGTCCCTTTATCATAAAATTCCTCTTGCCAGTCCTGCGCCTCAAGTTCCAGAAAATGGTCCCGGGCCTCGCCCTGGACGCCATTCGGGCCGATTCCAATCTCCGTATTCGCACACCCGGCCATCAACCACAATAGAATCCATGCACCGTATCTCTTCAATGAATCGCTACTCATCCGTTTGCACGATGCCCGGCTCAACTTCTGCCCACCATTGTTCGAACTTTTGCTGCATTTTGGCGAGTTTTCCAGGATCGCTAACTGCCAGGTTGTTCGTTTCCGTTCGGTCTTTGCTGAGATCGTATAACTCCCACTCCCCGGTGGAGAAATCCCACAAACCAGATTCCTCATCCTGTGGACGGGCTTTGTGCACCAAGAGTTTCCAGTGCCCGTCGACCACTGCCCTGCCATTGCGCCACTCGAAAAACACAGGCTTTCCGCGTTCGACCGTCCCGTTGGAAAATGCTGGTAACAGGCTGATGCCGTCCATGCCACCAACCGTTTCGCCCCTCAAGTTATCCGGATATGTAGCCCCGGTGACGTCCACCAGCGTCGCCATGATATCCACTAGGTGAGCCGAAGTTTCATTGACCGCACCACCCGCCGGAACCACGCCGGGCCAGCGTACGATAAATGGGCTTTCGACTCCACCTTCAAAGCTTGAGTTTTTGTAGGATTTAAACGGCACGTTCGACACATTGGCCCAGTGGCCGCCAACGGAAGCCCAGCGGTCTATGGCACCGATCTCGCCGTCACCCACATCTACCTCTTCAGCCGAGGCACCATTGTCTGAAAGGAACATGATTAAGGTATTGTCTGCCTCTCCGGTGTCCTCGAGATACTGGAGAAGACGCCCAATGTTTTGATCGATGCTATCGACCATTGCACCGTAAACCGCCATTACCCTAGCCTCGTCTACCTTCTGCTCCAAGGACAGTTCATCCCAGGAACGGAACATGGCCTCAGAGCGTGGATGGGTGTCGGCATTAATAATGCCCAATTCGAGCTGCCGCTGATAACGTGCCATTGCAATGGCCTCGTAGCCCTCGTCGTACTTACCCTCGTATTTCGCAATATCTTCCGGCCAGGCCTGGATCGGGTCGTGAGGAGCCGTGTAAGATACGTAAATAAAGAACGGCTGTTCATCGCTTTCGGCTTCATGCCGTCCCAACAACTCTAAGGCCCAATCGGTGAAAGTATCCGTAGTGTAATAGTCCATTGAATCAGGCGTGTAGGGCTTCTCGCATTTGGCATCAAAACAAAAGGTACGCTGGTTCTGCCGCTTTTGAGCTGGAAACGCTTCACCTTCTCTTTGGTAGCCCGGGTTGAAGTGGTTGGCCGCACCATCACGCATGCCCCAGTAATGGTCGAAGCCCATGTCATAGGGGTTATCCAGGGCATGGTGTTTGCCAACCATCAGGGTTTCATAACCCGCAGTTCGGAGTACATCACCTAGGCTGGCGTAATTCTCAAAGGTGGCTTCGGGTTTTGTGCTCATCCCGACACGCTGGGCGTATTGCCCGGTCATCAGAGTGGCCCTGCTTGGGAAACACTTGGAGGTGTTGCGGAACTGGTTGAACACCATCCCCTCCTCTGCCAGCTTATCCAGGTTGGGCGTCGCTATTTCGCTACCGTAGGGGCTAATATCGGAGAACCCCATATCATCAACCATAACCAGCACGATATTCGGCAGCGGCTCAGCTTCGCTATGGGTCGCAGCTTTTTTGGTTCCCGCGACATCAGCAATTTCGGTGCATGCACACAACAATAATGCAAGAACAGATATTAAAGAGAGAGTCTTTTTCATTAAAATGATTCCTACGTTCATCCGATAACAGTTTCGAGGTCTGCAACAAACACCTGGCGGTATCCGTCCGACGAGCCGTTCAGGCACATCTTGGTGTAGTCGTAATTACAGGCGGGGTATGGGTCCAATTTATGGGGGCTACCGCCAATTTTCTGGTCAAGTGCTGTCTTGGGCTTGCCTCCGCCGCCGCCGTCCGTCGGCATTTGCAGCAGATTATGTTCCTTGCGGGTTTTTAGGTCAAACCAGCGCAGCGATATTTCGATATCGGGTCCCGTTGTGCAGTTTTTCGTGGTGTAAGCATTAGTCACGGCAAAGCGATTACGTGTGTGTACCGGGGGGTGCTGACCAAAATAGTGATCCTCGACGATGACTTTGAAATTACTGCCGTCGTGCTTGAACTGGCAAATGTAGGCCTCCTCGGCCAGGGCCGCTCTCGTCAGAACACCCAGTATCAGAGGGCTGCCGGCAACCAATGTTCCCGCCGTTTTTAGAAATTTCCATCTGTACATTCGGCTTTCCTCGAAATAAAGGCCTCTATTCTGTTTTTCGTCCCTGGTAGGGAGACACGTAGTCGATCGGAACCCGCCGCACATCATTGGCCCGAAGCCCCTCGCGTTCCATAATGACATTCATCGGATTGGGCCGGTCGTTGAATTCGAATTCGCTGCCGGTCTCGGCGATATGTTGCAAAAGCTTGTTGTGGAGGTCGTTGGCAATATCTGGATGCAGCGTTGACAGGTTTTGTTTTTCGCCAAGATCCGTCTCAAGATCATACAGCTCCATGGTATAGGGCAAAGCCTCGCCTTTGACCTCGCTTGGCTCATCCCAGTGCTTGACCAGTTTCCAGCGCCCCTCGCGCACGGCACTGTTTGGTACTCGCCGTCCGGCCTGGTGGAAAATCAGGGTCGGGTCCCGACGCTTGAATCCGGTTGCTTCATCACCATCGAGTAAGGCGGCAAAACTTTCACCATCAAGCGGACCGGCAAACTCGCCCTGATATCCTGCAAGGTGGGCAAAGGTCGGCAACAGGTCTACCCCAGTAATGGGTTCATGAGAAACGACGCCCGCATCAATGCTGGGGCCTTTGACGATAAAGGGTACACGGATACCGCCTTCATAGAAATGGTGTTTGCCGCCACGCAGCGGCGCGTTGCGCGCAGCAACCTTAGTACGATGAGTACCGAGAATATTGAACTCTCGGTCGATTGTAGTGGTCTGCGGCAAGTAGTCGATGCCACCGTTATCACCCATCACCACGATGTAGGTGTTTTCGCCGATCCCCAGTTCCTCGACCAGATCCATAATGAGGCCAAGGGCGCTGTCCATGTCGTAGGCCATGGCCGCCCAGCCGGGATTGTCGTGGCGGGATCCAGCTTGCTTAGCCTTGAACCTTTCGTAACTTTCCTGGCGCGCAGAAAATATGCGGTGGGTTGCGTAGTGGGCGATATAGGCATAGAAAGGCTTGTCGTCCCTGACCGCTTCGCGGATAAAATCTGAGGCCCGCACTGTCGTGCTGAACACCGTTTTCGGGTCTTCGTCGGTATAAAACGTGTCCGAGCGGTCCCGAGCATCCGGATCGGGTGGATTGATTTCAACACCGTGTTTCTGGTTCCAGGCGTCCATGACGTCGCGCGGCACGTTTTTCAACCCGTCAAAAATGAAATCAGCGGTGTGATCACCTTCGGAATTGTCGGTCAGGCCATCCGAGAAATCGAAGCCGGCCAGTTCCGCCCTCATGCCGATATGCCATTTACCGAAGTGTGCTGTCCGGTAATGGGGATTGGCAGCCTTGAGCACCTTCGGGATGGTCAGCCATTGCGGCGCCCGGTCAATCCATGTTTCGTCCTGGTTATAGACATGCCGGGTCGTACGCTGACCAAACAACATCGCGTGCCGAGTCGGCGCACATATCGGGTTGGGCGCGTAAGCATTGCTGAAACGCAGTCCCTGCTCAGCCAGCGCAGCCATGTTTGGCGTTTCGATAAAGTCACTGGCCGATTCCAGCAGGTCGGGATCTTCGCGGTAGGAGACGCTGGTCCAGCCCTGGTCGTCGGTAAGGATATAGATAATGTTCGGGCTTGTTATTTCCGAGCTTTCCTGGCCGGTAACGGCGACCGGCCCACTGTTGAAGACCCCGGTACCGATTTCATTGTTGCTGCAGGCGGCGAGGGCGAAAAAAACCAGATAGCAAAACAGCAATTTATTATTGAGCTTTATCACTGTGTATCGATGAAAAAGACGGCGCGTTGCGCCGTCTTTTCTCCATTGCTTACCAATCAAGCGATCTCAATTATAGGACCATTCTGACTTCGAACACGAATGTACGGCCATTATCCGTTTCATTCGAATAGTACTGGCCCGGCGTATCCCAGTATCTGCTGCGACGTTCGTTCGTCAGATTGTTAGCAGAGAATCGAATGTTCGTTCGCTCGCTAATTCGATAGTCCAGGTTCAGGTCTATGATCGTGCGTCCATTGGTAAATTCGTCAAACCTATCAGTGTCCGATGCCTCCTGGTGTAGGAAAGCGCTGCGGTAATTGGTAGCCACGCGTGCACCGAACTTTTCCCTCTCAAAGTAAACGACCAGGTTGCCACTGTTTTCAGATGTTCCCCGCAAGGAAACCGGAACATTTCTGCTGGGTACGACCGCATCCATTTCCGCATCAACGAAGGTATAGCTCCCGTTGACACCAAAATGCTGCCAGAAGCCGGGTAAGAAATCCAGCGGTGTATGAAACTGTAATTCAATACCCGTGATCGTACCGCCATCAGTATTAACGGGACGGCTGACATCAAATACCCGCAGTTGGCCTTCGATCAGGAGATCTTCGTCGCTGTTACCCGAGGCAATAAAACCTTCGAGGTCCTTGTAGAAGAGTCCGACGCCATACGATCCTCCGGTTTCCGGATACCATTCCAATGCCATATCGGAGCTAACAGTCGAATAAGGCAACAGATTAGGGTTGCCACCACTAGCTCTATCTTCGTCCGCCTCATCCAGATCTCTGATACTGACGCGGGCAGACATATCGATCGGATCGGGCCGCGTAAAGGTCTTGTTGGCAGCAAACCGCATGACCCATTCTTCAGATAGATCTAGGGCCATGTTAAAACTCGGTAGCCAATCATTGTATGAACGGGTGGATGTGACTAAAGGATTGTTGGGGTCGGCTGGAACAAATTTAGCCCCCTCACCTTGACCGATCCAGCCACGGTTGGTCTGATCCGTAGATGTGTATCTCATACCAACATTGCCACGGTATGGATATCGATCTCCACCCGCAAAATTGAACTGGGCAAAGGCGGCAGTAGTTTCTTCCGTAACGTCGAAACTGTCGTCATGGAGCAACTGGTAACCATCGGGATCATCCAGGAAAACGTCGAACTGAGGATCACGGATATCCCAAATCGCGAATTCATTAACAAATCCAGGTGTGTTGTTGTCAGGCAAAAGGTTGTCGACTATAACATCCGCAAGGGTGCTCGTATCGAAGTCACTTTCTGTGGCGCCCTTATGAACCATATCACGCCTGAACTGCATATCATTATAGGCGACACCGAAATCAATTGAGTCGACGAAGGGAATTAAACCGCCGCCAGCACCTTCTCCTAAGGCCACGTTAAAATCGAGCCGGGCACTCGAGTCCTCCGCCTGTTCATGTGTGATAGAACGTTCAAGCAGGTTGAGGTACACGACTGAGCTATCCAACGGGTCAACAAAATCACCGAACGAATCGTAAACCTGCACGATCGGAACACCGCTGCTGATGTCAAAACTTCCGCTGGTACCGTTCACAAATCTGGGATTATCTGGATCTAACCTGTTGCGAATTCGCTCGAGAACTCTCACATTGTCCTGACTGGCATGACCAATATCACCGGAAACAGTCCAGACGTCATTACTCCATTTCACATTGAAGCCACCGACGTTGATCTCGGAATCTCGAGGAAGTAGGCGGTACAGCGGTGCGACCACATTTTGTCGCATCTTTTTCCCACTTGACCCCAGCGCCCATTCAAAGCCAGTAACGGTGCCCATGGTATTATACGTCTGTCCGGAAGTCGCATCACCATAATCCACCGTAATGGATGTTAGGTCTTGCTCGTTTGACCTCGCGTATTGTTCGGAGTTCGTCCAATACCTCTTATCATCTCTGATTTCTTCCTCGAACCCTGCGGTCCAGTCGAAATTGACATCCCAGTTGCCTTCCTTCCACTGGGCGCCGAGAATGTATGTTTGCCTGTCCCTAAGGATTTCCTGACCCTGGTACCTGACTCCGCTAAAAAGGCTGTAATCCTGGTTGCTCAGGTCTTCGGTGAGTAACTCCCCGTTCAGTAATGTACCTGCCTTGAGGTCAATATCGCGAGTCCGCAAATTTTGTGATTCGCTCAGGTTGTCAACACGGTCTTGATCATCATAGACCGCACCAAAATAGACACCGAAGTTATCATTAAACTTATTATTGAGAAAGACAGACGCCCTTGGCATGGTATCTTCCAGAAGATCGTTATAGCTTGCCCGCAAGGCCCCGGATACATAAAAATCTTGCTCCTGTCTATCAGCAAAGTCCAACGGCCGATTGGTCTCAAGATCGACGACGCCACCAATGCCGCCTTCGATATCCCTGGACTGGGTGCTCTTAAGAACTCTCACTGTGGAGATGACTTCTGATGGCATGATGTTATAGGTGAAGCCACGGGCATCTTCGCCACCGGAATATTCGCCCCCGGCCGGTGACAGGGCCGTGCGTCCGTTGACGGTTGTACGAACGAATCGAGGACCCAGGCCGCGGATACTGATACGGAATCCTTCACCCGCATCGCGCTCAACCAAAACACCGGGAACACGCCCTAGTGCCTCACCTATGTTGTTATCTGAAAACAGGCCGATATCCTGAGCTAGCAGCGCATCGACAACAGAGTCAGATTCGCGCTTGACTGCTGCTGCGTAATCTAGGCTACGGCGAATACCTGTGACCTTTACCTCTTCAATGATGGGTCCTTCAGCTATATTCTGATCGTCAGCACTCTGATCGTCTTGCGCGAAGACCAGAGATTGCGCAAATATCGCGGCTGAACATGTGGCTACAAGAAGAAGAAAATTTAGGTTTATGGGTCTTTTTGTAAATCTCGATTTAGACATAGCGTTTTATACTCCCACATTGGTAAATGCGAACAAAGCAAGTTAAGACCAAGGAACTGCATCTGAGGCTACCTTGTTATAGCGTTTTAGTAGACAAGTTAACGTTATCATAATATATCGGGTGTATCAATTTATTGCAAGTTTTAAGAGGATATAGGACAAACAGTGAACTACGGTTTGATTTTCCCGGTAATATCGGAATCGAGACTATAGCTGAACAAATAATTTATTTTTTTAACTACTAAATACAATTAGTTATATTGCTTTAAGTATATTTTTCAGGAGAAATCATATTTTTCCAATCATTAGATTGATTAGGATATTGACAGTCAAATATTGCAATACCTCCCAATGCATGATCTAGTAAACACAATGATAGCGCTAACTAATGATACGCTGTATGAAGCGGGCAAAAGGTAAATATTATGATATCCTTAACGGTATTTATATACTGAATTGCAGGATGAGTGTGCATTGAAGCAGCCGCTCGTCAGCGCTTATGATGGAGAGAGTGTCGACTGCGATTAACTTAGCAGGCTTCTTGCGATAGAATTCAATCAAATAAAAAAGAGAATCTTCATGGGTGAAAACAAGCAACGTACCTCTCGAAAACGCGAAGCGGCGATCAAGGATGTTGCCCTAGAGGCTAGCATGTTACTGATTACGATCCGGCACGACGTTGCCCGGCGTGTTGACTACTCATACCTGGCCAAATTGGTTGTCAAACAATGCTTAAAAACGGTTGATGCATTCGGGCTGGCTTTTGATCTTACCTCTAAGCTTTTAAGACAAGCCTACCGGATAGATAAGTAATGGAAATAAAACGAATTGTCACCCGAATTTATTCGCTCTGCCTCACGGTTGGATTAGTTATTCTGGTTCCTGTTTCGTCATTGATGGCATTAGAGACTGTCAATCTCCGCGCGGCTGACCTGCACCCCGCTGACTATCCAACCGTGCTAGCCGTCCAATCCATGGCAAAGCAACTTGCGCAGCAGACCAATGGCCGAATCAATTTAAAAATGTACTCCGGCGCACAGTTGGGAGCAGAAAAAGCAACCCTGGAAATTACCATATTTGGTGGTATCGATATCAATCGAACTAGCCTCGCTCCGATGAATTCAATCGCTCCCTTAACCGGAGTCTTGTCACTACCATTCCTGTTTCGTTCCACGGAACATATGCGCAATGTGGTGGACGGATCGATCGGTGACGAGATTCTTGCCACCCTGGAACCTCATGGTCTCATTGGCCTGGCGTTTTATGATTCCGGCGCCAGAAGTATGTACAACACAAAGCGTCCCATTCACAGCCCTGCCGACATGGACGGCATGAAGATCCGCGTAATGAACTCGGACATCTTTGTGGACATGATCGCCGCACTCGGTGGTAACGCGACCCCGATGAGCTATGGCCAGGTTTATGAGTCTCTGGCTCTGGGCACGATCGATGGTGCAGAAAACAACTGGCCCTCCTTTGACTCATCCCGGCATTTTGAAGTGGCGAATTTCTATAGCCTTACCCAACACGTAATGGTACCCGAAGTGCTGGTCATGTCGCGCTACCGATGGGAAAAACTCTCAATTGCGGATCAACAGCTAATTCGACAGGCCGCGAAGGACTCTGTCGTGACCATGCGACGTCTTTGGGACGCGCGGGTTGCTGCTTCTCACGAGGCGATGGTCGCGGCCGGGGTCGACATCGTTTATAACATTGACAAACAACCCTTTATGGACGCAATGGAACCCTTGTACGAAGAATATCTGCAGGAGCCGGAGTTACGCGAACTAGTGGAGAGAATACGTGCCATCGAATAGTAATGTACATGAAAAACAGGGTATCGACCGAATTGCCGAAAGCCTCGCCAATATTGTGGCAAAAGTTGCCTCACTAGGCCTAGTGATCATGACGATTGTGATCACCTGGCAGGTCTTCGGTCGTTACGTACTAAACGCCAGCCCGGTCTGGTCTGAGTCGGTGGCCCTAATCACCATGTTGTACTTCGTATTGCTGGCAGCCGCCGTGGGTGTTTACGAGGAATTTCATCTCGGCTTCAGGTTTGTCGTTTCAAAGCTACCTGCACGATTCAAGACAGTCGTGTATGTGCTTGGTCAGAGCCTGGTCCTGATATTCGGCGCCACCATGGCCTGGAACGGAATGCGGCTGATTGAATATACACAGTCTCACATTATGCCCACACTGGGTATTTCCCGTTCGGTGGCTTACTGGCCATTCGTTATATGCGGCGTACTGATCGTATTGTTCACATTTGTACGATGCACTATTGCATTAAAAGATAAGGGAGCAAATAACCCATGGAACTAGTCGTACTTTTCGGATCGTTTATATTTCTGCTGATCATTGGTGTGCCGGTGGCGTTCTGCCTCAGCCTGGCATCGCTGGCAACACTTTTGTATCTCGATATTCCGACGGTGGTCGCATTTCAGCGCATGGCCGCGGGCATCGATGTATTTGCTTTGTTGGCGATACCGTTTTTTATCTATGCCGGTGAACTGATGAATCAATCAGGTATTGCTGAAAAACTGGTGCGTCTGGCAGAATCGATGCTGGGTAGGCTAAAAGGCGGCCTGGGCCATGTCAGCGTCTTTTCCTGCATGATGTTCGGTGCCGTATCCGGTTCCGCGGTCGCCAGTGTCTCGGCGATGGGCTCGACCCTTGTGCCGATCATGAAACAGAATGGGTATGACGACGACTTTGCGGTCAACGTCACGGTGACTGCCTCAACAACCGGTCTGTTGATCCCGCCATCACACAACATGATTATTTACTCCATTGCTGCTGGCGGTGGCGTATCGATTGTATCGCTGTTTCTCGCCGGGATTGTACCAGGCATAATGCTGGGCCTGGCGCTGATGGTCGTCACCTATATGATTGCAGTTAAGCGCGGCTACCCCAGTGGAACTTTCCCGGGATGGCGGCCGATGGGCTTGGCATTTATACGTGCTCTGCCCGGTCTTTTGTCGGCCGTTATTATCGTTGGTGGTATTTTGTCGGGTATCTTTACCGCCACAGAGTCATCTGCAATCGCGGTTGTTTACACCGTGTTCATTGCAACGTTTGTTTATCGCAGCCTGGACTGGCCCGGTTTTGTTCTCGCCACCCGAAATGCCGTCAAAACAACTGCCATTGTCATGCTGATAATTGCGTCGGCATCTGCCTTCGGCTGGCTCATGGCGGTTGCCGAAGTACCGCTGCGAATGTCGGAAGCCTTATTGAGCATCAGCGAGAACCCACTGGTGGTGATGCTGATCATTAACCTGATTCTGCTCACACTTGGCACGTTCATGGATATGTCACCGTTGATAATCATCACCACGCCAATCTTTCTTCCGGTGGCCACACAACTTGGAATGGACCCAGTGCAGTTTGGCGTGGTCCTGATTCTAAATCTCGGCATTGGCCTAGTAACACCACCGATTGGGTCCGTGCTGTTCGTTGGTTGTGCGGTTGGTGGTATCCCCATTGAGAAAAGTGTCCGCTCGATCTGGCCATTTTATGGGGCGATGATCGCCGTATTGATGTTAATTACCGCGTTCCCGATATTCTCACTTGGCCTGCCAGCGCTGTTTGGATGAAGGGTAGAGTCTGATGGAACAATGCTGGCCGACCGGGGGGGAGTATGCTCGTGTCATACAGCAAAACTAGTGATCTATGACAACGTTGGGCATACTCCAACGGAAGAGATTCCTAACCCGTCAACCAAACCTAAATGAGCACTATAGGCACAAAAAAGCCCGCAATCACTAGGATATACGGGCTTTAATGGTCTTTCTAGGGTCTTGTGAAACCCTTATTTGGTGGAGGCGGCGGGAATTGAACCCGCGTCCGCCAGTCCGCTGCCTACGG
>CALDQM010000131.1:0-2874 GCA_937911225.1 uncultured Cellvibrionales bacterium
CGCCCACCATTTATAATCGTTGATTCATTCCATATTAAATGAATATCTTTTAGTGACGCCATTCGTCTCAACAGGTGAGCCATCGCTGGAGCTAGGTAAATATTTAAGCTTCGCTGCAGCGTTCAGCGTGGCGCGGCCAAAACCCCAGCCAGTAGGACGTTCATCTATAATCTCTAGATTCGAAACTGAACCAGATGTAGTGATTGTATATTTTACAACAGCAAATCCTGCTCTTGCTCGGTCCTGGGCGCGCCGAGGGTAGGCTGGGGGCGAAGAACTAATTAGCTTATAATCAGTGATTATCACCTCAAGCTCAGGTTGAGTCTCAGTGGGCGCTTTATCTATAACTTGCACTTTCTTCAATTGAAGTATTTGTTTTTCATTTACTACTATGGCGGCGGGGATTTTGCTCATCAATGCAGTAATTTGCTCTGCCATGATGTCCCTCCTATTATCCTTGACTTCGATTTCATTCGTCAGCTTTCGGACCTCATCCATTAATTCACTAACATCACTCTCTAATCGTAATGCGGTAGCTTGGCTAGCATTTAAAGCTTCTTTATGTCGTTCCTCAAGGTCATCAATAAGTTTCTCGTGTTCAGCGTCGAGCTGGTCAAGTGACAGTTTCTGGAGTGACGCTGAATTCTCTTTCACAGCTTTGGCAGTTGTAGGCTCAATAATGACCTTTGAGCCGTGTTCCTCACTACTTATAAAGTAAAAAACACCTGCAATGATTAAAAATACGACCAAAATAGTCATCAATGGTTGCCCCGAATGTTGCGGTTTGGGCCGAACTACCTCATAGCCTTGGCTCATGGCTAGGAACCTTTGTCCGTATTATCAAGATCAAAATTTAATACCTGTTTGATTGAATTGATCGCGCCAAACAGCCCCGCAGTCTCTTCCGGGATAATTAGAGTGTTGTTAGATTTCCCTAGTGCGATGGCAACATCTACCTGCGCCTTCAATGCCTCCAGAGCTACAACGGCATTTGGGTTTTTAGACAGCGCAAGCGCAAGCGCTTCAGTTCCCTTAGCCTGGCCCTCTAAGGCTCTTGATGCCTTTAAGAAATCAGCTTCGGCTTGCAGTCTTTCGCGCTCGAATTCAGCCTCGGCTTGCAGTATAACCTTCTGTTTATCTGCTTCTGCCGCGATGATAGTTGCCTCGCGTTCACGCTCATTTGTAGCAACCAAAGCTCGGCCCTGCAGTTCCGCGGCACGCTGATCGCTGAGTGCTTTTGTTACATCCTCATCAAACCTAACTTCTTCTAATTCTACTCGAGTGATAGAGGTACCCCAGGCCGATGAAGCTTCTTCGAGAGCGGATTTGATTGAGGCGCCGATCAACTCTCGGCCTACTATAACCTCATCGGCAGTAAGTATTCCTATTTGTTGACGCAAGGTAGTCTCAAGTAACTTGTATACGGCTAACCCTAAATTTTCAACTTCATAGGTAGCTTTAACGGGGTCCACTATCCGAAAATACAAAATTGCATCCGGATAAACGATTGCGTTATCTTTTGAAATGGCATCAATAGAAGGGGGGTCCATTATTATTTCTACTGTAGGAATGTCTCCAGCCGAAGAAACAATGTATCGAAGGCGTGTTTGAGCGTTCTCAGGGTTTGCCGGGTCTTTGTCGTAAGTCGTGATGTTCGGCACTTTAATCGAGTCTAAGAACGGTATGATAAAGTTTATCCCAGGCCTAAGTGTCCTATTATATTTTCCAAGTCGCTCAACCAGTCGGACGGAGCCTTGAGACACAATCTTGAATGATTTGAATATCATCAATGTTAAAATTAGTGCAAAAACCAACCAAAAAATCATAGTTCCCATCATCTACTACTCCTTTAAAGTAATTATAACTGCTCTGTATTTGTCCGGATAAACGCCAAACGTTTCAGCTGTAAACCAATTGAGATCATGTTTTAATTTTATGTATCCTCGGGTGTTTCCACTTCGCTAACCATCAGCGTTATGCCTGAGACCGCCGTACACATATACCTTTGGTCAATACGTAGCATTTCATTTTGGGCATGCCGAACATTCCAAGCCTTACCATTTTGACTGAGCGCCGAGCCGACATCTGGCTTACTTGACTCAAGTCGAGTTACCGTAACTTTTTCCCCAACCATATCTTCAATTACTTCTGCAATTAAAGGTTGCCTACCTGCTAGAGAAATATATCGATGGGATAGATACACAGATGTAAAAAAGGTCCCGCAAAAGATAATTAACTGACTTTGGACCGTCAGTTGAAAAAAATCTGCTATTCCGGCAAAGAAAATGGCAGCCGACAGCCAAGGAATAATACTTATCTCACCAAGCATAACCCCAGTTGCCACGAGTACAATTGCTGTAACAAAGAACATCCAAGGTTCGACTAAGTTAATGATTTCAAACATATCTATAACCCTTGTTAATTTGGAGGTTAAAGGACACCGTGCCTGTAATTTGTAGTTGTTGCTAACAAGTTTATTTAATCCCAGCCGCAGGTATATTTTATATCGTTAGGATCGTATCTTGTACTATCCCAGCTCGGGCCTATCGAGAGTTTACCGATCTCATCTCCGTCTTCAGATATTATTCTAGGAGGAGTCGAGGCCGAATCGTTAAATACACTATCGCTTGAATATGAGTTTCCATAGTCACTGGATGTATTAAATATACTGTTAGATGACCATGTCTTTGAATATTCCGATGAATCATTAAATATTGAATCTGGTCCCCATTTAGGACCCAATTTCCCTAAGGGATTGCCGTTGCTAGCGATAATCTTAGCCCCTTCAAATTTACCGCATTCCCAAGAATTCACCCCTGCAAATATAGGGAAAGCCATTAAAACTGTGATTAAAATACAATTTTTCATAAGTAC
>CALDQM010000132.1:0-3141 GCA_937911225.1 uncultured Cellvibrionales bacterium
CGTGACCAGAACAGTAACCGTGTCTGATACGATTGCACCTGTTATTACCTTTGATAATCCGAACGGGGGTGAGAATTTTGAGGTTTCCGCCACAAGTGCATCTGGTTATATGCTGACAGACGAGAATATCGCCTTTCTCTCTGGTTTATTTTCGGCTATTGATGCTATTAATGGATCGATTACCGTGACGGGTTTTCCTTCGAGTGGTTTGCTTCCTTTAGGAGTCAATGTTTTCACAGCTACCGCAACAGATGCTGCAGGTAATACTGCTACCTTTAGCTTCACAATTGGTGTGTTTGATGAAGATAACCCAAACCTCAATGTACCAGATAGCATTTCAGTTGATTCTAATGATGGTTTGGGTGTTTCTGCTACCCAAGCAGCTATTGCAGCATTTTTAAGCGCCGCAACTGCAAATGACGGGATAGACGGCACACTAACCGTCACGACTGACGCGCCGGCAACGTTCCCTCTTGGATCAACGACAGTAACTTTTACAGCAGTAGATGCTGGAGGTAATAAACGAACTAAAACTGCTGTTGTTACTGTTTTAAACCTTAGTAGTGTCCGCGAAGGCTATACGCTACCAACCGCAATTACCGTCATTGAGACTGTGGAGTAATACTATGAAATTTTCAAAAATAATGATCTCAGCAGTTGTCTTAATGTTGTCGACGCAGGTATCTGCTGCTCAATTTGAGACGGATAATCAGCACTTCCACGTCGATGGGCAATCTATTAATGCGGCGCTTTTGGACGTAAATAAGATTATCTGTTCAATTTCAGCGATGCGTACTGACAAACTAGTCAATGACGGACCGTATTTGGCGACTGTTTATGAGGAAGACTGCTCTACGACTGCGGTTGATGCGTCAGGCGAAAGTAGCAAAGCTACAAAAGGGTCTTCTCAATCAGCCTCTGCGGCATCGGCTACCACTGCAACAGGAACGGTTGACGCAAAGACAGCTCAAACATCTGTAGTTAGCGTAAGGCGTCCAGATCTAGCATCCCCGTCTGAGGCGTCAATTTGGTTGAAGACGGCGGGCAAAAAAACTGATGATTGGGCGGATAAATGGGATACAGAAACTTTTGCATTGGTGGAGCAGTCCGGTGAGATAACCGACACAGCGCCAAATGGAGAGTTTGAGATGTTTTACTCGACTCACATAGATGGGACTCAGGTAGATGAGTACAGCAACGAGCAACAGGCCAATCAGGTTGTGGGCGAAGGTTACATCAAGGCGAGTGGAACTTTACTCCAGTTCCGAGGACGGGGTTGGTCTGGAGAGGATAATATTGCGGCAAAGTTTTTCCCTAATGGAGATAAGTCTGGCATTTATGGTGAGCGCGCTAATTATGATACTTGGGATTGGGAAGCTAATGATTATCAATCGCCCGAAGACTTAGGGCTAAGCTGGGACGACTATCCGACCACCGAGGTTGAAGCTTTTTATCAGTTCTATTTAAGTGCTGCAGACAAGGGTTATTGCCGTCGGTTAATGTCCGCCGAGCGCAAGCAACGCAGAACTGATGAGGAAAGAGATGCTCGGTACGAGGCTGCGCAACAGGAAGTACAGGCTTTGTATGATGCGGCTTATGTCCAGCTCGATGCAGATATTGAGGCCCTATATGTCGAAGTAAATGCTTATACCGAGGAGGAATGGGAGGCACTTGGCGGAAACGATTACTTTCAAGCGCAAGCTGATATCATCTATGCTCAGATTGATTGGGATGCCATCAATAATCAGGCAAATATTCTTTATGAAGCAGCTGGTGCAGATCAACTTATCCAGATTTATAACGTAGCTAGTGGTCTTGATGATCTTGCTAATTATGGAAAATCAGAGTTGGTGGTCGGTGAAGAATGTTTCACTCTTGATGAGAACAAAGTGCAGCGTAACGTTCATCGCTACGGAGTTTATAATTTAGATGGCACGCGTTTGTCGGTAGGTAATCCGCCGTTCTCTATGGTTGCTCAGGTTACTGAGACTATAGAAGGTACAGAGATTGAGCAGACGACTGAAGCTTATGCTTGGGCGGGATACTGGGGTACACATGTTGATCAGCGTACGCGGAGTCTAGTCACTGAAGATACCGTGTTTGAAAAAGAAGGTTATCGCGAGGAAACAGAAGGCGATAAACAAACCTATAAGCTTAAAAGCACCGACATCAGGATGGAAAAGCGCAGTACCTCCTATGTTGCCTTAAATGATATCAACCGTATTTCACTAAATATGTGGATTGATGACGACTGGTGGAAAACTCAGTACACAGCTTTATGGAAGCGGACCTTAGCCTATCAGGAACTTGAGGGATCATTTGATAAGAATACACAAACGTTTACTTTCACCAAGGCTTTTACGCACGAGCCTTATACTGAAGTAGATCTTGGTCGAACGCCGATTATATTTACGGTTGCTGAGTGGCAAGCGAGTATGTTTAAGGAGTGGGGTGTTAGTGTAGATAAAGATAACAACAGAGTTGAGGAAGACTGGTATCAGAAAGAGATTAGAAGCTTAGGTGTTTGGTCACACGATACTGGTCAGTGGTATGAAATAAACGATACCGCCATGACTAACCCGACTTCGGCTACTCGCCAAGCAGGCATTAGGACTGAGTCAAGTAAAATCATTAGTGCCTCCGATATAACTGAGACGTTGTATTGTATGGATAGGTGTATTGATGGGGCGAAACTTGAGGTCGCATTTACCCAAGCGGTCGATGCAAATCGATCAAAAGCTGACCCGGTTCCATCTCCTTATTCACAGACTAGTGAAAGATTGAAAACTGCTGTTACAAAAACTGAAGTCTATAGTCCCTTTCAGTCTTTTAACGAAGCCTCTGACGGTTTTTCTTCAAGTATTACCACGAATACTGACAACCAATTGATTCTTGGTGATGGCGGTATCGCAATCACTGACTATGTCTCTGGTAACCGTAGCTTACCTAGATATTCACGCGGTAATTTTGACGGTGGCGATGACAGTAAATTGTATTATCGTTCTTGGGATGGATTCAGTAAGGGTAATATCCAAAGTTTGCTGAACGTTAATAATAAGACCGCTGATGCCGCGGAAGTCGACCGGCTGCTCTCTACGGTCCCATCAGTCAGCATTGACTTGAAATCCATACCGGCTGCTG
>CALDQM010000133.1:0-10454 GCA_937911225.1 uncultured Cellvibrionales bacterium
AAAAGGACGGGCTTGCCCGTCCTTTTTTGTGGATGATGAAATCTCTAGTGCATAGTTCTCATCATCATTAAAAGCATTACAAACAATACAAGATTACTTAAAACATAAGTATGTCCCCGTAATGTTGTGCTTGATACAAATATATGAAGATAGCTGTGGACTACTCTAAGCAGCACATAGCACCAAGATAATATGATCAAAAATTGATCTTGAATACCTTGAATGAAACAAAAAATAGACAACACATAGAAAATAATGGGTAGCTCAAACAGGTTTTGAATATTATTTTTTATGAGTTTGAGAGTGTCTGGTGCGTCAGAATAAGGCATCGCAGGTATGCCTTTTGCCCACTGCTGGCCCGGGCGCATTAATTTTACTGTTGCATAAGCATGAAAAAAAGTCACTAAAAGAGTGGCTAATATTAATACATATGCGGGGACTAGGAAATTCTCAAACATTGCGTTACTCCAATTAACACTACAGAAATTTAATTATGTTTTCATTGATTAAACATAAAGAACATATAGCCAGGTGGATTAGTTAATCTAATATTGGCCTCGCCTTGGAGTGCAGTCTACAGATTAACACTGATAGGTCAAAATGATGGATGTCCGTTTTTGTGATTGAAATGTCATCTTAAGACAGTGTGACGAGCTATCGCTGCGCTATGATAGTAGATTAATGTTTATCACTAATTATTCGGGTAGCTATGCGTAAAATGGGCGTTAACACAAGTAACACTGTTCGTGCATCCATTGGATTACTCGGTCTATTGCTGTTATTAGCCGGTTCAAACACACAGATTAACTGGCAACATCAGCCCATAGATACCATTGTTTTAGTCAATCAACAGCCGGTGACAGAATCTGCACTACAGGTTGCCCGTCAGCGTGCTGGCCGATTCATGGTCCAAATCCCTGTTCAGGATAGAGATCGGCAACTCTTGCAACGCTTGATCGATGATGAGCTAATATTACAACGTGCGGAAGAACTCGGTATTCTGCAGGCAGACCCCGGTATTCGTAAGCTGTTAGCCCGCTCAGCAATTGATACTGTTGTGCGTGAGTCTCAGGCTAAACCAATCAAGGAACCTGAACTCATCGCCTTTTATGACGATCATCAAGCGGTCTTTCAACAACCGCAAAGAATAATGCTTCAAGCTGCACAATTTGATGATCTTGAAATGGCCAACATTTCTCGTAATGCGTTCTTGCTGGGGGATAGTCTCAAAAAAACCGTCTCACATGGGGGCGGTGAAATGTTGCCGATCCCTCTATCACCACTACCAAAACATATGCTAATCCGCTATCTCGGGATATCCTTGACTGATCTGGCACTAGGGATCTCAGCGACCCATATTTCAAAACCCATTGTGCAAGGTGACAATATTTATCTACTGCAAGTCATTGAGAACCAGCCGGCAACATTGATGCCTTTTAAACAGGTTCGACAAACCGTGATGACTGAATTAATTAGTAGGCAGCGGCGTGATAGTTTGACCACAACCTTAAAAAAACTCAAACAGAACGCGAGTATTCAGTTCAATTTATCCTTACTTGAACAACTAGCGAGTACCGATAAATAACCATGAAAAGCACATTAGGACTGACAACCAATCAACGATCGCTCACCCTATTAATCTGCGGCTCAATCCTAGGCATCCTTGTAGCTGCAAGTGACCCTTATGTGTCAGTGTCTGGTGACACAACAGTAGTCGCTTGGGTCAACGACACCGCTATTGGAAAAGCTCAATATAGTCAGGCTCTGGCCCTTTATAGCCAGGAGAAACGCAGCCCCGCTAATGCAAAAGACAGAACCCTTGTATTAGATCGTCTGATAGAAGAAGAATTGTTGGTACAAAAAGCGGTCAATGATGGTGCGCTGCGCAATAATCTCAGCGTCCGCCAAAGGACATTACAAACCATACTGGACAGTATTCAAAGTGACGCTGTGGCCACCAACGGAAGTAATACCGAATCCAGTGATAAGGCACTTGAAGGTTATATCGAGCAACTGCGTATCAACGCGACTATTGAGTGGCTCAGCCCGCCATCCATCGTTAAACAGGCGCGTCAGTAATGGTTAAGTTAATCCAACTAACAGTTGCTATCCTACTAACATTTAGCGTCATCACGACTTCATCACAGGCTCATGCCCATAATCGCAGTCAGTCTTTTTCTGACTGGGAAATAACTGACAATATTGCCACAGCAGTTTTTACGGCTAAATCTAGAGAAGTTACTCGGCTTCAAAGTCAGACTAACCAATCTTTAGACACCCTGTTGGTAAGCCACCTGATTAGTGCGATCAGCGTATCTCAAGATAACCTGCCCTGTTCAAGTACAGAAGTCGCTAGACCAATACCCTCAGCACTGGGATATGTTCGTGTCAGGTTAGCTTTTGACTGTGGCGCGTCCTTGGGTGATATAAGCATCAGTATTAATAGCTTTTTTAATGTTGCTAGTTCTCACGTCCATTATGCCAATATGTCCCTCAATGGGGAGCCGTCTTATCAGTACCTATTTACCAACAAACAGCGGCAGCATGAAATCACTAATCAACTAGCCTCTAGCCGTCACTGGTTTGACAGCGTTACCCAATTCCTCTTGATTGGTATCGAACATATCTTTGGCGGCATTGATCATATCGCGTTCCTATTAGCGCTTTTATTGCTGCTGCGCAGTTTAAAAGCCTTAGTCTGGATGGTCACAGGTTTCACGCTGGGTCATAGCATTACCCTAGCACTGGCTACTCTGGGCTGGGTAATACCAGACCTTGACATTGTTGAAGCCGCAATTGGCTTTACCATCGCCCTGGTGGCCGTACAAAACATCGCTGTACTCACAGGTAAGCATCGTCAAATTACCTATTTTTCTGTGGCGGGCTTATTACTAATAGTGCTCATCAATTTGATCTGGAATATTGGACTGAGTGCACTTAGCGGTCTAGGGCTAGCGTTGTTTACATTAGCCTATCTATGGAATTCTGCAGATGAGTATTTGTCAGCTAACCTACGCTTACTGACGAGCGTTATATTCGGATTGATTCATGGGTTTGGCTTTGCCAGTGCCCTGACGGAAACAGGGTTGGCCAGTGCGCAGTTGCTACCTGCCCTGCTTGGCTTTAATCTGGGCATAGAATTGGGTCAAATAGTGATCATCGCAGTAGTTTGGGTGCTGCTACAGCAAATGAGGCAATCTAGATTTATCACTGACACCAGATTAGTCATTGATTTAGTATCAGCAGCACTCTGTGGGCTAGGCTTATACTGGTTTATTGGGCGAAGTTATGGAATCATTTAATAAAAAAGGGTTTAAAAATGTTTAAGAAGTTTTCCGCTGTTGTGGCTATTTTGGGGGTCATCATTGCCCTCGTATTGACGAATAATGCACCGGAATCGGTGTATCGGCTTTTTCCTGGCTACTTTGAAGACCCCAACTTAGCATGGGACACCTCTCCACTCACGCCCGTTGAAATTACACAGAATCGTCTGCCAGCCGAGGTTATAGCGGCTCGCACTAGCAGTCGAAACGATGGCGCGATGGCTAAAAAGCAAATTCTTTTTGGTGACACTCATGTGCATACCACCAACTCGGCCGATGCCTTTATGTACAGCTTGCCGATGATGCACGGTGCTTCAGGTGCCTATCCACCGGCCTTTGCCTGTGACTATGCACGCTTCGTCTCACAGTTAGACTTTTATTTTCTGACTGATCATGCCGAGAGTTTTACCTTGGGCCAGTGGCGCGACGGTATGAACTCTGTACGCCAATGTAATCGTACCGCCGGTGACCCAATGAACCCCGATATAGTTGCATTCCTCGGCTGGGAGTGGACTCAAGTAGGTACCGTGGCTGAAAATCATTACGGCCATCACAATGTACTGTTTAAAGATGATGACCCCGCAAAACTACCCAGCCATCCAATTGCATCAGTGGGTGTTGGCGTAGCCACTATTGCCGCACGTTCAAATGAAGGCAAGCAATCGGGTATTTTAGGTGTCCTGGACCCACGCCATAAAGACTACTACGCCTCATATAACACCTGGGTTGAAAACATGGCCGGCACACCGGTGTGCGACCCATTCCTGCCCAGCCCATCACTTCCAGCCAACTGCTATGAAAGTGTCGCCACACCCGGAGAGTTATTTAAAAAGCTCGATGAGTGGGGCTTTGATAATATTGTTGTCCCCCACGGCACCAGCTGGGGGTTTTACACACCGCCCAATGCCAACTGGACACATCAATTGACCAAGGCAAACAGTGATACCGATAAAACGCGTTTAATCGAAGTCTATTCTGGCCATGGTAACTCAGAGGTATTTAGAGACTTCACGGTTCGTACCCGCAATGACAACGGTGAATGGGTATGTCCTGCTCCCCAAGCCAATTATCTCCCTGCTTGCTGGCAAGCTGGTGAAATTATTGCCGATCGCTGTTTAGCCGAAGGCATTGATGCTAAAGAATGCGGCTCGCGCGCAGCAGAGGCTCGCCATAACTTCGTACAAGTGGACACCATTTATGGCTTTATGACGGTTCCCGGCAGCACGCCTGAAGAATGGCTTGATGCCGGACAAGCGCGAGATGTTTTTCTACCCGCATTTAACTACAAACCGCGTAAGTCAGTGCAGTATGGTCTTGCACTGCAAAATCTTGAAGATCCAGAAAACCCTTTGCGCTATCGCTGGGGCTTTATCGGCTCTACAGACACCCACTCAGCAAGAGCTGGTCATGGGTTTAAACAACTCGATAGAAACAACACCACTGATTCAACTGGTGTTCGGGACAGTTTTTGGGAATCCATTTTTGCCAGTACTGCAGTGGTAACAGAGACTGCGCCTAAATCTCTAACCGCTGATCAGATTGATCCTGTGAGCGCCAAAATATTTGCATCAGAATTTGAACGCACAAACTCTTTTTTAAATGCCGGAGGCATAGCTGCAGTTCATGCTCAAGGTCGTGATCGAGACTCTATTTGGGATGCCATGAAGCGTCGTGAAGTCTACGGAACCAGTGGCCACCGCATGCTTGTATGGTTTGATCTACTCAATGCGCCACAAACTAATCAGTCACTACCCATGGGAAGTGATGTCGATATGAGCAGTAACCCATCGTTCAGCGCTAAGGTTATTGGCTCTTTTAAACAGTTACCGGGTTGTCCCGACTATGTCGTGGAGACACTTGAGGAGAAGCGCTTGCAGAAACTGTCTCTTGGTGAGTGCTACAACCCATCAGATGAACGGTACCTTATCGATCGTATTGAGGTCATTAAGATCAGACCTCAGTCCTTTGCCGGCGAAGAAATTTCACCGTTAATTGAAGATCCGTGGCGAACATTTGAATGCGCGCCCGCTGAAGAAGGCTGCAATGTTGAGTTTCAAGATCCTGACTTTGCTATTGATGGCCGCGATGCTCTTTACTATATCCGCGCTCACGAGCAAGCTATTGCAACAATCAACGGTGGTAATCTGCGGACTACGTTTGACGAGCAAGGCAAGGCAGTCGCTACTGACCCCTGCTTTGGTGATTATCGAACGGCCGAAAAAGACGATTGCCAAAAACCAGTCAGTCAGCAAGCATGGTCTTCGCCCATTTTTGTCGACTTTAAACAATAATAATATTAAATATTAACGGCTTGAGGAGTACATTATGGGTAACAAAATTGCACTAGTCACAGGGGCATCCGACGGAATCGGTCTAGAATTTAGCGATATTCTAGCCGCTCAGAGCTACGATTTAGTATTAGTCGCACGACGAGAAGATAAGCTCAACGAGGTCGGTACAGCATTAACTGAGCGCTACGGTATTACCTGTATCGTCATGGCCGCTGACCTATCTGAACCACAAGCCGCTCAAAAGCTTTTTCAACGCACCTGCGATCAAAACCTACAAATTGACTTTTTGGTCAACAATGCGGGGCTTTTACACAATGGCGTCTTCACTGAACTAAGCCTTGCTGAGCAAGAGCGCATGATTACCGTCAACGTACTCGCCTTAACATCATTGAGTCATTTATATGCCAATGATATGGCCACTAGGAAAAAGGGTCACATCCTTAATGTGGCATCCCTGGCCGCGTGGATGGCCATTCCTAATCAGAATGTCTATGCAGCCACCAAAGCCTATGTGTTGTCATTTACACAGGCGCTGGCGGATGAACTGAAAGCGGCTAACAGTGGCGTGGTGGTATCTGCACTATGTCCAGGCTACACCGCCACCAAAATGATGGATAACCCAGATCAAGGTGCCAAACTGAGTATTGCCCCCAACATGATGATGTCTGCAAAAGAAGTCGCAGAGGCAGGTATTAAGGGCTGTCTCGCAGGTAAAAGCGCGATTGTTCCCGGTGCTGCTAACAAAGTGGCCACCGCTATTACTCGACTATTTTCTAAAGCGCGCCTCACCAGACTAGTGGGCAGCTTTTATCGCAACAACATGGGCTAGCCCCATACACTAAAAATTAATGGACCTTTGAGGTACTTATGAACGAGCAAACGATCAAAAAGATACTAATCACCGGCGCTAATGGCTTTATTGGCAATACATTGATGCGTTTCTACCAACATAACAACCAAGCAGTTGTTGGTGTTGATTTGGTGGGCAATGGCTCAGATATTGTAAAGGGCGATATTGCTGAACCTGACACTATTGCAAATTTGCTCGAGGAATGTGATGTCATCATCCACACCGCAGCATTAGTATCAAATGCAATGGATGACAGTGATATGTGGCGAGTGAATGTATTAGCCACTAGAAACTTAATCGCCGCAGCAAAAAAGCATGAGGTGCGCCGTTTTGTGCAAATATCTTCCATCGTTGCCTATGGTAACACCGCACAAGGTGAACTCGACGAAGACCAACCAGTTCATGCCGATGGCGGCAGCTATGTACTGACCAAGCTGGCCTCAGAGCATGCCGTGCTTGCGGCTCAGGCAAACAGTGATATTGAGGTAGTGATTGTGCGTCCGGGAGACGCCTATGGCCCAGGTAGCCGTCCCTGGATCATTGCACCACTAGAAGCTATCGCAAAAAACCAATTTATGCTACCTGCCAAAGGCGAAGGCTTTTTTAGACCCATTTACATTGACGATTTAGTGCGAGGCATAGTGTTAGCGGCCGAACATCCTGATGCGGTGGGTGAGATATTTAACTTATCTTGCGAAGGCTACATGTCTACCAAAGACTATTTTGCGCCCCATTACCAATGGTTGGGTAAAAAGGGCCCCATGCTTGTTTCAACAACACTTGCTCTCAGAGTGGCTGCTATAGCCTCAAAAGTGGCTAACCTCATGGGAAATCTCAATGAGGCCTCACCCGCAACGGTTTCTCAACTGGCTACCAAGAGCTGGTTCTCGATAAAAAAAGCAGAGCGTATTCTTGGCTGGAAGCCAGAGATTACCTTTGATGAAGGCATGAAACGCTCAAAGCAATGGGCGTCAGATAAAGGTCTTTTAGGTAAATAACCAGTGTCATATAGAGACGTTAACACAGGGAAATCTTATGTCTAAAAAAATAGCTGACTTAGTGAATGTTGCAACCAGCACCTCGAAAATAGAGCGCTATGCAACACCTGATGACCGATTGGTTAAAGGTAATCCTGAGCAAAATAATACACTTCATTTTTCGACCGACGATCGGTTCTTTGTCGGAGAATGGGGTGCAGAGATTGGCTGTTGGAAAGTCAGTTATACCGAGAATGAGTATTTTCACATATTAAGCGGTAAATCAATTCTGCGCGATACCGAGGGTAATGAATTGACCGTCGTAGCTGGGGACAAAATATGTGTGCCCGCCGGCTTTGAAGGTGAATGGGAAGTTATAGAGCCGACGCAAAAAATCTATGCTATTTACGAAAACTAAATCTTAGGCCGCGCTAATGGGGGTATGCTAGTCGTTCTCAGTGAATCCATTGAGAAACTACCTGTATTGATGGCATGATGTGTTTTCTTTAATGAATGACAAGGTCGTCAGTATGCGCAAATTATTACTTCTATCTTTACTCATCGTCAGTCACTTTGGCTTAAGTGTTGAATCTACAATAGTGGCAAAAACCGCCTTATCGGCAGCTGAAAATGCCGCTCTAGTAGCTCAAGCGCGAGCCATACACACCACCGCATTGACCATAGATGCCCATGCCGACATTGAAATACCCGGCCAGCCTTCGATGTATGTCGGTGCTGATGGCCTCTCTAAAGTGGCCCCACAGAAAATGCAAAAAGGCGGCTTAGACGCAGTGGTAATGTCTTTAGCGGTTGGGCCTATGCCAAGAACCCCAGAGGGTTATGCCGCAGCTAAAGCGCTCGCGCAACTCAAGCTCGCTGCAGTGAATGCACTGGCAGCAGACCCAGCCAACAATACCGTTATAGTAAAAAGTACAGCCGAGCTGAGTGCGGCGCACGCTGAGGGTAAAGCAGCGCTGATTCTTGGCTTTCAAAATGCATTAATCTTGGGCGCAGACATAAGTGGTATCGACAGCCTATATAGTTCAGGGGCTAGAGTATTTGCTCTAACACATATGGGCCACAATGACTTTGCGGACTCTTCACGAACACTGTTTGATGGTGAAACAGGCACCCGAGAGCCAGACGCTGAGCATGGCGGTTTATCCTCGTTAGGAAAAGCGGCTGTTGCAAAAATTAATTCCCTTGGTGGCATTATGGATATCTCGCAGTTATCTACCCAGGCCGCCATGCAAGTCATGTCCCTATCCAACGCACCGGTCATTGCAAGTCATTCGAATGTCAGAGCCCTGACCAATGTCAGTAGAAATTTATCTGATCAAGAAATTGATCGTATTGGACAAACTAATGGGGTTATTCACATAGCACCGTTCAGAGGCTACTTGTTTGATTCTGCTGACCCAGATATGGATACCAATATTCGCAAAATACGGCGTGAATCAGGCATTGATGAGTCCTATTTATATCCCTTTGAACTGTATTGGGAAATTGATGACCCAGCCATTAAGAAAGACTTTTTGACACGCACCAGCGCTCTGCTTGGGCCCATCGGTGTCGACGAAATGCTCGATCATGTTGACTACATCGTCAAGCGTATTGGTGTTGACCATGTTGGCATCGGCACCGACTTCAATCATGGAAGCGGTATTATTGGATTCAACGACGCTAGCGAGGCGCTAAATGTTACCATCGAGCTGCTCAAGCGAGGCTATACCAAAGAGGATATCACCAAGATATGGGGTGGTAATTTTATTCGCGTGTGGCGTGCTGCAGAAAAAGCCGCTGACACCAAGAATCAAAGCTAAGTGTTAGGGTCTATTCGATAAGAGCCGGCGGTACGGCCAGTCCAGAGTTTAAAGCTTCGATAGAACGAGCGCGCCTCTGCATAGCCCAATTGATAGGCAATTGAGTCGAGTGAAAGATCTGTGTTTTTCAGATAATACAGGGCCAACTCTAAGCGCAATTCGTTGAGTAGGTCTTTGTATCTTGTGCCTTCCTCATCTAACTTTCTCTGCAGCGTGCGGCTACTCATACCCAGCATTTCAGCAATCATCTGACTAGAGGGGGTTTGCTGCTTAAGCACTAATCGCAACAGGTTTTTAACTTGATCTGCTACCAACTGCTTTTTGTCCAAACCGCCCAATATAGTGGTCGCATGGTCAAGTAACATTTGCAACAACTGCTCATTAGCTTGAGGGAACACCTCATCTAGCGCACTTTCAGCAAATCGGAATCCGCTTGCGGGTTGTTTAAATAGAACCTCACAGCCAAAGAGTTCGGCATAACTAGCCAATAAAGTTGAATCAGTGGGGCCCTCATGCTCGAACCAAACGCTATGCCAGCCCTCAAAATTGAGAAATCGTCGAGCGAAAAGACACCAAGATGCCAACACATTTTCAATTTCATGTTTACGAGCGATCGGATTTTTAAACTGGCAGGTCCATCGTTGCAGCGCAAAACCATCAGTAATCTCAATAGAGGTCACCCCCATATCACCCACAATTTTTTCATAAATTGGAATTTTCGCCTGAATCATACGCAGTGTTGAGCAATTCATAGAGATATAGCCCAACACACTATAAGACGCTGGTTCTACAAATTGCGCTGAATGAAGTCCAAAACAAGGGTCGCCGCTAGCATCAATTAATCGTTCTAAAAGATCCTCCATGGACTGACTAGAGACATGCTTGGTGTTGTCTTTAAGGGTCTCAGCATCAATGCCTGCCTCACTTAACAGCGAAGAGTAATCCACACCACAGGCCTGGGCAGACCGCAGGTATTGAGTTACCGCCGGGACCGACGCAAGGCCACTGTTGTGTGTTAAATCCATGTGTTTTTTTCACGCCTACTCAATGACTGAAATTGTGACCGTACTGTCGGACTTAGACAGAGACGATTATTGCTTCAGCAGTTACTATAGCTGTAAATAGTATACCTCAACAATTGAGGGTTTCGGTGGCATTAACGCTATACTTGCGTGAGTAAAAACAGTCAT
>CALDQM010000134.1:0-47201 GCA_937911225.1 uncultured Cellvibrionales bacterium
ATCGCATGTAGGTTTCCTTTAGAAACTATTTTATTAGTATTTTTTTAAAGTTTTAAAGTTTTAAAGTTTTAAAGTTTTATTATATTTTTGTCTGCAAAGCTATCTCGACAAACTGCAGTCTATCTTGGCCAAAAAACATCTCCCCATCAACAAACATCGTTGGTGCTCCAAATAAGCCTCTTTGGACGGCACTGTCTGTATTGTCTATAAGAGTTTGTTTTACCACTGGGTTCTGTGTCGAGGCTAAAATGGAATCCGCATCTAAGCCGCCGGCAGTCAGTGTGCCGATGACCGTCTCTAAATCACCCATATTCTTGCTGTCGACCCAAATAGCGTTGAAGACCGCGTCAATGTAGGCATCAAAATGATCGCCGTCTAACGTAGCTACAGCGCCCCTCATTAGGTTGAGCGTATTAATAGGAAAGTGAGGATTATTATTTAATGGAACACCGTACAGTTTAGCGAATCGAGGAAGGTCATCCATCATCATATAACGCCCCTTCGCTGGAACCATGACCGGCGAGCTGTTACCGGATGCTTTAAATAAGCCCCCAAGAAGAACTGGAATATAAGAAATTACGCAGCCATATTGATGTTTTAATTGTTGCAGGCGTTTGTGAGCCAAGTAGGCTGTGGGACTTCCCACGTCAAAGTAAAATTCTATTGTTTTGCTCATTGGGTTTCTCCTACCATTTTTCGTCCCATGGACGTATGTCCAGTTCAAAGGTCCATGCATTGCGTGGTTGATCATAGAGATTGACATAATTGGTAGCTAAGTCATCTGGCTCAACGATGCCATCGATTGCTTTTCGTTCTTTATACGTAGGAACATTGTCTCTAATCCACTGAGTATCAACAGCTGCATCTATTACGATATGAGCCACATGGATATTTTTCGGGCCAAGTTCTCTTGCCATACTTTGCGCTAGAGCACGCAGCCCATGCTTGGCGCTAGCGAAAGCGGCGAATCCCGCTGATCCACGAACACTGGCTGTAGCGCCGGTGAACAGGATGGTGCCTCGGTTTCTTTTGGTCATGTAGCGAGCGGCCTCACGACCATTTAAAAACCCTGCAAAACAGGCCATCTCCCATATCTTGTAAAATTTGCGACTGTCTGTTTCTAAGATACCCATTGGAACGTTAGCACCGACATTAAAAACAACGACGTCAATCTCACCGATATTATCTTCAATGTTTTTGAATAGTGCTTCGGTAGCATCTTCCTTACGCGCATCACAACCAAATCCAAATGCTTCGCCGCCGGCCAAAGAAATTTCCTCGAGCAAAGGCAGGAGTTTATCTTTACTTCGCCGAGTCACGCAGACAGTGAGACCACGTTGTGAGAATTTGCGCGCTATAGCGCTCCCAATAGCGTCACCGGCACCAATAATGAGTGCAACTTTTTTTGTCATTATGCTCTCCCAAAACCTAGTGCAAATCTACGCACACCTGCATTGTACTTTTATATCATAGTAGCTCGGCTGGGCACACGCTTGTTTGAGAATCGCTGGTCACTAAATTAGGCTAGTGACTTCAAAATAAAAGCAGATCTCAGGCGCTATTTTAGTTACTGAGGGAGTAGCGCCTGTAGTTGACGTGAAATTATATTAATACAGTCTTTTTCTGACACTTGCTGATCGACGCTTAAGCGCAACCAAAAATCAAAAGACGCTAGCGCATAGGCGCATTGCCTGTCAGGCTCAGGTAACTCAAGGATTTCGGGGATCCAAGATTCCAGCTCTTTTTGAAGACGTTTTGTATTAAGCATGTAGTTCTTTTGAATGACAGGCGTGTTCCATCTACGAATTCGCCCAGAGAGCATGAAGTTTTTGACTGAATTGTATCCGGAAGTTAGCTGTTGTGTGCAGCGCACTATTCTATCGGTCAGAATACCAGAGCGATCACCGCCAACAAATAATGGCCTTGTATCTTGAAAAATTATTTCATTAGCAGTTTCGAATATATCATCCATGTCATCAAAGTGCCTAAACACAGACCGAATGCCAACATTCGCACGACACGCAACTTGTTGCGCAGTAGGAATTAGAAACCCTTCGTCAATTAATTGAATAATGGCTTCAATGATAAGCCGACGGCTTCGCTCACTGCGCATTAATCGGCCATCTGACTTTGTCTGAACAACTGGGTTTGCCTCTTTAGACTGCGTCATGCGATAAGCCTTTATAAAAAGTTGGTCAATAACTAGTGTCGGAAAACTATTTTTTATTGTGTCATATCTACAGCCAGCAAACAATTAGTGAAAAACTATATGCTCTTAATAATTTATAAATTAGTAGATAAAAATCAGTATTTTACAATTATAACGTAGATTTTACTTTAATTATTTTCTGTGAATTTGGAGGTAATGTAAAGAGGGTACCGTCTAAACCTAATGTATATTTCTTAAATATATCATCAACGCCATCTAGCCAAACTGCCTCTAAACCCGGTATATCAAGCGGTGGTACGACATGGTAGTAGAGAAGGTGGCCCACTTCTGCATCACGCGCAATCTCAGCGGCCTCTACCGGGCTTGTGTGGTAATCAAGCACATCATGGAAAATCTTACTTCTGGACGAATTTCCTGCTGCATTTGCGGATTCGCTCATTATTGTCAAAAGCTCAGGTGAAAGAGCCTCGTGTATCAATAAATCAATATTTTTTGAGAATAGCTGCACATTTGCATCTTTTGTCGTATCTCCTGAGATTAGCGCAGTTCGGCCCTTGTACGTGAAAAGGTAGCCAACAGCCGGGGAGATAGGCTTGTGATCGACTGAAAACATCTCCACGGTGACGCCACCCTGGTCGTATACCATTACCTTTGTTCCGTTTTCGGGGACTTCAACACTTTTATGAGACATGCCATTACCGCTCAGCATAGCAATAGAATCACCATGGTGAGCATGGCGATAGAGCGCATCCTTTCCGTAAGCGCGGTTAAAGCCCTCAACGACTGACTCTACACCTGGTGGACCGAATACAGATAAAGGTTGTGTATGTCTTCCTGTAACCCATCTAGTCATGGAGAGCTCACCCAGCCCATCGATATGGTCTGAATGGAAATGTGTTAGGAAAACACCTTCTATGCTCCCAGTAGTGAGACCCATTTTGCCTAAATTACGTGAGCCACCGGTGCCGGCATCAACCACAAATATTTTACCGTTTGCAATTATGGCCACACAGGGCCCTGAACGACTGGTGCTAGGCATAGGGCCACCAGCACCGCACAGGGCGACATGCATACCCTCACCAAGGTCAGCTATACCATCTGACTGGAATACCCGAGTAATGGCCGTGGGTAAAATTTGTAGCATAATTGATACTTGATTGGCGTAGATGCCAAATGCCATTAGAACGATTAGCCCTAGCGTTAAAGCTCGTTTCTTGATGATCATGGTCAGTCTTCTCGAGAGATGTATAATATTAGAGTGACATCATGGCAGGCAGTATGTCAATATATTCCGCATTGACTTGTGTCTTGATAAAAATAGGATTGTTTCCAAATGCCCATCGTTAAACCCGTTGCTCTTATTGGTGCTGTACCATCGCCTTATACTCGAAAAATGATTGCTTTGATGCGGTATCGCCGCATCGACTACCGTATCATTTGGGATGATCCTGCAGCCGTTCTTAAGACGATGGGAATAGCGCCACCAAAAGTAGCATTGCTGCCGACTTTTCTTTTACCTGATGATGATGGAGAGCTGCAGGCAGTATGTGACTCTACTCCAATCATTCGCCGACTTGATGCTGAATTCAGTGAGCGACGAGTGGTTCCTGCGGATCCCGCCCTGGCATTTATCGATTATTTATTGGAAGACTTTGCTGATGAGTGGTGTACCAAATATATGTTTCATTATCGCTGGGCTCCTGCGGAGGATGCTGATAATGCAGGAACATTACTGCCACTATTACAAAAGGTAGATATATCTTCGGAGCTGCTTAACCAGTTTAAACCGTTTATAACGAACAGACAGGTAAGTCGTCTGCACGTAGTGGGTTCAAGTGATATCACAGCACCCTTGATCGATGCGAGTTATCGACGATTTCTGTTAGCACTTGAATCACACCTAGAAAGTCAGCCATTTATACTAGGATCACGCCCAAGTGCCTGTGATTTTGCCATTTATGGACAGTTAACCCAGTTGGTGGGATTTGATCCTACATCACGTAAAATCGCTCATGATCTGGCACCGAGAGTCGTTGCTTGGACCGGGTTAATGGAGGATCAGTGTGGTTTTGAGACATCGGGTAGGGATTGGAATGCTATGGACACTGTGCCGACAAGCTTAAACGCGCTTCTTTATGAAGTGGGTAGAGTTTATGTTCCTGCTTTATTGGCTAATGCTAAAGCACTCGCAGAGGGAGATAAGACATGGCAAGCTGATATCGATGGTAGTATTTGGAGTCAGCAAACATTTGCCTATCAAGGTAAATGCCTTAGATGGATTAATAGTCAATATAGAGCGTTGAGTCAGACTGACCAGGCTAAGGTGAATACACTCATTGCTGGCACGGGTTGCGAGGCGTTACTGAACATATAGTTGCAACCATTAATGAGGAGATACCAATGGGTGGTCAGTTTAAAGAGCAGGGTGGCGCGGCTACTATGGATCCAAGTCCATTAAGGCGATGGGTTACATCAAAATTTATGACCTACCTATCCGATCCTCAGAGACTCGCTAAAAAAAGGCATAAAAAGGAGCGTGCTCGCTCTAAGAGTGGTGCAAGGCACGTCATTGAATATTTCCATCGCGTAGATGATGGTTATAGCCACCTTGCTGCTCAGACACTGCAATTACTGGTTGAAAAATATGATATCGAGCTCAAGTGCCATCTGGTCGGTGCGGTCGACGGTAAAAATATCCCGGAGCCAGAATTGCTTAGCGAACTTTCGCGCTATGATTCATCTAAAATCGCTCATTATTATAGTCTAACGTTTCCTGATGGTGACTGGGCTCCGACCAAGAGTAATATTAGTGTTGCTCAATCAATATGCGCTTTGTTAGATGATAAAGGGTTTGTTGACCATGCTAAGGAGGTTGGGGACGCCTTGTGGTCCTGTAATGACATTGAACTGCAAAGATTGGCAGAGACTCTTGGTGTAGCCTCTGAGTTAGATTTGCGAGCAAAAATAGAGTCTGGTAATGCAAGACTTGCAGAGCTCAAACATTATTCTAGTGCTATGTTTCACTATGCTGGAGAGTGGTATTGGGGGGTAGACCGCTTGTATCATTTAGAAGATCGTCTCACTAGTCTTGGCGCAAATAAACAGCCTCAGGAGCCTTTGATTGCTCCGCGTCAAGAGACGACGATCGGTAATTTGCGCGATGATGGTAGTTTGTCGCTAGAGGTGTTCGTCTCTCTGCGCAGCCCCTATAGTTCTATTGCATTTGATCGAGCCGTAGCACTCGCAGAAACTAGTGGTGTCACACTCCATGTCCGACCCATTTTACCGATGGTCATGCGGGGTGTTCCTGCGACCAATGAGAAGGGTATTTATATATTTACTGATACCGCGAGAGAGGCAAAAGCGGCAGGAATCCCCTATGGCAAATTTTATGATCCTATAGGGGAGCCTGTGCGTCGCTGCTATTCGCTGTACCCATGGGCCTGTAGTTTGGGTAAGGGTAATCAATTACTGTCTAGTTTTCTTAGTGCTGCATTTGTCAGCGGGACCAATACCAACACCGATGAAGGTTTAAGGTCTGTTGTGCAAAAAGCGGGTTTAGACTGGCAGGCGGCTAAAAATATTGTAGGGCAAGACGGGTGGCAACAGGCTTTAGAGGAGAACCGGTTGGCTATGTATGACAGCGGGTTATGGGGTGCACCTAGTTTTCGTCTTTTAGATCGTAATAAAAACACTGTACTAGCCGTTTGGGGACAAGATCGGTTGTGGTTACTTGCCAAAGAGATTCAGCACTTACTCACTAAATAGATTTCATCAATAAGTCTCACTTTGACTATGGAGTCTGGTTGGACATTGAATTAATATTCATCCATTAAAAAATAATCTCAAGGAGAAAGTTAAATGGTAGCAATGACCGATAGAGTAGATTTTGACGTTGAGCAAGGAATTGCAGTAATTACGGTAAATAACCCGCCGGTTAATGCCTTAAGTCATGCTGTCCGAGAAGGAATTTATAATGGCGTTAAAAAAGCGTTAGATGATGACACGGTTATTGGCGTGGTTATTTTCTGTGAAGGACGAACATTTATTGCTGGAGCAGATATTAGTGAATTCGGCAGTGCGCCTAAAGAGCCGCATCTTCCAGCCGTTCTCTCTCTGTTAGATGAGTCAACTAAGCCAATTGTCGCGGCGGTTCATGGGACTGCGCTGGGGGGAGGCCTTGAGACAACGCTTTGCTGTAATTATAGAGTGGCGGTATCTAGTGCAAAATTTGGATTGCCTGAAGTGCATCTTGGCCTGCTACCAGGAGCTGGTGGCACTCAAAGATTACCGCGTATTGTTGGAGTAGAAAAAGCCCTATCAATGGTGACCTCTGGAGCACCTATTGGTGCTGCCGAGGCTCTAGATACCGGTTTGATCGATATGATTGTCGGTGATGATTTACGTTCAGATGCTGTTGCATTTGCCCTTAGTAAGGCCTCTTTAGAGACTCCGCATCCAAGAGTGCGCGACAACCAAGAGAAATTGCAGAGTGCTGTTGCAGACCCAGAAATATTTTCAACAATACGAAAAATGATTGCGCGTAAAACCCGTGGATTTTTGGCGCCTGAATACAATATACGCTGTATCGAAGCAGCTGTTTCTCAGCCCTTTGATGAAGGGATAAAGACAGAAGGTAATTTATTTAGAGAGTTAATGGTAGGCCCTCAATCTAAGGCACAACAGTATTTTTTCTTTGCAGAACGTCAAGCATCTAAAGTAGTTGGTATTGATAAAGATACCGCTGAGATACCAATTAATACAGTGGGTGTGATTGGTGGCGGTCTCATGGGGGGTGGTATCGCGATGAATATGGCGAACGTAGGTATTCCTGTCACTATTGTCGAGACAACCCAGGCAGCCCTAGATCGGGGATTGGCAACTATTCGAAAGAATTACGAGAATACAGCCAGCAAGGGTCGACTCCGAATTGAGGATGTTGAAACCCGGTGTGGGTTAATTACTGGAGCGCTTGAGTTAGAGGCTCTAGCTGAGTGTGATCTTATTATTGAAGCTGTATTTGAAAATATGGCGGTTAAAAAAGATATTTTTACCCGCTTAGATAGTATTGCTAAACCGGATGCTATTCTTGCCTCAAATACCTCTGCGCTGGATCTCAATGAGATCGCTAACGTTACTAGTCGGCCCGAATCGGTTATTGGCTTACACTTTTTCTCTCCCGCTAATGTAATGAAGCTTCTTGAGATTGTACGTGGAGAAAAAACCGCAGATCCCGTCATAAAAACCTGTATGGCTTTCGCCAAAAGGATTAAGAAGGTAGCTGCATTAGTAGGCGTATGCCCGGGCTTTGTGGGTAATCGTATATTGTATACTCGTCAGTACCAAGCCAGCATGGTAGCTCTTGAGGGCGCTGCTGTGGGTCAAGTTGATAAGGTGTTATTTGATTTTGGTTTCCCCATGGGAGCCTTTCAGATGGCTGATTTAGCCGGCCTTGATCTTGGCTGGGACAGTGCCGCTTCAAAAAGTGAAAATGTTAAAGATAGGCTGTGCGAGTTGGGACGGTTTGGTCAAAAAACCAGTGCAGGGTTTTATGATTATGATGAAAAACGTAGGCCATCACCTTCAACGCTTGTTGACGACTTAGTTAAAGATCATGCAAAGGTGTCGGGCATTACTCAGCGCGAGGTCTCTGATCAAGAAATACTGGATCGTTGCATACTCCCGATGGTCAATGAAGGCGCGAAGCTTTTAGAGGAGGGTATCGCTATGCGGGCCAGTGATATAGATGTTGTGTACGTCTATGGTTACGGCTGGCCCATCTATCGCGGTGGACCCATGCACTATGCTAATAGCCTTGGGTTAGATAAGGTACTAGAGAAGCTAAACCATTATCATCAGATGACGGGAGACGACTTTTGGATTCCGAGTCAATACCTTGTTGATTTAGCGAAAAGTGGCCAGTCATTTCACTAAAAAAATAAGATAGATTTAGTATGGGCGCCATTGCTAAAAATCGTCGCTCAGTGCTGGTTTTTAGCAATGGAATTATCTGCTAGCCGCTTTGCTGTGCAATTAGATGCGTTGGTGCGGAAAACGCGAATAACCGCTCTGGATAGTCATTATTGTTGCAAGTAGGCCGGGACTGGGGAGGGTCGTTGAAAGTAGCAACAACCCGTTATCGGTCGATAAAGTATTGCTGAGTAAGCTTGTGGAGCACTTCAAGAAGCTCACCTAAAAAGATTTGCTTCAAATGCCTCGCGTTGAGAAAAGCTGTCTTATGATGCTGTCAAAAGCCGACGATGACACTTTAGTTATTAGAGTCAAGCAAGGCTTCCTGCACAGAATAGCGCTCTTCTTAAAAGGCAACTAAATATCAGGACAATGCTGCCGACTCAGACTATCCAAACATCCCTGACTTTGTAGCCGCGTCCATTTCGTGCTCGCTCATGCCCAACTCTTCCATGACGCTCTGATTGTGATGGCCTAACGGAGCTCCGCACAGACCATATTTAGAGGGAGAGTCAGAGAGTTTAATCGCAGTACCAATCTGATTCTGGACTGCCCCATCATAGGTGTCGACAGTAACAATTAGATCTCTCTGCTTTATTTGCTCGCTCTCACATGCTTCTGCGAGAGTCAGCACGGGTTCTACGCAGGCATCCTTGTCCTTGAATATGTCTACCCACTCGGCGAGGCTTTTAGTGACAATAGTGGCTTCTAGTAACTGTTTGAATTTCTGCTGGCTCTCCGCATCGGGTTTGCTACCGAGATCAACAAAACTTTCAAGACCCAGTGTAACGCACAGTTGATTAAAAAATTGTGGCTCTAGACTTCCAATGGATAAATTACGACCATCGGCTGTTAGATAATAATCGTAAAAAATACCCCCGTTAAGGGTTGTTGTACCCGGCTTTGGTTCTTGGTTCCCAGCCAGAAAGTGTGAGCCAAACATACTGCTCATACCAAATATTGCATCGGTCATACTAATGTCAACATGTTGCCCAAGGCCAGTTTGCGTTCTTTGGTTGACCGCAGCTAGGATTCCCACTATCGAGTGTAAAGATCCGCCCGCAAGATCTGCTAGGGGCATCCCCATAATAGGGGTTCGATTACCATCTCGACCACTGTAGCCATTCAAACCAGACAACGATAGGTAGTTGTTGTCATGACCGGCTCTATCACGATTTGGCCCAGTTTGCCCGTAACCAGTGATTGAGCAGTAAATAAGTTTCGGATTAATTTCCCGCAGTGTTTCGAAGCCCACACCTAGCCGATCCATCACTCCCGGCCTGAACTGCTCAACAATAATGTCATAGTTAGCAACTAGCTTCTTAACCATATCAACAGCTGCAGGGTTTTTTAAGTCTAAGCCTATCGAGCGCTTACTTCGATTTAAGACTGCATGAGCTGTAGATGTCCCATCGCTAAATGGCCCCATCGCTCTAATCATGTCAGGTCTGGTTGGCGATTCCACGCGAAGTACATTAGCACCTAGATCAGCAAGCATCATAGTGGCAAAAGGCCCAGGAACGAGCGTGGAAAAATCAAGAATTTTTAAATTAGACAGAGCTTGCATGGTTAGGGAGGATCCTTTGAAGGGTTAATGTGACCCGCTATTAAAAGTCTTTTAGCATTTTAACGCAATGCCTCTAAATACTTGTTCAGTCGAAGAAATCGGCTCTCTTTTACAGATATTTTAAGCCATATATCATGGGGAATTGGATAGATTTAATGGATTAATCAATAGCCATAACTGGCAAAGTGAAACAACAAGGGTTTAAAGGCTTATTCCTCATGACTAAAATTGCTAGTCTAATAGGCATTATATCTATTACTTTAACCGCCGCCTGCACGCAAATGGGCGATCGCGGGCAGACACGTCAATCTGTCAATTTCCCAACATTCCAAGCTGAAGTTATACTCCCAGACGATGCAGAGATTCAAACTGACTCGGCTAGCAAACCTGATGAGAATGGCGGTCTGAATATCATTGCATTTTCTGAACGAAGCCCAGTAGAAAACTTAGATTTTTATTTAAAAGCGCTTCCCTCTCGTGGTTGGGCGCTAACGTCCCAAAAATACGCCGACGCTATATCGTTACAATTTGTAAAAGGAAACCAGTTAATGAGTATCCATATTACATACCGAGGCGAAGGGCTGGAAAATAAAAGTCTTATTAGAATTGTCAGCGAACGGTAAGAGTTGCTTGATCCACTCATGACTCGTGTTAATGCCTCTGCTTTGTGTCTTTGAAACAACCAGTTGTGCCCGCCAGTACGGAGTTTTAAGACCGCTATCCTAAAAAAATCTAATAAATGCTCAACATTTCGCATCATTAAAATACAGTCTTGGCCTGTGATGAAGCGCTTTTATTAGTATTGAGGTAGTCCAATATTTGTAAAAATACCCCTAATCACTCTATGATACTAACTTAAATTTAATAGTGGGTCTGGGCCTTTTAAATGGTTAATCAAAAAGCAACTAACGTGACATGGCATAAGGGCGAGGTATCGAGTACTGACCGCAGATCATTACTTGGTCAGCGCGGAGCAACTCTGTGGTTTACCGGTCTGTCAGGTAGTGGTAAAAGTACCATTGCTGTCGCACTTGAAAGTGCGTTAATGGCGCAAAGTAAGCTGAGTTACCGATTGGATGGTGACAATATAAGGTTGGGAATTAATAAGAATTTAGGTTTTTCCGCGGCCGATCGAGCAGAAAATATTAGGCGTATCGGTGAGATTGCAAAGCTTTTTAATGAGGCCGGCGTTATCACATTGGCGAGCTTTATAAGCCCCTATAGAGCGGATCGGGATCAAGTACGGCGCATTCATCAAGAAATGGGTTTAGCGTTTGTTGAGATATTTGTCGATTGTGATTTAGCGTCGGCAGAGAAGCGCGATCCCAAGGGACTGTATAAAAAAGCACGAGCCGGTGAAATTAAGAACTTTACTGGTATAGATGATCCTTATGAAGCCCCGGTGAATGCTGAGATTCACCTAGTGTCAGATAAAATGAGCTTGAATGATGAAGTCAATTACATTATGCAATATCTCCAAAATCTCAATGTACTGTCATAACTGGGAAGGCTAAGATACTGTAGATGTCACTTTTTAATAAATCCCTCTTGGAGACTAATTGTTGATTAAACCTCATGGGTCAAACGCCCTCAATTCTCTATTTGTTGAGGATGTTAATGACCGAAATCAAGCGATTGAAGATGCTAGTAAGCTACCCTGTTTAAATATTAATTCTGCAGCGGCCGCTAACTTGGTGATGTTAGGTGCAGGGTACTTTAATCCCTTAACAGGGTTTATGAACCTATTAGATGCTATGAGTGTCTGTAAAAGTTTGCACACAACAGACGGTCTCTTTTGGCCAGTACCTATTATTAATGTGATTAATCAAAAACCATCCTTTTCTCCGGGCTCAAGAATTGCATTGTTAGATCCAAATGTTGATGGTCATCAAATCATGGCGACTATGGATGTTTCATCGGTCGAGGAGATTTCCGATGAGCAACTGCGCATTATGTCAGGAGAGATATTTGGTACCAATGATTCTGATCATCCCGGTGTAGCAACCTTTAATGCCTTGGGGAAGTACCTAATTGCGGGGGAAGTACAGGTGCTGAGCCTCAGTTATTTCCAAGCAGATTTTCCCGACACGTTTCGTACTGCCGGTCAGATTCGTAGTGAAATTAGCCAGCGAGGTTGGCAGACAGTCGTTGCGTTCCAAACTCGAAATCCTATGCATCGAGCTCATGAAGAACTTTGTCGCATGGCGATGGAACGCCTGAGTGCCGATGGGTTAGTGGTTCATATGCTTCTTGGTAAGCTTAAGTCCGGTGATATTCCTGCGTCGGTTAGAGATGAGTGTATTAGAGTAATGGTTGATAGTTACTTTCCAGAAAACTCAGTGATGGTGACGGGGTACGGTTTTGACATGCTCTATGCTGGCCCACGCGAAGCTATTTTACATGCTATTTTTAGGCAGAACATGGGAGCTACTCACCTCATTGTGGGCAGAGACCATGCCGGAGTTGGCGACTATTATGGTGCCTTTGAAGCACAAGAGATATTTTTACAACGAGTGCCCGAGGGTGCTCTGGATATTGAAATATTTAGTGCGGATCATACAGCGTTCTCAAAAAAACTTGGTCGCGTGGTGATGATGAACGAGGTCGTTGAGCACACTGCAGATGACTTTGTCTTGCTGTCGGGAACTAGGGTTCGTGAAATGCTAAGCAACGGTGTTGCGCCACCCAAAGAGTTTTCACGTCCAGAGGTGGCAAAAGTTCTCATGGATTTTTACCAAATTGAGGATGCTTAACGCCAATGGCTGACTATGATGTGTTTAATGGAGACGCTGATGGTATTTGCGCGCTAGTTCAGCTACGCCAATTAGAGCCACGTGATGCCATACTTGTAACCGGAGTTAAGCGCGATATTTCCCTATTAAAGCAGGTGGATGCTGTTGATGGCGATCGCATCACTGTGCTTGATATATCTATGGAGAAGAACCAGTCAGATCTGGTCAGGCTACTGTCCAAGGGAGCCAATATTTTTTATGTTGATCACCACGCTGCAGGAAAAGTACCCGTATCAGCTTCACTAATGTCGCTGATTAATGAATCATCAGATATTTCTACCAGTTTGTTAGTGAATAACTATCTCCGTGGCGCTCGATTAGGTTGGGGTGTTGTAGGGACCTTTGGCGATAATTTAAAAAACGTCGCGCATGAAATGCTCAGCAGCAGCAGTATTTCATCCGATCAGGTTGTTTTGCTAGAAAAGCTGGGCATCTATATGAATTACAATGGCTATGGGGCAGATCTCAGCGATTTACATTTTACGCCAAAGGAATTATATCAATTAGTTGTCGGTTACGATGATCCATTAGATTTTATTACTGACAGTCGCGAGCATTTTGAGAAGCTTGAGGCTGGGTATAAGCAGGATTTTGCAGCTGTTACATCGCTAAAACCCTTGCGCGTGAGCACGTCCACTGCCATTTATATGCTGCCTAATCAGCCCTGGGCGCGAAGGGTCAGTGGGGTTTTTAGCAATGATTTAACTAATCAGCATCCCGGACGAGCTCATGCTGTAATGACAGAAAAGTCATCGGGCAGTTATCTGGTGAGTGTAAGAGCGCCGTTGCTCAATAAACAAGGGGCGAGTAAGCTCTGTAGCCAGTTTGCTACAGGTGGCGGCCGCGAAGCCGCTGCGGGGATTAATGACCTACCTGGAGATCAACTGAATAGTTTTATAGATAAGTTTGAAGCCTGCTTTGGGCCTTAATAGTCTTAGAGGGTGTTCTTTCATTTAAAAGGAGTTCGGCATGAACGGTAAACGACCGTTTTCAGTGTTAGGTATTCAGCAGATTGCCGTTGGTGGCCCCGACAAACAAAGGCTGCGCGGTTTTTGGGTCGACTTACTGGGATTAGAATACAAAGACACCTTTGTCAGTGAATCAGAAAATGTCGATGAGGATATCTGCGTTTTAGGGGTAGGTGATTTGGCGGTGGAAGTAGATCTAATGCAGCCATTAGATACCAGTAAAAAGCCGCGGGTTGATAGTCCTGCGCTTAATCATGTTGGTTTGTGGGTTGATGATCTAGCTGCTGCTGTAGAGTGGTTAACCGGTAATGGCGTACGTTTCACGCCCGGCGGTATTCGAGTTGGTGCTGCCGGTTACGATGTGTGTTTTGTCCATCCGAAAGCTAATAGTGAATTTCCAAAGAGTGCGGAAGGTGTTTTGGTTGAATTGGTTCAAGCACCACCTCGGGTCATAGAAGCCTATCGAGTTATTGCGATTGGCTGATGTCATTACGTTGTTGAGATAGAGTCAGTAGCTTTTAGCATCTAAAGTCTGTATGGTGCGCGCCATTCAAGGGGCCTTCCTAGAATTCCTATTAAAAGCAGCTACCCAGGTCCTAGGTACGCGGCAAACTAAAAGACACGACTATGAAATTCACTGATCTGGGCTTATCTGCGCCTTTATTGAAAGCTATTGCCGGTAAAGGCTACGAGACACCATCACCGATACAAGAAAAAGCTATCCCTGCTGTTCTGGAGGGCCGCGATGTTATGGCTGCCGCTCAGACGGGTACGGGTAAAACAGCAGGGTTTACTCTGCCAATTTTACAGCGGCTATCAACAGGCCGTCCGGCGCAAGCTAATCAAGCACGCGCACTAATTTTAACGCCGACAAGAGAACTAGCCGCTCAGGTAGGTGAAAGTGTTAAAGATTATGGCAAACACATGTCTCTTAGCTCAGCAGTAGTCTTTGGTGGTGTGAAGATTAACCCACAAATGTTGAAATTACGCCGAGGCGTGGACATTCTTGTTGCTACGCCAGGTCGTTTAATGGATCTGCACAGCCAAAATGCGGTCAAGTTTGACCATTTAGAGGTCTTGGTTTTGGATGAAGCAGACCGGATGCTTGATATGGGTTTTATCCGTGACATTACCCGCATTATTATGTTGTTGCCAAAACGTCGTCAGAACCTGCTGTTTTCGGCAACTTTTAGTGACGATATTCGACAGTTAGCGAAAGGCTTAGTGCGTAATCCTGTCGAAATTTCCGTGAGCCCGCGCAATGCCGCGGCTCCGACTGTTACGCAATCAGTTTATACGGTAGATAAAAAGCAAAAGGCGCCTTTATTGACCAAGCTCATCAAAGATGGGGATTGGAGACAGGCTTTGGTGTTTACGAAGACTAAACATGGGGCTAACAAATTAACCAAGCATCTCGAGTCTGAGGGCATTGTTGCTGCAGCGATTCATGGCAACAAAAGCCAAGGTGCGCGTACTCGAGCTCTAGCCGAATTTAAGGCAGGGGAGACACGTATTTTAGTCGCGACAGATATTGCTGCCAGAGGCTTGGATATTGAACAACTACCGCAGGTAGTTAACTTTGATTTGCCGAATGTGTCTGAAGATTATGTTCATCGCATAGGTAGAACTGGCCGAGCAGGGCAGACGGGCGTCGCCATTTCACTAGTGAGTGCGGACGAGGTCGACTTATTGTCGGGTATTGAACGACTAATTAAGAGAGTATTGCCGCGGCAAGAAGTAGAAGGTTTTGAGCCAGATCAGACAGTTAAAACGACCACCTTAAATCATCCAGTGCGACCGAATAAGCCACGTAGAGCACTGAAAAGTGAAACTAACTCAAGCAACAATTCTCGTCATACTAATAATTCGACCAAGACCAAAGAGCGTTCGACATTTGGTCAGGGTCCACAACCTGGGAATAAAGCTAAGAGTGGTGGGCGACATCAAACGGACAGACCTCGTCAGCCGGGTGAAGCGTCATCACGCCAAGAAAGAGATTCTAGTGCGGATAGACCATCCGGACAGCCGCCTTCACCCTATGCCAAAAGTCGAAAGACCGAAACACCAGGAGCAGGACGCAAAAGGCCGTCGGGGGGAAACTCTAATAGAGGATCCAGTCGAAGCCGTACCAACTAGGTCTATTTTTTTAACGTCACGATAAATTATTAAGAGAAACAAATGAATGTTTGAGCTTCAATTCAGTAAGGTAGCATCCTTTAAAAATGATTTACTATCAGGATTAACAGTCGCACTTGCGTTGGTTCCAGAAGCAGTTGCTTTTGCTTTTGTGGCTGGTGTTGATCCGCTGGTAGGACTGTATGCAGCCTTTATGGTGGGCCTAATCACTGCTTGCATTGGCGGTCGCCCAGGTATGATTAGTGGTGCTACCGGAGCCCTGGCTGTGGTCATGGTTGCGCTAGTGGCCGATCATGGTGTCGAGTATTTGTTTATGACCGTTGTGCTGATGGGGTTACTGCAGATTACAGCTGGCGTATTTAAGCTTGGTAAATTTATCCGAATGGTTCCATACCCAGTGATGCTAGGGTTTGTTAATGGCTTGGCTATTGTTATTTTTCTGGCCCAGTTAGGCCAGTTCGGTGAAGCCGGCCAGCCAGGCTGGCTAGCGGGTACTTTCATGCAGGACTCTATCGTCGATGTAGCCTGGTTAAAGGGTGAAGAGCTCTATATGTTAGTAAGTCTGGTTCTGGTCACTATGCTGATCATTCATTTATTACCGAGATTTACTAAGGTATTACCATCCTCCCTGGTTGCCATTGCGGTGGTAACCGGCTTGGTGTTAGGTCTAGATTTAAATACCAAAGTGGTGGGAGATATCGCCTCTATCAGTGGTGGTTTACCCACTTTTCATGTCCCTGAAGTACCCTTTAACTTAGAAACACTGTGGATAATTTTACCGTATGCGATCATCCTGGCCGCGATTGGCTTGATTGAGTCGCTGTTAACATTACGTCTTATTGATGAGATCACCGAGACCCGTGGGCGCGGCAACAAAGAATGTATCGGTCAGGGTATTGCTAATACGATGACTGGATTCTTCGGTGGCATGGGCGGTTGTGCGATGATTGGGCAAAGTATGATTAATGTTAATTCTGGCGGTCGAGGGCGACTATCCGGAATCAGTGCTGCAGTATTTTTATTGTTATTCATTTTGGTCGGCTCATCGGTAATTGAGCAAATTCCGTTGGCTGCATTAATTGGTGTGATGTTCATTGTCGTGATTGGTACTTTTGAATGGTCAAGTTTCAGGATTGTTGGCAAGGTCCCGCGCAGTGATGCGTTGATTTTGGTATTGGTGTCTGGTGTCACAGTAGCGACAGATTTGGCGGTAGCGGTTTGTGTTGGAGTGATTGTATCGGCGCTAGTATTTGCATGGGAACACGCCAAATACATCCGTATAGATTCTAGAGAAGATCACAAAGGATCCACCGTGTATGCGGTGACAGGGCCTTTGTTTTTTGGTTCTGTAACTTCTTTTTTAGAGCGTTTTGATCCCAAGCAGGACAATGACGATGTCATTATAGATTTTGCCCGTTCAAGGGTGGCCGATCACTCCGGATTGGACGCTATCGATACCTTAGCCGAGCGGTATGAGAATGCCGGAAAAACTCTACATTTGGTCCATCTGAGTCAAGAATGCCGCACGTTATTGACCAACGCAGGGAGCCTAGTCGAGGTTAATGTGATCGAAGACCCAACATACTTTGTTGCTGAGGACAGGCTAGCTTAATCAAGAGGTATTCGTGGTGAATCTAAAGTTCGCTATATTTAAGCCGATGCTCAAACTGGCGATGGAGCGCACGGGTCATGGCGCAGCTCTTGGCTTTGAATTGACCAAGATAAGTCTGGGTGAGGTGGAGATGACTTTTCCATACAGGCCTGAGCTGGCGGGTAATCCGGTAACGGGGGTTGTTCATGGGGGCGTAATTGTTAGTCTTCTTGATACTTGTTGTGGCTCTGCCGCGATTACAATGCTAGCTAGTAATGCAGTCACCCCCACTATGGATCTCCGCCTTGACTACATGCACCCGGCAGAACCTAATAAGCCAATTTACGTCTCTGCTAAAGTTTATCGTGATACCTCAAGTGTGATTTTTTGTCGTGGCTCTGCCTGGCAAGATGATCCAGAAAACCCAATAGCCCATTGCGTAGCTACCTTTATGAAAGTGGAAACTCCAAGCATTTCGCTCAGAAACACGGTACGAAGAAATTTTCGTCGTTTTGTTTTAGGCAAAAAAGTTGACGGTCAGGCAGGTGGTAAATGATTGACCATGAACTGAAATCTACTTTGATCTTGGCTAGATCAGAGGCTAATCCTCAAAAAATTCTAGACCTGATCCCTTACAGTAGTTTTATTGGTGCTCAAGCTAAAATAGATGAGAGCGGGGTAATGTACTGGCTGGAGCGCCGCCCCTCTAACATCGGTAACCCGTCGTTGCCGGCTATTCATGGTGGTGTAATAGGGGGGTTTCTTGAACTCTCAGCGTCTATAGAGCTACTCTATTTTCTCGATGTTACTAGTATACCTAAGGTGGTAGATTTCTCTCTGGACTATTTAAGACCTGGTCGCTACAAAACTATTTATGCATCCTGCAGCTTGCTGCGTCAGGGTAAAAGGGTAGTGAATGTTGCTACCACAGCATGGCAGGATGATGTGTCAAAACCTATCGCCACTGCGCGATGTCATTTTTTACTTCCATAAAGTATCCAGCACCTTGAAATTTCTGGTTATGCCCCCATTTTTGTAGCTAGAAAGGCATTTATATGTCGACCAATAACTCAGTTGTAACCATTAGGAGATAAACCAACAATGACCGCTAAAGCAAAAAACGGTGCCGAGACGTTAGGCTTCCAAACTGAAGCTAAACAACTATTGCATCTCATGATCCATTCTCTGTACTCAAATAAAGAGATCTTCCTTAGAGAGCTAATTTCTAATGCATCAGATGCTACTGACAAGTTGAGATTTGAAGCACTAGAAAATCCGTCTTTGTATGAAGATGATGGTGACCTCCGTATTCGTATTGGCGTTGATGAAGAGTCTAAGACTATCACTATTACTGATAATGGCATTGGTATGTCACGAGACGAAGTGATCGCTAATTTGGGAACTATCGCTCGGTCGGGAACTGCGGACTTCATGAAGAATTTAACGGGAGACCAAAAGCAAGACTCACAGCTAATCGGGCAGTTTGGAGTGGGTTTTTATTCATCGTTTATTGTTGCGGACAACGTAGTTGTTGAGACACGCCGCGCGGGCGCCAAGCCGTCTGAAGCAGTGCGTTGGAGTTGCAGTGGTGAGGCTGACTATCAGATAGAGGCAATTGAACGAACTGAGCGTGGCACTACCATTACCATGCACCTAAAGGCAGATGAATCTGAATTTGGTAATGATTGGCGTTTGCGCAGTATTGTTAAAAAGTATTCTGATCACATAGCAATACCTGTTGAAATGCTAAAGCAAGATATGCCTGCGATGCCTGGCACTGAGCAAGACGTCGAAGCGGATGAAACTGTTATTACTGCGCCCGAATGGCAGGCAGTAAATGATGCAAAAGCGTTATGGACAAGATCAAGAAGTGACGTGAGTGATGATGATTATAAAGAATTCTATCGCCATGTTTCCAGTGACTTTGCAGAGCCACTTGCTTGGAGCCATAACCGTGTAGAAGGGAAACAAGAATATACAAGCTTGCTATATATTCCTGGTATGGCACCCATGGATCTATATCAGCGTGAAGCTGTCAGAGGTATTAAATTATACATAAAGCGCACGTTCATTATGGATGACGCCGAACAGTTTATGCCGATGTATCTGCGTTTTGTAAAGGGCGTTCTGGACAGTGCTGATCTTCCATTGAACGTGTCTCGAGAAATACTTCAGAAAACTCCCATGGTCGATAGTATTCGAGCAGCATTGACTAAGCGAACCTTGGATATGCTAGCTAAGATGGCGACTAGTGAGCCCGAGAAGTATGCTACTTTCTGGTCTCAATTTGGTGCTGTTTTAAAAGAGGGGCCGAGTGAAGACCACACTAACCGTGAGAAAATAGCAAAGCTGTTTCGCTTTGCAAGTTCATCGGTTGACGGCGCTGTCCCCACTGTAAGTCTAGCTAGCTACATTGAGCGGATGAAAGAAGGGCAGGACAAAATCTATTATGTCACCGGTGATAGCTATTCTGTAATCAACGACAGTCCTTATCTAGAAGTGTTTCGCAAGCATGGAGTAGAGGTTCTGTTGATGTCAGATCGTGTGGATGAATGGATGATGGGTTATTTAACAGAGTTCGATGGTAAGTCTTTTCAAGATGTGGCCCGTGGTGAGCTTGATCTGAGTAAAATCACCGGGGAGCCATTAGACTCGGATGACAATAAGTCTACGCTGGATAACGATGAGCACAAAGAAATTGTTACGCGGATAAGTTCGTTACTGGAAGATCGAGTACAGCAAGTACGTGTGACTAGTCGCTTGACAGACTCACCTGCGTGTTTAGTGGTGGGTGATAACGATATGGGCGAGCAAATGCGCAAAATTATGGAGGCCGCGGGGCAAGCTGTGCCGGAATCAAAGCCAATACTTGAAGTGAATATGGCGCATCCATTGTTATCTAAGCTAAGTGCAGAGAGTGATGATGAGATTGCTGCTAGGCTTGCGGGAGTTCTCTTTGATCAAGCGGCTTTATCTGCCGGGCGGCCATTGGAAAATCCTGCTAAGTTTGTGCAGGAACTTAACAAACTTATGTTTGGATAAGTATGTAAGCTGATTATCTAAGTGCCCATGTTGGCGCTTAGATTTTTTTTACGGCTGACACCAGAAAAAGCAGTAACTATAATGTGGTTTGGGGAATGTTTTGTGCAGAGGTAAGCGTGACGAATTCTAAAAAATATAAGGTTGCGGTTCTTGGTGGTGGAAGCTTTGGTACTGTCATTGCCAATATTGTTGCGAATAATGGTTATCCAGTAACGCTCTGGCTTCGCAGCGAGATTGTGGCTAGTCAGATCATTTCTTCGGGTGAAAACTCAGCTTATCTGCCAGGGTATAAGTTGCATCCTAGTATCATAATTAGTACCGATTTAGAAGATGCTGTTAAAAACTGTAAGAGTGTGTTTTTCGCTGTACCAAGCAGCGCATTTAGGCTGCTCGCGAAAAAAGTGAGTCAGTGGCTGCCAAAGAATACCTTGGTAATAAGTACGGCAAAAGGTGTTGAGAGTGATACCTTTTTACTACCTAGTGAAGTCCTACGCCAAGAGCTTCCTAATCACGAAGTGGGACTTATTAGTGGTCCAAACTTAGCCAAAGAAATAGCTAATTTTCAAATAACTGCAACAGTTGTTGCCAGTGATAACGATGCTTTCTGTACTCAGATTCAACAGTTATTGGCATCTTCTTATTTTCGTGTATATATCAATCATGATCGATTTGGTGTTGAGTTAGCGGGCGCATTAAAAAACATCTATGCCATTGTGTCGGGAATCACTGACGCTATTGGTGGAGGGCAAAATACGAAGGCCGTTGTGTTGACCAGAAGTTTGGCTGAAATGAGCAGATTTGCAAGAGAGTTGGGTGCCAATCCAATGACTTTTTTAGGGCTTGGCGGGATAGGCGACCTCTATGTTACTTGTACATCACCATTGAGTAGAAACTTTAGAGTGGGCGTATCCTTGGGCCAGGGAAAGACCTTAGAGGAGGCGGTCATAGAGGTTGGTCAGATCGCTGAGGGTATTAACACTACCAAGTTGGTCAAAGAAAAGGCGGACCAACTTGGGATTTATATGCCATTGGCGTCTGCTTTATATGCTACATTATTTGAGCAGCGACCGATTAAAGAGTCGTTGAGTACGATGATGCTCTCTGAGCAAAATATGGATGTGGACTTTATGGTGAAATCAAATGACGAATGACGGAATACATGTAAAGAGATCTAGTACCTGGATTAGATTAGCCTATATGGTGTTTTTTGGGCTACTTATCGCAGTGGGTAGACTGGTATTAGGAATAGTTGTTGTAGGACAGTTCTTGATGGTACTAATTACCGGTAATGACAACGATAATCTGCGGAACTTGGGGCAAGGTTTGGCCAAGTGGATTTATCAGGGTATATTATTTTTGACCTTTAATACCGACGCAAAACCCTTTCCTTTTGACGAATGGCCCAATATAGATGCCTCTGAGGATTACTCATCTCGTACAGCTCAGTCGGTCGATAGTGAGACTGATGATGCTACTGATCCCGATATAGCCAGTGAGGACGACAGTAGTATTCCCTCTTTTGTAGTAAGCGAAGATACTGAAGGGCCGGATCCAGACAAAAAAAAGAAATAAAGTGGCTTAGCTCATCAACATAGTTTTTGGGAATGACCCCAATACTAGTGTGTATGGCCTGTATGAATATTATCCTGCGTACTTTATGCCTGTCTCTAGAAACGTTCAGCGGTAGTAAACGTTAGAGTTTCTTTATAGGGTCAACTTGCCCTAAAAGGCCACTATCCTCGAGCGAGGTTGTGGTCAGTGGTCTATGGTTTGGTAACTAATTTGTCACTACTGCCGCGATTTAGCAAAAATAATCTTGAAATTAATCAGTTTGATGATTTAATGCTGCTCACCGCTAAAGAGCAGTGAAGGTCTTTCCGAGGATTCGATGTAAATAGTCTTGGGTATCTTGTCTGTCAAATGGTGATAACAGGACCAACGTTTTACTTATTTACCCTAGAGTAATGTGCACTGAAGCGGATTACTCCCCATGATCTTTCCCTCAAGAGGAAGGGCAACTAAACTGGATGCCAAATGCCAATTGAATTTATCAGAGAACGAACATTTGAGTTGAACGGCCTTACGCTGACAGCTAAAGAGTGGGGCCGGTCAGGCTCGATACCAGTGATTGCATTGCATGGCTGGTTAGATAACGCGGCGACGTTTGACCGTATGCTGCCTTTTATGGAGAATCTTCACGTTATTGCGTTAGATTTGGCAGGTCATGGCAGAAGTAGCCATCGATCGATAGACTCGAGTTATGATATTTGGATTGATATTGGCGAAGTGATGTCGGTGGCAGATCATATGGGTTGGGATCGCTTTGCTCTCCTTGGTCACTCTCGCGGGGCAATAATCTCCGGTCTTATCGCGGGTACGTTTCCTGAACGTATTTCGCATGCAGTGCTTATTGATGGCTATGTACCTATGCCGCAGTCAGCGGATAATGCTGCAAAACAGGTAATGAAAGCTATTCGCGAAAATCGGCGTTTCGCAGCATCCTCGCCCACCTTTTTTCAGGACTTCGATCGCGCAGTGCAAGCTCGGGTCAATGGGTTTGTTCCCTTGCAGGTCCAGGCTGCGACATTGCTTGCGAATCGCGGTGTTGCAGAAAGTCCAAGAGGTTTTTATTGGGCGAGTGACCAACGGTTAAAGGCAGCTTCTTACGTCAAGTTTACCAAAGATAATTTAGAGAGCTTTTTTACGGCCATTTTGGCTAGAGTGTTACTGATTCAGGCGGAAGGTAGTGCGTTCTCGCCAGATCGCCAACAGAGTGAGTTATTTAGTTGGATACCTCAGATGGAAATTACCAAGATGCCAGGCTCTCACCATCTTCACCTTGAAGATGAGGCAGAGAAGGTTGCAGAAAAAGTCCAAAATTTCCTGACGTAATTACACCTGGTACAAAAAAGCCCAGCGTTTACTGGGCTTTTAGTAGCTAACGACAGCGCTAAACTCGTTAGTTATTTCCCAGTAAAGAGAAAAACTCAGTTCGAGTTGCTTGGCTAGTTCTGAAACTACCTAACATGGCAGAAGTCTTCATTGACGAATTCTGCTTTTCAACCCCACGCATCATCATACACATGTGTTTTGCTTCGATAATTACGCCAACGCCTTGGGCTTGAGTGACCTCTTGAATAGTAGATGCAATCTGTTGCGCCAATGTTTCTTGTATCTGTAAGCGACGCGAGAACATGTCGACAACCCTAGCCACCTTTGATAACCCCAGAACTTTACCTGTCGGAATGTAAGCGACATGGCATTTGCCAATAAACGGTAACATGTGGTGCTCACATAGAGAATAGAGTTCAATATCCTTAACCATGACCATTTCATCTGATTCAGAGGGAAACAACGCGTTGTTAATTACCGCATCTAAATCCATGTGATAACCACTAGTGAGGTATGCAAAAGCTTTTGCTGCACGGGCAGGGGTATCAAGCAATCCGGGCCGCGTTAAATCTTCGCCGGTGCTTTGAATTATCTTTTCAAAATGGTTGTTCATTGATAGATTCCAAATTTAATTTGTAATGTGTACGTAATTGCATTGTAAGTGTATCAAAATAAACACCAAAGCACCGATCACAGGTAAAATATTGTGCTCACGGAGGTAACATGACTGAAAAAACTAATTCATTGACGGGTTCTGGCCAAACTAACGCTCAAAGTACCACTCAAACCACGGTACAAGACTTACTTTTATTTGGTGAGACATTGTTTTCGAACAGTGAGATTTACTTTGGGCATGGTACCGATAGTGCTTGGGATGAGGCGGTATGTTTATTATCATTTGTGTTAGGTTTACCGCCAAATGCGGATACTTCCGTTCTAAATACAAAGCTGACTAAATCTCAAATTTCAGAAGCCAAGTGCCTTTTTGAACGGCGAGTTTCAGAGCGACTCCCAGCCCCTTATTTGACAGGACAGGCGTGGTTTTGTGGTCTGCCGTTTATGGTAGATTCTCGTGTTTTAATCCCCCGGTCTCCGATTGCTCACTTGGTTATGAACTACTTTGAGCCGTGGCTAGCCAATGAACCTTCTCATATTCTTGATCTTTGTACTGGTGGTGGGTGTATTGGTATTAGTTGTGCCTACGGTTTCCAAGAAGCACAGGTGTTACTGAGTGATATTTGCGGAGAGGCGTTGGACGTTGCTAACATTAACATCCAAAACCATGCGTTAGGCAAACGAGTTCGCACAGTTCAATCCGACCTGTTTAGCGCTTTGGCGGGTCAACGATTCGACTTAATTGTTAGTAACCCACCCTATGTAGATGCCGATGATTTGTCTCATATGCCACAAGAATTTCATCATGAACCCAAACTTGCTTTAGCCTCCGGTTTTGATGGTTTGGACTTTACTCGGCGGCTTTTAAGTGAGGCGTCAGATTACTTAATGGATAAAGGTCTTTTAATTGTCGAGGTAGGCAATTCCTCTGTGGCTCTTGAAGAGGCTTTCCCGTCAGTCCCTTTTCTTTGGTTTGAGTTCGAAGAGGGCGACGGAGGCGTATTCATGTTGACGCGCGAGCAACTTTTGGCACATAAGGATTTATTTAGCTGAAACGCGTATAATCGCAGCGTATTAGGTCTGGTATTCAAATAAAAAGGTAGCTTAAAAAAATGTCGGGAAACTCAATTGGAAAGCTGTTTACAGTCACTAGTTTTGGGGAAAGTCATGGCCCAGCCATTGGCTGCGTCGTAGATGGTTGTCCTCCAGGCATTGAGATCTCGGCGGCTGATTTACAACCGGATTTGAATCGCCGAAAGCCAGGTCAGTCTCGCTACACTACTCAGCGGCGTGAGGATGATGAGGTGACTATATTGTCGGGTGTTTTTGAGGGTAAGACCACAGGTGCATCCATTGGAATGATGATTGAAAATCAAGATCAGAAGTCTAAGGATTACACCAAAATAAAGGATTTGTTTAGGCCTGCTCATGCTGACTATACCTATCACCAAAAGTACGGTGACCGAGATTATAGAGGCGGTGGGCGCAGTTCCGCTCGCGAAACTGCAATGCGCGTAGCTGCGGGTGCCATAGCTAAGAAATATCTTAGGCAGATCGCTGGGATTGAAATTTACGGTTTCGTCTCTCAGTTAGGGTCTATTACGCCTGGACGATTCGTTAAAACTGAAATTGAGAATAATCCCTTTTTCTTTCCTGATCCAGATAAGGTACCAGAGCTAGAGACATTTATGCAGGCGCTACTCAAAGAAGGTAATTCCATTGGGGCTAAGGTTACCGTTGTTGCTGAAGGCGTACCCGTCGGTCTGGGCGAACCGGTATTTGATCGACTCGATGCAGAGATCGCTCATGGTCTCATGAGTATTAATGCGGTGAAGGGCGTAGAGTTGGGTTCTGGTTTTGATTCGGTGGCGCAAAAAGGCTCAGAACACCGAGATGAGTTAACGCCGGACGGGTTTTTGTCTAATCATGCTGGAGGCGTCCTTGGCGGAATCTCATCTGGGCAGTCAATTGTTGCTCATTTAGCCTTAAAGCCAACATCAAGTATTCGCATTCCAGGCCGATCTATCGACAAGTTTGGGAAGCCGGTAGAGGTGGTCACAAATGGACGCCATGACCCTTGTGTGGGAATTAGAGCCGTACCTATAGCTGAGGCTATGCTTGCGCTAACGTTGATGGACCATTACTTGCGACATCGGGCTCAAAATATGCAGGTTGATAGCGGATTAAAGCCTATTGAATAATTTTTTCTCGCGCTACTTCGCTATTAAGTAATTGAAGAAATGCGTTGGCTGCATTGGAAAGGGTTCGCTTGGTGTGACAGATGTAGCCAAGGTCTCGGTGCATCTCTGTGTGCTTAAACGGCATTACGTGTAATTCTTTCGCCAGTGTCTCTGGCAGAACACTCCAGCCTAGGCCGACCTCTACCATAGTGCTTATTGTTTCAAGATAATTAGTCGACATTGTTGACTTTAAGGGTATGTTTTCAGTTTGAAATAATTTTTGTACGATGCGCCCGGTGTACGTATTTAGACCAGGTAATATAACTGGAAAATTCGCTATATCTGCCAGCTTTGGCGATATTAATTCTGCGAGAGGATGATCGTTGGCACAAATAAAATGTAGCGGATCATTCCAGACTTTTTGGCTAACGATATTTGGGTGACCCTCAAGTGCTAACGTGATCACCGCTATTTCTGAATGCCCGTTAAGCACCTGTTCGTAAGCCTTTTCAGAATCCATGAACTCAATATCTAAGATTACATCAGTATGGCGTTGAGCATAGGTTTTTAGCAGTGGCGGTAGCCTATGAAGACCAAGGTGGTGACTTATTGCTAACCTAAGAACGCCGGATGTCTTGCCAGATAGATCATTGATCGCTTGAAGTGCCGACTCATACTCATTGATGATGAGCCGCGCTCTGGGCAGTAGTTCCATTCCTGCTTCTGTTAGGGTTACCTGCCGCGCAATTCGATCAAACAGCCTTTTACCAATTTTTGATTCTAGCAGAGCGATACGCTTACTAATGGTAGATTGTGTTACCTCTAGCAAGAATGCTGCTTCTGAGAACGAATTAGTTTCTGCGACTTTTATAAATGCACTTAAATTCTGGTTATCCATCGTTATCACCTGCGCTTGAAATTCTATTTTGGAATCCTATTCATTCATATTATGAATTTATTTCATCTTAAAGCAAAGGTATACTAGGTCACACATAAAAAGGTGACTGCAATGGCCGATAAAACGCTTTATGACAAATTATGGAATGCGCATCTCGTTAAAGAAAATGTTGACGGATCCTCTCTGCTCTATATTGATCGACATGTCCTTCATGAAGTTACATCGCCCCAGGCTTTTGAGGGGTTGAGATTAGCCGGCCGCTTGCCGTGGCGTCTTGATACCAATATAGCGACGCCTGATCATAATATTTCAACCGACAAAGTTGAGCGTGATGCTGGCGTTGCCGGTATGGTCGATGAGGTGTCGCGAATTCAAGTACAAACCTTAGATGACAACTGTGATCTTTATGGTATTAAAGAGTTTAAAATTAATGAAATGGGTCAGGGGATTGTGCATGTTATGGGGCCTGAGTTGGGCGTCACTATGCCGGGTATGACAGTAGTTTGCGGTGACTCCCATACTGCGACGCATGGGGCCTTAGCCTGCCTAGCACACGGTATCGGCACATCTGAGGTTGAACATGTATTAGCAACCCAGTGTCTGGTAACCAAAAAAATGAAAAATATGCGGGTTACTGTTAATGGCAGTTTGGGGATTGGCGTGACACCAAAAGATGTGGTTTTAGCTATCATTGGTAAAATTGGCACTGCTGGGGGCAATGAACACGCCATCGAGTTTGCAGGCTCTGTGTTTCGAGAAATGTCTGTCGAGGGTCGAATGACAGTCTGCAATATGGCTATTGAGGCGGGGGCTCGAGTTGGCATGGTAGCGGTGGATGACAAAACGATCGACTATTGCAAGGGTAGGCAGTTTGTCCCTCAGAATACAATGTTTGATCAGGCTGTGGCTTACTGGAAAACGCTAGTAAGTGACACCAACGCAGTCTTTGATATCGATGTTGAATTGTCGGCTGAATCAATCGCACCTCAGGTCACATGGGGAACATCTCCTGAGATGGTGGGAGCCGTTACATCGTTTGTTCCGACGTTGGATCAGCAGCCTAATGAGGAAAAACGTAAGGGTCTAGAGCGAGCTCTTAAGTACATGGGGCTTCAGGGTGGTGAGGCGATTGAGTCTATTGCTGTTGATCGCGTGTTTATTGGTTCTTGCACTAACTCTCGGATTGAAGACATGCGTGCGGCAGCGATAATTGCCAAGGGTAGACAGGTCGCAGCATCGGTTAAGCAGGTCTTAGTGGTGCCGGGGTCTCAAATGGTAAAGGCTCAGGCGGAAGCTGAAGGGCTGGATAAGATATTTATAGCTGCTGGCATGGACTGGCGCGAGCCAGGATGTTCGATGTGCTTGGCCATGAACGCTGACAAGCTGGGCGCAGGTGAGCACTGCGCTTCAACGAGCAATCGCAACTTTGAAGGTCGTCAGGGAAGTGGCGGGCGCACTCATTTGATGAGTCCAGCGATGGCTGCTGCCGCGGCGATCGCCGGTCATATTACTGATGTGCGCACATTCTTAGGAGTGAACTAATGAAAGCATTTACTGAACATCGTGGGCTGGTCGGCCCAATGGACCGTGCCAATGTAGATACGGATATGATTATTCCAAAACAGTTTTTAAAATCTATTAAACGTAGTGGTTTCGGCCCTAATTTGTTTGATGAACTGCGTTACCTGGACGAGGGCTTTCCAGGCAAGGATTGCTCTAACCGACCCATTAACTTAGATTTCCCGTTAAATTATGATAGATATAAGGGAGCCTCCGTGCTTTTGGCGCGAAAGAACTTTGGTTGTGGCTCCAGCCGAGAGCACGCGCCTTGGGCGCTCGAGGATTACGGATTTAATGTTGTTATTGCGCCCAGCTATGCGGATATTTTTTACAACAACTGTTTCAAAAATGGCCTGCTGCCGGTTATCTTGACTGAGACTCAGGTAGACACTCTGTTTGGTGAGTTAGATGCACAAGAGGGCTACCAGCTATCGATAGATCTGCGCGCACAGACTGTGACTACCGATTCTGGGCATGTATTCAGCTTTGCGCTAGATGGGTTTCGAAAAGAGTGTTTGCTCAATGGCTTGGATGAGATTGGTTTGACATTAAAAGAAGCGGCGGCGATTAAGCGCTATGAAGCAGATCGTGAGGCCCAACATCCTTGGGTATTTGGAGTAATCAAATAGTGATTAATAGTACGAAAAAAGTGTTGGTAATTCCTGGAGATAATATTGGTCCGGAGATTATTGCTGAAGCGGTAAAGGTGCTCAAGGCTGTAAGTAACAAGTTTGATCTGGGCGTTGAGTTGGACTATGCGAATTTAGGTGGTGCGGCAATTGATGTTGAAGGCCACCCTTGCCCTCAGGAAACCTTGGATAAGGCTCGAGCGTGTGATGCTATTCTGCTTGGTGCGGTGGGCGGTCCCAAGTGGGATGATGTTGAGCGCCATCTTCGCCCGGAAAAGGGTTTGCTAACTATTCGCTCAGAGCTTGAGTTGTTTGGTAATTTACGTCCTGCCATTATGTACCCGCAATTGGCGCATGCGTCTTCGCTGAAACCTGAGTTTGTCTCTGGTCTTGATATTCTCATTGTGCGCGAGTTAGTTGGAGGTATTTACTTTGGTGAGCCGCGGGGTATTCGAATCTTAGATAATGGCGAGCGAGAGGGTTACAACACCTATAAATACAATGAGTCTGAGATTCGACGCATTGGTCGTATGGCATTTGAAGCTGCAATGGTTCGTGACAAACGTCTTTGCTCAGTGGATAAGTCGAATGTCTTGGAAGCAACTATTTTGTGGCGGGAGGTGATTACAGCGATGGCTGCTGATTATCCCGAAGTAGAGCTTAGTCACATGTACGTTGATAATGCTGCTATGCAGTTAGTGAAAGAGCCTAAGCAGTTCGATGTGATTGTTACCGGCAATATGTTTGGCGATATTTTGTCCGATACGGCGGCAATGTTGACCGGATCTATTGGCATGTTGCCGTCAGCATCACTGGATAAAGATGGCGGTGGTATGTACGAGCCTTGCCACGGCTCAGCTCCAGATATTGCGGGTAAAGGCGTGGCTAATCCGCTGGCAACTATTTTGTCGGTAGCAATGATGCTTCGTTATTCATTGAGCGCTGCTGATGCCGCCGACGCCATAGAAGATGCTGTGAGTAGAGTGTTAGACCAAAGCCTGCGAACGGGTGATATTTATACGTCGGGTATGACTCGCGTGGGTACGGTTGAAATGGGTAATGCGGTGGTTGCAGCGATACTTTCATCGCTATAACAGATTAAAGCAGCAATGATTAAGCAAGGTGAACATAGGCGGAATACATGAAAAAGACAGGTCTGGTGGGATGGCGCGGGATGGTTGGCTCAGTGTTGATGGAGAGAATGCGTATAGAGAATGACTTTGACCATATCGAACCAGTATTTTTCACTACCTCCCAAGCTGGAGATGATGCGCCTATTGTGAATGGGTCCTCGTCTCTACTGCAAGATGCCTTTGATATCGATGCGTTAAGTAAAATGGATATTATCCTTACCTGTCAGGGAGGAGCCTACACCAACCGGGTATACCCGCAATTACGAAACAAAGGTTGGAACGGGTACTGGATTGATGCGGCGTCTGCGCTGCGCACTAAACATGACTCGATAATCGTTTTAGATCCGGTTAACAGAGCTGTTATCGATCAAGGACTAACCAATGGCGTTAAAGACTTCATTGGCGGAAATTGTACTGTTAGTTTAATGTTGATGGGCCTGGGTGGGCTGTTTAAAGAAGGATTAGTGGAGTGGGCAACCGCGATGACCTATCAGGCCGCATCAGGTGCGGGCGCAAAGAGTATGCGTGAATTGATTACTCAGATGGGTGTAATTGAGCAGTCAGTAAGCCACCAACTTACAGATCCATCATCAGCTATCCTAGAGATTGATCGTACCGTCTCAGCTACCCTCAGAGGCGAGTCATTACCTGTTGATAATTGGCGTTACCCTTTGGCCGGAAGTTTGTTGCCTTATATCGATGTCCAGTTGGAAAACGGTCAAAGTAAAGAGGAGTGGAAAAACCAAGTAGAAACCAACAAAATTCTCAATCGTGAGTCTAATCCAATTCCACTTGACGGTCTCTGTGTGCGAGTTGGTTCAATGCGTTGTCACAGCCAAGCACTCACTATAAAGCTCAACAGAGATCTTCCCTTGGACGAGATTCATACTATTTTGAGCGAGGCTAACCCATGGGTTAATGTTGTAGCCAACGACAGAGAAACGTCGTTAGCCACATTGACGCCTGCGGCTGTTACGGGAACCTTAAATGTTCCAGTAGGACGTCTGCGAAAGATGAATATGGGCTCTCATTATTTATCGGCGTTTACGGTCGGCGACCAGTTATTATGGGGTGCCGCTGAACCACTTCGCAGGATACTGAAAATAATAGTCACTGAGCAGTAATGAGTGAGAATTTTATATAGCAATGACTAGTTGTACAGTACGTGACCATGCTTTACTGTTCCATGCCGCGTGGTTTCCCCACACGGTAACCGGTGATAAGGGATTTGACCTAGATTATTCGCGGTATAGTTTGTTATTATTCACGACATTAATGGTGTGCGTCACAGGAAAGAGCAATCTATGTTTTTGGAATTTTTTAAGTTTTTAGCGGCGTTTTTACTGGTAGTAAATTGCTCGCTATGGTCTTCACAATCCGCAGCGCTGAATCTCGGTGAAATAGAACTGGTGTCAGAGCTTGGCGAGCCGCTGCGGGCGACTATCCAAGTTGTTGAAGATAATCTTAGTGATAGTAGTATTTTCTCTGCAGATCTTCATTTAGGCGAGAAAATCGGTAATAAGAGTTCTGAAGAGGAGCTCTTTCTAAACAGTTTGTCATTCCAATTTGCAGACGATGGGGTGGGCGTAAATAATCTTCTTATTATTACTAGTCCGGAGATTTTTCAGCAGCCTGAGCTTGATTTTTTTGTCAAAATTACTGCGGCTGATAAGTCTGTGTTGGTCAGAGTAACCTTATTATTTTTGGCCGAAAGCTCGGCAGCTGTCGCCCAAATCGTTGAATTGACGAGTGATGTTTTTTCCCATGAGGTTATCGTAGGCGATACGTTATGGAATATTTCCGCTAGTTTTAGCTCTAATAATGTATCTATTTGGCAGGCGATGGATGGCGTTTTTATTACTAATCCAGATGCTTTTTTAGAGGGTGATCCAAGTAAGATTATTATTGGTTCGTACTTAAACAGACCTAGTGAAAGCCAGATTGAGCGCCAAAGTGGGTTTGTTGTCGCAAATCAATTGGGCCTTGAGGTCTATGGTGAGACAACAAGTAATACAGCCATTGTTGATCGGCCGGCATTAATGGAGGGGTCTGTTGAATCGTTAGATGTTAGTTATTCAAGTCAAGAAATCCCCTACTTTAAAGTCACAGATAGCATCGTAGTAAATGATTCTGTGGATATGATTGCTGATTATGATGGTGGCGATCCGATGATTGAAGTTGAGGTTGCTGACAATCTGTTAGGGAAGGGTTTGTCGTCTAATTTAAAGCCCGTGAGCGTCGAACCAATCGGCGACCCAAGGCCTGCTGATGGGGAGCTGATTTATGAGCAGCATACTGCAGCTAAAGCTCAAGCGGAGATCTCTGATCTGCGTACAGTGATAGTATCACTGAATAGCGAGATCAAAAATTTACAAAACAGAGTGCAATTGCAAAAGGCTGAAGGGGACAGGGCTGCTGCGCAAGCTGAACTTGACGCTAAAAGTGGTTACTTAAGTGGTCAAGTAAATGTTGCTCAGTTAATTGGTTTTGCGCTGATCCTTTTGGGGGGTAGCGCTCTGTTAATTTACATGGCAGCAAAACGACGATCTTCTGTGCCTGACATAAAAAATGTATCTAGCCAAGAGTCTCACGATGTTGTTGATGGGGGTTTAGTCTCCTCTGACATAATACCAACGCAAGATTCATCGGGCTATGAAATTTTTGACGGGACTAACCCTGAGCCGGAGGACGTGTTTGCCATTGAAAATACGCCTGATGGGGAAATTGAAAATTCTTTCAGCAATATTGAAAGTATTGAATTTGATGCAGAACTTGATCCAGAAAATAGTATAAACCTGGACTATCTAGACATGACAGAAAATATTGACCCAGTAGATGTAAAGTTGGATCTTGCTGAAACCTATGCGGATTTGGGCGATATCGCTGGTGCGCGTGAGATTCTTGAAGAGATCATTAACGAGTCTAATAAAGAAGGCAAAAGGCGTGCTAGGGCAGTTTTAGAGAAGCTCGATTCTGATCCTTTAAGCTAACATGTTGGTGAGTATCCTCACACTATAAAAGGTTGTAACGTGCAACAGTCAGAATGGACTTATGTGCCAAATTGTCGTATCCCCAGCGGACATAGTTTACCTATAGATATCTGCCGTTACGCTGCAATAGTTAGCTATGATGGCGCTGATTTTTGTGGTTTTCAAAAACAAAAACATAGTCCTTCTGTACAGTCAGTTATTGAGGCTGCACTCTCTTATGTTGCCGATGAGCCAGTAATTGTAGGCTGTGCTGGGCGTACTGATACGGGAGTGCATGCAAGTCACCAGGTTGTTCATTTTGATACAAAAGCAATTCGTTCCGGTCGAAACTGGGTCATGGGAGCAAATAGCCAGCTACCGGACTCTGTATCTTTGATGTGGGCAGATAGAGTAAGTCACGACTTTCATGCACGGTTTAGCGCAACTGCACGGACCTATCGATATGTAATAGCGGCTCAAAAAACGCGTCCTGCAATATTGGCTAGTGGAATTACTTGGATAAAGAATACTCTTGATATTCAATTAATGAATCGTGCTTGTGAAGATCTGCTTGGAGAGCAAGATTTTTCTGCATTTCGAGGTTCGGGTTGTCAGTCGCTGTCACCCTATCGCAATGTTGAGCATGCCCAAGTCTATCAATCGGGGCAACTGATGGTTTTTGAAATAACAGCCAATGCTTTTGTCTTGCATATGGTTAGAAATATAATAGGCTCGCTCTTAGAGATTGGCCTGCAACGCCAGGATTCCGGTTGGATTGCCGAGCTTATGGGCAGGCGAGATAGGCGGCATAGCGCGGCTACAGCGTCTCCATGTGGACTCTATTTAGTCAATGTTCGTTATCCTGAATCCCACAGCTTACCGAGCCTCCCAAGGGGCCCAGTGTTTTTGAACAACAACCTTACTGAAGGTGTTTAGAGATGTCCGTTGCAGTCAAAATATGCGGTATTACCAATGCGCAACAGGCGAAGATGGTCGAAGAGGCTGGGGCTGATGCAATTGGCGTTGTTTTGTATAAAAAGAGTTCAAGATATGTTGATCTGGAGCGTGCTATTGAAATTAAGCATGCCATCTCAGGTACTATGTTGTGTATTGCATTAGTTGTAAATGCTGAGCCTGAGTTTATATATCAAGTCATAGAAAAATTACGGCCGGACCTTATTCAATTCCACGGGGATGAAACCCCCGAGTTTTGCGATCAATTTGATTATCCATATATCCGTGCAATAAGGATGCATGAAAGTCTCAACATTAGGTCTGAGACCGAGCGCTATCGGCCAGCGGGTGGTTTTTTATTTGACGCATGGCATGCAGGCCAATACGGCGGAACTGGAGAGCAGTTTGATTGGCATAGACTTCCGCAAACGAGAGATTTTAAGCTTATTCTTGCTGGCGGACTAAAGCCTGAAAATGTTGCTATGGCTATTGGTGTCGTTGCTCCTGATATGGTTGATGTGAGTGGCGGCGTCGAATCCACCGTTGGGATTAAAGACTTTAAAAAGGTACAAGCCTTTATTAATAATGCAAAGACCGCACTGTCAAAAAAAGACTAAAGCAGATCCGCGTATAAATTAGATAAAGTGGCTGTTGCTGGGTGGTATAAATAATTTATTTCCTCGGGTTCTGGGCGTCTAAATGTCATGGTAGAATACGGTGTATTTTTCATTAGGTTAACTCTAGGGCTTTTTTGGCGCTAGTTAAAAGGAGTTTTATGAACTGGCTCAACCGCATAAGGCCTAAAGGGCCTGCTTCCACTAAAACTGAGCGTACTAACTCTGTTCCTGAAGGGTTATGGAAGAAATGCCCGAAGTGTGCCTCGCCACTTTACCGGCCTGAATTAGAGCGAAACTTAGATGTATGCCCAAAGTGTGAACACCATATGCGTATTGGTGCCCGAAGACGCATTGATATTTTTCTCGATAAAACGAATTTAGAAGAGTTAGGTTCAGAGTTAGAGGCTATTGATAGGTTAAAATTCAAAGATGTTAAGAAATATAAAGACCGTATTCTAGACGCTCAAAAGAAGACTGGAGAGAAGGATGCTCTGGTTGCAGTCGCGGGAAGCTTGAAGGGTATTCCGGTTGTAGTCTGTGCGTTTGAGTTTGCATTCAATGGTGGCTCGATGGGTTATGCTGTTGGTGAGAAATTCACCCGTGCCGCTCAGCTTGCGCTAAAACATCGCAAACCGTTGATATGCTTTTCAGCCACTGGTGGTGCGCGTATGCAGGAAGCGCTAATTTCATTAATGCAAATGGCCAAAACTAGTGCGGTCTTAGAACAACTGAGGCTTGCTGGAGTCCCCTATATCTCCATTATGACTGACCCGGTTTATGGCGGAGTTTCGGCTAGTCTTGCAATGCTTGGAGATCTTAATATTGCAGAGCCTGGCGCGAGAGCAGGTTTTGCTGGGCCTAATATTATTGAGCAAACCGTGCGGCAAAAATTACCCAAAGGTTTTCAGCGAAGTGAGTTTTTACTCGAAAAAGGCCACATTGACATGATTATTGCCCGCAATGAGATGAGAGATCGTGTCGCTAGTTCATTGTCTAAGTTTTTAGATATTCCTGAGCCCATAGATGCTTAGTCGTTCCCTCGAGGAATGGTTGGCAGAGATAGAGACTCGTCATCCTAGCGAAATAGATCTTGGCCTAGAGCGGGTCTCGTTGGTGTGGGAGTTACTCAAAAATGAGATGCCTCGCCCAGGGGTGGTCGGCCCAGTTAACATCGTTGTAGCGGGTACCAATGGCAAAGGCTCATGTGTAACGGCTATGCAGGCTGTACTGCTTGGTCATGGGTATTCTGTGGGTGCTTTTACCTCTCCGCACTTTCTACATTACAGTGAGCGAATTCGTATCAATGGTGTTGCAGTCTCAGATCAACAGCTGATCGAGGCTTTTGAGCTTATAGAGGCAACACGATCAGCCATATCATTAACATACTTTGAATTTAACGCACTTGCGGCTCTAATTATTTTTCGGCGCTTAGATCTGGATGCTGTGCTTTTGGAGGTCGGCCTTGGTGGCCGCTTAGATGCAGTCAATATTATTGATTCTGATGTAGCAATTCTTAGTAGCATCGATCTGGATCATCAAGACTGGTTGGGTGATACTCGATCAGCCATAGCCCAAGAAAAACTTGGCGTTGCCAGGTCAGGCAAGCCTCTTTTGGTGGGTGAGGTTGATCTACCGGATGGCTTCCATGAGATGGTGCAATCCATTGGTGCAAAGGCGCTTTATGGCAGCAATGATTTCACTATTTACGATGAGGCTGATAGTAGTAAGTTCTCGGTAAGTCTTAAAACTGATAACGGTGCTTTATTGGTGCCCGATATTACTAATGGCAGTTTATTGCCTGTTAATATCTCTCTGGCATTACAGGCGTTGGTCAGCGCCGGTTTTACGATTAAGCCGTCAGTTTGTCGAGAGGCCTTGCGGAGCCTGTCCTTGCCTGGGCGTCAGCAGAGGATCGAGTTTCGGGGCATTGACCTTTTGCTTGACGTTGCGCATAACCCTGCGGCTGCAAGGGTTTTAGCGGCTAATATCCCTGTAATTAAAGGCACTACCTATGCGGTGGCGTCGGTACTTAATGACAAAGATTGGTGCGGTATTGTGGCCGAGATAGGGTATAGCGTAAATGTTTGGCTGCTGGGGAAAATAACTGATAATCACCGTGCTATGGAATCTCAAAGTCTTTACGAAGTAGTATACAATACTGGCTTAGAGGCGGTGCGCTTTGAGTCTGTAGAATGTGCTTTTAATCGAGCGGTTCAACTTGCATCTCCGCATGATCAGGTGATTGTTTTTGGTTCCTTTCATACAGTTGCCGTAGTATTAACGATTATTTCCAAAGAGGGTTGATGTGAGTGAAGGTCTGAAGCAACGAATCGCTGGAACTATATTACTAGGCGTCATTGGGTTGATTGTTCTGCCACTGATCATTGACTTTGCAGATCCGGCAAAGATAGATAGGACCACAATTATTCCACCCGCTCCCTCAATTCAGCCAGTTGCTCTTGATAAAGCTCAACGACCCGATAGTGTGTTGGAAAAACCCCTGTTAGACCCTCTATTTGATAAGACGCTGTCAACGCCTGCCGAGAGCGGTGGGTTGTCCTCAGGTCTGAATGCTGACAATCTTCCTAATGCATGGATCATTCAGGTGGGGAGTTTTATAGAAGCCCGTAAATCGATTAATTTGCAAGAGAAGTTAGTTGAAGACGGCCATAAAGCGTTCACTGAAAAGGTAAAGGTTGAGGGTGAATATCACCACAGAGTCTATATAGGGCCAAAACTAGACCGGCGAAGAGCACTGGGAGTAAAAGCGGACGTTGATGCTAAGTTTGATACCGATTCTATAGTGCTCTCATATGAGCCATAATTTCTGAGAGTCATAGTGTAAGTCTCATCGAATAGACAACATAGGTAGATCATGGATATAGCGACGATTGATATTGCCATCGTTTTTATTGTGGCGATTTCCGGGGTAATCAGCATGATTCGTGGCTTTGTCAAAGAGGCAATGGCTTTGGTTATTTGGCTGGCGGCATTTGTTGTTGCAATGAGTTTTAAAGAGGTAGTGGCAGGGCTCCTGGCGAATGTAATTGCGCTGGCCTCAATTCGGCAGCTCGCCGCATGGGGAATTTTGTTTGTAGGAACATTGTTAATCGGTGCAATGATTAATTTTTTATTGGGTAAATTAGTTAGCTCAACTGGACTAAGTGGAACTGACAGGACGTTGGGGCTAGTTTTTGGTGTCTTTCGAGGATTGCTGGTGGTGTTGGCCTTGGTGATTATAGTCCCCAAGGCGCTTCCAGTTGATCAGGATTCTTGGTGGACTGCGTCCTCACTTATTCCTCTTTTTCAATCGTTTGAAGAAGTGGGCAGAGAGGCGGCAGCGGCGTTTTCAGACTTTATTATGGGTTGGATTTAATCATGTGTGGTGTTGTTGGTATTTCGGGTACTTCGAGCGTTAATTTACGACTTTATGATGCACTGACTATGCTGCAGCATAGGGGGCAGGATGCCGCCGGGATTGTCACCGAATCGGCGGGGGAGTTGCATCAGTGTAAAGGTGAGGGGTTAGCGCGAGATGTGTTTCGTCGCAGTCATATGATGCGCCTACTGGGTAAAGTTGGAATCGGACACGTGCGTTATCCGACGGCGGGTAGCTCAGGCCCAGCATTAGCACAGCCGCTATATGTAAATTCGCCCTACGGCATTTTTATTGCTCACAATGGTAATCTTACCAATGCTGATGAGCTACGAGACCAAATATTTCGCCAGGACTTACGGCACTTAAATACAGATTCTGACTCCGAGGTGTTGCTTAACGTCTTTGCTCATGAGTTACAGGCGAGAGGAAAACTTGAACCGGCTAGCGAAGATATTTTTGCGGCAGTGACCGGAGTCCATAATCGGTGTAAGGGCGCCTATGCTGTGGTCGGTCTTATTGCTAATTATGGCTTATTCGCTTTTCGTGATCGCTTTGGTATCCGTCCATTATGTTATGGAAAACGCGAGACCGAGGCGGGTATAGAGTACGCAGTGGTTTCTGAATCTGTGGTGCTGGATTCCCTTGGTTTTGAATTAATCAAAGATTTAGAGCCCGGCGAGGCTTTGTTTGTAGACAAAGCGGGCAATATACATCTGCAACAATGCGCTGCAAATCATCAATTAGTGCCTTGCATTTTTGAGCACGTTTATTTTGCGCGGCCTGACTCGCTTATTGATGACATCTCGGTTTATAAATGTCGATTGCGAATGGGTGAAAAATTAGCCGACAAGCTGATTCGCCTCAACCCTGGTCATGAGATTGATGTGGTGATTCCTATTCCGGATACAAGCAGAGTCTCTGCGCAAGCATTAGCAGAGCGCCTTGGCGTAAAACTCCGCGAAGGCTTTATGAAGAATCGGTATATCGGTCGAACGTTCATCATGCCGGGACAGACGCAGCGGAAAAAGTCTGTCCGTCAAAAGCTTAATGCGGTAAAGCTAGAATTTGCGGGTAAAAACGTTCTTTTAGTCGATGATTCAATCGTACGTGGAACGACCTCCCAAGAAATTATTCAAATGGCGAGAGACGCGGGGGCTAAGAAGGTATTTATGGCATCGGCAGCGCCAGGGGTTAGATACCCAAATGTTTATGGTATTGATATGCCATCGGCCTCTGAGTTAATAGCTCATGACCGAACCGACGAAGAAGTTGGCCAGCTGATCGGTGCTGATTGGCTTATATATCAAAATTTAGAGGATCTTATTGCGTCGGCCTCTGAAGGTAATTCAAGTATTAGGCAATTTGAATGCTCTGTATTTAACGGTGAATATATTACAGGCGATGTTGATCAAGCTTATCTTGAGCGCATTGATGCTCAGAGAAATGACGCGGCAAAGCTGGATGACGATTCGTCAGCTGAGGTCAAACAAAGTCAGGGTATTGGCATCCATAATAGTGGTGCTAGCGTAATTTAATCCCTCAATAAACGGAAAAGGTTTTAGGGTTTCTATGGTATTTGATAACAAAGCATTACCCAGTGAAGACGAGTGTTTGGTAGGAAGGAGTGCGTCGATCGAGATCGTCGCTAGACATTTGATTACCGGTCAGCCGATGACGCCACCGTTTGAGAGTCACCTTCACAGCGCCTTTTTCGCTATGGGGTGCTTTTGGGGTGCCGAGAGACGGTTTTGGGAGCAGCCAGGTATTCACTCTACCGTTGTAGGGTATGCGGGTGGCCACACACCTAATCCAACTTACGAAGAGACCTGTTCTGGGTTAACTGGGCATACTGAGGTTGTTCAGGTGATCTTTGATTCTAACTTGACTAGTTTTGGTGCTCTTCTTAACGTTTTTTGGGAGTCTCATGATCCGACTCAGGGTATGCGGCAGGGTAACGACCGTGGCTCTCAGTACCGCTCGGCTATTTATTGCAGTAGTCAGGAACAGTTGGATAAGGCTGAAGCATCGGCGCTCGATGTTCAGGAAAAGCTGACGGTTATGGGCTTGGGCTCTGTTACCACGGAGATCCAGCTTTGCCCTAGTTTTTACTACGCTGAAGATTACCACCAACAATATCTCGCCAAAAACCCTATGGGTTACTGTGGTCTCAGAGGAACAGGCATTAGCTGCTGAGGGGTAACTTAAGGTTTAGTCCGCTAATAGGCCTAAATTACCGACTATTAATGCGAATCCGTTCTGATTTTGGATCCGCACGAGGGATCGCAGCCAGTAGGTCCTTTGTATACGCCTGTTGCGGGCTTCCCCAGAGGGCCTCAGTGTCTCCCTGCTCGATGATCACCCCTTTGTTCATAACAACTACACGGTCAGAGATATAACGCACTACGGACAGATCGTGGGAGATAAACATCATGGTCAGATTATGTCGTTCTACCAATTCTAGAATTAAGTCCAGAATTTGCGCTTGAATTGTCACATCTAGCGCAGACACGGGCTCATCAGCAATAATAAACTCAGGTTTGGTGGCGATGGCGCGTCCAATTGCGATACGCTGGCGTTGACCTCCGGAAAACTCGTGGGGATATTTACGTAGCTGACTCTGAGCCAGGCCGACGTCATCCATTAGCTGGCGTACCTGAGCGGCAATATTGTTTTTGTTGGCTAGTCCATGATAGAGAAGGGGTTCAGATAGCGTCTCAAAGACTGTCATCCTAGGATTAAGTGATGCATATGGGTCTTGGAAGATCATCTGCATCTTCCGTCTCCAAGGAACTAATTGATTGGGGGTTAGACCTGTAAGCGTCTCACCAGCAAATTTTACTGACCCCTCGGTAGTCGGCGCTAATTGTAGAATTGATCGTCCTAATGTCGATTTTCCTGAGCCTGACTCTCCCACTAGACCAAGAATTTCGCCACGCGCTATCGTTAAGCTAATACCATCGACAGCCTTGATAAAGCGTGTGTCTTCGGCTTTGCTCTTATTTAGTTGGTTTTTGAAATACGTCTTTAACTCAGTGACTTCTATGAGAGGATCGCCAACCTTAGCGCGATTTGGTAGTATTTTTGGACCGTCCGGAATCGCAGATAAGAGCTTCTTAGTATAGTCATTTTGGGTGTCATAAAAAATGCTGTCAGTATTGCCGGCTTCGCGAACCGTGCCATTGCACATTACCAATACTTTGTCAGCGATACCGGCGACAACGCCGAGGTCATGACTGATAAAAATGACGGCGACATTACGTGTGTCCTGTAACTTTTTGATAAGCTCAAGTATCTGAGCTTGAATCGTAACATCCAGAGCTGTCGTAGGTTCATCACAAATCAGTAGTTTTGGCTCGGTGATCAGTGCCATCGCGATCATTACCCGTTGTCTCATACCACCAGAAAACTCATGAGGATAACAGTCAAATCTGGTGTCAGGATCGATGATGCCCACTTCATCAAGCAATGAGACAGCTACTATTTTGGCGTCTGCCCGGGTTTGTATTTTGTTTTTGTCAGGATGATAAATTAAGGGTTCGATTAGCTGTTCGCCAATGGTCAAAAAAGGATTTAACGACGTCATTGGATCTTGGAAAATAACAGCAATATCGTTGCAACGATGATGCCTCATTTCGGCAGGTGTGCAGGTTAGTAGATCTTTTCCGTTAAACAGCGCAGTGCCACCCTCAATCTTAGCAGGTGGCTTTGGTAGGAGATCTAGTAGGCTATAACATGTAACCGATTTACCAGATCCCGATTCTCCCACAATTGCTAAGGTCTCGCCGCTATCTACTGAAAAGGACACATCATCAACAGCTTTGACGACACCATTGCGTGTGTGAAAGTATACTTTTAACCCGCTTACCTCGAGAATTGCCATTTTATAAGTCCTGTTTTAATCCTTAGAGGTTCTAGGATCTAGAGCATCACGTAGGCCATCGCCTAAGAAGTTGAGTGCAAATAGAGTTAAGGATAGCGCGATCCCTGGAAAAATAAGCAACCAAGGGAATTCTTCCATGGTTTCAACACCATAGTTAATGAGTAACCCCCACGAACTCTCTGGTGGCTGTATGCCTAAACCAAGAAAGCTTAAAAACGCTTCTAGTAGCATTACGCTGGGAATGGTCAGTGTTGTATACACGATAACAGGGCCAAGCGTATTTGGGATTAGATGGCGTCTAATGATGGTCCATTGTGACAAACCTAACGAATGTGCGGCTTCAACAAATTCCTGGTTTCTAAGAGACATGACCTGACTACGCACGATTCTGGCCATGGTCAACCATTCGACGGCGCCAATGGCGAGGAACAGTAGAAGAATATTGCGTCCAAATACGACCATTAGCAGTATGATAAAAATCATGAAAGGTAGCGCATAAAGAACATCCACAATGCGCATCATTACGGCATCTAAACGACCACCGTAAAAACCGGCGATAGCCCCCCAAAGTATCCCAATCACCAAGGCTACAGCGGTGGCAATGAATCCGACCATTAACGATACGCGACCGCCATACATAATTCGAGTTAGCATATCTCGACCAAATATATCAGTTCCCAACCAATGCTGCAGTGAGGGTGCAGTGGCACCCATATCTAAATTTTGCTCTTCATAGCCATAGGGCGCTATTAAAGGGGTTAGCAGAGATACGATAATGAGAAAGACTAAGACTCCCAGGCCGAAAAGCGCTAGACGGTTCTTACTTAGCTTTATCCAAGCATCTTGCCAAAGTGAACTCCCTTGATCTTCGGGCAAGACAACACTATCGGTGCTTAAAGTAGACATTATTTAGCACCTTCTATTTCGTGTCTGAGTTTTGGGTTTAACCAAATGGCCAACATGTCAGATAAAAGATTAAACAGAATAATGAGTGTCGACAAGAATATGGTCATTCCTAGAATCAATGTGTAATCTCGGTTAAATGCCGCTTGGACATAAAAACGCCCTAAACCCGGGATTTGAAATATTGTCTCTACCACAAATGAACCCGCCAATAACCCAGCAAATGCAGGCCCTAAAAAGGCCACCACGGGTATTAGGCCTCCGCGAAGGGCATGCTTTACTACAATGAGCCGCTCGCTAAGACCTTTTGCTCTTGCAGTTCTTATGTAGTCTTGGGATAGGACTTCGAGCATTCCACCTCGCGATAGGCGAGCAATATAAGCGGCGTATCCGGTTCCCAGCGTTATGGAAGGTAGTATTTTGTCTCCGGGTAAATCTCCCCAGCCAGAAACTGGTAGCCAATCAAGATGAATTCCAAAAACCAACACTAGTAAAGGTCCGAGTAAAAATGACGGCATACAAATACCAATCATCGCCCCGGTCATGGGCACATAATCTTGGAGTGTATTTGGCCGCATAGCGGCAGCGACTCCGGCGGTTATACCGACACTAAGCGCAACTAGCATTGCATAAAAGGCGAGTTCTGCAGTGATCGGAAGTCCCGCTGCTATAAGTTCATTAACGGTTCTACCAGAATACTTAAAGGATGGGCCGAAGTCCCCCTGAAGTACGTCGCCAAGATAGCTAACATATTGCTTCCAGACGGGTTGATTGAGATTGTACTGTTCTTCTAGCGCCTTTATAACTTCCGGTGGTACCGCTTTATCGGCGGAAAAAGGTCCCCCAGGGGCAGAGTGAACTAAAAAAAATGTGACGGTAATTACCATCAACAACACTGGGATGGCCTGCAGAAGTCGACCGAGTGCAAATCGATACATTATGTAATTCCTTGTTTATTTATTATTCTTCAGCTTGCAAATAAAGATCTTTATAAGAGGCTGCATTCATAATGTTGGCATCGAAATTCTTAACCGATGAGTCTACAAGCTGAACAGTAGTATAGGTATAAATGGGTATAATAGGCATGTCATCCAGTAGTATTTTTTCAGCTTGCTGAAACACTTCCAGCCGTTCTGAATGCGATGACATAGAAGGTGCCACATCGAGAATTAAACGATCATACTCTTCGTTACACCAACCGGTTCGGTTATTGCCGCCACCGCACAAAAATAGATCAAGGAAGTTATTGGGGTCAACGTAATCGCCAATCCATCCCGCTCTCGAAATCTCATATTGCCCGGCACTTTCGCTATCTAAATAAACCTTCCACTCTTGGTTTAACAAGCGGATATCAATATTGAGATGCTTTTTCCACATATCTTGAAGTGCTACGGCAACTTTTCGGTGTCCCTCGTTGGTATTATAAAGAATTTCGGTGGGAGGAAACCCATCACCATTGGGATAGCCGGCATCTGCGAGCAGTTTTTTAGCACCCTGTGGATCAAATTTTAAATCACTCTTGGGGAAATACCCCATAGTGCCTGGTGGGGTCATGGCGTAAGCAGGTAACTGCCCACCTTTGGTAATATTGTCGACTAACTTTTGGCGATCAACCGTCATTGCTAAAGCTCGTCTGACACGCGGATCTTTTAGCTGCGGTTTTCTAACATTCAATCGGTAGTAATAAGTACCAAGATAGGGCGCAATCCGAAGCTCAGGATCTTTAGCCTCTCTATACACGCTAATCTTGTCTGCCGGGAGGCTACTAGTGACATGTAACTGTCCGGCTCTAAACATCCGCTCTTCAGTGACGATATTTTCAATAGGGATAAAAATGATTTCGTTGAGAGAAACATTTTCTTTATCCCAGTAGTGAGGATTGCGTTGAACGACGATACGTCTATTGATTTTCCAGTCAACTAACTGGAACGGGCCATTGCCAACTAAGTTGCCCTCATAGGTCCATCGCGTGCCTCGCTGATCGGCATCACCAAACTTTTCAATAGTGGCCTGATGCACTGGAAACAGACTGTAATGGTCAAGCAACTGCAAAAAATAGGGGGTTGGATACTTTAGCGTGACTTGCAGAGTTCGATCATTAAGAGCTTTAACACCAACTTGATCAAAGTCAGAAATATCACCTTCGTAATACTTCTGAGCATTTTCAATGGGAAAAAGCATGTAGGCGTAGAGGTTTCCCAATGCCGGTTGCAGCGCTCTCCACCATGACCAAGCATAATCATGTGCAGTGTGCGGATCGCCGTTTGACCAACGTGCGTTATCACGAAGATAAAAAGTGTAAACTCTTCCATCATCGCTAATGTCCCATGATTTGGCGACACCAGGTCGAGGCTCAAGTGTTTTCCTGTCTTTTAAAACAAGGCCTTCCATAACGGCAGAAATAATATGATGCTCCGGGACACCGGTCGCAATCTGAGGATCTAGGCTTTGCGGTTCGGTACCATTTCCCCAATAGAGCGTTCCAGTCTTGTTACCGGCGGAGACATTACTTTCACCACCTCCGCATCCAGTTAAACCAACCAAGATGATGACTGAGAGTAATTTCATCCAGAGCTCAGGGGAGGATCCCCTTTTTCCCATAAGACTATTGCTAGATAGATGCGTCATCTGCAAACCTTTTTTAATTTTTTAATAAAACCATATTTGCAGAGCAGTTTAGACAAGCTAAGCTCAGATGGGAAGACTAAAAAGACTCATTATTAGGGTAGCGATAATTAATCTATTAGTTGAACCAATAAATAAGCAATTTAAGCTGATCACCGGTTGCACTTAACAGCTAAACCTCGGATAATCTCGCGATCGCTTCGACGGTGGCCCTCTTTGGTCCCCTCGCAACAGCCAGCTGTGAACCCCGCCAGGCCCGGAAGGGAGCAACGGTAGTAGTTACGCTGTGTGCCGAGGTGCGGCTATTGAGGGTCGCCACCATTAGTTCTTTGCGCATCGCCTGTAACTGCCTATACTACCCCTTTAGACTAAAACAGAAGCTGTTATGAGCTATCAAGTACTTGCGCGCAAATGGCGTCCTAAATCTTTTTCTGAAATGGCCGGTCAAGAACATGTTCTTCAAGCGTTAATCAATGCGCTGGATAATGATCGGCTTCATCATGCCTATCTATTTGCCGGCACTCGTGGGGTTGGCAAAACTACCATAGGTCGAATACTTTCAAAATGTCTTAACTGCGAAGCAGGGGTATCCTCTGTGCCTTGCGGCGAATGCACCAGTTGCCATGAAATAGATAGTGGACGTTTCATTGATCTCATCGAGGTAGATGCTGCATCTCGCACCGGTGTCGATGATATGCGAGATCTTTTAGATAATGTGCAGTACGCACCTTCGCGGGGCCGCTTTAAGATTTATCTTATTGATGAAGTACACATGCTGTCCAAATCAAGTTTTGCGGCATTGCTCAAGACTCTCGAAGAACCGCCTCCGCATGTTAAATTTTTGTTTGCGACCACTGACCCCCAAAAGCTCCCCATTACCGTTTTGTCTCGGTGCCTGCAGTTTAACCTCAAAAATTTGAGCGCTGAGCGTATTACCGAGCACCTTAAATTTGTTCTTGGTGAAGAGCAAGTTCCCTTTGAGGAGGCTGGCCTCTGGTGTTTAGGTAGAGCAGCCGACGGAAGTATGCGTGATGCTCTTAGCTTAACAGATCAGGCTGTAGGGCATGGCGGCGGAAGGATAAGCGAGGCTGATGTAACAGCAATGCTGGGTTCAATTGAACGTCGGTATGTTGTTAACGTTTGTGAAGCTATGGCTAGTCAGAGTGGGCCTGATTTATTAGGAGCCATAGGGCAGATGGCCGAGCAGTCTCCAGACTATGATGCTGCGCTGGGTGACGTTTTGTCACTTTGGCATCAGGTTGCTATTTTGCAGACCGTACCTGAAGCTTTAGAGCCTAGTATTAGCCACTATAAAGAATTAGCGGCATTGGCTGAGACAGTATCACGGGAAGATGTTCAGCTTTTTTATCAGATATGTTTATTAGGTCGAAAAGATTTGCCTCTCGCACCTGAGCAACGATCTGGCTTTGAAATGGTTATGCTTAGAGCAATGGCGTTCCGTCCAGCAACAAACGGGCGACCAACTAATGACAAATCGCTTCCTTCGGAGGTGGAGCCTCCTGTAAAAAAGTTTGATATGGCGACCCATGCGGAGACCAAATTGGAACCATCAGTCGCCGATATTGAGCCTTTAATAGCGCTAGATGATCAGACTCATTCCGTCGAAATTGAGCTTGACTCGACGTCAGGTGACGCATCTCAACTAGAAGGAAATTCAGAAGTAGAACCAGAAGTAGAACCAGAAGTAGAACCAGAAGTAGAACCAGAAGT
>CALDQM010000135.1:0-30146 GCA_937911225.1 uncultured Cellvibrionales bacterium
TGTGCACTGCGAGGTTTGTGAGTAAACCCCGTAATGATGGTTAAAATATATGGGTCTTTTTTTTAAATGGTGTTGTAATGGAAACGTGAATAGTTAGATTGTTGGCGCTAGACCAACACTAAAAACGCAGCATACTAGGGTGTATGTAATTAATTTTAGCCAAATAATGAGAATAACAATATGCTAAAGACAAGACCAGATGGAGACGTTCAACCCGGCTTTAAATGGGGGCCGTTCACTATGCGGATACCCTTCATTCATTTACGGTTTTCACTGTCTAATATGCTACAAGGACTAGCCGTTGCCGGCGCAACAGGCATGGCGCTAGTGCCTTATTTTATTGCTTTACTGGGGCTGACGTTTGAAGAAGCAGTGACCATGGCAATGTTTCACAGCACGCTTATTTCTTTCTCTTGGATGTTCTTTGGCGACCCGTACGCACCCGGCTGGCTAACACCTGCCATCCCTTTTGTGGTCGCGTTTATTACCGCACCGGCCTATCTAGGTGATCACACGTCCCAATTCCAAGTGATGACGGCACTGTCACTCAATTTTGCCTTTATCTTGATCTTTTTGGGGGTCACAGGGCTGGGTGCGAAGTTAATTAATATAGTGCCTAATGTCTTTAAAGGCGGCATTATTTTGGGCGCTGCAGTCGCTGCTTTTTTACGGGTAACAAAAGACGGGGATGCGGCTAATGTATTTCAAGCAGCCCCCATTGCAGGCACTTTAGGCGTTTTAATTTGTTTAGTATTCGCTTTTTCTAAACCGTTACAGGCCTATGCCACGGATAAAACATGGCTGTTAAAGCTTCTTGGGCTTGGACTGTTTCCTGGGTTCCTGGTGGCGGGCACTGTTGGTTATTTTACTGGCGAATTTGAATACAATATTCGCTGGGAAATTCTTGATGTGGGCGCTTCGACTGCGTCTTTATGGGCAAAGGCATCGCCGTTTGCAATTGGTTGGCCGCCGCTTGAAACCTTTGTATCGTCATTTCCTTTGGCACTGATCACCTACATTTTGTTTTTCGGTGACTTGGTGACGGGCAATGAAATGATAGAACAGGCGCAGGCCACTCGCACAGACGAAAAACTTGAACTCAACAGTAGTCGCGCACACATGGCCACAGGTATTAGAAACGTGTTAATGAGTATCGTTGCACCTTTCTTTGCTACCCAAGGCGTTTTATGGACCGGTATTCAAGTAGTCCTGTTAAAAGGGTGGTCTGAGGGTCGAGAAAAAGTTGATTCAATTTTTGACAGCATAGGCAGTTTTTATGTCCTCGGTTTACCGCTTTTATTTGTGGTTTTACCCTTTGTGACCCTACTTGAGCCACTGCTGCCCTTGGCGTTGGCCGTCACGCTAGTGCTCACAGCATTTGCTTGTGCCACCCTGGCACTATCACTTGTACACGACGCCACAGAGCGCGGAGCCATGGTAATTACTGCAATGGCATTTAGTGTCTTTGAGCCTTGGTTGGGCTTGTTGGTAGGCATTATTGTTATTGTTTCTTTATGCGGCGTTCAAGCCTTTGCCCCAAAAGAAGAAAGTTAAAACTGCACAATACTGTCTAACCTACCCACACGCTATGGGTAGGTCAGGGGTTTTATGTTCGGTTGTCTACTTTAGGTTTTGTTTGCAGTATTCTCTGGGCGTTAGGCCGGTCCAGTGTTTGAAGGCGCGAGTGAACGAGCGTGGTTCGCTAAACCCAACGGCGTCAGATACTCGCTCAACGGACAGCTTTTCATGGACTAGCTTAGTGATGGCGAGGTTGCGGCGAAGGTTGTCTTTTATTTTTTGGTAGCTAGTGGCGCTGTCTGTGAGACGACGATGCAGGGTTTGCGAACTCATGCCCAGTTCATGAGCCAGTTCATGAATGGTGCCAAAGACTAAACGGTCTGCATTTCTCTGGCTAATAATACGCTCTATTTGCGCTTCTAGTAGCGTGTCTGAGCCGGGAATAGTCATCACATCGGCGGGTGCGTTTTCAAGATATTGGGTGAGCTCTTGATCAGACCTAAGTAGCGGTTTGTCGAGATACTGGGCGTCAAAGACAAGGCGATTGGCATTACTTTTGAAGTGTAATGTGGAGGGGAACATTATCTGTAGCTCGCCGCTATGCTTGGGTTGGGGGAAGGTAAAGTGAGTTTCTTGTAGCCGAATTGGTTCACCAATATACCAGCTGGGAAAACGGTGCCAAATGACTAGCCAAAACTCGGCCATAAAATGTTGGGGGTCAAGTGTTGGGTTGGCCATAGTAAATTCAAAAATAGCGTTACCATTAGTTTTCTCTAACACCATGGGGATGTCGCTACTAACAAGATTATAAAAATTAACAGCCTTTTCCAGTAGCTCACCTAGCGTTGCGCAGCGGCTCACTAGTTCACTCATGGTGGCAAACAGGCCAACCTTGCAGGGATTGTCGGTAAAGCCCATAAATTCATCATCTAGGGCATCTTGCACGCCCTTAAAAAGACGCGCAACCTGATTGGTATGCTCTCGTTGGTCGCGTTTTTTTAGGCGGTTTGGGTTGATACCTGCGCGCTCTAAAATAGGCTGTTGAGCTAAATTTTGTCGTCCTAAACCCTGTAGGCAGGCAATGACATGATGCTGGCAAATTGTAGCCATAAAAAATATTTACTCTATAAAATAGATATTAATTGTGAGTTTATAATGATTTTATAGCATATATTGCCGATTAAGCCCACTATAATTGGCAATATATGTGATTTATTATGTTGCAAATGGACCTACTATTAGCCAATGGTGTGGGGCATAGTGCAAGCTATAAAACACGTTATGATAGATAGCTAAACAACTCGTCAAAAGGTGGGTAGAGCAATGACCGACAAGAAAGGCCCGGCAATGCAAGATTGGCAAACACTGGTCAAAAAAGAGACTAAGGGGCTCTCAGCGGATGAGTTGATGTGGCAAACCCCAGAGGGTATTACCATTAAGCCACTGTATACGGCTGAGGATACTAAAGACCTTGAGCACATGGACAACCTACCCGGTTTTGCCCCCTTTAAACGTGGGCCAAAGGCTACTATGTATGTCGGGCGACGGTGGACTGTGCGCCAGTATGCCGGGTTTTCTACGGCAGAAAAATCTAATGCGTTTTATCGTAAAAATTTGGCCGCAGGCCAGCAGGGTCTTTCGGTTGCGTTTGATTTAGCCACACACCGTGGCTATGACTCAGACCATGAGCGAGTTGAGGGCGACGTGGGTAAAGCCGGCGTGGCGATTGATTCTGTTGAAGATATGAAAATTCTGTTTGATCAGATTCCGTTAGATAAGGTGTCTGTATCAATGACCATGAATGGTGCGGTATTGCCGGTAATGGCTAGCTTTATTGTTGCCGCAGAAGAACAGGGTGTTGCCCCTGAACAGCTTGCGGGTACCTTGCAAAACGATATTCTTAAAGAGTTTATGGTGCGCAACACTTATATATACCCGCCAGCACCATCAATGAAAATTGTTTCAGACATTATTGCCTACACCACCGCGCGTATGCCCAAGTTCAACTCTATCTCAATTTCTGGCTATCATATGCAAGAGGCCGGTGCGACTAACGTACAGGAGCTTGCCTACACTATTGCTGATGGTATTGAATATGTGCGCACGGCAATTGGTAGTGGCATGGATGTTGATAAGTTTGCCCCACGGCTGTCGTTTTTCTTTGCCATAGGCATGAATTTCTTTATGGAGATTGCCAAGCTAAGGGCGGCGCGAATTTTATGGGCCACCTTAATGGAGAAAAACTTTTCGCCAAAAGATAACCGCTCTTTGATGTTGCGTACACACACGCAAACATCAGGTGTTAGCCTGACCAGCAAAGACCCTTACAACAACATTATGCGCACCACTATTGAAGGGCTGTCTGCGGTGCTGGGAGGTACTCAGTCGCTGCATACTAACTCTTTTGATGAAGCACTGGGCTTGCCCACAGAGTTTGCCGCCAGAATTGCACGTAATACGCAGTTAGTTATTCAGGAGGAGACGGGTATTACCAATGTGGTTGATCCACTTGCGGGTTCTTACTATGTCGAAAGTCTTACTAGTGAGCTGGTTGATGCCGCGATGGTGTTGATTAATGAAGTGGAGGAAATGGGCGGCATGACTAAGGCGGTGGAGTCGGGGCTGCCAAAACTGCGTATTGAGGAGGCCGCTGCACTGCGACAAGCGGCTATAGATCGCGGTGAAGAGGTTATTGTTGGCGTCAACAAGTACCAGTTAGACAAAGAACCTGACGTTGATGTGTTAGATATTGATAATACTTTGGTTAGAGAATCGCAAATTGAACGCTTGAATGCTATTCGCGCGTCACGTAATACCGAGCTCTGGCAGCAGTCACTTGATGCGCTCACAAGCGCGGCTAAAACGGGCGAAGGTAACCTGCTTGAATTGGCAGTAAGTGCTGCACGAGCGCGAGCCACAGGCGGTGAGATAAGTGATGCCTTAGAGTCGGTGTGGGGGCGTCATCGTGCGCAAACTCGGTCGATCAGTGGTGTTTATGGTTCAGCCTATGAAGGGGACGAGGGGTTTATGAAAATAAAACAAAAAATCGAACAGTTTGCCGATGACCATGGGCGTCGACCACGGATGTTAGTAGTTAAAATGGGTCAAGATGGTCACGACCGTGGCGCTAAAGTTATTGCCACCGCGTTTGCAGACTTAGGCTTTGATGTTGACGTTGGGCCAATGTTTCAGACCCCAGCTGAAGCAGCCCGTCAGGCCATTGAAAATGATGTTCATGTGGTAGGTGTGTCATCTCAGGCGGCAGGCCATAAAACGTTGGTACCTAAGATGATTGAATCTCTAAAAAGTCAGGGTGCTGGAGAAATTTTGGTAGTTTGCGGTGGGGTGATTCCACCCAAAGATTATGATGAATTAACAGCGCAAGGGGTGGCTGCAATCTTTGGCCCCGGCACCAATATTCCTGATGCAGCGTCAACTGTACTAGATCTTATTAAATAAACCTTGTCTCCAAGGGAGAAAAGTATGCATGAAATTCTTGAAGAATTAGAAGAAAAAAGGCGTCTGGCTCGTCTGGGTGGTGGACAAAAGCGAATTGATGCCCAGCATGCAAAAGGCAAGTTAACAGCGCGTGAACGAGTGGGTTTGCTACTTGATGAAAATAGTTTCGAAGAGTGGGATATGTTTGTTGAACACCGCTGCAACGATTTTGATATGGACCAACAACATGTGCCGGGGGATGGCGTTGTGATTGGCTACGGTACTATTAACGGTCGATTGGTGTTTGTCTTTAGCCAAGATTTTACTGTCTTTGGGGGTGCGCTGTCTGAGGCTCACGCTGAAAAAATATGTAAAGTAATGGACCAGGCTATGAAGGTAGGTGCGCCCATTATTGGTTTGAATGATTCTGGTGGTGCGCGTATACAAGAAGGCGTTGCCTCTTTGGGCGGGTATGCTGAGGTGTTTCAGCGCAATGTTATGGCCTCAGGAGTGATTCCACAAATCTCTATGGTGATGGGCCCCTGCGCTGGTGGCGCAGTTTATTCACCGGCAATTACCGACTTTATTTTCATGGTCGAAGATAGCTCATATATGTTTGTCACTGGACCGGATGTTGTTAAAACCGTAACCCATGAGACGGTCACCGCTGAGGAGTTAGGTGGCGCTGTGACTCACTCAACAAAATCTGGCGTAGCGGACCTAGCGTTTGCTAATGATGTTGAAGCACTTGAGAAAGTCCGTCAGTTTTTCAACTATTTACCGGCTAATAATCGTGAGAAGCCGCCTATTTGGCCCACTGAAGATCCGGCTGATCGTATCGAAATGTCGTTAGATACCATAGTGCCCAACGACCCCAACAAGCCCTATGACATGAAAGAGGTTATTTTAAAGGTCGCTGATGAAGGCGCTTTTTTTGAAACCCAAGTCAATTATGCCAAGAACATTATTACTGGTTTTATTCGTATTGAAGGGTCAACAGTTGGGGTTGTTGCCAATCAACCCATGGTGCTGGCGGGATGTCTAGATATTGATGCCTCTAAGAAAGCTGCGCGCTTTATACGCTTTTGCGATGCGTTTAATATTCCAGTACTGACCTTTGTTGATGTGCCTGGTTTTATGCCGGGGACTAGTCAGGAATATGGCGGCATTATTAAGCATGGCGCTAAGTTGCTGTATGCCTATGCCGAATGCACGGTACCAAAAGTAACCGTTATTACCCGCAAAGCTTATGGTGGAGCCTATGATGTTATGGCGTCAAAGCATTTGCGTGGCGATGCTAATCTTGCGTGGCCAACGGCGGAAATTGCAGTAATGGGCCCCAAGGGTGCCGTTGAAATTATTTTTCGTAAGGATATTGGTGATGAAGAAAAAATTGCTGTACGCACCGAGGAGTATCGCAAGAAATTTGCCAATCCGTTTATCGCGGGTAAGCGCGGTTACATTGATGATGTAATTATGCCGCACAGTACTCGCAAACGAGTTGCTAGGTCACTGGCCATGTTGCGTAATAAGTCAGTTGAAAACCCATGGCGTAAGCATGGCAATATTCCTCTTTAAAATAACTAACCATAGCTTGGAAAAACAATGCTGAAAAAAATTCTAGTCGCTAATCGCGGTGAGATAGCCTGTCGCGTTTTCGCCACGGCAAAAAAAATGGGGATAGCCACGGTTGCGGTTTATTCTGATGCTGATCGAGATGCATTGCATGTTCAAATGGCCGATGAGGCTGTGCATATAGGCCTATCCCCATCTTCAGAAAGCTATCTGGTGATCGATAAAATTATTCAAGCGTGCGTTGACAGTGGCGCTGATGCGGTGCATCCGGGCTATGGGTTTTTATCTGAAAATAGTGATTTCCGCGATGCTCTTGATGCCGCAGGCATTACTTTTATTGGCCCAGGTAAACATGCTATTCAATCTATGGGCGATAAAATTACCTCAAAACTAATTGCCAAGAAAGCCGGCGTAAACACTATCCCTGGCTATACCGATGTGGTTCGTGATGCTGAGCATGCTGTTCAGGTCAGTGCTGACATTGGTTATCCGGTGATGCTTAAGGCCTCTGCTGGGGGTGGTGGTAAGGGCATGCGAGTGGCATGGAATGATGATGAGTGTCGTGATGGTTTTGCTAAAGCCACTAATGAGGCGCGGTCTAGTTTTGGTGATACTCGCATTTTTGTTGAAAAATATATTCAGCAGCCGCGACATATTGAAATACAGGTAATGGCAGACAGTCATGGCACTGTGGTTTATTTAGGTGAGCGAGAATGCTCGATTCAACGTCGCCATCAAAAAGTTATTGAAGAAGCACCATCGCCCTTTTTAGATGAAGCCACTCGCCAAAAAATGGGTGAGCAGAGTTGTGCTCTTGCAAGAGCCGTAGATTACCAATCAGCGGGCACTGTTGAGTTTATAGCCGATGCCGATATGAATTTTTATTTTCTAGAAATGAATACGCGGCTACAGGTAGAACATCCAGTGACTGAGTTGGTAACTGGACATGATTTGGTTGAATTAATGATTAGGGTAGCCGCTGGAGAGAAGTTGCCGATGGCGCAAGCGGACATTACCTTGACCGGTTGGGCGATGGAGTCGCGGGTTTATGCTGAAGATCCATTCCGCAATTTCTTACCTTCCACAGGCCGCCTAGTGAAATATTCACCACCGGAGGGAGAGGGTGTTCGGGTAGATACGGGTGTTTATGAAGGTGGCGAAGTGTCGATGTTTTATGACCCAATGATTGCCAAATTGATCACTTACGGAAACGATCGAGCGCAATCTATTACACGGATGGTCGAGGCTTTAGATAACTATTATATTCGTGGTGTTAATCACAACATTAGCTTCCTTAATGCGCTGATGGTTCATCCTCGGTTTGTAAAAGGCGACCTCAGTACTAACTTCATTGCCGATGAATTTCCTGATGGCTTTAATCCCGATTTGGTCGTGCAGCAAGATCCGGCGATTGTCATTGTGGTGGCGGCGGCAGTTCATCAGCTACATTGTGAACGCGCTAGTTTGTTGTCTGACCAAATGATTGGCCATGAAGCACCTGCGCCCAATCATTGGGTGGTTACAATTGCAGAACAAGAACATGCGGTAGAGGTAGATCTAACTGATACGGGTTATTGGGTAGAACATGCAGGACAAGACTATGAAATTATTAGTGACTGGTGTCTTGGAGATCCGCTGTTTAAAGCGACCATTAATGGTGTGACTGTTGCCGTGCAAGTTGAGTCTGCGGCCTCTGGGTATCGATTATTTTATCGTGGGGCCGAGATTACTGCACGCGTAATAACGCCGGCCGCAGCTGCGTTAATGTCGCACATGCTTTATAAATCTCCTGCGGATATGTCAAAGTTCTTACTGTCACCCATGCCAGGATTACTGGTTAAACTTTCTGTTAAAGTGGGACAGGCCGTTAAAGAGGGTGAGGAGTTAGCTGTTGTGGAGGCTATGAAAATGGAAAATGGCTTGCGGGCATTACAAGATGGTATTGTAAGCAAGGTTAGTGCGGCGCAGGGCGATAGTCTTGCGGTCGATCAAATTATTTTAGAGTTCAAGTAGAGACAGGTTTTAATGGTAGATCAGATACAGTCTTTAGCAGATCAAATTATTAGGGGCGATCGTCGAGCCTTGGCTAAGGCGATCACGCTAGTTGAGTCAACTCGACCTGATCATCGAAAGCAGACATCATCGTTACTAGAATCCTTGATGCCACATACTGGCAATTCCATTCGTGTAGGTATTTCCGGTGCGCCAGGGGTTGGTAAATCAACGTTTATCGAAGCCCTAGGCACCCATCTTATTGAGATTGGCCATTCGGTGGCGGTACTGGCAGTTGATCCCTCTTCAGCGGTGACTGGTGGCTCTATTCTGGGCGATAAAACCCGCATGGAAACACTCGCCTTTGCCGAAAAAGCGTTTGTTAGGCCCTCCCCCGCTGGTAGCACACTAGGGGGTGTCACGCGCAGATCGAGAGAATCGATACTACTTTGTGAAGCGGCTGGTTTTGATATAATTTTAGTGGAAACAGTTGGTGTGGGTCAGTCAGAGACTGCAGTGGCCGATATGACAGATATGTTTTTACTGCTGTTACTACCCGCTGGTGGTGATGAATTACAAGGTATTAAACGCGGTATTATGGAACTTGCCGATTTAATATTGGTCAACAAGTCAGACGGTGAACAGCTGGCACTGGCCAGTCAGACGATGGGCGATTATCGATCGGCAGTACATTTTTTAACTGCTCGGTTCGACGGCTGGCAAACTCCGGTTATGGCGTGTTCGTCATTAAACAATCAGGGTGTTGTTGAGGCCTGGGATGAGGTTAAGAGATTTAAGTCACTAATAGCAGCAGATGGACGATTACAGCAACAGCGAGCCCAACAGGCTACGGCCTGGATGTGGAGTGAAATGGCCGAGTCATTGGTCGTGGACTTGAAAGCCGATACTCGTATAAAACAAATGATGCCCGAGCTAGAGTCAGCAGTACTAGATGGAAGTTTGCCGGCCACGGTGGCCGCTCAACGAATGATTGAGACCTACAAAAACAGATGACTGTTGGGGCTGTTTGGAACCTACTTAGAGAGCTAGGAATATATGCCAGATATTGTAACTAATCAAAACATCGCCTCAATTATTGATGCCAATAAGCACTATCACAAAACGTTCAGACAGTCTGAGCTTGGTACTGAGCCGACCAGAGCCTTGTCGATATTAACCTGCATGGATTGCCGGATGGACCCCTATAAATTTGCGGGTCTACAAGATGGAGAGGCGCATATTATTCGTAATGCAGGAGGGCGCGCTACTGAGGATGCAATCCGCTCGCTGATTGTTTCGCATAAATTCTTAGGCACTACCGACTGGTGCGTTATTCATCATACTGGCTGTGGGATGACTACAGTAACAGATGAGGTTATTGGCGAGTTACTAGAGCAAGATCTAGAAACTGCCGTGTTGGAAAATGGTACTTGGGCTAACGTGCAAAGGGTGTCTAGCGAAAATACAAAACCCGGTTCAGATATTGGTAAATCGATCACATGGTACACTTTTACGGATCTGGAACAGAGTGTATTGACTGATATACAGTTGATTAAAGATCATCCATTGGTGCCGAGTAATATAAATATTTACGGGTTTATTTTTGACATAGAGACTGGAGCATTAACAGCGGTTAGTTAATGCTGTGTTCCGTAGGAGAATAAAATGCGGCGTTTTGGACCTGGGTTATTGGTAACGGCCGCCTTTATTGGCCCCGGCAGTATTGCTACGGCCAGCGTTGCCGGTGCTAACTTTGGGTTTGTGCTCTTATGGGCATTACTGTTTTCGCTCATAGCCACTGTGGTACTGCAAGAAATGTCGGCGCGGCTGGGTTTGGTGTCAAAAGCTGGCTTGGCTGAGGCTTTGCGTACCACGTTTGATAGACCTATGGTCAACCGTGCCGCAGTGGCGCTAGTGGTTTGTGCCATTGGTATTGGTAACGCCGCCTATGAGGCTGGCAATATATCGGGTGCGGCACTAGGCTTGCAGTCCATTACAGACTTTTCAGCAGCCACCTGCTCTATTGCACTGGGTCTTGTCGCTGCTCTGTTGCTTGGCACTAGTGGTTACAAACTATTAGAACCGGTACTGATCGTTTTAGTCCTGATTATGAGCAGTGTTTTCGTCGTCACAATGTTTGCTGTGGGCGTTGATTTTCCGGCGCTTTTTAAAGGGTTACTGATACCGTCGCTACCTGCTGGTTCGATATTAACGGTGATCGCTCTGATTGGTACCACTGTGGTTCCCTATAATCTGTTCTTGCATGCCAATCTTGTTCAAGAGAAGTGGCAGGGAATTGATGTAAAGACGGCATTAGCAGAATCTCGTAGCGACACCATAGTGTCTATTGGTTTAGGCGGCTTAATAACACTAGCGGTGATGAGCACCTCTGCAGTGGCATTTTTTGATACTGGACGAGCTTTCTCGGCATCCTCTATGGCCACGCAACTAGAGCCGATCTTGGGTGAGTCAGCCAATCTTTTCTTTGCACTTGGGTTGATAGCGGCGGGTTTGACCAGTGCGATTACAGCACCGCTGGCAGCCTCCTATGCTGTTAGTGGCGCAATGGGATGGCCTGTTGAATTTGCTGATCGCCGTTTCCGAGCGATCTGGATAGCGGTCTTAACAATAGGCACCATATTTGCCGCCATGGGCACTAAGCCTATTGCCGCAATACTGTTTGCTCAGGCCGCTAATGGGTTGTTGTTACCGATTGTGGCAGTATTTTTGTTGATCATTATGAATCGTAGTGATCTTCTAGGTGAACATCGCAACAAGCTTCTGGCCAATGTAGTAGGCGGTCTGGTGGTGGCAATTGTGGCTGCCCTTGGTCTATTTAAGCTGGTAAAAGTGTTTGTGATGTAGACTTTTTTAAGGACACAAAAAAAGCGACTATAGAGCCGCTTGTTTTGTCTCAAACCGATCCACTAGCCACATTTTGACTCGCCACAGTTCAAACAAGTCATACAGCCGTCCATCAAAATCGTCGCTTTAACACTACATTTTTTACATAGCTCTGCGGTTGGCGGAAAGTCATTAGCTTCCTGAGGCGCGGCAGTTGCCTGCTCAAAGTCAGCGCGCTTCTCGTCCATAATCTTTTGCTGATGTTCTGGGATCTCTTCTTTTACCATCATGCCAATCTTTTGTAGATGGTCTTCGATAGCCCAACCAATTTCGGCAACCAGCGAGGGCATGAATCGCCCACCTGACTTAAAGTAACCACCTTGGGGATCAAATATTGCTTTTAATTCCTCAACTAGGAAAGTGCAATCTCCACCCTTACGGAAAACTGCTGAGATAACGCGTGTCAATGCAGAAATCCACTGATATTGATCCATGTTTTTGGAGTTCAGGAAGATTTCAAACGGGCGCCGAAGCTCGTGATCAGTTCCTTCATTGAGAACGATATCATTAATGGTCAAATACATTGCATGGTCTGAGAGCGGCGTTTTTATTTTATAAGTGCTACCCGCCAGCGCTTCAGGCCGTGATACTTTTTCGTGCATCTGAATAATATTGCTTTCAGCTTCTTGCTTCACTTCCGCTGCTTTTTGTTCTTCGTTGACTACTTTGTAGCCGACAATTTTTTGATCAATTTTCTTGTTCATTTTATTCCTCGCAGTGGTCTGCGGTTTATAATTTAGTGTGGTTAGAACTTACCGTAGTAGCCTTCTTTTAAGGCATCGAAAAGATTGGCAGCAGTGTGTGTCTCACCATCATATTCGACTTCTTCATTACCTTTAAACTCTACTGTAGAACCATCTTCTAACGTAAAGCTATAGGTGGTGTTCTCTAAGTCGCTCTCTTTAACTAGCACACCTTGGAAGGCTTCCGGATTAAAGCGGAAGGTTGTACACCCTTTCAGCCCCTTTTCTGCCGCATAAAGGTAGATGTCTTTGAATTCCTCGTACTCGCAGTCAGTGGGAACGTTAATAGTTTTTGAAATTGAAGAATCAACCCACTTTTGCGCCGCCGCTTGAATATCAACATGGGCCTTGGGCATTATGTTCTCTGAGCTGACAAAATAATCAGGTAATGCTTCTGATGGCTCAGAACTAAAGGGCATTGCCTTGTCGTTAATTAAAGTCCGATATGACAGCAACTCATAGGAGAAAACATCGACTTTCTCTTTAGACTTCTTACCTTCACGAATAACGTTGCGTGAATAGTGATGAGCAAAGCTAGGCTCAATACCGTTACTCACATTGTTTGCCAATGATAGAGATATAGTCCCTGTTGGCGCAATTGAGGAGTGGTGACTAAAACGACAACCCTCTTCTATAATTGACTCGACTAGCTCTGGCGCAACCTCTGCAACTTGCTGCATGTAACGACTGTACTTTCCTAGCAGCACCTTACCTTTGATTTTGCTACCGACCTTAATACCATCTTTAGCGAGATCTGGCTGCTTAAATAATAGCGTGGCAGTAACATCAAACTCATCTTCCATAATAGGTGCTGGACCCTTCTCGCGAGCTAAATCTAAGCCAGCAGAGAGACCTGCCACGGCCATATCTTTAGCGATACGATCAGTAAACTCTATTGAATCTTGATCACCATACTTCATGCGCAGCATAGTAATCGCTGAACCTAGACCCAAGAAGCCCATGCCATGACGACGCTTGTACTCGATTTCTTTGCGTTGGTTTTCAAGAGGAAGACCGTTAATTTCTACCACGTTGTCCAACATTCGAGTGAAGATCCCAATAACTTCTGCGTACTGGTCCCAGTCAAAAAAGGCTTCTTCTGTAAACGGATGGCGCACAAACTTAGTTAAATTTACGGAACCCAACAAACAGCTTCCATAGGGCGGCAATGGCTGCTCTCCACAGGGGTTAGTTGCACGAATATCTTCGCAGAACCAGTTGTTGTTGTTTTTATTGACTTCATCAATCAGGATAAAGCCAGGCTCAGCGAAGTCGTAAGTTGATGACATGATCGCGTTCCAAAGCTTTTGTGCCTTGATAGTCTCGTATATTCTGCAAGCGACTAAACCCTGTTTGTTAGTCGTGTAGCCCTCAGTCGTTGGGAAATGCTTCCAAACAACGTTATCGCCTTTCAGATCTAGACCGCCATCAATTTCTTTTGCGCTAATGGGGAACGTAAGATCCCAATTACCATCTGATCTGACCGCTTCAATGAACTCTTCGGTAATAAGAAGTGACAAATTAAATTGGCGCAGACGTCCATCTTCCCGCTTGGCGCGAACAAAATCGAAAACATCTGGATGGCTTACATCAAAGGTAGCCATTTGAGCGCCACGGCGTCCACCAGCAGAGGAAACGGTAAAACACATTTTGTCATAAATATCCATGAACGACAGAGGTCCTGACGTATATGCACCTGCTCCAGAAACATACGCTCCTTTGGGCCGCAGGGTAGAAAATTCATAGCCAATACCACAGCCGGCTTTTAATGTCAGACCCGCTTCAAGGTTTCGCTCCAAAATGCCGAGCATAGAATCAGGCACGATTCCGGATACTGTGCAGTTAATTGTCGAGGTAGCAGGCTTGTAGGCTTGAGCGCCAGCATTGGAAATTATTCGTCCGGCTGGTATTGCACCGTGTTGTAAAGCCCAAACAAACTTCTCCTCCCAATGGCCTCTCTTAGCAACGTCTTCCACGTCTGAAAGTGCCTTCGCAACTCGCTTGTAAGTGGCATCAATATCGGCATCAATAGGATTGGACTCTTTGTCCTTGAGACGATACTTCTTATCCCAGATATCCAGAGACGCATCTTGCATGATGATTTCTTTGGTTTTTGCCAATGGTTTTATTGCTTTAAGTTTTGGAGCGCTCATATTTAACCCTTTAGTTCTTGGCCACTTAGCGGTGACTATAATTTTCCATCGGGCCAATCTGCTACCCAAATGGAGATAAATTTCGGTTTTTTAATCGAACTTCTTACTCACTTCGACTACGTGAGTTTATCCTACATTGTGTGTCTTGCAAGTGTTAATGCACTACATATAGTGTTTTTTTTAATTTTTCCCTGAATAAAGTCCGTTAATTTTATTAATCAAGTGTGGATAGTCGGCTCTATTAGCCGCTATCACTAGGCTGGGAAAGATTGCTGACTAAAGAGACTAAACCGGTCATGGTAACGCTACGTATGAATAACTTAGTCGGTTAAAAACTAACGCGGACGTTGTGCGCTGATATCGACTTAGATAAAATAAAAAACTTATATTTCTTTCAAAAAAATAGGGATAGTGGAGAGACACTGCCCAAATCTGCTGAGGCTTTTAAATGGACATTTTCGATTTCTCCAATGGTCGCGAGGGCTACTATGGGGAGTACGGTGGGGTTTTCCTCCCGGAAATTTTGCATGCAACTATTGAGGAGCTACTTAGTTGCTTTAGAGAGTGTAAAGCGGATCCCAAGTTTTGGCAGGATTATGTTGCGCTATTACAAAATTATTCAGGCCGACCGACACCGATTACTCACTTGGAAAATTTGTCACGTCAGCTTGGAGGTGCTCAAATTTATGTTAAACGCGATGACCTCAATCATACGGGCTCTCACAAGATTAATAATGTAATGGGTCAGGGTCTTCTTTGCCAACGGCTGGGCAAGAGGCGTGTCATTGCAGAGACTGGAGCGGGTCAGCATGGTTTCGCAACGGCCACTATGGCAGCCAAGTTTGGCTATGATTGCAAAATTTACATGGGTGAAGTTGATGTTGCACGTCAGCGGCCAAATGTATTTTGGATGGAAAATCTGGGTGCAGAGGTGATTGCTGTAGAAGATGGTCAAAAGACTTTGAAAGATGCAGTTAACGCCTGTATGCGTGACTGGGTGACCAACATGGCTGATACCCACTATATTTTAGGTACCGCCTGCGGGCCGCACCCTTTTCCGGAAATGGTAAGTTGGTTTCAGTCAATTATTGGTATGGAGGCCCGCGAGCAAATTTTAAAGCAAGCTGGGAAATTACCAGACCGAGTGTATGCCTGCGTAGGTGGCGGTTCTAATGCAATGGGTATATTCCAAGGCTTTTTTGATGATGAAAATGTAGAGCTAATTGGTTGTGAGGCAGGCGGGCAGGGCGTTGGGTCTTATATGCACTCAGCTCGTCTAGCGTATGATGACGCTTCGGTAGGGGTCGCTCAAGGTTACAAAACGTACTTTCTGCAAAATAAAGAAGGTAACATGAATGAAACTCATTCTGTGGCGGCGGGATTAGACTACATTGGCGTTAACCCTATTTTTGCGTACCTCTGGGAGCAGGGAAAGGTTCGCTTTGAAGCGGCCACGGATGTTGAAGTGAAAGAGGCCCTAAAGTTAACCATGCGTACCGAAGGGCTAATTCCGGCTCTTGAGAGTACCCATGCCTTTGTGACGGCTATCGCGGAAGCACCAACGATGGGCAAGGATGAAGTTATTCTGATTAACCAATCTGGTCGTGGTGACAAAGATATATTTACCATTGCTGACGCACTGGATGATGCTAAGTGGAAGTCGTTTATTGGTGGTAAAGCTGACCAGTATCGAGGGGAGCAAAGCTAATGGGATTACAAACGTATATCGAGCAGCGTAAAAAGGACAAAGATATTCTGGTCATGGCGCATGTTGTGTGTGGCTACCCGAGTTTTGAAGCCAATATGCAAGCCCTAGAAATTATGGCTGATGCGGGTGTTGATCTGGTAGAACTACAGTTTCCGTTTTCTGAACCCAGTGCAGATGGCCCGCTGTTTGTGAAAGCCAATGAGCAGTCCCTCAAGTCTGGAACCACGGTTGACCAGTGCTTTGAATTTATGCAGCAGGCTAGTGAGCGGTTTCCATTCAAGATTTTAATGATGGGTTACTACAACACGGCCTTTAAAATGGGTGAAGACGTTTTTATACAACGCCTAAAAGACGCGGGTGGCGTTGGCTATATCTTGCCTGATTTACCCGTAGAGGAGTCCGCTAATTTACATCGTCTGTCCGAAGAGGCTGGAGTAGAGCCGATTATTTTAATGACGCCAACCAGCAGTGATAAGCGACTGGCACAATTAGGTGCGGCGAGCCGCGGTATGGTCTATGTGGTTGCACGACGCGGTGTGACCGGGTCAAAGACAAATATGGGTGATGATGTGATTGCGTTAATACAGCGCTGTCGTGAGCATACCGACGTTCCTATGGGTGTAGGCTTTGGTGTCAGTAGTAAGGCTGACCTTGATGTTCTACGCGGTTCTGCTGACTTAGCGATTGTAGGCACAGCAGCTCTGAAGATATGGGAGTCTGCAGGCGCTATTGGTTTGAAGAAATTCTTCAAAGAACTAATGGCTTAAGGTTGATTTGCCAGAGATAGGCGCCAATCGTTAATGACGCGCTCTTTGATATCCGATAAGTTAGGCAAAGTTCCGCTTTGATAGGATTTAACGCAAATAAGATAAACCCCATTTTTCCCACTGATAGGTCCATCCCAGCACGGTAGGTTGACTAAATTTGGCTTAATAATGTCGATTAATTTATCGGAAAATCCTTCTCCAAAACGTTCATCAATCTGCGTGTAAAAATCAAAACTATAGCCATCTTCACCCACTCCGGCATTATTTTTTAAGGGTGCATCTTTAAGCTTCATTTCCGTAAGCATCGATCGTGCTATTTGGGCTGTATTGCCCCCATGGTCTGCTGTATTAAACCTACGGTATAAGAACTCTATCTGAGCATCACTTGTGTAATGTTGGCTATGGTCGGTAAAAAATTTATCAAGTTGCTTGTCCGTGGGGTCAATATTTTCGGTAGACGCTCTAATCAAGGCTGATAATTTAATTTCCATAGACTGCTGGTGACCAGAAAATTCTAGATCATCATCATTAGTCTTTGTGCCCTCATTCATTTTTTGAGTAAGAGTGTCTGTGACTTTTTGCTGCAGCGCCGGGCTGCTGGGGCTTAAATTTAGAGCATAAACTGGGTCACTGTCATTAGACTCTTGATACCTAAGGATGTAACCAACGACAGACGCAATCAGCGCCATGGTAATCGCGATATAAATGATAGCTTTAGGGAACAGTGATGGTTTACGAGCCATGAATTACCCATTATGTATGGTGAATTTTACGGATAGATTTATTGCTTAAATATTTTAATCCAATCGCCTTCTTGGGGCTCTCCAGACGGATAGTGACCATTGATAACTCGCAGAGTATCGATATCAACAGGGTTTAGACGCAATGATTTACCCAATTTTTCATAGGTCGTTGTTTCAGATGCTTTTACATAGTTCACTACTCTCGGTTTTTGGCCGGCGATTTCTGCCCCAGAGATAGGTCGAAATGTATTAATAGCCTCTAAAAATAAAAGATCATACTCGTCAAATTGAGCATCATCAACCACGTCTCCTTGGAAAATATAAGCGTTCAATTTATAGTAAACCACCGCTATCCTGCTACGCTGGCTTGTATTTGGGTCTGTTTGAATACCGGAGAATCCTTTTAGTCTTGACGGTGCAATGACTGCGCCCTGTTGGAGCATAGGGACCTTTAAATAGTTGTATAGATACTCCTCGGGGCTCTGTATGGTCCTTGGGAGAGTCTTCATGGATAGCATTGCTGCTTGGTCTTGGGGAGAGGCGTTAACACCGTTATTTGCAGGATCTGCGACTAGCTGCCAGTCTTTAGCAAAATCGACACGAATCCTTAACCGCAAGTCAGAGTAGCGCTCAGGTGGTGGCGTTTTAGCCAAAAAGTTAACGCCCCAAATAAGACCGTCGGTTAACTGGCGATAGGTCTCGGCGCCATTGTCCCGAATACTATCGACCTTCAGTTTATTGGCTTTGACAACCACCGTTCGTAGTCGAGAATCGTTTCTGGGATGAGAAGAGAAAACGCCATGATAGGTTGGTTTTCCACCACTTTTTGTAGAGGCGCGGCTTTTCTGGGCTGATTCATAATCCTTCATTATAGACAACATTGATAGCATCTCTTTTGGCTCATAACCTAACTTGGCCATATACTCTGCACCCGTTTCATCTGCCTCTAACTCATTGCGCCTACCATGCCCGCGAATTAAAGAGTTGGCATAGGCCATACTTGCCCCATAGACCTCATTACTGCCCGACATCATCGCCGCTATTGTTGATATTATTCTAGCACCCGTCATTTTTTCTTCTTGGCCCACCACATGCCCGCGCGTTATGTGAGCGACTTCATGCGCCAGCACAGACACTAACTGTGCTTCATTACTGACGTAATTTAAAAGTCCTCGATTGACATAAATATAGTTATCTCGAGTGGCAAAGGCATTGAGACCCTCTGCATCAAGCAGAGTAAATGTGAATTTTTGGTCTTTCATTGATGAAACAGCAACCACTTGCTCACCTAGGTCAGTAATGTACTGCTCTAGAATTGGATCCTCATATTTTGATGTAGTTTCTAGAGTTTGCTCATAAATATCGGCACCAGTGACCTTTGAAAAACAGCTAGACGAGAAAACTAAGCTACTGACAAATATTAATGAACACGCCAGTGTTTGCCGAGAGAGTGGTAAGCCGGCAGCTAAAATCATGGTTTGACTACAAAAAATGTTTTTAATTGATTACCTAAACTTGAGCAAGCATCACTTTTAACCGGCGTTAAAAGTGGTATTGGGGCTACAGCACCAATCAAATAGGATGTGCCTTCTGAGTCCACGCGTAACCGGCCTTTTTCGATGAGATCGGTTAGATCCCAAACAGTTGCCTCATAGGTAGACAATTTATCCCATTGCGCAAAGCCAAAACATCCACCACCACCTGGGCCAATAGCGCAACTCATAGACCCACCTTTGCTGAGTGTTTCAGTGGAGCCATCTAGCCACACGAGGTAACGAATACTTAATTCATCAACCTTATCTCTTACCGCAGGGTTTTGCATCAATCGCTTTAGTCGCGGAAGTCCCTTGGGGGCAGTTCGAGGCTCGAACCAAGGATATATGGAGTCTATAAATGTTTGCTCAAGTACAACGTTTATACTTGCTGAGCTGATCTTGTTGGTGACGCAACTGATAAATTCACGATCTGTTTCATAGTGGCCTGCATCTCTGCGACCTAAAACTACCACTTTTTCACTCTTATTAATTAAGATAGGTTGATCTGTCGGTCTATATTCATCAATTGTCGTAGTAGCAGCACAGCCGACTAAAAGAGGAGCTAAACAAAACAATTGGCATAATAGTGTATGGGCTTTCATTACAAATCAGACCTTTTCTGTTGTGCAGTTATCCATTGGTTTAAGTCTGGAATACGACGAAAATCTAGTAATAGTTTAGCGCCAGCATCTCGTAGAGCGGTAATCGTTGCTTGCTCGATAGCTCTTTCTTTTGATGTCATAAAGGCATCAGGTGTTTTTCCATACGCGGGCATAAACCAATTGGCTATTAATTGACCATCGGCCGTCTCTATTTTTAAATTATATTTTATCCAAACTTCGAAGACATTAAGGTAGTTTTCAGATGGTGTTGATATCTGCATTTGTTGCACTGAGGGGGTGATAATCATGACAGTATTTGGATCGATATTATCGGTTGAAGACGCAAACTGTGTCGTTGTGAAAAGACCAGAGAACGCATTTTTTAAAAGCTCAACCTGTGCGTTTCCTAGACTAATTGATGTCTTCTCATTGGGTGTCCCAACATAATTCATGAACTCTTCATCGAAAATAACAGCCACACTTAGTACTTCTGGTTTGGCCAAAACTGATGGGAACTTTGTGTCGATTTGCACTGTCGCAGTAGAGCTACAACCTGTAAGAAAAAATAATCCTACAAATAAGAAGCAAATATTAAATATTTTTATAATTTTCATCATTGTCACCTTTAGTCTAGACAAGTTTTTACTCCAAACTATTTAAACCAATAAAAGTACCGCCATTGTTGTAGCTTAATTCGCGCATTAGGGCCGCAAATCTTAGTGCCGATCGACTTGGACTAACTCCAGGCCTAAGATGCACAGGAAAACCAATCGCATGAATACGTACTAGCCTCGCCTCATTTTGATTGGCTTTGTTGAGACGATCAATCACTTTGATCACTCTCTGAATGGAGTTGCCTTGGAAATCGTCCCCAAGTGTATAGATACTAATCTTTCGGCCTGCTTTGTAAAATACTTTTATAGCATTTTCAATACCTTCCACGGGGCTTGAGTTACTAAAAGGTGCCCAGTTGGCAAGTTTGTTAGTTATCTTCTCACGCATATCAGAACTGTCAGGAATCCAGCTGTTCTGGAATTCTGCAAACATAAATTGGCCCATATCATTGAGTACTTGAATACCTTTTACCTGGGGATAAACATCTAAAATATTAAGCATTTCTGTCTGAACTTTTGGCCAAGCAGCAGATTGCATGCTACCGGAAGTATCAATCACGAATATTATATAATCGCTGTCTGCAGGAATACCGCCTACCAACTGATTATTTTTCTCAAATTGAGGGCCTAAAAGACGTTGCATTTCTTCAGTTAAAATCTGCAATACCAACTGCAAATTTTGTTTTTCGGTGGACTGGGATTGCGATAACTGACTGGATTGCTTTGAAACACTGGCTAGCTTTTCTTGAAGCCTTGCAATGCGCTCACTCAAATCTGAAAGCTGTTGTTTACGTGATTTTAAGCGTTTGTCCAGAATCACTGTTTCACCGCGTATCTCAAAAAGACGTTCTTGATAATCTTTTACAGAACCCTGGAGTTGGCGGTCAGCATCTTCTAGAACCGAAGGATCACCCACTTTAGCAATAATAAGGAGCAGTACAATAGCGCCAAACCCACAGCTGATAACATCTAAAAATGAGATACTCGCTTCTTGCTGTTGTCGCCGCTGTTTTTTCATTGGCGGACCATGTTAAGTAGAGTAGTAATCATGGCCAGTCTCTGGAGGGTGCGATAAACGCACCCTTGGTATCTAGTGCAAGCTGCCAGAATAGAGCGGCTGCTTCAGGGTCGCCCTCCATAGGAAATAGGATAGTATTGACTGGAATACCTCTGGGAAGTTTGGAGATTGCGTTCTCAAAGTGTTTACGTCTTTGACTGCCAGTGACCATATATTTTTTAGGCGGAGCGTCTCCAAGGGTAGGCAAGCCATCGGTTAGAATAAAAAGATTATCAGGCTTTGACTCAAATTCAGAGAAGGTATCCATTGCCTTAGAAAGACTCGTTCCTGCTGAGGGTACAAAGGCTTTTGTACTCTCCATGACTCTCTCCAGGGCAAGCGAGTCAGAAGCATCTAGCCACTCTCCTTCTGTACCCGCTAGCATTACTTGTGCCTCTTCATTGAACACATATACCTGAAATCTACTGCTTGGAGGTAACTGTGCAAGCAGCCATTCCAGAGTACGGAGCGACCATTGCCACTTAGCGGATTTTTGCTTTTGAATATCGTCCATATTTCGGCGTCTAAGGGCGTTAACAACAGTGTCTGCAAGCATACTGGCGGAGCCATCTAATAAAATTAATACTCGTTCTCCGCCAAGGGTTAGACCGGTCAAATATTGTCTATTGCCGTCACCTACAAACTCTCGGACTTTGTCACCAAATTCCACATCCTCAATTTGAGCGGTCTCTTCCTCTAATTGTTTGACCTGCCGACGGAGTTTGTCGAGGCTGTTGGGGTCTTCTTGGATGCTTTTTTCTTTCTCCGCAAGTTCGGTAATAACACGTTTGGATAGTCCTTGGGTTTCAACAAGCTTAAGTTCTATTTTGTCGAGACTATTTAGAGCCTTAACCTGATCTTGTTCGGCTTGTTGAATATCTTTTTGAAGTAGGCTAATTTCTGATGAGAGACGCTCATCAGCAACCGGTATGTCATTAGCATTGTGGCGCAGAATCAAAAACAGCAGTGTTACTGCTCCAAAACCACAGGCCATGATGTCTAAGAATGACAAGCTAAATGCTATATTTCGTCTCTTTTTAGCCATGAATGACCTCTATAAGGACTAGCCTGTATTCACCTATCAAAAGTGTTTTATTGACGTTACATTTTGATGGTAACACTACCTTCAACTTATGGAGTTGATGCAGTATTTGTAGAGAGTTATCGATAATTTGGATACACACAGTGGCAGTTTTATTAATGCCATTTTCTAGTTCTAATCGACCCTCACTGATACTTATACTCAACGGCTCTATCAAACTCCATGCTTGGCCATCATATAAAATATGCGTAGCTATAGAGGCCTTTGACTCAAACTCTTGGGCTTTTCTGGGTACCAATGTCGACGCTAACTTTAAGGATGAAACTCTAACAGGTTCATCGGTTTCGGCGAAAATAGTGGGTGCTATTTTTAAGCAATTTATAGCCGCATCAACACTTTTTATGGTGTCATTGCCAGCATAAGCAGGGGCTATTAGAGGTATTAAATGAGCGCTCTCAGCGAAGACTATGCTTGTGTCTGGCGAGGTGCTAAGAACTCTTTCTAAATGGCCAAGACGACGTTTGAGTAAGGCTATAATTTCATCTTTATATAGCGTCAGCGAGAGATCACCACTAGGACTTCTTACCATGATAATAATTTCGCCATGAGTCACTAGACCTGACAACCAGCCTGCCATTTTATTATAAATATCCTGCTCGCCAGAAGAACTGTGCAGTGGGTCGTAGCGGTATTCTTTTATAAGCCGGTCACTAATGTGTTTAGCAATAGTATTATGAATTTGCAAAATGCCTAAATCTGCAATAATTTCTTGTTGGCCAACTGAAAGGTTAGTTTGACCATTGCTATGTTCATAGCGCACCAAACTCAGCACTGTTTGATGGAGTTGTAACTCTACTATCCAGCTATCTTCTGTGATCGCCAGAGCCGCCAATAATCCGCTATCTATAACACCTAGCAATGTGGTTGAAGTCGCATTTAACAAACCGACTAAAAGTGCCAACTGCGGGTCGCTAAAACTTGCGGGGACACTCAAAATAAGCCGTTCAGGTGAGCCTGCTGCTAGTAGCATTTGTTGGAGTTGGGCAAAGGCTATATCTGCATTATGCCGAGCCCACTGCTGTTTGTTGGGCAGGGGTAGTTGGTTTAAACGTCTCCAGTAATCATTAAAGCTCGACTGAGGTACCTGCCAATGCATGGCATAGGCATCCGCGCCACAGGTGATTCCCTTGTTTGATAACTGCGCAAAGCCACATTCACTAAAGGACTGCTCAAGATCAGTGGTGATCATTAGAGATTGATCATTAATGTCTAAAATTGCCGTTGTTATGGTCACGGTAATGATTACTTAACTTTTAAGAAGCGAAGTAACTTATTTTCACAATAGGCATGTGAATCAAGGACCAGCCGTTCTTGGGTAAGTTGCAACTGATGCATGAAGAACATCACTAACATACTAATCAGAAGAGCTACAAAAGTAGAGTTAAAAGCTACACCAAGGCTACTGGTGACACCTGCAATGTTGCCCTGCATTGCCTCATGAGCTTGACCCAGAGCGGCGCCAATGCCTCGTACGGTGCCAATAAAGCCGATGGAAGGAATTGCCCAAGTAATATAGCGCACCATGGACAACTCCGAATCGAGGCGATCATTTTCAGTATCACAGACACCATCGATGGCCTCAGCTGCAAATTGAACATTGTTGGTTACCTCAAAACGCGATAAGGCCGTCTGTAGGGCGCGCGGCAACAGCAGTCCACGTTGTATGTCTGGCAAAGACTGCAGTGGCCTTGATATTTGACCTGCGTCCTCAGGGAAAACTTTAGACCCCTCAGTAATATTGATCAATGGCAGGTCGAGCATGGATGTTTCTCGCATTGCGGTTCGCGTTTTGTAGCCCATAATCGACAGGGCCCAAAACATTAGTATGAAACAGGACTCCTGCTCCAAATCTTTAACGACGATAAAGAATGAGCGCGGCACTTCATATTGTTCGCCCGCTGCGGCCATTTCGGCATGCCGCTTAATAGTGTTTTCGGCATTGGGTCGTACTACCGTCACAAAAATAGTGTGAACAATAATGATAGATAGCAGCAGGGCGACTAACTGGAAGAACATTTCGTTAGTAGTGCGGTTGTTTGAATTACTCATTAGCTGCTCCCTAAAATTACTTAAATGTCATACGGAATGGATACTGGGAAATCCTCAGAAATTTCCTCGCTGGGGGTAAAATCGTCATCTGGCTTTGGTGATAATTTTTCCTGCTGTTGGTTTTTATTAGGCAAGGATGTATCTTCGGCAGATGACTCTTGGCCCAAAGGTTGCGCAGTAGAAGTCATGGTGACATCCATCTTGTCAGGCACCGCTTGGGCGATGACCACAGCAGGGAAAAGTAACAAAATAAAAAATAATCTCACGGTACTGCTCCAGGATTGTCGACATAGCGGGCTATTCTGAAGCCTACATCGAGTCTACCTTCATAGCCAGCGTCGCGAAAGCTTAAACGGAGTTCAGAGCGTGAGCCCAAAGCCCAACTTGCACCACGAATAACATGGCGATTACCTGATTGTGGCCCTGTAGGATCAACGATGGGGGCTCCTCGGTGAATTTGAATGTCGTAGTAATCATTAGTCCATTCAGAAACATTGCCGCCCATGTTATAGAGTCCTTTGCTATTTGGCGCGAAGCTACCCACCGCAGCTGAGACCACATGACCATCGGTGTACTGAGCAATGGTAAAGGGTAGTAGATACTTGGCTGATGAATCCGCATAGTTATCTATGGTCTCCAACGGCGGATAGAGATTATTTTTCCAAGGAAACTGAGCGACTAGCCCTTGATAATCGACTTTAGCCGCCCATGCCCATTCTGCTTCAGTTGGAAGACGGTAGCCATTAGATTGCCAATCAATTCCTGTCACGTAACCATTTTCGATCTGGTAAAAAGGAGATAGACCGCTCTTGCCACTTAGCCAGTTGCAAAATAAGACAGCATCGTCCCAGCTTACCTTGACGGCTGGTTGAGTAGCCATATCTAGACTAATCCCTTTAATTGCCGTTGAGCTATGTTGATTTTTCCAACGTTTAAATTGTTTATTACTGATCTCTTTAGTAGCCAAGTAGAACGGTCTTTGGAGTGTAACCTGCCGCTCTACTTCATTAGCTCTTCGTCCGGGCTGCCTGCGCGGTGCCCCAAGAGAAAAAGTAGCTTTGTTGGGCCGGAATAGTTTTAACGCAGATTCAACAGGGCTTTGAATGAAATTGGGTCGCGATGCCCAATAGGCCTCTTGCAGTGTCAGTAACTCTATATTTAGTGACTGTTCCTGATCTGGCCTGGGAGTAATTTTAATATCTTGAGACTGATAACCTGGTTTAGATATTTTCAGCAAGTGTGGCTTAGCTGGCAACGTTAGCATTTGACTTCCCGCGCCGACCGAACGATTATCGACCGTTAATGTAGCATCTTCTGGATTTACGGTAATTTCGATGGAGCCTATATTGGCTCTTAGCTGGGCACGAACCTCAATCGTTTGCTCAGGCTCAATGCTGACTTTTTGAGTATTTTTTAAGTAACCTTCGCGATATAACTCAACAGTGTGCTCTGCAAAGGGTGAAACATCAGCAGTCATGGGAGTGACCCCTAAAAACTTACCATCCAAAGTAATATTAGCTTCGCTTGGGGTACTGACGATGGTTAGGGTGCCATCAGATATGATTAACTCAACAGCTTTATATTCCGATACTGTGCCAGCTTTTACACTTACCGAGCCGCTAAAAGTCTTATACCCCGGAGCTTTGAACTTGAATTTGGAACCGGTCTCTAACACTTCAGTGGTTAGTGGTGTTTGACCCCGAAGATTATCGCCGATATACAGGTCAGCCCCAGTGGGCGTTGAAGTGAAGCGCATCTCACCCCATGCCGGCTTGAGACTGATATCAAGTTGTTGCGTTTTACCAAGGCCCTCTACGATGAACTCTTGATCAAGTGAAAAGTATCTATATTTACTAATGGTCAGTTGATGGACGCCTTGGCTAACACCCATTACCAGCGTTGGCGCTAATATTTCTGGTTGACCGTCAATGCTGACGCGTATGTCACTGAGCGATGAGGTGATTTCTATGTTGCCGGGCAGTGGCAGCAATTTAAGAGGGATCTCTTGGTTATCGGCATCACCCACTGAAAATTCTTGTATGAGTGGGCTATAACCAGGTTTTGTGGCCTCTAATTGATAGTTGCCCTTGAGAAACAAATAGTTCTCTCCAATATTAAAGGACAAACCACTCACCTTTATATTAGCATCTGCTGGATCAACTTTAAAAATAACGGGTTTAGATAAATACAGTAAAACCATAATTACCGCGGCTACACATACAAATGCGAGAAGCGCTAAAAAACCGCGTGATACAGATACTGATCGATTTATTTCGGGCGCTGCTATTGGCGTGAATTCAACCGCAGAGATAGGCTTATTTGTATTATTCTCAGGCGACATAATTTTTTACTATTGGGTTAAGGTAAAAATGCATTATGGGGTTATGTATCTGTTATCTTAAAGTATACGCAAAAAGATCCTTTTTTAGGTCGGTGTCTTAGTTGTTTCTCTTCTTATCAAGTACTTGACTAAATTTTATCAGTGCATATCACCACAATAACGCCTGTCTCTGATTGGCTGTCAACAATAAATTGTGCCCTCACGTCGCGGTAACTCTGGCGTTTGCCCGCAGCGACATAGTTGCCGGGTTTGAGCAATACAGTTGTTTCTAAAAAGCGATTAAGGTTACCAACGCGATAGATAACTACGTCGGTTAGACCATCTGACTGGATGACAACCTTAATCGGTATCTGAGAAGCGATTAAAACTTTCTCCAGCTGTTTTATCTGCCTAGTCAAAACGGGTCCTGCATCGGATATGTTTTGCGCATCCGCAAGTACCCGTTGTGCTGATTGGAATACATCAGAGCCAGACAAAGCAAGCGGCGCCTTGAAAATGTCTTCAATGCGGTTATTCAGTATTGCGCGCACAGAGACAGAAATCCTGCGCACTTTTGCATTTATTAGGCTGACGTCAGTGGATAGAAGCTGATCATATACACCCAGAGCTTGCTGCCAGTTCTCTTCAGATTCAAATTGTTTGGCTAGGCGCATATTGGTAGAGACCCATTTCTGAGACTCTTGTCCATCAACCTGATTCAATGCTCTATCCACGCTTACTTCGTTTGGAAATAGGGTCTGAGCTTGAATAAATTTCAGCCGCGCCTCAGAAAAATTCTCGTTATCTAGTGCATCAAAGCCCTCGCTCATCAGGCTGGAAAATTTATTATTGATGATCTGCTGTTGGACTGAGCGCAGTGCGTCCTGTGTTCTTATATGCACAGAATCTATGTCCAGCGCCTGTTCATACAGACTTTCAGCCTCATCTAACTTTTCTTGCTGAATTAATACTGCAGCATCTTGTAGCAACACTATTAACGCAGGCAACCGAGACGCACGCTGAGCTAATGTCTGAGCTATTTTGTCTTCTGGGGCCATCGCCATAGCGAGACGCGCATTGTCAGCAGCAGTAGTGGAATCTGTGCTGCTGGAGGCGCGCTCAATAGCAGAAAAGCTAGCTTCTTTTGCCTCGTTTAAAGTGATCAGTGCCTGGGAGTCTAAGCTATTAAACTCATCAAGCGCACGCTGATAACTGACGATTGATTGTTGGTACTCCCCATTGCCATACTGCTGGTCCCCTTGTTCAATTACTAGTAGCGCTTGTTCAAATGCTAGTCTTGCCCAGAGCTCTACTGCTTGGCTAAGCAGCCCATCTCTCAGTCTAATAATGTCAGCCAAAAGTAGTTGTGCGTCTTGTCGATATTTGGTTTTTTCCGCCGCTGTTGACGCTGACACTGAGGTATTTGAAGTCTCAGCTGTAGTCGCTTGATTGGTTTCAATGATCCAGGGTTCTGACACTATTTTTGGTAACAACGCAATGACTATAATGGCTAAAAAAAGTAGCAAAATAAGGGTTAGTTTTTGCCTGCCGTTATGATTATTTGATTTCAATTTATTGATTACTCAACCGACTGCGTGTATTCCAGCGACCCGCGCTCTTGCTGATAGATTTTGGCCATTAACGCCTGCCATTGTCCATATTGAGCTTGAACAGTGCCGGTCAGAGTGACGGTGCGATCCTCTAACGCTATTACTTGAGGGGCTATCTCTGCTTCTAATGACGAGCCCATTTCAGCAATCGATTCGTCATATTCGGCGGACTTTTGTTTCTGCTCTAAGCCCGACTTCAAAATAAATCCACCAACTGCTGCGGTCGCTGAACTTGCGTTGGAGGCTAGACGTGTATCAGCTTGTGTACGCCCATAAATACCCGCCAAAATAGACCCAAGACCGGCAATAATACGTTGATTACCTTGGCGATTTAATTGACGAGATTTAACAACTGAATCATAAGATGATTGTCGGAATTCTTGATAGGCAAAGTGCATTTGTTGTGAGAACCCATCGTAATAATCTTGCATGGTGTCGATGTAAAGGTAGTCGCGCTGGCGTATTTTTTGTACCCTTTTTAATAACTCATCATCTTCAGCAGGCAAGCGCTCCAGATTCAAAACGCCTTTTTTATTTTCGCTTAGATACTCCGCAAAGGCGTCAGAAGAAAACTGTTTGGCAAAGCGAAGTTCCGAGAGACTCCGCAGCTCCATAAGCTCCTTGGATGTGAGTTTTTCACGATAAATAAGTACGTCATTGGCAATGCTAATAAAAAGATTTTGAAAGGGGTCGCCCAAATTATTTCTCGACTTTCTGTCATAGGCTAATTTACCAACAACTTTTTTGTAGGTTTTAGAAAACCACTTTTGGCCCTTCGTATCTTTGACGACAACACTCAAGGCTAAGGTTTCTCCATCCGAGTGTAAAATCGTCCCAGTAATATAAACATCGGTGATGACTTGATCGTTGGGTGTTACGCGGATTGCGCCCCAAGCACCACTTTTCTCCATTACTTTTGCTAGTTGGTTAGCGAAATATATGGCCTCAGCGAAGCGCACTTCAGGAAAAACAGTATCATTTTCATCAGTAAGATATAGACCATCATTAAGAGTTGGAATGCCTACATCCAATAGGAGTTCCTGGGGAATTGGATTAGTTGGCGTTTTTAGTAAAAGCGGTGTCGATGATGTCACTTTATCAACGGCAGAAAACCCAGTATTTGACAGGATCATCAGTACCACGCCTACAATACAAAAACGCCAGAAAAGCCTGTTTTGGGTATACCCATGCATGGTTAACAATCCTTAAGTACAGTCACTTGATAAGCCTAGCGCTTACCGCTTTTTATTCGTCGATATTCATCCCAAAGTTTTTCTCTAAGATTAGGGTCAGACTCTTGCATTGCTGCATCACGAATTTGTCGCAATACGATATTATCACCCTGACCATCTCCGATGTCTTCAGGCACTTCGGTAACGTTTTCAGGTTGCTCAGCGCTACTAGGTATTCTTGAGCTGTTACTGGGCGATCCCTCAGTTGGCGTTCCACTCTCACCTGGCCCCTCAGCTGCTCTAGTCTCTAGGGCCTCATCACCTTCTGCGATGCTACCAGTGTCATCATAACTTGGTTGATCTGCATCTGACTCAATTTGAGAGTTGCCACTGGGTCTTAATATGTCAATTTCCGACCTACGATTATCACCTGATTGTCCGGAGACATCAGCATCAAATTCACCCAATGAATCATCTAATGATTGATCTAATTGATCAACAGACTCCATGCTACCAGGAGAACCAGGAGAACCAGGAGAACCAG
>CALDQM010000136.1:0-20361 GCA_937911225.1 uncultured Cellvibrionales bacterium
ACCAAAGGACCACAGTTAATGTTTATATGCTGTTGGTGTTTTTGTTCTGTCTGTACATAATCCAGCTGGCAATGATAATACCAATACTCACGGTACCGATAATGAGGGTCGCCAATGCGTTAATGTCGGGGGTCACACCTAGCTTAATCTTAGAGAAAATCACCATAGGCAGGGTGCTAGCACCTGCGCCTGAGGTAAAGCTTGCGATAACTAAATCATCCAGTGACAGCGTAAAGGCCAATAACCACCCAGACAGCATAGAGGGAGCAATTAAAGGCAAGGTAATATCGAAAGCGACTTGCGCGGGTCTGCCGCCAAGGTCCATGGCGGCTTCTTGGAGTGATTGATCCATGCTGGATAGACGAGATTGCACAATTACCGCCACATAGGCCATTGAAAAGGTAATGTGGGCAATAGTTATGGTACTAGCGCCCCGCGATACCGGCCAGCCAATCAATTCTTGTAGGCTGACAAACATTAATAATAGTGACAACCCAGTAATGACCTCGGGCATAACCAGCGGTGCAGCAATAATGCCGGTAAAAATTAGCCGGCCTGGGTAGCGACCCATTTGCGTTAGCGCAAGCCCAGCCATGGTGCCTAAAATGGTGGCAAAGGTGGCGCTGGTAGCAGCAATTTTTAAGCTAAGCAGTGCGGCATCAATAATTTGTTCATTATTAAATAGTGCTGTGTACCAGCGCAGCGAAAACCCACCCCACACTGAGGCAATGGCTGATTGGTTAAAGGAAAATGCAATCAATACCAGTATCGGTATGTACAAAAACGCAAAGCCAAAACACAGGGCCGAGAATACAAAGCGTGAAGACTTTTGCATGGTTACTCTTGCTCCTGCTGGCTACGCTGAAACAGCATAATGGGTATCACTATAATAATCAGTAATAGAGTGGCAACCGCAGAGGCCAACGGCCAGTCACGATTAACAAAGAATTCATCATACAAGGTGCGACCAATCATCAAGGAGTCTATGCCGCCGAGCAGCGCCGGTATGACGTATTCGCCAATCGCGGGAATAAACACTAAAAGTGAGCCAGCAATAATACCAGGCATAGATAAGGGCAGTGTTACATCGATAAAGGTTTGCCAAGGTTTAGCACCCAGATCAGCAGCGGCATCGTGGAGGCTAGAATCTAATTTTTCTAGGTTCGCATACAGCGGTAAAATCATGAACGGAATGTAGGTATAAACAATGCCCACATACACAGCCATGTCGGTGTACAGCATTTGCAGTGGCGAGTCGATGAGTCCAATTTTCATAAGTAGTGAGTTAACAATTCCATGTTTACCCAAGAGACCCATCCATGCATAAACTCTTAATAGAAACGAGGTCCAGAAAGGAAGTATCACTAGCATTAATAAAATATTGCGAGTAGTGGGCGTGGCTCGGGCAATACCATAGGCCATGGGGTAGCCAATCAATAGACAAATGAAGGTAGAAATAGCGGCAATTTTGATGGACTTAAAGTAGCTAATCCAATAAAGGTTATCTTCGGTCAGGAACCGATAGTTATCCCAGGTAGCGAGCAACCAATGGCTGGCGTTAGCACTAAAATCTAGCAGTGGTGTAAATGGAGGAAGGGCAACAATAGGTGTGGCAAAACTGATTTTTAGAACAATGGCAAAGGGCGCAAGGAAAAACAAAAGTAGCCAAAAATAAGGCACGCCAATAACAAAATTACGCCACAGCTTATCACTCAATGGCTGGCGATAAGGCTTAATTACAGTGCGCTTGGAATCACTCATTCAGAGAGCACCACATTACAGCTAGAGTCCCAAGACAGATAGACCTCGTCATCCCACTCTAGAGCCAGCGCCTCAGAGCGTTGATAATTTTGTGCGCTGACCTGAATAATACGACCAGATTGACTACGTACTCTATACAGACTGCGGTTTCCGTAGTAGGCGAGATCTTCCACTGTCCCCTTGGTAATGGTTAGGTGATCACCTTCAGGACGCTGTTGGCTAACGATAATTTTTTCAGGGCGCACCGCAATGGTAATTTCTGTACCTGCGGCAAACGCCACGTCACTATTAGCCTTGAGTTGGGTGCCGGTTTTTTCAAGTTTGGCGTGCAGCGTTTTGGCCGCTGGGTCTCCACTGACAACAGTAGCGTTAAAAAAGTTAATGGTACCAAAAAAGTCAGCCACAAAACGATTGTTGGGTGATTCATACACGTGCGTTGGGGTACCAATTTGTACAAATTTCCCGGCGTCCATTACTGCTACGCGGTCAGATAATGTCATTGCTTCTTCTTGATCATGGGTGACCACCACAAAGGTAATACCCAACTCGTACTGCAAGTTTACTAGCTCAAACTGTGTTTGCTCGCGGAGTTTTTTATCCAGCGCCGCCAAGGGTTCATCCAGCAGTAACACTTTAGGCTGTTTAATTAGGGCGCGAGCCAGAGCCACACGTTGGCGTTGACCACCCGAGAGGTGATGGGGTTTACGTTTAGCTAATTCACTCAACTGCACCAGTTCCAGCATATCTTTTACACGAGTGGCTATCTCAACTTTACTGAGTTTGTCTTTTTTGAGCCCGTAGCCTATGTTTTGCTCTACTGTCATGTGCGGGAATACCGCGTAGGACTGAAACATCATATTGATAGGTCTGTCATAGGCTGGAATATTAGCCATGTCCACGCCATCAATAATTATTTGCCCGGCACTGGGTACCTCAAAGCCTGCAAGCATACGCAGTAATGTTGATTTACCACAACCAGAGCCACCGAGAATGGTAAATAACTCGCCTTTATAGATATCTAAATTCACATTATCTACGGCCGTAAAGTCATCAAATTGTTTGCTCAGACCTTTTATCTGTATAAAAGGTTTGGCTTTTGGATCTAGCCAAGGGGTCGCTGCAACATAAGGCTTTGTTTGTCGTTCTGCCCTCATCGACTCTTCTCTGTTCATGATTATTAAAGTCCAGTTTTAATTTTAGTCCATGTGCGCGATCGTTTGCGCTCTTCTTTAGGGGCTAACACTTCGGTGGTTTGTAGTCTTTTTAAGGTTTCAGCGTCAGGATATATGGCAATATTTGCTGTCAAACTAGGATCCACCAATAGTGTTGCTGACTTGTTGGCATTGGCATACCCTATATAGTCCGTTGAGGCAGCAATAACCTCCGGGCGCAACATGTAGTTTAGAAATAGATAGGCATTAGCGCGATGCGGCGCATCCTCAGGAATATACATATTATCAAACCACATTCCGCCACCTTCTTTAGGAATAATATAATCCAGATTAATGTCTATACCGGCCTCTTTGGCTCGATTAGAGGCCACTGAATAATCTCCCGACCAACTCATGGCAATGCATACTTCTTCACTGGGTAAATCCAATAGCATTTTTGTAGAACTAAAATAGGTAATATAGGGGCGTACGGCTTTTACGAGCGCTTCTACCTCCTTTAGTTGCTGTAGATCTACAGAATTAGCAGGGTAACCGAGGTACATCATAGCCATGGGTATGACGGATGTCGGATCATCTAAAAAGGAGATACCACAGTCGGTAAACTTGGAAATAATATCGGGCTCAAAAATGAGTGCGGAGCTGTCCAGAGGCGCATTAGGCATACGCTCTTTGATGAGGTCGACGTTGTAGGTGATACCAGTGGTCCCCCAGAAAAAAGGAACGCCTTGCAGACCATTAGAATATTTTTCATTGGCCTTCCTGACTAAACTCGGATCTAAGTGATGCCAATTGGGGAGCTTTTTGAAATCGACAGGGTGAAAAATACCTACGTTCGCCAGTCGCGCGGTAAATGACGCCGCATGCACAACCACATCATAACCACTGCGGCCAGTCATCAGTTTGGTATCGACAATTTCACTGGAATCATAAATATCATAAGTAACATCAATATCGTATTCTTCTTCGAAGCCAGTAATGGCATCGGGGTTAATATAGTCGGCCCAATTATAGATGTTGAGTTTTTTAGGTGTGCCTTTTGCAGCGTTTATAAGGTCTTGGTCAGAGGCGATGCTGAGAGATGGAATGGCAATAGCGATTAGTACCAGCCAAGTCCATTCGGCTAGGTGTCGAGACAAACGATGAGATCGTTGTTTCATAAGCACATTACATTCCTTTTAAGCCTCGTTTTTGTAGAGCACGAGCAATCACCATTCGCTGCATTTCGCTACTGCCCTCCCAGATTCGATCAACACGCACCTCTCTATAAAACCGTTCTACGGCATTATCTCTGCGATAACCGCGGCCACCCCAAATTTGGAGACATCGGTCAGCCACTCGATTGGCCATTTCTGTCGAATAAAGTTTAACCATTGAACAACGGGCGTGAAGTGACTTTAAATCATCGCCTCGATCATGGGCTTCAGCGGCTTCATAAACCATCAATGTTGCGGCCCAGAGTTCGGTGGCACTATCAGCAAGACTAAACTGAATAGCTTGTTTTTCAATTAGCTTCTCACCCTGAATATCACGTTGTGCTGCCCAGGCTGTTGCTTCCTCAATCATACGAGTCGCCGCACCAAGCATTCGTGCCGAAATAGTGAGTCGCTCATGGCGAAACCAGCTGCGACTATAATCCATACCTGAACCCACGCCACCGATACGGTCTTTCTCTGCAACAAAGACATTATCAAATTCATAGGTAGGATGATGTGATGGAAAGGTATGAGAAAACACTGGATTTTCAATCATGGTGACGCCCGGAGCGTCGATATCAACGAAAAATAGAGCTTCTTCGCCGTTATCAGTTTTTGCTTGGACAAAAAAGAAATCGGCCATATTAGCAGTGGTTACAAACCACTTTTCACCATTGAGCGAATAGCCGCCTTCACAACTTTTGGCAGTAGCATTAGTGACTTCATAAGAGCCAGATTCAGCCTCAGTAATCGCGTAGCACTCACGCAGAGTCCCATTCATTAGGCCTTGAAGATAAGTTGCTATCTGATAGTCGCTGTCGGCACAGGCCTCAAACATCCAGTGTTGGGCTTCTGGGAAACACCAGCACAAGGCATTGGTTACTCGGCCGAGCTGTTCCCAGGCGGCAACCTGATCAACCATACTCATATTTAGGCCGCCATACTGCACGGGTGCGTCCATCTTTGAGAGTCCTAAAGCAATAGCCTTGTCCTGCATGTTTTTACTGACCGATTCAGGGATTACGCCTTGATTCATCTCAGCTTCTATTTCCCATGGAATTAACTCCGCATCCACAAACTGACGGACCTTCTCCTGCCAGACAATGGTGCTTTGCTTGTGTTGAATCTCCATGTTGTATCTCCTTTGCTTAACGACCTATTTGGATTTTAAAATGATTTGGGAACTGGGTAGCAAGATAATGCATGGCAACATCCTGAGCCTGAGCGGGCTTTAATCCTTTAGGAGTGACCAACAGATCTAGCCATAGGCCATCAGAAAGAGCGGTGTAACAAGTACACACCAATTCAGGGTCAACCTGTCCATAGTCGCCTTCTAGTTTGAGATGCGCAAACAACTGGGTCAAGTTAGTTGCAATCTCACTAATGTAGGTAGCGCAAATAGATAAGTACGTAGGCCTAGCCTTGGTCTCGCCCCAAAATGCAAACCAAACGGCCAACTTATTGCGATCTGTAATTTTACGGCTAAAGTCAAAATTAATATGAGCGAGAATTTTTTGCTCAGCGCTTAAACTTTGATCATTAAATATTTTAGTGAGTCCGTCGGTATATTCTGTGGAAATATAACGCATTGTCTCAATGAGCAGTTTTTCCTTGCTTTGAAAGTGCAGGTTAACGATACCCAAGCTTAGGCCAGCTTGCTGAGTGACGTCGGCCATGGTGGTCCCAGATAAGCCATTGTCAGCGATACACTTAATAGTCGCCTCAATAAGCTGTTTGCGCCGAGCCTTTTTAGATAGCGACCTTGGCGTGTTTGCGAACTCAGTTTTAATCGCGTCCATTGACCACCCTCTGAAGAAATATGCCTCAATACCGCGCCAGTATAGACTGACGAGAGTCGGCAACTCCTAAACCATAAACCATTGATTAGCTCTGCGCAACTGAATGAATAACCATTCATTTTCTGTAGACAGGAGATTTAAATTTTGGCATTCTTAGCATCGAAATGTGTAAACACAGCGTCACATGGCGCTAGCTGATGGTTTGGAGTAGCCTGTCACTATGAAAAAATATGATGCGATTGTTATCGGAGCAGGACACAACGGTCTAACCAATGCCGCTTATTTGGCAAAGGCGGGGTTGAATGTTCTAGTGCTAGAGAAAAATGCTTACATTGGTGGCGCTACGGTTAGCCGAGAGCTTTATCCTAATTGGAAGTATTCCAACTGTTCCTATGTGTGCAGTCTATTGCGACCTGAAATTATCCGCGATCTGGAATTGCCACGTCATGGCTTGCAGGTTGTTCCTTATGGCGGTGGAGTAACCTTTAAGCAAAATGGTGACTATTTCGGCAATCACGCTGATCATGAGCGTCTGTTGCGTGAAGTGGCTCGACATTCTAAGCGTGATGCCAGTGCTTATGAGCGCTATGAAGCCGATGTAATGAAGCAAACACGTCTAATTCGCCCATTTTTAATGCGAACTCCTCCAGATCCTACATCTCTAAAACCTAGAGATTTGAAAGAATTAGCTGTTTTGGCAAAATCGTTCGGCAGTATGGGTGAAGAGGGGCTTGCCGACACTATGCGCTTTTGGACAATGAGTATTGGTGAATTCCTCGATGAGTACTTCGAGTCTGACGTCATCAAAGCCCATTTGGCAGGTAGCGGTATCATTGGGACTGCGCTGGGTGTTTACTCCCCAGGTACTGCTTATGTTTTGTTACACCACTATATGGGTGATGTTGATGGTTCTGTTGGTGCATGGGGATTCGCTCGTGGCGGCATGGGGTCAGTTGCGGCAGCACTCTCTAAATCATTCCTGTCCTTTGGCGGTACCATTCAGTGTGGCGCTGAGGCGGCGCAAATTATTGTTAAAAATGGCAAGGCCAAGGGCGTTGCCTTGGTTAATGGCGATGAGCTTTATGCAGACATTGTTGTGTCGAACTTGGACCCCAAGCGAACATTCTTAAAAATTATGGATGAGGGCGATCTCCCAGCAGATGTAGTAACGAAGGCAAAGAACTTCAAAATCCGAGGCTCTTCCGGCAAGCTGAATATTGCGTTAGATGGTTTACCTACCTTTACGGGTCTGCCCAAAGACAGTCCGCTGTGTTTGGGTGAGAAACACTTTAGTGACTCTCTGCCCAGAATGGAGCGCGCTTATGATGACTGGAAAGCAGAGACTTGGTCTAAAGATCCCTATGTGGATATGTTAATCCCCACGCAGATCGACCCAACTATGGCACCTCCAGGTAAGCATATGATGTCGGTGTTTGTGCAATACGCACCACCGAAAGTTAATGGTGGTGATTGGACAGCTGAAGATAAAGCTGGGTTTGAGAAAACCGTCATTGACCAAATTAGTAACTACAGCCCTGATTTCAAAGACTTGATTTTGCATTGTGAAACCCGAACGCCTAAAGATATTGAGGATGAGGTTGGTCTCACAGAAGGTAATATCTTCATGGGTGAGTTGACCTTTGATCAACTTCTGTTTAACCGCCCATTCCCTGGTTATGCCCAGTATCGTGGGCCAGTAAAAGGCATGTATATGTGTAGCTCTGGAACCCACCCGGGTGGCGGTGTAATGGCTGCGCCAGGGGCTAACGCAGCGCGTGAAATACTCATGGATCTCAAGTTAACTAACACTGTGCCTGGAGGCTATGACGATGATTGATACTGATAAGAACTATGATGTCATTGTTGTTGGTGGAGGCCACAACGGCCTTGTGTGCGCGAGCTACCTGGCGAAAGATGGGCGCAAAGTATTAGTCCTAGAAGCCAACGACTCACTTGGAGGTGCCTCGGCAACTGATGAGTTCTCTGAGCAGTTCTTGGTATCGTCCTGCGCTCACTGGCTATTTCAATTGAACCCAACTGTCGCTTCAGATATGGGCCTTACTCAACATGGTTTGGAACTTGCTGCACGCGATCTTAGTACCATAGCGCTGGCTGAAGACGGTAATCATCTGACGATTAATGGTGACACATTAGAGGGTGCAGATATATCCGATGAGGATCGCAAAGCGTTTGTTGCCTTTAACAAACAAATACTAAAATTTTGTAAGCTTTTGGCCGGCGCCTTTAATCGTCGCGCGCCCAAGTTAGTCGAAGGTAATCTGACTGACCGCATTACGGTTGCTAAGCTGGGTCTAGGTATGAAAATGCTTGGCAAAGAGGATATGAGCGATCTTATGCGCTTGGCCCTAATTAATATTTACGATGTCATGGAAGAAAACTTTGACAATGATTTATTAAAAGGCGCTATTAGCCTTGATTCACTATTGGGTTCTCATATGGGACCGCGTTCGCCAAACACCGTCTATGGCTACATATACCGGCGCATGGGGACTGTCTTTGGGTTTAATGGTCCGGCAGTGGTTCAAGGTGGTATGGGCGCAGTCGGTAAAGCCATGGCTAAAGCTGCCGAATCTACTGGTGTTGATATTGAAGTGGGCGTTGCAGTCAGTAAAATTAATGTCGATGTGGATCGCACCACTGGCGTTACTCTTGCCGATGGCCGGGTGATAAACGCATCCTTGGTGGTTTCTAATGCAGATCCGAAAACTACCTTTACTAAACTGGTGGGCTTGGGGAATATTGAAACGGGCGTTGCGCGTCGAGTAAAAACCATGCGCATGAAGGGTGATGCAGCCAAGTTACACATCGCTTTGGATAGTTTACCCAGCTTTAATGGACTAACTGAGCAGCAGATGGGTCAGCGGTTAGTTATTGCGCCAACCATGAACTACATTGAGACCGCGTTTAATGCATCCAAGTACGGAGAGTATTCAAAGGCTCCGGCAATGGATATCAGTATCCCCTCTATTCATGATGCTAGCCTAGCACCGGAGGGTAAGCATGTAATGTCGGTGATTGTTCAGTATGCCCCCTATGAGTTAGAAGGTGGCTGGGACGATGACAAGAAGGACGCGTTCAAACAATTGGTCATTGATCGTATTGCAGACTTTGCACCAGACTTAAAAGATAAGATTGTCGCTAGCGAGCTTTTAACCCCAGTTGATTTAGAAGAGCGCTTCCATATCCATGGTGGCCACTGGCATCATGGTGAGATTAGTCTTGATCAGATCTTAATGATGCGTCCGTTCCCAGGGACCTCTCAATATGGTACTTCAGTTGACGGATTGTATCTGTGCGGTGCCGGAAACCATCCTGGTGGCGGTGTTATGGGCTTGGCGGGTCACAATGCGGCCAAAGAAATTATTAAGCGAGGTAAATCAGCATGATGCCACATGATGAAACAATGATTTTGGAGACGCCGTTTCACTCGCGGTGCTTGGCATTATGCGAAATTAATCTTTGGGAGGACTGGAAGGGTTACCGAAGTGCGGCGGCTTATACCAGTGTTGAACAAGAGTATTTTGCGGTGCGCAGTAACACCGGAGTATTTGATATATCACCGATGATCAAATATCGTTTTACTGGCCCAGATGCCGGAGCGTATTTGAATCGTTTGGTGACCAGAGACATTAGTAAAATTGCCATCGATCGCGTTGCCTACACGGTGTGGTGTGATGACAAAGGTCATGTGATGGACGACGGTACCATTTTCCATCTGGCTGAGAATGATTACCGCCTGTGCGCCTATGCGCGTTGTCTTGATTGGCTGATGTGGTCCGCAGAAGGCTTTGATGTCACCATCGTTGATGAGACTGCTGAAGTGGCGGCACTGGCCGTTCAAGGTCCAACCTCCTGTGCTGTATTTAAGGATATGGGTTTTGAAGGTATCGAAAATCTTAAACCCTTTGGTATTACGCGTTACCCTTTTGGGGGGTCCGAGGTAATGATTAGCCGTACTGGTTTTACCGGTGATCTCGGCTATGAAATTTGGATTGACCCGTCCTTAGCGGAGGACTTTTGGGATGCCTTATTTGCAGCCGGAAAGTTGAGAGGTATTCGCCCTATTGGTAGCTCTGCTCTGGATATGTTGCGAACCGAGACTGGCTTTTTACAAGCGGGTGTTGACTTTATTCCTGCTGAAGAGGCAATCCGAACGGGTCGTTCACGGTCGCCTTTCGAATTAGGGTTAGGCTGGTTAGTGTCATTTGATAAGCCGGTATTTAATGGCCGCAAAGCGCTGTTAAAAGAAAAGAAAGAGGGCTCACGCTATGCTTTTGTTTACCTTGATGTTGAGGGTAATAAGCCTGCTGAATTCGCCTTTATCTATGCTGGTAGTAAAGAAGTCGGTACGGTTACCACCGCGGCTTGGTGCCCAACGGCTAAGACAAATGTAGCCTTTGCTCAGGTTGATGCTAAATACGGTAAAGTAGGACAGCAACTAGTGGCCGAAATCTACTACGAGCGTGAGCTAAAATGGACCCGAGTAATGGCTAAGTGTACGGTCATCGAGGGTGCTGTGTTTAATCCACCACGCAAAAGGCAAACACCCGCACCGGACTTTTAATGAGTAATCACCGGCTAAAACCGCTTCTAAAACCTGAGTCGATTGCTATTTTAGGCGCTTCACAGAAGATCGGTAGTGTTGGTAATGAGGTTATCGTTAACTTACTTCGGGGCGGTTTTGAGGGTTTAATTTACCCAGTGAACCCTGGCTATGACGAGGTCTTAGGGGTGGCCTGCTACCCCACGTTGGCTGAGTTGCCAATGCGGCCTGAAATGGTCATCTTTGCTATTAGTGATCGGCGTATTGAGGAGGCAGTGGACGAGGTTATTGCTCTTGGTATACCTGCCTGCACTATTTTTTCCTCACTCATTTTAGAAAACGACACCTCTCCAAATCTCAAACAACGTATCTTATCCAAGGCAATGTCTGCGGGGCTTCTAATCGCCGGTGCTAACGGTATGGGTTTTTATAACGTGCGGGATCGTGTTTTGGCAGGAGGTTTCGATACTCGCGACCATCCTTATCCCGGTAACGTTAGTTTGATTAGTCAGTCCGGTGCCGGCATGTCTGGTATTGTCGATTGCGAGCAACGGCTACAATTCAATTTTGCTGTCTCCAGTGGTTATGAGCTTACAGTCTCTATGGAGGACTATCTGGATTATGCACTTGATTTAGATGAAACTTTGGTGGTGGGATTATTTTTAGAAACTAGCCGCTACCCTCAGAAGCTTATTCAAGCGTTTAGAAAAGCCAGCCAGCGCAATATTCCGATTGTGGTACTTAAAGTGGGCCGCACTGATTTAGCGGCTGAACTTGCCGTGTCTCATTCTGGTGCCTTGGCAGGAAGCGACCAATGTTATAACGCGGTCTTTGATCGATATGGCGTGCAGCGCGTTGATGATATGGATCAATTAGCTACAGCACTGATTATGTTTGCGCAAACTCGTCAAATTACCCAGGGTGGACTCGTTTCTTTACACGACTCAGGGGGCGAGAGACAGTTGATGATTGATCTTGCCGATTCATTACAAGTGCCTTTAACCGAGCTTCAAGAATCTACGGTTACTGTATTAGAGGGCTTGCTCGATACCGGTCTGCCAGCGGTAAACCCTCTGGATGGTTGGGGCGCAGGAGGTCCTCATGCCCCAGTTACGATGGCAAACTGTTTTACAGCGCTAATGGAAGACTCTGGTGCTGCTTTAGGTGCGGTGATCCATGATCGAGGGCCCAATAGTGAGGTGTATTCATCGTATCTAAATTATTTGCACCAAGCACAAGCGGCCTCCGGAAAACCAGTTTTTCTCGTTGCCAATAGGCAGGGTAGTGGCAGTGATGAATTGGCGATAACTTCTACCCATAATGGAGTTCCCGTGATTGACGGGGTTAGCCAATTTCTGACTGGCGCGCGATGTCTTTTACGCTATCGCGATTTCCAGATGCGGGAGCCCATGCAGAGTGTTGGCATCGAGCAGGCCCAATGTGATCATTGGCGTCAACGGTTACAAATAGCGTCCAAGGTATCAGAAACCTTGGCCAGTGAATGCTTGGCTGAGTTTGGAATTCCGATGTTGCAGAGTATTCAGGTGAATAGCCAAGACGAACTAAAGGCCGCCGCTGTTGCTATTGGATTTCCATTGGTACTCAAAACTGCAAGGCCTGACATAGATCATAAGTCTGATGTCGGTGGTGTTGTGTTAAATATTCTGAATGAAAGACAATTATTAACTGCTTATGAAGACATGGCTAGTCGACTTGGGCCGCTTGGAATGGTTGTGCCTATGATGCAGTCAAGCGGTATTGAAATGATCTTAGGCGTCAGTCGAGATAGTCAGTTCGGACCCACGGTAGTGGTTGGATTTGGCGGTATTTATGCTGAAATACTGAATGATATTGCAGTTCTCATACCACCATTTAATGCGGCTGCGGTGAAGAGAGTTTTAGAAAATCTGTCGATGGCTGATCTTTTGTCAGGAGTTCGCGGGGCATCAAAAGTGGATATTGATAGTTACTGTATAGCGGCCGCCAAATTATCTGAAATTGCGGTAAATTTGTCAGATACCGTGCTTGAAGTAGATATTAACCCAGTCATGCTAACGGCCAATGGCTGTGTTGGCTTGGATGCATTGATGGTTTTAGAGAAGAAGAATTAAACGGACATAATCTGGAACATAATAATGAATATTGCGACTGAGTCAGAACTACAAGAATTCATCAAAAAATACCCAGAGATTAAAATGCTGGAAATTTTAATGCCAGATATGAATGGTATTGTGCGGTGCAAGCGTATTCCTGATATTGAGTTCGCCACTTTTTTTCGCGAGGGCGTTAAAGGGCCTGCGTCGACAGTTTTACTCAATGTGCGTGGCGAATTTTGTGATGAAGTGGACTTTGCCAATTTGGAGGGTGATCCCGATAAATTAATTCACCCTATTGCCCATACACTGGCACCCATAACATGGCTGAAATCTGATACCGCTCAAGTACTGGCTACTTTTACCGAATTAGACGGTAGCCCAGCACTGTTTGATAGCCGAAATATATTAATCAAAGCGTTGCAGCCTCTGCAGGCGATGGGTCTAAAGCCTGTTGTGGCCACCGAGCTGGAGTTTTATTTGATTAAGAACGGCGACTCGGCAGTACCGCAGCCTCAGTTAGCGAAAGTACCAGGCACTAATGTGGAGCAATCTGGTACTCAGTATGCAATGCCCGAGGATCTTTGGGATAACGACGATTTTCTGGAAGATGTGCGTAGAGCGTGTGAGGTTCAGAATGTTCCTATGACCACAGTACACTCCGAGTTTTCACCAGGGCAATTTGAAATTAATTTACATCATGTGGATGATCCTATTACTGCTTGTGATCATGCGGTCCTTCTCAAGCGCATTATTAAAGGGGTGGCACGACAGCACGATATGGCCGCAACTTTTATGGCGAAACCTTTCATGGATGTGCCAGGAAGTGGATTGCATGTTCATTTTAGTTTGTATGACAACGACGGTGTAAATGTGTTTGCCGACCCAGATTCCTCCGCAGTGCCAGCTATTTCTGACACGTTGCGGCATGCTATTGGGGGTTTGGCCGAGACTATGGCTGATTCTATGGCTATATTCGCACCTAATGCTAATTCTTATCGACGCTTGATTCCCGGTAATTTTGCGCCATTAACGCCTAATTGGGGTTATAACCATCGTGATGTCGCGCTGCGTATACCTGTCTCAGGTAATAAAGATTGCCGAGTTGAGCACCGAGTTTCCGGTGCTGACGCTAATCCTTATCTGGTGATGGCTGCTCTCTTAGCAGGTGTCCACCATGGTATCAGTCAGGGTTGTGAGCCTGACGAGATGGTACCTGAGGGACTTGAAATTGAGGAAGAGATCACCTTGCCCAGAATCTGGTCGTTAGCGTTAGATGAATTTGATAGCAGTGCAATACTGCCTCAATATTTAGGTGAGGATTACTGCAGGCTTTTTGGCACAGTGCGTCGTGGCGAATGTGAGCAGTTTGTTGCTCAGGTCTCAAATATAGACTACGACTGGTATCTTCGGGCAATGTGATGTTGCAATGCCCTTAATGGCGAATGCCAGATAATCTATTAAATAATCATTTAATAAACTATATGCTCATTTAGTGAAATATTGTATAGTAGCGCAAAGGGCAAAAACACACTGATTAGACCCTAGCTATAGGCTTTTACTATGAAATTTATCGCTACCGATGTTTCCGATACGAAAGGGAAAATGGTTGATATGGCGTCCGCACAATTGGGTAAGCCTGGTTTTTCAATCGATCCTTACTTTTATCGCTCTCATGTCACCTATCAGGCAGAGCTGGAGCATATTGTCTTCAAAAGTTGGCTCTATGCAGGGCATATAAGCCAAATTCCAAATAATGGCGATTACTTCTTGTTTGATATTGGTGAAGATTCATTAATTATTTGCCGCGACAGAAAAGGTGTAGTTCGTACTATGCATAATATTTGTCGCCATCGTGGTGCACGTGTCTGTGAAGAACCCAAAGGTAACAGTCGTGCCTTTATCTGCCCCTATCATGGATGGGGGTATGGACTTGATGGCAAACTAAAAGCTGCTCGTGATATGCACAACGTAGATGGCTTTGATTTTGATGACTTTAGCCTCATTCAGGTGCGTATGGAGATCTTCCAGGGGATGATTTTTGTAAATTGTGATCCTGAGGCGCCAGATTTTGTTAAGCCGCTATCAAATATTACGGCACAGCTTGGTGCTTATGATCTGGAAAACGCGAAGATAGCAGAGGCCAAAACCTATCGGATCGATGCCAACTGGAAGCTCTGTTTAGAAAATTATCTTGAGTGCTATCACTGTGCTAGCTCTCACCAACACTATGCCAAATTACACACTTTGCAAGCGTTGGCTCATAAGGTAAAACCGATTAATGAAGCCATGTGGACGCGAGCAGAAGAAGTGACAGGTGTCACCGGAATTGCTGATGAGTATTATGGTTACTACAACGACTCTGCTGCCTTTGGCGCCTGCTCCTACCATAGTCGTTATGCGCTTTACGAAGGATTCCAAACAGGCAGTAAAGAAGGGACCCCAGTTGCGCCATTGATGGGCAATATGAAAGGTTATGACGGGGGTGCTGGTGACTTCCAGATGGGGCCACTGACCTTTATGCTCAATTATCCAGATCATTGTGTGTTGTATCGCTTTATTCCTCGTAGTATTACTGAAACAGATATGGAACTTGTCTGGTATGTTAATGGCGATGCTGAGGAAGGCGTAGACTACAACAAAGAAGATCTTACCTGGTTATGGCATGAAACCAGCTTGGAAGATGAATTTATTATTATGCGCAACAGTGCCGGCGTTAATTCACACTTCTTTCAGCCAGGGCCCTATCATCCAGAGCATGAAGCGACCTGTATTGAATTTATTACCTGGTACTTAAAGGCGCTATCCGGGCTGAAAGTAAGCTAGGTCACAAAAGGATTTGAGTATGTTTTTAAAATCTACTACAGAGACAAAGGAACACGCACCGTCCTATTACGCCGCCTCAGTGAATTGGCAAACAGATTATCCTCAGCTGGAGGGTGATTTAAATGTGGATGTAGTAATAGTGGGTGCAGGCTTTAGTGGCGTTGCAACTGCGGTAGAGCTTTGTGAGCGTGGTTATAAAGTTGCTTTAGTAGAATCTAATCGCATTGGCTGGGGAGCCACAGGACGTAACGGTGGTCAAATTATCGGCGGCTATGGAAGCGATCCTTCTGCCTTCAGTTCGAGTATAGGCAGTGAAGGTGTCAAGATTGTCGAGAGTATGGGTAGCGAATGTGTCCAGATCATCAAAGAACGTATTGAAAAGTATAATATCGACTGTGATCTTAAGTGGGGCTATTGCGAAGTTGGTTTAAAAAAACGTCATCTGAAAAGCTACCGTGAATGGGCCGCTGAAGATTCGGCGATTCAAATTCTCGACCAGAATGAAATAAAGGAATATGTTAACTCTGATCTCTATCTGGGTGGTTACTATAGAGAAGACTGGGGGCATATTCAGCCGCTTAATCTATGTATTGGCGAAGCTAAAGCTGCCGAAGTAATGGGTGCAAAAATTTTTGAACAAACGCAGATTACTCGTATTACTTATGGCGAAAATCCTGCTGTACACACCGACAAAGGTTCGATTAGAGCCAACCATGTGATTCTTTGTGGTAATGCGTATATGGGTAATCTGGTTCCTTACCTAGACGCTCGAGTACTACCGGCTACCAGCTGCATTATTGCTACCGAACCACTCTCTGATGAGCAATTACAGCAGACTATGGTTCGTGATGTCGCGGTCTGTGATTCCAGAACGGCTTTGGATTACTACCGACTGTCTGCAGACAAGCGCTTGCTATTTGGGGGCCTGTCCAATTATACGGGGTTAGAACCCTCCAATGTTCAAGCAATTATGCACGCCAAGATGACTAAGGTATTTCCAAGCTTAAAAAATACCCGCATAGACTATAGTTGGTCTGGGAGCATGGGGATCAGTGTTAGGCGGATGCCACAAATTGGCCGTATCAAAAATAGCAATGTACTCTATATTAGCGGTTATTCGGGCCATGGTGTTGCCCCGACGCACATGACTGGGCGTATTCTTGCCGAAGCTGTGGATGGAGACACTCATCGCTTTGATATTATGAATAAAATGTTCCACTTACCCTGGCCGGGTGGCAAATTACTGCGACGGCCTGCGATGGCGGTGGGCATGATGTGGTATAAAATGCTCGACGTAATTTAGGGGTTATCATGGGTAAAGAGGTATTGATTTTCTTACACATGGACGACGAGCATCCCGGTTATATTGCTGATTATCTCCAGAGTAAAAAAATTCCGTATCGTATTGTTCGCGGTTATGCCGGTGAGCCAATTCCCCCGTTAGATAGCAGTATGGCTGGATTAGTTTTTATGGGGGGCGTGATGAGCGCCAACGATGATATCCCGTGGATTAAGCAAGAGATTGCACTCATTCAGGCGGCTCTTGAGAATCATATTCCACTGTTAGGTCACTGCCTAGGGGGGCAATTAATTAGTATTGCCCTGGGTGCGTCTGTCACTACTAATCCAGTTGGCGAGGTCGGTTGGCATCGCTGTACCAAGCAGATTAATGAGCAAGCTTCTGAATGGCTGGAGGGAATTGATGATCGGTTTATAATGTTTCACTGGCACTTTGAGACATTTGATTTGCCGAAAAATTCTCAGCTGTTGTTTTCTTCCGACTACTGCCACAATCAGGCATACAGCTATGGCGATAACGTTCTAGCGATGCAGGGTCACGTTGAGATGACAAAGCCATTACTAACAGATTGGATTACTCAGTGGCGGGATGACTTAGAGGCTACAACGCCTAGCATTCAGAATTACAAGCAAATAAAAGAGCCGCTAGCGGTAAATGTCATCGCTTTAAACCAGGTTGCTGAAAGACTTTATCAGCGATGGACGGCAACCATTACGTGTTGAATTAACCAGGTAAATACCGTGGAAAGTAAGGGTTATAGAGACAAGTACAATCGGCATCTGTTGCACCCATGGGGTGATCTTTCGGCGTTGGGTGAGGATGATACAAGCTCGGTAATTGTCAGGGGCGAGGGTGTTTACATCTATGATGCTGAAGGCAATCGGTTGTTGGATGGCCCTGCTGGCATGTGGTGCATGCAGACTGGCTATGGTCGCCGCGAAATTGCCGATGCGGTTGCCGAACAAATCATGAACCTTAGTTATGCGACTACTTTTACGGTCATTAATAATCGTGAAGTCGAACTGGCCGAGCGTATTGCTGCAAAAACTCCAGGTGATCTTAACCGTATTTATTTCACTACCGGTGGCTCCACAGCAGTAGACTCTGCGTTGAGACTTTGCCAATTAGCCAGTAATATAACCGGTCAGCCTAACCGTAAACATATACTCACCCGCGAAAAAGCCTACCATGGCAGCACTTACTTGTCGGCGTCCATCACCGGTAAAGAGCGTGATAAAACCGCAATGGATATAAAGCGCGATGGTATTCACTTTCTCTCTGCCCCCTGCCATTTTTATCATCCTGAATTCCCCACTGAGACTGAATTCTGTGATTTTTTGGTAGATGAGCTAGAACAAAAAATACTCGAGCTTGGACCAGAAAATGTCATGTGCTTTATTGCCGAGCCTATTCTTGCCAGTGGCGGTGTGATTGTGCCGCCAGCCGATTACAACTATCGATGCTGGCAGATGGTTAAAAAGTACAATATTATTTATATTGCCGATGAGGTGGTGACCGCATTTGGTAGACTCGGCCACTGGTTTGCCTCTGAAGAGGTGTTTGGTATCGTGCCGGACATCATTATCTTCGCCAAAGGCGTCACCTCTGGTTATATACCCATGGGTGGTTACGCAGTATCTGAGTCGTTATTGGAAACTTTCAGTGGCGATAACGCCGATGGGTGCCTTTATTCCAATGGCTATACCTGGGGCGGAAGTCCAGTGGCCTGTGCCGCGGCGCTAGCCAGTTGGGACATCATAGAAAACGAAAATTTATTAGAGAATGTTCACCAGGTTGGTCCCTATTTTCAGGAACAACTAGGTAATCTAATGGACATTCCCTTGGTTGGCAATGTTCGTGGTGAAGGGCTCATGGCGGCTGTGGAAATGACCATAGACGGTCATAATGAGGAAGATTTGCTGGCCAAAGACTATGCCATTGGCGATATGGTCGACCAGCACTGCCAGCAGTTGGGGCTATTGGTGCGGCCATTCATTAATATTTGTATTATTTCACCGCCACTGATTATTACTAAACAACAGGTTGATGAGCTGGTCTCGACACTTCGTCGTGGGTTAGAACTGACCTTAAACGATCTGCGAGAGCAGGGCATTTGGACCGACGAACTAAAACACGCAATTACGCGCCACGGGGTAGTACATGTCTAATAAAGAGATTTTTGATAGTTTTTCAATGTTTGCGAACACCTTTAGTTACATGGGCGTGCCCATCTCTAGAGATGTTGAAGCGGCTGACCTAGTTATCATGGGTATTCCTTATGATCTTGCCACCACCGGTAGGGCAGGTACTCGCCATGGACCTCAGGCTGTGCGCCGGGCATCAGCAAATTTACGTTGGGAAGAAAAGCGCTGGCCGTGGACCTTTAATGCCTTCGATAGGCTCAATGTTATTGACTACGGCGATGTAGAATTTGCACCAGGTGATTCCGCTGAAGCGGTAGATACGATTATTAAGCATGTGGGCAATGTTCATAAGCACGGCAAAAAGACCCTGTGTTTTGGTGGCGACCACTTTGTTACTTTGCCGCAACTTAGAGCCGTACATCAAAGTCATGGCACTGTGGCACTGGTGCAGTTCGATGCGCATACGGACACTTATGAAGAGAGCGCTAAGTACGATCATGGGGGCATGTTCTATACCGCTCCTAAAGAAAATTTAATTGATCCGGCACATTCAATCCAGATAGGTATTCGTACAGAATATTCGCCAGATGCTGATATTAAGGTAATCGACGCTGCCGCAGCTAATGACATGAGCTGCGAGGATATTATCGACGCAATCAAGCAGCGTGTGGGTGATATGCCTGTGTACCTGACCTTTGATATTGATTGTCTTGATCCCGCTTATGCTCCGGGCACCGGCACGCCAGTTGTGGGTGGTATGACAACGGACAAGGCCTTAAAAATTCTGCGAGGTTTGGCAGGAATGAATATTATTGCTGCCGATGTCGTTGAGGTAGCTCCGGCTTATGACCATGCGGATATTACGGCTTTAGCCGGCGCCACAGTGGGACTAGAACTAATCTATCTTATGGCATCTATCGACGACTAACGGTTAGATTTCTAGAGAGTACTTGTAAAATTCAGTGTCTCTTTCATAACCAAGAGATTCATACAACTGTTGAGCATTAGTGTTAGTAATCTCGGTTTCTAGGTCTATTCTTGAGGCGCCAGTCCCCTTGGCATACTCCAATGCTGTATTCATTAGCGATCTGCCAACCCCGAATTGACGAGCGTCGCTGTCTACAAAGAGGTCATAGAGCACACAGATGGGGCTGGCATCAACACTGCAATAGGAAAAGTATAATTGTGTAAAGCCTACAGCTTGGTTATTTAATTTAGCTAAAAATATGACTGAGGTTTCGGTACTGATGCGCTTGGTAATATAGTCGTGGGATAAATTAATGTCAGAGTCTTGTTGATAAAACTGCCGATATTGATCGAATAAAGCAGAGACACTTCCGGCATCTGCAATTGATGCTTTTGTAATACTAATGCTGCTGAGATCTGAACGTTTTGTGGATTCAGATTCAGACGGCATGGTGTAGCACCAAGGAAAAATGCTAGCAAGAAAACTTAAGCATACTTTGCGGGCATCATCACGATCGTAGCTTTCTCCGGCAAACAGAATTT
>CALDQM010000137.1:0-24283 GCA_937911225.1 uncultured Cellvibrionales bacterium
ATCTGCCCAGCACTCCTAAATTTGCAGGTTACAACTATTGGGGAATCGCAATCCACGGTTAGATAGTTTTCCTTCAATGTTTAAAGTGCACCTCCGTGGCGATAAGCCCTTCGCCACATTGATCTCAGCGTGTCAATGCGCAACGCAGTTTGTGTTGCGGCAAGCGGAGCAGCAGGACGTGGTACCACTATTTTGATTCAATGTGTGTAAATTAGAATGTCCCTCCAGTGAGCCGGTGAAATGCTCTAAGAAATTTAATTAATCGTTTATTACATAAAATTACACTATTATCTTGCCGAAAATAAAATCGTAAATGCTATCGGAGCAACTTAATGCTAAAAGTAACAAAAAAACCATCAAAGGCTTTAGTCGTATTAATGGCCAGTTTTTTGACGCTGGTTGGCCTTCAATCTTCAGCGTTATCAAAAGAAGCTGCCATCATTGATCCCACTGCACGATTCCATCCGGTTTACAGTCAGTCAGGAATGGTGGTTTCCCAAGAGATTGTTGCCAGCCAAATTGGTGCTGATATTCTCAGTCAGGGTGGTAATGCTATTGATGCCGCAGTGGCAACTGGGTTTGCATTGGCAGTGACACTGCCGCGAGCGGGTAATCTTGCCGGGGGTGGATTTATGATGATTCACTTAGCGGAAGAAAATAAAACTATTGCATTGGATTATCGAGAGATGGCTCCTTCAGCCGCAGATCGAGACATGTTTTTAAATACTCAGGGTGATGTAGATAATCAACTTGCACGGTTTAGTATCAAATCATCGGGGGTACCTGGAACCGTCGCAGGAATGCTTCATGCTCATGAGAAATATGGTTCATTGAGCTTATCAAAAGTGATAAATCCAGCTATTAAGCTTGCCAGAGACGGGATTCTTGTCAGTGTTGATTTATCAGCGTCACTCGCTTCAAGAGCCCAACGACTTAGCAAAAATAAGGCCTCTAAAGGTTATTTTTATAAGCCAAATGGTGATTTGTATCAGCCGGGGGAAATCTTAACTCAAACCGATTTAGCGACCACATTAAAACGCATTCGATCGGGCGGCCGTGCTGGGTTTTATCAGGGCAAGACAGCGGATTTAATCGTTAGTGAAATGCAGCGATCAGGTGGCCTGATTAGCCGAGCAGATTTAAAAAATTATAAGGTAGTCACTCGTCAACCAGTATGCGGAGACTATAAAAATAACACAGTCTGCGCTATGCCACCTCCATCATCCGGTGGTGTGCATTTGGTGCAGATGTTAAACATGCTTGAGGGTTGGGATTTAAAAGAGCTCGGCCACAACAGCGCCGCTTATATTCATCGATTAGTGGAAGTTATGCGACGCGCCTATGCGGATAGAAGCGCCTATCTTGGCGACCCTGATTACTACGCGGTACCCGTAGCGCAGATTATTGATAAAAAGTATGCCTCATCGCTGCGTGCGGGCATTGACCTGTCAAAAGCAAGCGTCTCATCGGTAATTGAGCCTGGTTTAGATATTGACATTGATAGCCTTTCCAAGAGACGTGAAGCGACCTCCAAAGAATCGGTTGAGACTACCCATTTTTCGACGTGGGATCAGTGGGGTAATGTAGTTAGTAGCACAACCACGCTAAACTTTTCTTATGGTAGCGGTATTTCCGTAGCAGGAGCAGGGTTCTTATTAAACAATGAGATGGATGATTTTTCGGCTAAACCCGGCACGCCCAATGGTTTTGGTTTGATTGGAGGCATCGCTAATTCGATTGAACCTGGAAAACGCCCTTTGTCATCAATGACCCCAACTATTGTATTTGGTGAAGACGGAAAGCCAATGCTGGCGACGGGTAGCCCTGGGGGAAGTACCATAATTACTGTAGTTTTACAGACTATTCTAAATGTTCTAGCATTTGATATGGGAGTGGCGGAGGCGTCTTCTGTCCCTAGAATACATCACCAATGGCTTCCCGATCAGGTGTTTTTTGAGTCGGGCATATCAAAGGATACTCTGCAAATATTAGGTACTATGGGACACCGTGTAGGGAAAAAACCAAGAATTTTGGGCTCAACTCAAAGCATCCAGAGAGGACAAGACAACAGCACGCTTGGGGTGTCTGATCCGCGTCGCCAAGGTGCGGGTGCGGTTGCGCAGGACACAGTCAATCAGCAATAACTAATAACTTCAACCGGCAGTGTTATACGCCTCAGGTAAGGGTTTTGAAAAACCTGCCCTAATGGACAGGTGCTTGAAGAACACTTTTTTGTTAGAGTCGGGGTGGTAGGTACGCTTTTTAGTTAAATGAAATGAACCGAGTGCCGAGAAAAAATTTTAAATAAGGGACTTATTATGACTTCAAAAGCGTTAATACCACTTCAATTCAGTAGTTTTGCAAAAATAGGGTTTTTTACCTTTTCATTAATTATAGGCGGTTGCGGTGGCGGTGGTGGATCTTCACCGGCACCTTATGTGCCTCCAGCTGGGGGCTCTGGTTCTGATTCTGATTGGGTTGCGGGGCAGTATGATGACTGGCGAGAAACCAGCATGCGCAATATCTGTGAGAGTCCTCGAACGACTGGTGGTTACAGTGATACCCAGGGAACCGTCACTGATGAAAATAATTGGATTCGCTCTTACAGCAATGATACTTATCTGTGGTATTCCGAGTTGCCTGACATAGATCCAGGCACTGTTAGTTCTGCAGAGACCTACTTTGATCTAATGCGCACCGACGGTCTATCACCAACGGGCAATGCTAAAGACCAATTCCACTACAGTCAAAATACTGAAGAATATAACCAATACTACTCGGGTGTATCTGCCGGTTATGGGGTGAGATTCTTCCTTATAGAAAGTAGTCCGCCGCGAAAAATTATTGTTGGCTACAATGAGCCGAATGGCCCAGCCGCAAATAATAATCTTTCAAGAGGGGCAGAGATTGTTTCTGTCGACGGCGAAGCTATCATGGATAGCAATGATGTTGATACGCTTAATGCGGCACTCTTTCCGGAGACCGTCGGCGAGGCCCATACCTTTGTGGTGAGAGATTTAAATGCCACCGAAGATCGCTCTTTCACAATGACCAGCGCTGAGACAACCACGGTGCCGGTGAAAAATACTACTACTTTTGATGTTGCCGGAACAAAAGTGGGCTACTTGACGTTCAATTCTCATATTAAACCAGCAGAGACTCAGTTGATTGACGCAATCAGCCAACTCCAAGCTAATAATGTTGAAGAACTGGTACTAGATATGCGTTACAACGGTGGTGGCTATCTTACTATTGCCGCTGAGCTGGGTTATATGGTGGCAGGTAGTATTTCTGAAGGGGAGGTGTTTGATGCACTCACCTTTAATGACAAATATACGGTAAGAGATCCAATCAATAATAATATCCTTGAACCGTCACGTTTTTCATCCACAGCAGCAGGGTTTGATGCGCCGACTAATCCAACCCCTGCTGGAACTACTCTGCCAGGTTTAGGTCTTACTCGAGTATTTATTCTCGCCAGTGGTGGCACCGCGTCTGCCAGTGAAGCATTGATTAATGGTTTGCGAGGAGTTGATGTAGAGGTCATTCTTATTGGTGAAGCGACACGTGGTAAACCCTATGGTTGGTATGCGCTTGATAATTGCGGTACCACTTACAGCACTATTCAGTTTAAAGGGTCTAATGCTAAAGGCTTTGGGGATTACAGTGATGGCTTTTTACCTGTGACTAGCGCAGATCTCTCTGGTGCCGAGATAACCGGCTGTGAAGTGGCTGATGATCTCTCCCATGCACTGGGAGATGCTAATGAAGCTCGTTTAGCTGCCGCACTTGGTTATATTGAAACAGGGAGTTGTCCTGCGGACGCTACATCTGCGTGGAGCGCTAAATCTAACACAGCTAAACCGCATCCACTGTCAGCGGTTACTGGTCGGTTAATTCAACCAGAGTTAGGCACGGTAGTTAGATAAAATGAGGGGCAGTGGATAGAACCGCTGCCCCTTTTATGATCAAAAATAAAGCTCAAGACATCTTAATCCATTTCTGTGATGGCCTGATAAACCAGAGTTTTGAATTCGTTACGTAGCGCGGGTGGATAGCCCATCATCTGAACTAAAATCATTGCAGTCAAATCTTCCTTAGGGTCAATCCAGAAGTCAGTGCCTGCAATACCAGCCCAGCGATAACTACCTTTTGAGCCTGAGCGAACTCTGGGTGCTTTAACCGCCAGTCCAAACCCAAGTCCAAAACTAACGTCACCCATGATACCAGGTCTAGGGTCATACCCTAATCTTGCACTTTGGGTCAGTTGATCTCGTGTCATTAAATCAATAGTAGTAGGGCTAAGTATTCTAATGCCGTCCAGCTCGCCGCCGTTGAGCATCATTTGTGAGTACCTAAGATAGTCCATTGCGCTGCTAACCAAGCCTCCTCCGCCCGAGAAAAAGGTGACATTATTTGCAAAATCACTGGTCTTTGGTCGGTCGATTACCATTAATTTACCTCCAGCGTCTTTGGCTTGAAGAGTACCAAATCGCTGTAGTTTTTCTTTTGGCACTTCAAAAAAGGTATCGTTCATTCTAAGTGGTTTGAATAGCCGCTCGAGCATAAACGCATCTAATGATTGGCCTGACACTTTTTCAATAACGGCACCCAAGATATCAACAGACAAGCTATAGACCCATTGTGTCCCCGGTTGATATTGCAGTGGAATTGGCCCAATGGCACTGACTAGATCATCTAACGTCTTGATTTTACTAGCATCAGCATTGATGGTTGTATTATTAAAGCTGAATTGATGACCTTCGCCAAACATAGCTACACGATACTTTTGGTCGATGACAGAGTTACCAAAGATCCCATAGGTAAGGCCTGCGGTATGACTCATTAACTCACGAATAGTAATCGCATGTGTAGCATCAACCAGCTCGCCATCAACTAAGACTTTTTTATTTTTAAACGCCGGTAGATATTTCTCAACAGGATCATCTAACTGTAATTTACCCTCCTCGTAGAGAATCATTGCTGCGGTAGTAGTGATTGGTTTGGTCATTGAATAGATTCTAAATAAAGAATCTTCTCTTAATGCTGAGTGAGTATCCAAGTCCAATTTTCCGACCTGCTCGAAGTGTACAATTTTACCTTTTCGTGCAATCAGGGTTTGGATGCCAGCGACTTTCCCTTCGTCAACATAACGTTGTAGTAAGGGCTTTATTCTAGCTAACCGTTCACTGGACATACCCACGATTTCGGGCCGCACCGTTGGTAAATCTTTCGAACTTGCCAGTGGCGTCAAAACCATCATCAGGACTGCTAAATACCCGAGCGCTTTCATAATTTATCCTTTTTTATTTTTATTGTGACTACTTTCTATTTCTTAAGTGGCGTTTATTAGCTACTGATTTTGGCCATAAACTCCGGCTGATTTTCTAATTGATCAGCATCTATCTTTCGAGAAATATCGCTGTCGGCCATCATTTTTTGCCAGTCCCCCAATCCCTGTATGGCGGAGATAGGATCAAAATCGAGCAAGCGCGGACTGACCATATTGGGTATAGCTAGCGCATAGCGCATAAAGATATCAGCCATCGTTAAGTCTTTACCCAGCAAATAAGGCTGGATAGTGGTTAATTGATTAATGATGTCGCACCCTTTTTTGAACGACTTGAGAACCTCAGCGGCTAATGCATCCTCAGGTTTTCTGCGGGCGAAAAAATCTCCCATTAGCCGTCGTGACGGCAATTCTAGATACAGTTCGATGACTTTGATTAGCTGACGAGTTTGCGCACGGCTCTCGGCACTCGCTGGGTATAGTGATGGCTGGGGATATACCTCATCAATATAGTCAAGAATGACTGATGTTTCTGAAATATGGTGTCCGCTTACTGTCGTGATAGCAGGTATTTTACCGGTTGCGGTCATAGCGAGTAGTTCTGGCGCTTGCGGATAAAGTTTATTTTCTGAAAAATCACAGCCTTTTAGCATCAGGGCATGTTTGACCATATTGAAGTAGTTTGACATTGCAAAGCCGTGCAAAATTATCATTAAGTTAACTCACTTAGATTTGAAGAACTCAGATGGTACCGGAATAATTTGAGTTCGCATAGCCGATGCGGGCCTAAGTGCTAGATGGTTTCAATTCAATGAGATAGCAGGACTTGATTGATTGCAGTTAGTTGAAATTTCGCCGGGTATTTAGATTTACTTTTTTGTTAGGAGAGAAGTTTGCTGTTTCTAATCTTTCTCTGATGATTGCGTCGTGAAGCGAGACAGTCCGTTGTTGTTTTTCATTAAGTTCGGCAGAAAAGCTCGCCACTATGAGTTTAATGGTCTCCCTATGGCGTGTTTCAAAAATCCGCTGCATGGCATGACAAAAAACCTCAGCAATTGACTTCTGAGATAAACGGACAGCATTTTTTTGTCCAGAAATATAGGTATGTGGCCCTACAAATAGCGTCAATGCTTGTGACGAATTTGCCATTGGTAATTTAGAGTCATCAATTACCTGTATCTGGTACCACTGGGTGAGTGAGGTCAACTAAAAAGTCTTTTAATGATGATAAGAGTCTTAGGTATAGCACAAGATTTCCAACTCATTGTGAAACTATTAACTTTATCTACACTTAGAGTAGATTTTTACATCGATAGTGCGTTAGCCTTTGTGCAAACAATTAAATAAGGTGGTACTGGTAGCGATGATCAATCTGTCAATGAGACAAATAAAGGCTGTAGTTTTCTCTGTAGGACTAGCGTTTATGGGGCCCGCACAGGCTCAAATGCCGAACTCGTCATCAGATAATGCAAGGGTATATTTTATACAGCCTGCTGATGGGCAAGTATTTGATGGTCAAGATGAAGCGGGTATAGAGATTATATTTGGCCTTACTGGTATGCAAGTCTCACCGGCAGGCATAGCTGTTGCTAACTCTGGACATCATCATTTGTTAATTAATGTTGAGCACTTACCTGACCTTACCAGTCCCTTACCGGCCACAGATCAAGTTCGACACTTCGGGAAAGGTCAAACTAGCACAAGAGTTAAGTTGTCGGTGGGTAAACATCGATTACAACTTATCGTCGGTAATCAGGTACATATTCCACACTCTCCTCCGGTTATGTCAGAGGTCATTGAGATAGAGGTACGATAGTCCGGTGGACTTTGGCCTCAAGACGATGGTGCTGGTATAGTTTTTACGGTACCCTCGGATCAAGAATTTTTTCAACCAAATAGGACGACGGAAAATATGCAAACCGGTCAACAATTGGTAGGTAGAAGAAAATTCATTAAAAAGCTCACGTTTGCGACAGCAGGTGCGTCAGCGTCTGCGCTGTTACTTAACAGTGCTAACCAGCTTAAGCACAGTGGTGAGATTGCCAAAGATGAGTTGGATAGGCTGTCTGAGGCTTATGCCGATTTGGACAAACGAACGAAAATGATTGTGCGAGGAATGTGTGTTTTGCTGGGTATTGATGTGTTGCTTATTATTTAGAGATTAGTATGAGCCCCATAGCAAGGTATAGCACTGACAGGTTTCTGATGGACACTTTGGTACATCGTCTTGATGTCTTTTAGTGTAACTGTTAATGGCTTTGTTTGAGAAAAAATTCACGGTTAGAAAAGATGGTGTAATCATGGTTAAGCAGTTTTTTCTAGCTCTAATGTCATTGGCTGTCTTGTCCGCTTGTGATGTAAACACCAAGATGTCAATGGATGATACAGTGACAACCCACTTCGCTCGCCTCACACAGCTGGAGCAGCCGGCACCCATGGCGGCTAAGCAAGCTCACTTTTCTACCTATCATGGTAGGGATCTGTCTGATGATTACTTTTGGTTAAAAGATCAAGGTTACCCCCAAGTTGATGACCAACAGGTTATTGATTACCTCACCGAAGAGAACAGTTATTACAAGTCATTTCTGGATCCTAACAGTGGTCTGGTAGATACTCTTTTTAATGAGTTTAAAGGCCGTACGGATGAAACGGAGGCATCAGTCCCTTTCATTAAAAATGGTTATCAATATCGTTGGCACTATCGAGCCGGTGAGGAATACCCTACCTACACTCGGCAATCTTTTCAGAATAACAAAGAGCAAATTATTCTCGATGTGACTGCTTTGGCGAAGGGCCATGATTATTTTGTACTAGGAGATTGGCGTGTCAGCCCTGATGATAACCTTCTTGCCTATACTTTTGATACCGAGGGTGATGAGCGCTATCAGCTCAGAATTATCGATCTTGAAAAGGGTGAATATCTAGAGGATCAGCTTCAGGACGTAGAAGGTAGTTTGGAGTTTAGTGCCGATGGCCAGGCAATTGTTTATGCCCGATTAGAAGATGAGCGATGGCATGCTAAAAACATTAATGTTCATCGTTTAGGTGAGGTTCAGTCAGAGGATAGAACCATTTATCATGAAAAAGATGATGGCTATTTTTTGGGCTTTGGTCTGACTAGTGACGATAAATACCTATTACTGGTGAGTTCGCAGGGTGAAGTTCAGGAAACCTACGCGATTCCATCCTCCGATATTTATGCTCAGCCGCTTAAATTGGTTGACCGTACCGCTGGTTTTACTCTGACAGTGGATCATGCGCACAACCATTTTTATATTTTAGCTAATGATACCCACAAGAACTTTCGGTTTGTAAAAGTACCCGATGAGCAGCCAGGCTATAGCAATTGGCAAACAATAGAGCAGGGTTCAGATGATATTTACTTGATGGGCTTGCAAACTTTTGACGACTTTATTGTCATCAAGGCACGTAACCTTGGGGTAGACAGTATTCGCATTAGATCCTACGCAGGAGATCAACATAAAGTCGTTTTTCCTGAGGCCATAGCGACACTTTACATCGGTCAGAATACGCAATTTGACCAGTCTTTTGTGCGGTTGGGTTATCAGTCTATGGTCACGCCATCGACAACTTTTGATTATGATCTTAAAACCAAGGTTTTAGTTGAGCGAAAAGTGCAGAAGGTGCCCAGTGGGTACGATAAACACGGTTATGTGACTGAGCGTATTATGGCTCCAGCGCGTGATGGCGTGCTTGTGCCTGTATCTCTAGTTTACAAAAAAGAATTTAAACGTGATGGCAAATCGCCAATGTTACTTTACGGGTATGGCGCCTACGGTATAACTATTTCACCGACGTTTTCCACGATGCGATTGAGTCTACTTGATAGAGGATTTGTTTATGCCATTGCTCATGTCCGTGGTGGTGCAATGCTTGGCTATCAGTGGTACTTGGATGGTAAGTTAGACAAGCGCACCAATACGTTTCATGACTTTGTAGATGTGGGCAAATTTCTCGCTGCAGAAAAATATACCAGCGCAGGTAATATTTCTATTTCAGGCCGCAGTGCAGGTGGGGAGCTAATGGGTGCTGCGGTGATTCAGGCGCCTGAATTGTGGCGGTCGGTAAATTTGGGTGTTCCTTTTGTGGACGTTTTAAACACCATGCTTGATGAGAGTTTACCTCTTACTCCGCCAGAATGGGAAGAGTGGGGTAACCCGCTTGAAAGCGTGGATGCTTTTGATCTACTTAAAAGCTATTCTCCTTATGACAATATTATCGCGCGAGACTACCCTCCGATGTTTGTGTCAGGTGGTTTGAACGACCCAAGGGTAACTTACTGGGAGCCGGCTAAGTGGACTGCAAAGATGCGCAGTACCAAAACGGATAATAATCTTTTAGTGATGCGAATCAATATGGGTGCGGGTCATTTTTCAAACAGCGGAAGATACGGCCGCCTAAAAGACTATGCCGAAGAGTACGCTTTTACGCTTTTGGCACATGGAATAAAAGACTAATAACAAGGAAAAGTAACCAATATGACTGATCAGAATCTTCCCAGCAAAAGCTATCGTACTTTTGCGCTTGTACTGCTAACAGTGGTTTATGGCTTTAATTTTGTTGACCGTCAGATTTTAGGTATTTTGGCGCCCTTTATTCAGGAGGACCTTGGACTCACAAATACACAGTTGGGCTTGTTGAGCGGACTCTTATTCGCTGCCTTTTATACTGTCGTTGCCATTCCTATTGCGTGGTTGGCTGATCGTTATAGTCGGGTAAATATAATATCTATCGCGCTTGCTACCTGGAGCGGGTTTACCGCTTTGACTGGATTAGCAGGAAATTTTATGCAAATAGGTCTTGCTCGAATGGGAGTAGGGATTGGTGAAGCGGGTGGAAGTCCACCATCACATTCTATTATTTCTGACATGTATCCTAAAGAAGAGCGAGCAGGAGCATTAGGCGTCTATTCAATGGGGATCCCATTTGGAATTATGGCTGCTTACTTTGTCACAGCATGGATTATAGGACCCTCTCAAGAAGAAGCTACAGTTGTTGATTGGAGAAAAATATTTATCTTCCTTGGTGTCACTGGAGTAGCGCTGGCAGTTCTGGTTAAGTTGGTACTTCGCGAGCCTGTTCGTGGAGCTATGGAATTTGGACAGCAAGCAAAAATGGTGAAGCCGCCATTCATGGAATCAATAAATATATTACTTAAAATACCCGCCTGGTGGGCTATGTGTTTAGGAATAGCCTTTGGCTCTTTTGCATCTTATGCTCTCTCAACGTTTCATACTAAATATTTAATAGCCTTAGACCCTACTTTCGACTTCCAACACCTTATAATTCTTTTGGGCATTATTAATGGGACAGCTTATGCTGGAGGCGCCTTTTTTGGTGCAAGACTGGCTGATAAATGGGGTAGCAAAGACATTCGTGCATACGGCTGGGTTCCAGCAATTGCCATTAGTTTATGTTTACCCATAGGGATTGGCAGCTTTTGGGTATCATCAATAGAAGTTAACCTTCTCCTCTCTACATTATTTTTACTTTTCGTAGGCATATATCTAGGACCAAGTTTTGCAATTGCCCAAACCCTTGCTCCTATTAATATGCGAGCCATGTCTACTGCATTATTTTTCTTTGTGCTAAATATGATTGCACTAGGCGGAGGTCCAACCTTTGCAGGATGGATGATCGACGTATTTAAAGAAAATTATAACGACTTAGATTCAATGCGTTATGCAATGTCACTAACTTTTTGTATATTTGTGCCTTCAATTATTAGCTTCTTAGTGGTTGCTCGTAAGTTACCAAAAGATTGGGCAGAAGCGGAACAACGTAACAAAGAACTAGCAGAAGGCTAAATTATGAACTTTCAGATTAATCGAGTGGTCATTATTATCATTGCAATTATGACGTCGGCCGTATTGGTTACATCGTTGATGGGAGCTAGATCAGAACCATTGCCTGACTTTAGTGTTTATAAAGATGTTAAACAAAAAAAGAGTGCCTTCTTTGGTTATATTCTGCCGCTGGTTGAGGCCCAAAATATGCTGATCCAAAGTCAGCGAGATAAACTCCTTGAGTTGAAGGGCCTTGGAAAGGATGAATACAGCTTATCGCAGCAAAATTTCCTAACCGATTTAGCCAGTGAGTATCGATTAACATCATCAGAAATTACTCCTACAGAGGTACAGCAGTTATTAATACGGGTAGATCAGGTGCCAGCATCCTTGGCCCTAGCGCAAGCTGCCATGGAGTCTGCATGGGGAACATCTCGGTTTGCAGTTCAGGCCAATAACCTTTTCGGACAGTGGTGTTATGAGAAGGGTTGTGGGTTAGTACCATTGCGTCGGAATGCGGGAAGTAAACACGAGGTAGCTAAATTTGATTCGGTCAGTGACGCCATAAGCTCTTATTTACGCAACATTAATACTCACCGCGCGTACACCGATCTGCGTGACCAGAGGGCATTACTTCGTAATGCTGGAGACCCTGTTACAGGGCATAAGCTAGCGGAGGGGCTCATTGATTATTCAGAACTGCGCGAGGCCTATGTGCATGAAATTCAGGCGGTAATCAGAATCAACAAGTTGGCAGAGTTAGATTCTTAATCAACCGACTGAATTAGCAATTTACGGCGCTTAGTCGCTGTTAAGCAAGCCGTCCAGCTGTCCTGTCTCTATCAAAGCGCGCATGTCACTAGAGCCACCAATCAGAGTACCTCTCACAAAGATAATCGGGAACGTCGACCAGCCTGTCCACATCTTAAGAGCGTTACGTCGACGCCATTGTTTGAAGTAACTACCGTATTCCAAATAGTGGTAGGTAATGTTGAGTTCGTCGAGTACCTTACGTGCTCGTTTTGGAGCGGGATTTTGCGCCATACCCACTATAACAATCGCGTTGTTTGCGACGGCCTCTTTGACCTCAGCAATAATATCGGCATGCTGCTCAGATACTATCTTTTGAATACTAGCGTGTATGTTTTTGGAACCTAGAATCTCTCTGGGCATGAATTTTCCTTAGTTTAAAGTAACTTTTTTTGATTAATGATGGATCCAGATATCAACTGATATTGCGTGTTATGGTGAGCGTTGATCTCAGAAGTCGATTAAAGCAGTTGAGGTTAACACCTATTTATACTTAAAATGAATAAAAAATAATAATAGGCACTTTGTTCATGAGTGACACGTCAAGAGTGGTATTAATAAGCGCGGGCGCATCGGGTATCGGGCGAGCAATAGCGATGCATTTTGCGGCTCAGCATTACCGTGTCCACGTATGTGATATTGATCAAATGGCAATTGAGGCTCTGAACAGAGACATGCCAGAAATTAGCACCACCTGTGCTGACTTAACTAAACTTAGTGACGTGGACTTGGTTTTTAAAGACCTCCTGCGCCACTGCGGCAGATTGGATATTTTAGTCAATAATGTGGGCATTTCCGGGCCCACAGCTGCGGTTGAGGATATTTTGCCTGACCAGTGGAATGAAACCATTACCACTGACCTGAACAGCATTTTTTATGTGACTCGGAAAGCTGTTCCCTTATTAAAAGAGTCTAAAGGGAATATGATTAATATGTCTTCTAATGCCGGCTTATTTGGCTGTCCTCTGCGGTCACCTTATGCCGCGGCTAAGTGGGCAATTATTGGTCTGACCAAGACCTGGGCAATGGAGCTTGGAGCCTTTGGTGTGCGTGTTAACGCCATTTGTCCGGGAAGTGTTAACGGCCCGCGCATCGATAAAGTCATAGAGGTAGACGCGCAAACTAGAGATATCTCACCGGCGTCAGTACGCCAATCTTATTTACAGCAGAACTCGCTCGGGGTATTTGTTGAAGCTGACGATATTGCTCAGACTGTTGATTTTTTGTGTTCCAAAGCGGCTCAGCATATTACCGGACAGGCCATACCCATTGATGGGCATACCGAGAGATTATCTAGTTGATGGGGAAAAGATAAATGTACTTTAAAGTAAATGAGAATAGTTTATGAAGGCTGCATGGTTTGAAAAATTTGGTAGTGCGGAGCAGGTCATTCAGGTGGGTGAACAACCCAAGCCAGTCGCTGCTTTAGGCCAGGTGTTGGTGAAGTTAGCCACCAGTGGTGTGAACCCCTCAGACGTTAAAAAGCGCGCTGGGGCATCCCCCAGCCTACTTGATGACGGGTTAGTTATTCCCCACAGTGACGGTGCAGGTGTTATTGAGTCAGTTGGCCCTGGTGTGCCTGAAGATCGGGTCGGTCAGCGTGTATGGGTGTACCAAGCGCAGTACGGGCGGCGCCTAGGGACCGCAGCTGAATATGTGGTATTGGACTCAAATCGGGCTATTCATCTGCCGGACAATACAGAATTTTCCGTTGGCGCTTGTCTGGGTATTCCGGTAATGACGGCGCATCGCTGTGTTTACTCGGACGGCGACATTAGTGGCCAAGTGGTCTTGGTAACTGGGGGTGCGGGCAGAGTGGGCTACTACGCCATTCAGTGGGCTCTCATCGCCGGTGCTGAAGTTATTGCCACAGCGAGTAATGATGCAGATCGCGATACCTGTTTGGCATTAGGTGCTAGCGCTGTAGTTAATCACAGAGAGCCTGATTGGGGTAAGCAGGTTTTAATCGCCAGCCAGGGTAAAAAAGTAGATCGCGTGATTGATGTAGAATTTGGCGCTAACTTACCTCAAATACTTAACTGTATTGCTACCAGTGGCGTTGTTGCCACTTACTCATCGACTCAAGTAAAGCAACCATCACTGCCTTTTATAGACATGATGTTTATGGACTTAACGCTGCGAATGATACTTGTCTATGCCATGCCAGAGTCAGCAAAAGTTCACGCGATTGAGGCCATTACCGAGGCTTTACAGACAGGAAAATTACAGCACCGAATCGCGCACAAAGTAACCTTAGATCAAATTACTGAGGGGCATAAGCTTGTCGAGCAGGGTGGGTTTGGTGGTTGTGTTATTGTTTCTACGGAGTAGCTAGTAATGCATTTATCCAATAAAAAAATTATTAAATTATGCATGGTATACCTTTTATCAATAGTGGGCGCTTGCACTGATACAGTAAAAGGGGGCGCTGACAATAGCCCCAGGCTGACTCTAAATGATACATCGGTTATTGTTGGTAAGCTCGCGGAAGGGGGTAGGACAGAATCATTTTTAGGGGTTCCTTTTGCGCAACCTCCTGTTGGCGATTTGAGGTGGCTGCCGCCTCAGCTTTTAGCAAAATCCAGTGCGGCACCTCAAAAAAATGAGTTTCCAGCAGCTTGCATGCAAGGGGACCATATTGCTAAATGGTACAAAAATGTTGCAGCTGGTTTTGGTGGAGATCCTGATTTAATAAAGCACCCCGAGGTCAGTGAAGACTGTCTTTATTTGAATATTTGGCGGCCTGCCACGGAAGCGCAAAGTGCCGAAATGCTGCCCGTCATTGTTTATATTCATGGTGGCAGCAATAAAGGTGGTTGGTCTTATGAGCCTAATTATATCGGCCACAACTTGGCATCCAAGGGCGTCATTGTTATCTCTATTGCTTATCGGTTAGGTGTCTTCGGGTTTTTCTCTCATCCAACACTTGAGCATTCTAATTTTGGATTACTTGATCAAGTCGCTGCTCTGCAGTGGGTCAATGAAAATATCGTCGCTCTCGGGGGCGATGCCGAAAAAATCACAGTCATGGGAGAGTCCGCAGGCGCCAATAATATTGATCACTTGATGACCATGCCCTCTAGCAAGGGTCTTTTTTCTCGAGCGATTCATCAAAGCGGTGGTTCATCATTAACCAATCGAAGTATCAGAAAAGCGCATTTACAATTAGGTGAAGCCTTTGCAAATTTTACATTGGGTGATGATGCAAACCAGCCTTTAGAAGGAATGAGACAATTGTCGGCAGATGCTATTTTGTCAGCGGCGAACGAGATTTATCAAAATCATTACTTTGACCCTGTGGTTGATGGAATGAGTGTTATGGAGCCCATTATGAGCACCATAAAAGCGGGAGAAATGCATGTGGTCGATTTACTAATAGGGTCCAATGATGATGAGTGGTTAATGTATACCGATAACAACCCTGATATCGATGGTTGGTTAGAAACTGAGGCGCCACCGCTAACGGCTGACCATTTAAAAGCCTTGTTAAAAGATGAAACTGACAATCGACGTATTTCTGACTTATTGCGTACAGCAAAATACTATGTCTGCCCCTCGTTAGTGTTAGCTAAAGAAACCGCCAAGTTGGGGAATAAAGCCTGGGTATATCATTTTACTCGTCAACGTGAGGGCGAACTAGCAGCCACTATGGGTGCTTACCATGGTGCAGAACTACCTTATATTTTTGATACCCATGATGATTGGCTGCCTACTGTCGAGGCCGACCATAGGCTTACTAATATTATGCAAACGTACTGGATTAACTTTGCTACCACGGGTAATCCTAACCAGTTGGACTTTCCGATGTGGCCAAATTACTCGCCAGAGAATCCTAATACTCAGTCATTGGGTGACGTATTATTTTCGTCAGATCATCCCAGTCAAAAGCTGTGTGAGTTTTTAGCGCCGAGCTAATGGTTAATTAGGTCAAACAATGTTCCACATGTCATAGCACTGGCAGCATTACTTGGATAATGCTTGATAATCAGCTTCTTCCTGGAATTTCTCGACATATAGCCATAGAATCTATGCGCGCCGGTGTTGGAGCTGGATGGCTACCCAGTAGGTAATGGGTTGGTTGGTCAAGTTTGGGAGCACCCGATGACTATTTATATGAGGGCCAAGTACGACTTTTAGAGGAAAAGAATGCGCGTTTGAGTAAGCCGTTTGTTTAAAGAAACGGCTATTCATGGCGAAGGTTCACACCAGGGAAGCTGGCATTGATTAGTTACCCACCTTTAAAATATAGTTGGCCACGGCCAACTGGGTCTCAGCATCCAGATAATTTTGTGCGGGCATCTCAGGATAATTGTCACGCATGGGTATTGGCGCATTAATATAGTTTACTAGCGCCTCGGGACGGTCAGCGTACAACGCTTGTATTTCCATCACAGACGGTCCAATCAATCTTCCAGCATAAGCATGGCAACCCGTGCAAACACCTAGATAAGCAATCTCGCCACGCTCTGATGGGAGTATTACCCGAGGTTCTGCACCACCGGCCAACAGGTAGTTCTCAATATCATCAGTATTGGTGAAGTCGCAATCGGTAAAGTCACTAACGCCAACCGTTTTGTATCGGTGGCGGTTATTAATACAGCTACCTTCAGTTGGCCCTATCTGAAAGATATCAATATCACCGGTATGCAATTCCGTTAATGCAAAGGCCCTCACCGCATCAATGGTGTCATAGCCATTATTAAGCATGACGTTATCTAAAATCATCGCGCCATCTGCATTGGGGTCAGACTCAGGATCTAGGGTAAGATCATCTGCATTGCCATGGTCAGTAATTAAAATACCGGCAGTTTTATGGTTACTAATAATATTACCTTCCACCACCACATCATCTGCGGCCATAATCAAAATACCGGTTCCGGCGGGTATCCCCGCGACGGTAGAACCGGGCGCCCCAAAGTTGGGGGTGTTGTTATCCATAATAAAATTGTTTCGAATAATGACATCATAGGTGTCTTTGACCGGCAGTCCTGGCGTTATAAAGGCCAAAATACCGCCGGTGTTATGATGAGTATGGTTGTGCTCAACAATGGCATGACGGCTGTTTTCTATTTCAATGCCAGCCACACTATCAAAAACCTCGTTGTAGGCCACATGAATGTTATCGCTCATGCCCACATAGATGGCTGCATCGGCTATGCCTGATACAACGTTGTGTTCAATCAGACCATTTTTGCCCAGCTGAGGGAAAATGCCATAGATGCCCGTATCAATAATTAGGTTATTGCGAATCTCAAAATTGTTACCGGCTTGGCTCATAATGCCATTGCCTTTGTAATCGATTATCTTGAAGTTCTCGATAATAATATTATTACCAGAAAACAGAATCGCATCGTTTAGTGTCTTTAATCCATCTAGGGTTGCTCGCTCACCCTCAACGATGACGCCTCGTAAGTGAATATCATCTTTGTCGATATAAACGGTCTCTGAGTATGTCCCGGGCATTACTTGAATGGTGTCTCCCGGCACGGCTAATTCAACCGCTGCCTGAATAGAGTCTCCGGGGTTAATAATATGGGTAGTGCCCTCTGTGGTACGCAGCTTAACCGCACCGCTGCCCTTAGCGGCCGTTGACTGCTCGGCCTCATAGCCACCGCTGTAGCTTTTGCCACCTGAGCTACTAGTAATGGTGAGTGCATCGTTACTACCGCCCAAATACCAACCAGCGGCAAAGGTAACAAATGCGAGTCCAATGGCCAGAGTATTAAGATTTTTCATGCATATTCTCCATGTGTTTAAACGGCAGGCCAGAGGGCAGCTGCGCAGGTGTTGTGGGAATGAGGCTTTGATCACTGAGGGTTTTCATAAAATCTACCAGCCGGTCTATCTCATCACTGGTCAAGTTTGGTTCTGATATATGCCAATGCAACAGCAGCTCCTCGTCTTCAGGTACTGCATGGCCACGGCCGCCGGTATAAAACTCTGCTGCTTCACGCAATGTTTGAAATCGCCCGGAGTGCATGTAAGGTGCTGTTTGAGCAATATTTCGCAAGGTGGGAACCTTAAATCCACCGCGCAATACAGCTGAGTTAAAGGTTTGTTGCGCGCCAATATCTCGGGGCAATCCTTCAGGTTCAGGCGTACCAATTACTGCGATCTGTTGATTGGTAAATAAAGGTGGTGTGTGGCATTGAGAACAGCGTGCAACGAACGACCTAAATACATTTAAGCCGGCAATCTCGTTCTTACTTAATGCTTTATGATAGCCGTGTGCATATTGATCATAGCGACTATTGAGAGACACCAGAGAACTTTGAAAAGCGGTTAATGCGGTAATGACATGATCCACTGACATAGCCGTGGCTACATCCGGAAACGCTTGCTTGAACAATCCTCTATAGGCGGTAGCACTTTTTAGACTCGCCATTAACTGCTCAGGAGTGTTGCCCATTTCATTGGCGCTAAATAGTGGCCCAAGAGCTTGCTCTTCTAGGCTCTGAGCGCGAGCGTCCCAAAAAAATGACGACAAAAATGCACTGTTCCACAAGGTTGGTGCAGAACGCATTTGCACATGCCCCTTTATTCCTATGCTCCTACCCATACCATCGCCAAAACCCTGTGCTGGGTTATGGCAGGTCGCACAAGAAAGACTATTGTCAGCCGACAAAATAGGGTCAAAAAACAGTAATCGTCCCAAGTCAATTTGTTGGGGAGTAAAGCCATCACGGGCTTTGGGTAAGGCAGTCTTTAAACCGCCAATACCACTGTCTTGCAAAGAGTCGTAAAGCTGATACATGTGACGCAGCGAGCAACGGTTATCCTCGCTGAGACCAAAACTGGGAGGGCAGGTGTCGCTCAATTGAATATTGGGGTTTGCTGCAAAGGCATAAGATACTAAAAAAAGCCCAACAAATAAAAATCCACCGGCGCTAATCCTAGCACCATGGCGACGGTTATATTTTAAGGCTTCACCCATCTTGAGACCTAAGTCTTTGTTATTATTCCGCTTACCTCTAAAACTGGGTAAGTCGTATTTCTCTTCACGCTCTATATTGCCATAGGTAAAGTAATAAATCTTTAGCCAGTTTAGATTGACGGTGGAGAGAATTCTCGCCGAGGGGAGATATATTAAATGAAGTAAGTGGTTTGTGCTTTGCGGCTCATCTAAGGTTGTTAAATCTCTTACCCAAACTATACTTGGATGCATAAATTTAACAGCTATGTTCCAAGGCGAGTAAACGATGAACTTTGATATTTTAGATTTAGGTAACCAAGCAAAATACCGCCTGCTTAATGGGGGTGTAACGCCTAGGCCCATCGCTTGGATAAGCACACGTTCCAGCAAAGGAATTGATAACCTCGCACCTTATTCTTTTTTTACCGTTGCAAGCTGCACCCCACCAGTACTTATGTACACCCAAATAATGCCACGTGCCGGGGACAACAAGGACACGCTCACTAATTTAACAGAGACCGGTGAATGCGTGGTGAATATTGTTAGTAGCGATTTAATGGACATAATGAATGCTACCAGTGCTAGTCTTCCTATGGATGAGAGTGAGTTTTCTCATGTGGGGGTCGAGTATTCTGCCAGCCAAAAAGTATCACCACTGTCGGTAGCAAAATCACCGGTTCGTTACGAATGTACTTTAAGAGAAATCCTCTCCATTGGCGATTCAGCTGGCAGCGGCACAGTTGTGTTACTCGATGTAGTCTCGGTTTACGTGCATGATGATTTATATAGCGAAGGCATTATCGACCAAGCGCACATAGATTCGGTCGGTAAGATGGGAGGCAATGGCTATTACATTGCCGCACAATATACTGAACTTGAGCGGCCTTAATTCTAGACAGACTAGTGTGATTACCTAGTCTTTTTTTGAAAATAACCCATACCAAAATGCGGCTTCAAAACTTAAGCCTAAGACCAAAAAAATACTGCCACCTTTAATGATACCAACTGAATAGCATCCAACAGCGGCCGTTAGGCACAACAAAGAAATAGTATATCTCGCTATTTTTGTGATAAAACCCCCAATATTGACTACGGCTTAGGATTTAGAGACCTATTTAGATTGTGGTATGCCCAGCAGATTTTGATTTGCTGAAGATAACTCTCTTAACTGCACTGCACCAGCTTTCTTTCTATTAACCTATCAATTTTTGCATCACTCCAGCCCAGTTCTTGCAATATATCGCGACTCTGTTCACCAAGAGCGGGACTGGACAGCGCTTGGCTGGTAGCAGTGCCACTAAACTGCACTGGAGGCGTGGGCACTGTCAGGCTTCCTAAGTGCTCTGCTACGTAGGTTTCCAATGCACCAATCGCTTTGACTTGCGGATGTTCGGCGATATCACTGCGATATTCACAAGGTCCACAGGGTACATCCGCGGCTCTCAGTATTTCTAGAGCTCGAGTAACACCAACATCTTTGCGCGGTGATTTAAGGATTTTAAGCACCTCAGACATATTGCTCAACCGAGCACCCATGGTTTTAAACATAGGGTTGTCTACTAATTCGGGGTAACCAATAAGAGGGAGTAACGCTTGCCAATGTTTGTCTTGCAATGCAGCTACGGCAATAGACCCGTCTTTTAGGTTTAGGGTTTGGTAGTAATCGGACACAGGTGACATTGCAATAACATCATCGTCATGCAGTGTGTGATGCATCATGCCGTCAGGCCAAACAAACGCAAGACAGGCATGTAGCATAGAGATATCAATGTGTTGCCCCTCACCGGTGGTTGCGCGAGCTAACAGTGCCGCAGTTGCCGCTTGGCAAACCGTATAGGCTGTAATTTTGTCACACAATAGGGTCCGGACAAAGCTAACATCTTTTTCCCCCTCTCCTTGAAGATCAGTAATCCCCGTCATAGCTTGAATAACATGATCATAGGCGGGTTCCCCGGACATAGGACCTTCAAGACCGAATCCGGTGACCGCAATGTAAGTAAGACGATTGTTGATCTTTCTAAGCGAGGCGCTATCTAGTCCCATGCGCTCCATAACACCAGGCCGATAGTTGTGCATTAGCACGTCAGCATCGGCAGCGAGCTGTTTTAGCGCATCGCAACCATCGGAGGATTTTAAATCAATGGCCAGTGATCGCTTGCCACGATTGCAGTTGTGAAATAAAGCGGATATGCCATTTTTTTGGTGGCCAAGGTGGCGCATAACGTCGCCGCCTAGTGGTGGTTCAATCTTAATGACTTCTGCACCTTGCGCCGCCAACGTCATACTCGCAAATGAGCATGTGATCATAGTGGATAGCTCAAGAATTTTAATTCCAGCCAGAGGCTTTTCGGCACTTGGTACCGCTTTATTATTCATGGTATTTAGCCCTCCGCCTCTTAACGAGACTCATTTTTATCTTGTTGACGAACTCTCAACCGCGTTTGTCATACACACCAACCAACTGACGACTCAACGCCAACAGCTGTCCGTTGGGGTGAAATATTTTTGCCTCTGTATGAGCATAGCCAAAATCTGCTTGAATCACATCACACTCGTAAAAAAGATAATCTTCGGCTTGCAGTGGATCACGCGGTTGAATAAATTCAAGGTTCCAAGTGATAGAGCTGGTAGGTGCTGGTTTATCTAGCATTGGCATTATTGCCGGAGGCCATGCGTCAATGAGGCATAGCATAGCACTGTCATCAAGTGGTTCTGTGGGATCCCTAAATCGCATCCAACCTGCGAGTCTTGATTGTTTTGTTCCACTGCCGGGCAAACTACCATCGGTAATACGCAAATCAAAATATCGCACAAAGTCAGGTACTACCCCTTTAACAAATGGAAACGTCATCGCTTCACTTAAACTTTTTTCGGCGAATTTAGGTTTGTGAGAAACCTGAATTGACGACTGACGTTGTGCACTAAAGCAGGCTACTATTTGAGTTTTTACCTGTCCGTTTTGCAATAACTGACCCTCAACCTGAAAAACAGATTTTCCCTCAGATAATATGCGATGCGTAAATTCACAAGGCTCATCCAAAATAACAGCGCCACAAAAATGGATGTTAATAGTTCTAAGATCGCGGTCAGTAAGCCCCGTTTGTTGTTCGATATGGGTTAAAACAAGAGCAGCGGTAAGACCGCCAAAAGCACTTCTTCCTTGACCCCAAGCACTATCAATGGGGAATGTTGTCGTTTCTTTAATTTTATTTTGGTAGAACTGAAAATTCATAGATAACTCTATTTTATTGCTCTGGGGCGTGAATGGCAGGGCTAACAACAAGGAGTAACCCCGCCCATTATATTTCAACAGTATTTTTATTGATCTCGCACGCCAAACATACGCACTTTGGGAGTGCATTCTAATATACTAGCTCAGCATTTATAACTGTTTAGGACTTTGTATGACAATGTTATTTACCCAAACTGTGAAGCTACCCTGTGGTGTATCGCTGCACAACCGCCTTTCAAAAGCGGCAATGACCGAGGGTTTAGCTACGGCTGAAGGAATACCAACGGCTGAGCTTACGAGACTCTATGGTTTATGGAGTGACGGTGGTGCCGGTATGTTGTTGTCAGGAAATATTATGATCGACAAGCATCACCTTGAACGTCCAGGTAACGTCATCATTGATAGGCCACCGAGCCCAAAAATGCATGATGCGTTGGTACGGTGGGCAACCGCCGCAACCCGAAATGGCAATCAATTTTGGGCACAAATAAGTCATGCTGGTCGACAGACTCAAAAAATGGTGAATAAGAACCCAAAAGCACCATCTGCGATCAAACTGGGATTGCCAGGAGGTCAGTTTGGTGAGCCAGTGGCATTAAGGATTGATGAAATCCAAGACATTGTGCAGCGCTTTGGAATTTGTGCGGCCGCAGTAAAAGAGGCCGGTTTTACGGGGGTGCAAATTCATGCAGCCCATGGTTATTTGTTGTCTCAGTTTTTAAGTCCGCGAAGTAATCAGCGTAGTGATGTGTATGGTGGTGATTTAGCGAATCGTGCACGCGCATTATTAGAAGTGGTTGCTGCGGTAAGAGCGGCGGTAGGCCCTGATTTTCCGGTGGCGGTAAAGCTTAACAGTGCAGATTTTCAGAAGGGAGGTTTTGCTTTTGAAGAGAGCCTGCAAGTTGCTCGGTGGCTTCAAGAGGCAAGTATTGATTTAATCGAAATTTCTGGCGGCACCTATGAGCAACCCAAATTGTTAGGTATTGCTGGTATGGAAGAAGAAGAGCCACAGAACGTAGCGCAATCGACCTTGATGCGTGAGGCCTATTTTGTTGATTTTGCAGTCGCGATGCGTGAAAAGGTGACTGTGCCATTGATGGTCACCGGTGGCTTTAGACATCGGCTGGCAATGGAGCAGGCGATCGAAAGCGGCAGTGCTGATGTAATTGGTTTAGGCCGTCCAATGTGTGTCATGACTGATGCTCCTAATCAGCTGATTAATGGTCTCGATGAATTACCTCGTTATGAGAACTCGTTATCGCTATTTCCAGCATGGTTGGCATGGTTAAGTAAACTAAAAATACTCAAGGCCGTGGCTGGCTTTGCTGTGCAGTACTGGTTTTATGGCCAGATTGATTCTATTGGTCGTACTGGGATTGCAGACCCAAAACTAACCGTATTTGAGGCAGCTAAAAGGACTATGGCGGCGCAAAAAGAGCTGACTAGAAAATAAAACCCTCAGCCTTAGCAGAGGAGACGTTAATCTACCAAAAGCGTTATATCGTTTATAGCACTCTTGCGTATGATTTCGATTAGTAGTCAAAGTTCTCAGTCGCTAATTCCATGAGAGGCCATATTTTAATATTATTCATTTTTAACCGGTCTTCATCCATTAAAAAGCGTACCAGAATAAAATAAATATCTAGATCAAAATTGACGATCGAAAGTGGTTGAGTAGTTCGCTCGGATTGGTAGGAAAAGTCGCTAGCTGCTAGTGTATTTACGGTCTGCAGTCCGCGATCAAATAGTTCATCTGGCGAGTCTATTTGCGACATATAGGACCAATTGTTGATCAGGTGGAGCGCTGACTGTTCAGGGTCTTCAGGGTTTCGTTCTTCGATAAGAATCGGCCCTGGGTAAGGCCACATTTGAAGTTGGTAGCCCTCCAATGCCGTATTAATTCGCTGATTGTAGAGGTCTGGTGTTTCGGCACCATGACAAGCACCTAAACATTTATTCAGCTGTGCACGAAAACAGGGCTTATCAGCGTGGGCTGGCCCAGCTTCGAGCCCAAGTAATTTGTGGCAGAGCGAGAATTGGTCTGCGAGGGATTCTAGTTTTTTAACGGCCTGACGCGGCGAGCGAAATAACCCAATATTAGTGTCATCGATCCCACTGCCCACATCAACAGCCTCTATAGACAGTCGTTTATAGCCTTCGCTGTCTTGATAACTGCGAAATTGGTGCATCTTTTTCACCCGGCGAAGTCGACGGTTATAGAGCGGATTTAG
>CALDQM010000138.1:0-5760 GCA_937911225.1 uncultured Cellvibrionales bacterium
TCCCGCACTAATGGCCATGCCATTTAGAAAAACCCCATCGTGTGATGTTGTATTTCATTGCATTAAAACTCTTTTTATAGCTTAAAAGCACAGAGTCTAACAGCTAGGCAGGACGAACATTATTCAGCTGCAATAGCGCTGTAATGTAGGCTAATGATCTTCCAGTGGCCGTCGACTTTTTGCCACACATCAGTCTCGAACGCCTTCGAGGTACTTTTCGTTCCATCAGGTGAGCGCGTGCGGTTGTCGACGAAGCTTGTTGCTACAGCGGTATCACCGCTAGGCATTATTTGAACTTGAAGATCTGACATGGTGTTTATTTCAACGCCACCACCGGCGGCCATCAATTCAATCCACATTGTATGGTAGGCGGCAATGTCGACTCGACCGTCACCAAAATAGGCCGTCGCATCGTCGGCATAAAAGCTGAAGTATTTTTCTACTTCATTAGTCGCATAGGCGTGATCGAATGCTTTTATTGCAGCATAAAGGTCAGCGTTCTTTTCACTAGCCTGTTCAGCTGTAGCTGAGAACGATAAGAATAAAATGAAAAAGCCGTTTAATAATTTTTGCATGGTATCAGTCCTATTTGTGTGTCTAATGTTATGTTTATGTCGTTTGTTCTTCTAAGGTTCGCCATCCCGCATCGATGGCATCCATCATATTAATTCTACAATTACTGACATCGACAATCGTGCTAATATTCCCAAACAAAAGGCCAAATATTCGGTAAACTAAAAGCATGTCGAATGACATTTTTTCGCATGTCTATTAACATGTCAATGCTTTGGAAAAATCTCTATGAGTGAGCGTAAGCTTCAAATACTGCAGACAGCGATCAAAATCATTGCCGATTCTGGTTATGGCAGTTTAACTATGCGCGCTCTAGCTCGTGAGAGCGGCATCAAACTGGGTGCTCTGCAGTACCATTTTCGAACACGGGAGATCATGCTGCGCGCCTTAGTTACTTACATTGGGGCTGAGTATAAAAAGAACTTTCAACTAGTGAACTTAGATACTGACTCCCTAGACATTGATGAACTGTTGACGTTTCTGATGATTGATCCTGTCGAGGGTCTATTTCAGGAGGATAGGCTGTGGCCGCAACTCTGGGGAATGATGTTGGTTGAGCCGTTAGTGGCAGATTTGGTCGATGACATCTACAGAGAATATATACAAATATTCGAGAAAATACTGGAGCGTAGCGGTAGCAACGCACCTCGAGCAGAGGCACTTTTGATAATGTCTATGGTAGAAGGTACCACATTGTTCATTGGTAAAGGCAGGCCTTGGTCGGATGATAATGATGATGTACTTGATAGCGTTAGGGAGTTTATTAAGGCCAAGTATAACAATAAAACATGAATATAAAGCCAGTCTTGCCATAGTGGCTCACCGAGACAATCCGCGGCCTTGTTTTAATTTCTCTGTCGCAGCGACCAGAATGAAGTAGCGAAAGCTCGATTAAATCATACAGTACTTTACATGTCATATGACATGCTTTAACCTAGCTCAGCTATAGATCGTGAGCTTGCTGGCTTAGCCGCAAAGACTAGTAGTCGAATTCTAATGATGCAGGTTTATCCAAAAGGTTTGAGTACGTTTAGGAGAAAATAATGAGTACGACTGTTTCACTTGATCACCAAATCAACAAGCTAGGCTTTTGGTCAGCTATCACTACCATTATATTAGCCGTGGTATCTGGGTTTTTACCACTAGATGCCCCAGGCGGATTTGGGGCAGACCATGCGGGCCGAATTGCTTGGTTGACGGCTAATAAAGGCGCTTTTATTTTGGCTTGGGCCAATCAAATCGTCTTAATGCTTAGCTCGTCAGGTGTCTTGTTTTGTATTGCATGGCAAGTTTCCCGCAACAACCCCTTGCGAGGCATAATAGCTGCAGTCGTGGTTGCGATGTCGGTTATGGCGTTTATTATTCCTAAATTTATTGCGGTTTGGACTATACCGATGCTGGCGGATACCGTTTCTTTAGGAGGCCCCGGCGCTCAAATGGCGGATGCATTACTTCTCATATTAAACGTCTCCGTTCCTTTCTCGTTGTACACATCTTTTGATTATTTAGGATTCTGGTTGTGGGCCGTCTTTGCTTTGCTGGCAGCAGGACCCCTCTACGGGCCTACTTTAAGCGCTAAGATTTCGGCTGTTTGCCTAGGTGCCTTTGGCATTATCTACCATGGTGTTTTTATGGCGTTGTTGCTTGGAAATATAGATCCAGAAGATATTGAATATAGCTTTAGCGCCCCGGCTATGTTGGTAATAATTGTTATCATTGCGATGTTATTTAATTTCAAAAGCGCCATGGAATCACGAGCCTAATCCCATTATATAGGCTGTGTGTTGGTGCGGAACTACAACAATACACAGCTTAAGCTCACAAAATTTTTATATTTTATCGATACCAAGTTCGTTCCAAAGATCATCCACACGTTGCTTGACCTTATCATCCATCGCGATAGGTTCACCCCATTCGCGATCGGTTTCTCCGGGCATTTTGTTAGTGGCATCTAGGCCCATTTTAGAGCCGAGACCCGACACTGGTGAGGCAAAATCGAGGTAGTCGATAGGAGTATTCTCAATCATGACCGTGTCCCGCACAGGGTCCATACGCGTGGTCATCGCCCAAATAACATCTTCCCAGTTACGCACATCAATATCATCATCGGTAACGATGACAAATTTAGTGTACATAAATTGCCGCAGGAATGACCAAACTCCCATCATCACGCGTTTGGCATGACCCGGATATTGCTTTTGCATACTGACCACGGCCATGCGGTATGAGCAGCCCTCTGGTGGTAGGTAAAAATCTACGATCTCAGGAAACTGCTTTTTGAGAATCGGTACAAATACTTCGTTTAAAGCCACGCCCAAGATAGCCGGCTCATCCGGCGGCCTACCCGTGTAGGTACTGTGATAAATAGGATTTTCACGATGAGTAATTCGGTCGATGGTAAATACCGGAAAGGTCTCCACTTCGTTGTAGTAGCCGGTGTGATCACCAAATGGACCTTCCTCAGCTTCATCACCATGCAGAAATCCTTCAAGAATAAATTCAGCACTGGCGGGTACTTGGAGATCATTACCTAGACATTTGACTACCTGCGTTTTTTCGCCACGCAAAAGCCCTGCAAAAGCGTATTCGGACAAGGTATCAGGCACTGGAGTGACTGCGCCCAATGTGGTGGCTGGATCAGCGCCTAACGCAATGGCAACAGGGTAGGGCTTGCCGGGGTTTTTCTTACGAAAAGCACGATAATCTAGCGCGCCGCCACGATGAGCTAACCAGCGCATGATGAGTTTATTTTTGGCAATTTTTTGCATTCTATAAATGCCTAAATTTTGCCGTTCTTTGTCTGGGCCTCGTGTCACTGCTAATGCCCAGGTAACTAAGGGTGCAGCATCACCGGGCCAGCAAGTTTGAATGGGGAGTTTATCAAGATCAACCTGATCACCTTCAAGTACTATTTGCTGACAGGGGGCTTTTTTTACCACCTTAACTGGCATGTTTAGGACTTGTTTAAAATCGTGACGCTTCTCCCAGAGATCTAGCAGGCCCTTGGGGGGTTCCGGTTCTTTCAGAAAGGCGAGTAACTCACCGACATCACGCAAAGCACCGACATTTTCTTGTCCCATACCAAGGGCAACGCGATCGGGCGTACCGAACAGGTTACAGAGAACAGGGATGTCATAGCCTTTAGGATTTTCAAATAGTAGCGCAGGGCCCTTAGCACGCAGCGTCCTATCACTAATTTCTGTCATCTCAAGATTAGGATCGACTTCTTGTTTGATACGCACCAGCTCACCTCGTTCTTCGAGGAGAGCAATAAATTCTCGTAGATCAGACGTTTTCATAACCGTTGTGCCCGCGCGTTGAGTTCTGCTGATACAGAATTACTTACGCTTCATGGCGCCAAAGAATTCAGCATTATTTTTAAAGCCTTTCAGCTTTTCTACAACAAATTCAGCCGCTCCTATGTCTTCCATATCATGGAGTAGTTTGCGCAGAATCCAGACGCGTTGTAGTTCTGATTCCTCAATCAATAGCTCTTCACGACGAGTCCCGGAGCGACGTACATTAATCGCCGGATAAACACGTTTTTCTGCAATCTTACGATCAAGAATTAATTCCATATTGCCGGTGCCTTTAAATTCCTCATAGATTACCTCATCCATCTTGGATCCAGTCTCTACAAGGGCCGTCGCAATAATCGTTAAGCTACCACCGTGTTCGATATTTCGTGCCGCACCAAAGAAGCGTTTGGGCTTCTCTAAGGCGTGAGCATCTAGACCACCGGTAAGTACCTTACCTGAGGACGGGATTACTGTGTTGTAGGCTCTTGCCAGACGTGTGATTGAGTCAAGTAGGATGACTACATCCTTCTTGTGTTCTACTAAACGCTTAGCTTTTTCAATGACCATTTCAGCGACTTGCACGTGGCGAGTAGGTGGCTCATCAAAGGTGGAGGCGATAACTTCACCGCGAACGGTTCGCTGCATTTCAGTGACTTCTTCAGGACGCTCATCGATCAATAGTACGATGATGTAACACTCTGGATTGTTGCGAACAATCGACTGTGCAATATTCTGCATCATTATCGTTTTACCGGCTTTTGGCGGTGCCACGATTAATCCACGTTGACCCTTACCAATGGGGGCAACCAGATCAATAATACGACCAGTAATGTCTTCAGAAGATCCATTTCCGGCTTCGAGGGTCAGTCTCTCGTCAGGAAATAACGGAGTTAAATTGGTAAAGAGTATTTTATTACGTGCGTTTTCTGGCGCATCGTAGTTGATCGTATCAACCTTGAGCATCGCAAAATAACGCTCACCATCTTTCGGCGGTCTAATTTTCCCAGAAATTGCGTCACCAGTACGTAGGGTAAAGCGTCTAATTTGGCTCGGTGAAACATAGATGTCATCTGCACCGGCTAAGTAAGATGCGTCGGATGACCGTAAAAACCCAAAACCATCAGGGAGAATTTCAAGTACCCCATCACCGTAAATATCCTCACCACCCTTGGCGTGTTTCTTAAGTAGGGCAAAGATAATGTCATTTTTCCGGGAACGAGCTAGATTGTCGAGGCCTAAGGCTTTTGTCATTTCTAGAAGTTCGTCAATGGGTTTTTGTTTCAGTTCTGATAGGTTCATAGATAGGATTTTCTGGAGTGGTTGAATTAAATGTTAGGTAGAGTTAGCGTTCAGCTAGTTTTAGGAAAAGGTATTTTCAAGCCTGAATGGCGAAAGTCGTTGCTTTAAGTGTCGTCAGAAAAGGCTAAGAATATTACAAGATGGGAGTGAGTATAGCGTTACTAGAGAAAAGAGCAAGACTATTTTCTGACCCTGCGAGCAGGGTCAGAAAGTAATTTATACTAGGCCATCCACAAACTCTACCAATTGTGTTTTTGAAAGAGCACCCACTTTGGTTGCTTCAACGGCTCCATTCTTAAATACGAGCAGCGTTGGAATGCCACGCACCTTGAACTTTGCTGCAGTCTCTGGATTACTATCCACATCCACCTTACAGATTTTCATCTTGCCCACGTATTCGTCAGCAATCTCGCTAAGAATCGGTGCAATCATTTTGCAGGGGCCACACCATTCAGCCCAAAAGTCGACTAACACTGGGGTATCTGACTGTAAAATATCAGTTTCAAAGCTGGCATCGGTAACGTGAACAATATTTTCGCTCATTGAATGAGATCTCCAAATGGGTAAATTTCAAGCGAACTGCTCGAAG
>CALDQM010000139.1:0-6350 GCA_937911225.1 uncultured Cellvibrionales bacterium
ACAAACACCAGTATAAACACGAAGGTCATAAAGCCGTATCCCTCGGCAATGAGTCCCACCAGACCAATCTTACCACCGGCAATAATAGCCATAATCAGCACCGCAACAGCTATAACTGGCCTTAGGTATTCAGGCAAGAGCACATTACGTTCCTTCGCAGTGTGGAACACACGTTCATTGAGTGAGTGCAACAGACCGGCACCGGTTTCAATAAAGGTACCGTAAATAACAATCTGGAACAAAATCTCAAAGCCACGGGAATCAAAAGCCTCGAGTATGACATTCACCGGTACAGAGGAGTCCATAATCGCCGGGTACATGCCCACCATGACAATGTAAAACAATACGCCAGGAATAATGGCTATCAGCCCGGCAATGGCACCTGAGACAAGCGCCTGCTTGCGTTTGGTGATGTGTTTGATGCAAAACAGTACTAGCGGGATAATAGCCAAATTATAGCCTGCATAGGATACTCCGCCGATGAACCAGCCTTCATTGATTGATGATTCACTAAAGTTGCGACTTATATCATCCCCAAATTGAGAGACACCCCAGGCCAGGAATACGACATAAACCCCATACAGTAGCAAGGACCAGTAAGAGAGAAATTTCTCAATCATTCCTGTACCGAAAAAAGTCAGTAATCCAATCGCGCTCATGATAATGACTGTACTGATTGACCGGGGGATGCCAAATGTATACTCCATCATGTCACCGCCAGCAGCAGCAATTACTGACAGAATCAGCAGCATTAATGCGGCATAGGCAATCTCGTATAGAAACCATGCAGGGCCAAGTAAACTCTGAAAAAAAGTACGGTAGTCGTAGCTTTTTGTCATGCGCGCTAATTCGAAACTCACTGCCGCAACGGCGCTCCAAATTACAGTGGCCATCAGCATACCAAGTAAACCTGTAATCGGGCCAAGGCGTAGAAAAAACTCTACCAATTCACGGCCTGTGGCATAGCCACCGCCAATAACCATTGACTGAAAAATAAGGCCGGGAAGAAAGTAAATCGTAAACCAATTACTCTTTTTGCTATTCATAAATGCTCCTAATGTGTTCAACGATTACCCCGCAACCATCAATGAGTGGGTCCGCACAAGGTAAACCCATTTCAGCACTCAAACTAGTCAGGAAAGCCTCTCGTGTATCTGCAGGAAGATCTGACGTATTAACACTGATACCGACGCATTGAATATCCGCATTGGTCCGTTGACCCATCATGACGTGTTGGTCAATACACTCTCGAAGCGACGGCAAAGTATAGTGCTCCCAGCCGTTTACCGCGGTACGCGTGGGATGATAGCAAACAACAAACGCATCAGGCTGGGAACCATGTAACAGCCCCAAGCTAACGCCAGAATATGCAGGGTGAAACAAGGATCCTTGCCCTTCAATGACATCCCAATGATCTTCTTCGTTATCCGGTGAAACTAGCTCGGCTGCTCCGGAAATGAAATCTGCTACCACCGAATCAATGGGTAGGCCCTCTCCTGCCAAGATAATACCGGTCTGACCAGTGGCACGGAATGTGGCTTTCATACCGGCTTCTCGCATGCATCTATCAAGTGCCAGTGCGGTATATTTTTTGCCAATCGCGCAGTCGGTGGCGACCATTAGTATACGTTTGCCGGTGCGCTTTTTACCTGTCCCAACGGGCAAGTTGGCAGGTGGCTTACGGACATCAATTAGGCGCGCACCTGATCCTTGGGAAGCCGTGATTAAGCCGGGAATCTCTGCAAGTTTGTAGTGCAAACCGGAAACGATATCCATGCCCGCCCAAGCTGCCTCCTCAATGACGCTCAACCATGATTGAGGTATTGCACCACCAATGGGGGCGACACCAATAATCAGACTTTTAACGCCAGCGTCAACGGCTTCGGTCACCGTCAAATCAGGCACGCCCAGGTCCACATTACAACCGGCAAACCTCAATTGCCCGGCAACCAAGTGCGGGCGCCACTGAACGATACCTAGCCCAGTCTTGGCAAAGGCGGCACCTTGAATATCGCCTAGTAAGATCAAGTAAGGCGCCTCAATTTGCACGACGGTTAGCTCTGTCATTATTTCTGCTCCTTGTATGCTCGCCGAACAGGTCTGCCCGGATAAGTGTCTTTCAATAACTCACCGCTGTGGACAATAAACACACCATTGACCAGCACATACTCAATGCCTTCGGACGGCCTAGCGGGTTCATTGAATGTTGCACGGTCAATAACGCGGTCTGGATCGAATACAACGATGTCCGCATCAGCACCGGCGCTTATACGCCCTTTGGTTCTCATCTGTGGCACAGCCTGTTCCAGTCGACGTGCAGGTAGATAGCTCATCTTACCCAAGGCATCCATCAATGAGAGTGCGCCTTTTTCGCGAACATAATGACCCAATACCCGGGAAAAAGTACCTGCGCCACGCGGATGGGCCCTGCCATCCTCGTACATCATACCGTCACTGGCAATCATCACGCCCGGGTGGGCGACCGCTGCGGTGACATTCGCTTCTTTCATTGCATGGGCAATGATCATGGTTTCGGGTGACTCGGTTCGAATGCGGTGAAATCCTTCTTTGGTTAACCGTTCGCCATTTTTCGGCAGTTCAATGTCACCGTAATCTAGACCCATTGCTGTGGTAAAATCACCGTCGAACATCGAAGAACCAATAAATGTTGACCAGGCGGTATAGGGATAGACTTCGGTAGTCACATTTATGCCATTGGCGCGAGCCTGGTCTAGCATGTCCAGCAATAGAGGCACCTGATTACCGCCGCTGCTTCCAATGTGAAGGATATGCAGACTGGATCCCGTGATCGCGGCATCGGCCAGTAGCTCTTGTATGGCATCGACACTTCCTCCCAGATCACTTTCCCCCATGAATCGAGAATGAGCAAAATTGGTCACACCATTGCGACCTGCCACTTCAAATATTTTGATGATTTCCTCACGCCTGGCCCCGGCCGTGTGATTAATAATATAGCCGATACCCAGTGCACCCTGATCCAGTCCTTGCTGGATGCGCTCCTCCAGTTCTGTTAGCTGATCCGCCGTGGCCGGATCCTCCATCCATGCACGCTGTTTTGAGATGATATCAAAACTATCGTCCAGACCGTTGCCCAAATCTTCACTTATACCCAGACTTTCCAGATCAAGCAGGGTCGCAACACGCACAGCAGTATGGCCAACCGTTGCACCATAGTTGATAGGTGCCGCACCGCTACGCCGTGCATACCAGCCATCAATGGGGTAGGCGCCTAGTTCCATTTCAAGTTGCGTGGTGACACCATCCTGAGCCTGTAAACCGGCCTCAAATTCACGCTGGCCGTGGGCATGCAAATCGATAAACCCCGGCGCAACGACCAGCCCAGTGGCATCCACTTCATGCATGCCGCTGATAGAGTCACGTGAAAGTACTATAATCTTTCCATCGCGGATACCTACATTGCGAACCGAATCCAGACCTGTTGCCGGGTCCATGACACGCCCACCACTTATCACAACATCAAAATCCTGTGCGAGTAAAGGTGGTGATAACACTACCAAACCTGCGGCTATCAACAAGACACCGGCCGCCTGACCTTTTGTGATGCTGCGCAAAGTAGTAGATAAGAATTCAGTAAGTTGTCTCATGAATTGTAAATTCCTTTGATTGTGTTTCTTCTCGTGGAACAGACTATCTTTAACTGGCGATGATGGGTATTCTTAAACGGCATATATATGTGCAGAAACGGTTGTTTTGCCTACACTTAGGCATCAGTATTTATGGTAGTTTTGGAATCACATAAAAAAACGGAGTTAATATGGATTACGGAAAGGAATCTATTACAAGTCTGCCAGCCGGCTTCGATGCGAGTAAATTTTCAGCTAAAAAACTAGAAAAACTTTTTAAAAATGGGGCAGTAATGTCCGAATTTAGTAAATCTGAATCCGGCAGTTTCATTGGTCCATCGGAGCAAGCGGTTGGTCTCCTAGAAAAATCTTACAAAACACCTAACACCTTGTCCATGAACCTCTTAACGGGCTTCAAGGTTGATAATGATTGTATGATCGAAATCACTAATACCTCTCTTACAAAACCAGTTGCGTTAAGAAACCAGTTATCAGATCTGATGAGTTTTCAGTTTGTTTCAAACATCAAACGTTCAGAATTTATTGGCAATAACAAGCATACACACGATATGGGTCCAGCCATCATTGTTTCTGTCGTTTCAGACCCAGAAATTACCTATCGGATACCTAAATTAAATTCATCTCTGCGTAACGTTGTGGTGTACACAACACTGTCAAACCTAATGGTGCGGATGGGAGAGGACAAGAATACTTATCCTGTGTGGTTACAGAGTATTCTGGATGGTGATAATGACAAGCCCCAACAACGTGTGTTTTTTCTGGAAGACATACATCGAGACCTGACATGGGCTTGTTTTAATATTCCAGTGACCGGAATGTTACTAAACCAGTGGATGACTTCTAAATTTTACGAGTTGTTGTGCGTTGGCTTAGAAACATTGAAAAATAACCATACCGTAGTTGGCCAGGACCCAAGTGTTCAGACTTACCGTCATGGAGAACAAGTTCGCAAGGCCAGAGCCATACTCAACAGTGAGTATGCTCACCCACCCTCCGTACCTGCTTTAGCCCGTCAGTTGGGAATGTCGGAAACGCAGTTAAAGAATGGCTTCAAAACTATTATTGGCACAACAATAGGGCAATACTGCATAAACAATCGAATCGTGGCTGCTCGATTGTTGTTGCTCGAGAGCAGTCATTCGATATCGGAAATTGGTGATATTGTCGGCTACGAGGACCATTCTGCTTTTTCCAGAGCCTTTCGCCGAATTACTGGTTCCACGCCTCATGAGTTTCGTAATACTCAATAACCATACTCCTAAAAAGGCCTTTAAAATTTAGAGATATTGACGTGGAATTGAAGACTGATTAATTAATACGAGCCCGCTCATTTCCCCCAAACACTCGGGCCTACACCCATTGTTATTCCGGCAGCGGAAAGCTGGCAAAAAACTACCCGAACATAATGGATTCGTATTGAGGCAGTATCCTGCTTAAAACCGGTGAGCAGCTCTACAGAAATTCGTCAGACTGGAATTTAAAAACCCTAATGTCGGTACTGCACATCATTTTGCCGTTTCGGCCTATCTGTTTTTTGAGTTTAGTCATAACATATTTAGATGGTAAAAATAAAGTTTGAACAAAAAATTAGTTAAGGGAAGTGGCTTTAATGAGCGGCAGTAATCGCCACTGACTAAAACCGGTTTAATCAGTTACTTAGGCTATTTTTTTCTTAGAAAGACATTACCAAGTATTTGACAATCTCTAATTATTGAAGGTAGGAGAAACGTGATGATAAAAAAAATGGCCTACGGCTTGCTAGTATTGCTCATATTAGGCACTGGCTTAGTATTAGTTTCCTATTCCAACTTTAGCGAAGAGCGCTTAACGGCTATTAAAACCGGTAGTAAAATCTTGGATACCGCTGCCGGGCCTATGGAATACCAGCAGATCGGCAATAACGGCCCGGTGCTATTGCTCCTCCACGGTACGCCTGGCGGCTATGATCAAGCGATACCGATTGAAGGTATGCGAGTGTTGGTGCCATCCCGACCCGGTTACCTGCGAACTCCTCTGGACACAGGACGCACACCGCAAGAGCAGGCCGATGCCTACGCTGCTCTTATGGATTCACTGGGCATTGACCAAGTGATAGTCATGGGTGCATCAGGGGGAGGGCCATCGGCCATTGCCTTTGCCGTGCGCCACCCGAAACGCACCGTAGCGCTTATCGCATTGGAAGCCGTCTCCCAGACTTTGTCTTTAGAAGAGCTGACAATAGAAACGCCGTTTTTCATGAGCTCAGATTTTTATATGTGGGCCGCCCTTTCAGCGATGAAAACACTTATGGGCCCGGAGGGGATTGTGGAGTTAGTGGTGCCCAACCCCGAGAATCAGCGTCTAATACTGGACGACCCGGCCAAGCTTAAAAAGATAGAATCACTGATGTGGTCTTCCTGGCCTATGTCACTACGACAGCTCGGAGAGGCGAACGATTTTACCCAGTTTGCGGACATCGACCTAAATGCCAGCGCAATCAGTGTCCCAACACTGATTATCCACGGCACCGAAGACATTAACGTTGAGTACACACAGAGTATCGCCCTCGCCGAGCAAATCCCAGGGGCTATTCTCCACACCGTAGAGGGCGCCGACCACATGATGCCCTTTTCCCATAGCGAAGAAATGACGGCCGCTATCGAGGAGTTTCTGACAGGATTAGGAGCGCTATAATAAAGCAATTTTAATCTAGCATTAGGCGTCAGGTCATCTGCACAATGCCGA
>CALDQM010000140.1:0-4552 GCA_937911225.1 uncultured Cellvibrionales bacterium
ACCCGCTGTTTGATGACACCCGTCGGCAAAGCAAAATAGAGCGGCGCTACCGACCTGGCGAATAGTATTACTGCTGTATTTGGAACTCCGGCGCCGTTGCAGAGCCATAAATAGCGAGATTGTTCCTGTCACATATTGGCTCAGAAATACATGCAGCGCTTTGTAATGTGGTTATTAGCTCTTGGCGCGTGCCCTGATTATCTGTCTGTTTTAATTTTCCACTATTAAGGTAAAAATCCAGATAATCCACCACGGCTGTAGCTTTTGCAGTGTCATCCCCAGTCTGGTTATCCCACACTGCATTTAAGCCACTAGTATCCAGTGATACTCTGACTTGATTACTGGTGAAAGGCTGACGCCTATAATTCACAATGCCATTATTTAAAAACTGGTGATACCCATTGAGCATTGAGTAAATCTGACTTTCAGTGACCAGTGTAAGCTCGGGAGCAACCAATCCTTGGCTCGCAAGAGAGCCAGCAGGGGAGTAGTCAGGCGAGAAGAAATTAAATACCGATGGCGCACCAAGAGCTTGCTGCCCTATTGCCGTTGAGATATTGCCAAGCTTAATGATGGTAGCTTCGGTCGCAAAGTGATCAACATATTGATAATTGGTTCCAATAATATCGGCATCCTCGTCGCCTACGTTTAATGCAAGTCTGGAATTTGCTTTGAGAAGACGCATTACTGCGGTCAGTTGTAACAAAGGCTCTTTAAATTTACCAAAGGTTGTCGAATTCACAACGGACGGAGTCCGTGCTTCTGGATCTAATAAAATGGCTTTAATAACCGACTGCATATCGCCTGTCTCTCCAAAGGCAATAGCAACTCTCTGGATATAATCTCGGCTTGGGTTAGAAGTCACAAATCGTTGGATAAGCCGTCGCGCAATGAACGGCGCGGTGGTGTTATGACCTATCAGACCATCTAAAACCACACCTAACTCATTAACAGCTTCGCTCAATTCTGCACCTGAACTAGCTGAAATAACTAATTGTTCACCATTATCAGTGAATAGTTTTTTTTCACCGAAATCATGGTGACTGGGGAAGAATTTCATTGGCTGGGTCCAGCAATAATGGGCTGAATTAGCCGGACCGCAGTTTGCACGATCAAACCGACCATTTTCCCTCACGTTGGTGCCGTCGTTATCACTCCTGTAACTCAATGCTAAACCGGTAAATACTCGAGCCAGATTTTGGATAGTTTCATTGTCATAAGTGGCAATTGGAAGATTGTCTTGCCCAAGAATGATAGATCCATCTTGATTGCGGTGAACTAAACCAAAAGTAAACAGCTGCATAACTTCTCTGGCATAGTTTTCATCAGGGAATGTACCATCTACTTCGTTGGCCTTTTTATTGCGCAGATGGCTCAAATAAACGCCCATCATTGGGTGCATTGTTACGTCTTCAATGAGCTGTCGGTAACTGCCAAAGGCATTATTCGCCAATGTATCCCAGTAGGAACCTATTCCTCGAGCTCTTTGACGAATCTTGCTATCTTGGCTACTGATAACCATTATTTCACTCAACGCAAATGTCATTCGCTGGCGCAGTTGATCCTTGGCAAAAGTAGCTATCGACCAAAAACTTTCAGGCTTTAATGCCGCATGGTTATAACTTGGGAAAAGAGAATAGATATGGTTATCAAGGTCGAGCATGCTCGTTGCCGGCATCGCGAATTGCTGCTCAATCCATAACTCATACACTTGCTGACGATTATCCCCATCAATGTCTATCAAAGATCGAAGTTCTGCGTAATCTTTTGGGGTTGCGCCGAAGGTAGCCTGAGTTAAGAAGCGTACGATATCGAAGTCCACATCTGCTGTGGAGAGCGGAAGCTGTTCTGGTGGCTCGGCTGAAGCATCGAATATTAAAGGCGCATATATTTCCCCACCGGGGAAGTCTGCAGAATGTACGTTGATATAAAACTCACCATCGAACAATGCATCGAGCATCTGCTGTTTAGTTGTAAAAATTCCACCGGGGGCCATGTCCCATTGATAGTCACTGACATTGCCGGCGCTTTGTAAATCTTCATCCTTAATGTCATGAATAATAGTTCCAGATGGAGATAAGTGCAGATGCTGATCTGTTCGCTGAGTCCCCAGATTTGCATAGGTATAAGTTAGAGTCCCTTTGTCGTTATCGCCTCGAAGGATAAAACTAAGCAACCCAGAGGCCTGCGAGGAGATGCCGTCTTGGGCCTTGAACGTACCTAAAAATAAGCGGCTATTGCTAATATCATTGGTCGCTTCGCTGATGATAATCTCGGCGCTGATATTTTCGCTCAAGCTATATCCTGATCCTGTGTTGAGAGTTAACGTTAGGGTTTCAGGAATTTCGCGCTGATTGTCGACCAAAGGTCTGACTTGAATCGTTAGAGAATTTTGATTTTGAGACAGATTAATCGTGTCACCAATAGCTGATCCGTCGTCATAAAGCATCTCATAGTCTTCGCTAGAAGCAGATCCAAGACTAGGGTCACTATGTCCGGATGCGGCGTAAGAGATACTCAGCGCAGTCGCAGAACCTGTGCGATTAATAGTCAATTCAGCTGAATTTTGGTTGCCTTCATAGGCCTGGCTTTGAACTAATAGTAAGCTTATTTCGGGCGCAGGAGCAGGCGCTGTTGGTGGAACATTGTCTGATGCCCCATCTCCACCTCCGCCACAAGCAGAAAGACCAAAAAGACTAACAACGACAACTATAAAATGCCCGCTAAATATTCGCATCTCCGCCTAACTCGCTTTTATGAAATTAACTTTACTGTTCTGACTAAACGAACTTGGGAAGTTATTGAGTGAAGGGAAAATTTGGTTAACATCACCTTCAGCAACACCCATCCAATTAGCTATTACTGCCGAGCACTGTGAGGATGAGTTTGTTGGTATAAATCGACCCCGGCCATCAACATCGAGACCTTGATTGGTCAATAAGTCGGGATAGGTGCCAAAAAACTTTCCGCCATCAACCATTCCACCAAAGGCCAAAGCATTACCACCCCATCCGTGATCGGTGCCACTGCTGCTGGGATCGTTTCCATTAGGCGTTATAGTTCTTCCAAACTCTGACCCCATATAGGTCAGTACTTTATCAAAATCACCTTGCTCGTGAAGAGTGTCTCGGAACCCTTTAATAGCGGCATTGAGTTCAGCCATTTGATCGCTATGGTTAGGCAGCATGTTAGCGTGGGTATCGAAACCATTCATTTCAACAAAGTAAATAGGCCTTTTATTAGATTCTTCTGACCGTCCTTTAATCATTTTTGCTACCGTTTTTAAACGGTTGCCTATGTCGCTATCAGTTGAAACGCCCGCTGCTGAAAAAATATCATCGAAATTCACGCCTGACGATTCAGCAGTACTGAAAGCTGACTCGATAATATCTTGTGCCGTCCTCGCAGAATCAAAGATATCAGCGTATTTCTGCGCCATCAGATGAGATGATGTGTCAATAGACGTCATATAGTTAGTGACCATTGAACTTCTTGCCCCAGTAAACCCCTTCAAAGGCAAAATACCGGTATCGCCGAGAGTATAAGGGTTAATCTCACCCTCTAAAGTCACCTGAAAAGGGTTGCGCCCAGCCAATGATATGAGTGGCGAAACCAGTGGATTATTGTTGTAAGACTCCAGTAGTTCAGCTAGACGACCACCCCAACCATAGTTGAAAGTCCCGGTGGGCTCACTTTGGAATTGTCTCTGTTGGTCTGAGTGAGAAAATAGTCTCGGTGGTAAAGCAATAGATTCACCAGTGTTACCCAAATACTGATCTCGCGTAATCGGAGCCGCAAGATTTCCAATATTGCACAACACTGCCATCTCTTGGCTATTGAACATGTCCGCCATATTTGAACAGTTGCCATGAAAGCCAAAATCGCTAGAGTCTATATCACCATAAATATTCGCTGCTGCCTGAAGGTTAAGTCCATTTAAACTCCCTTCAGAAAGAGCAACCACCCCGCGGTTTGCTACGTAATTCGCCCGCAGTTGCCCTACCCCTCTGGGAACCACCATATTAAAAGAATCATTGCCACCATTTAGAAATATAAATACTAGAGCCTTATAATCATAAGCGCTAGCCAAGGCTTGGCTTGTATTGAGTAACCCCATTAAACCTAGTGAATTGGCAGCCAGAGAAGATGCCACCGCGAAAGAGGATGTTCTTCTTAGGAAATCTCGGCGTGATAAAATATGGTCGTCACAGTTACGGATCATTTAAATCTCTTTTAAGCGGACTTTAAAATAAATGTTTGCTGGTTATTAACGCGAACGACATCAATCGGTTGACCATTATCTAAAGCGTAAACTGGTATTGAGGGAGTTACCTTTAGATTAGGTTTATTATTTTTGGTTGTATCATATCGGTAATAGCGTATGTTTCCCAATCGTCCTTTGGTAAACTGTTAAACCAGTATGATTTGAATCAGTAATTAACCATCGAGACTAACATGTCCATTCAGTGGTATCCCGGTCACATGCGCAGAGCCAGTAACGAGATGATCGAGGCTCTGCCTCTAGTCAACGTTGTGATTGAGGTTTTAGATG
>CALDQM010000141.1:0-5218 GCA_937911225.1 uncultured Cellvibrionales bacterium
CGATTCCCTACATGATTTATCCTATGGTGGCCGCAGCAATGGTGCCTCTTGTGGCTACTGGTCGCATACCCCTCTTTGGGCTGATGCAAACTGCCGAGCTGAAGGCGTCCCGCGGAGAGATACCAATACCGCAGGGCGATTTTGAATTAGAGGCCGCTGAAGATCCAGACAATAAGGCTCAGATTTACCATTTTTTATTGCCTATTATCGGACTTTTGGGGTTCAGCATGTGGGATGACCCATGGAATCCTGATGTGCAACTTGGTGTCATTGTGGCAGTCGCATTGACTATTCTGTTGTATGGGGTTCAGCGCTTAATGGCCTGGACAGAGATGTTCGATGCAGTATTAGACGGTATTAAAGTGATGTTGCCAGCATTAACCATCATTGTGGCAGCATTTGTCTTCAAGGAAGTGAATGATCGATTAGGCCTTGCAACCTTTGTTATTGGTAACATGGCCCCTTTACTGACCCCTACATTATTTCCTATGATAGTTTTTATCACCATGGCGTTAATATCGTTTGCTACAGGATCTAGTTGGGGTGTTTTCACTATCGCAATCCCCATTATTTTGCCTTTAGCGGATAGTGTTGGAGTAAGCATACCCTTGGCTATTGGCGCTCTGGTATCTGCCAGCACATTTGGTAGCCATGCCTGTTTCTATTCTGACTCTACGGTACTCGCCGCTCAAGCTAGTGGATGTGAGGTCATGGACCATGCATTGACCCAGTTGCCGTATGCACTTATAGCTGCTGGTATATCCTGTGTTGGGTTAACATTATTAGCAGCGGTGTAGCCGGATCGGTTTGATATTGACTAGCAGTTCACAATGCGTTGGCCTACTAGAGGAGTTAACTGCCATTAATTTTCACTTTCGATGACGGTAACTTTATCTACGCTAATGCCATCCACGAATGTTCTCAGGACTTTAGCCCCTTGCTCCCAGCCTTCTGCCTTAGCAACCTGACTAGCATCCAACTGAGCCTGCTCTTGGGCTACGACATAATCAAAGAACGATTTATAACTAGGATCGGCAAGATCTCTTAACTGCTCAAGCTTGGGAACGTAAGGGCTAATAATCTTAATTAGTGACTCTGGGCTGAAGGTAAAAAAGTAGGAAGCGAAGCCACCAGCGTGTCCCCTGAATCGTGTAAACAAATTGGCTTTGTAGTCGAAATTCAGTGCAACCGCACTGCGTTTATAGACCACTTGATTAACCACCTCAAGTTCATAATATGCCTGATAAAAGACGCCTTCAGGCGCATTTTTGAGCACATGGGCTGCCTTCTTCATACTTAAGTAAGCAAACATACGATTATTGAATTCATACTTCAATCGCTTTAAATATAAACGTTGATCTTCAGGTTCTGATGCACTGATGGGCATGGATAAGACCATCATCATGCTTGCAGTAAAAAATAGTACCCGCGTTAACAAAATAGCTCTCACATTTGACTCCTAATATTTTATTAATGTATCACGTTTTCTTTCAGCCTTAAGTCGACGTACCTCTTGGATAGCTTATCCACCATCGGGTCTTGCAGTCTACTGAAATTCTTCTACTAGGATATTGATCAGAACCGCGAGCGCTGCAGCAAACGAGACTACTCGATTAAGAAACACAGAGTGCCGAGTTTACGATTATCAAATATCCTATTGGTGCCTTTAAACGGCATTCATCGTAGGGTTACTGTCTAACAAATTCAATTATCCATTGCTTAATGCGTTTATTAAATGACGCAGGCAAGTCCTTGTATAAAGTATCGCTTGATATAAACAGGCCGCTACCTTCGAGCATGGATATAATCATGGCGGAGCGAATAGCTCGTTCTGTTTTAGTAAGTTTGGGGTTCATGCTTAATAAAAGGGTTGCTACCTGTTGCCATATTCCTCTATACGATTTTGCTAACATTTCCTCAGCTTTAGGCTCGTCCATGGCTAAGGCCTGCAGTTGGGAAAACACTGTATTGTGTTCCGGATCTCTGTGGTCGGCTAAGAAATTATCAATCATCTGGCCCAAAAAAATATCAGAAGACTGATCATTATTCATTACCTGATGTTGCAAAGACTGTAGGCGTTGATCGTAAAATTCTGCCGTTCTTTCAACCAACGCAATTAGTAAATCTTCGCGGCTTTTATAGTGGTACTGCAAAGAAGCCAGCTTGATCCCCACTTCATTAGCGAGGTTGCGCATGGTGAGCTTATGGTACCCCTGGCTTACTAAAATATGGCGCGCAGAAGTTAGAATTTGCAATTTCCGTTCAAGGGGGGGTTTACGTTGTGTTGTCATAATCCACAGAGCATAAGATTGATATATCATCTTAACTGTCGTTTGACAGAATGCAAGCCCCCATACCCCAAGTATACTGCCAGTGTGTGTGGGGTTTAGCCTCTCCTAGCCTTAATAATCATTTACCGCCAGTGAATCTATTTTGTGGCTGCACGGCCTGTTAATGCCTTTTCCCTCTAATCTGTCATTTGACAGAATATTACATGTGTTTTAACCTTTCATTCGACAGTATATTTAAATAATTCATGGGTGGAGTAGTCATGAGCAAAACCAATAGAATCGGCGGCATTACCCGTCGTGACTTCCTAAATGGCCTGTCTATGGGCGGTGCAGCCCTGATGCTGGGGCCTAAAACCCTGTTGGCGCAAGCGCTCGCTCCCGTCAATGCATCCTTGGATATGGCCTATTACCCGCCTATCCTCAACGGCATCCGGGGTAGCCATCAGGGGTCCTTTGAAACCGCTCATGCTCTGGCGTGGGGCGGGCAAAAACCCAAGCATTACACCGATATTGATGAGGAGTACGACCTAGTCGTGGTGGGCGGTGGTATCAGCGGCTTGGCGGCGGCCTACTTTTACCAAAAGCATAAAGGAGGCAATCAAAAGATTTTGATCCTGGATAACCATGACGACTTTGGAGGTCATGCCAAGCGTAATGAATTTCACTCGCAAGACAAAATGACGTTGGGTTTTGGCGGCAGTCAAAACATGGAATACACCGGCTACGGCGAGGTGACTAGTGATGTCTTGCAAGAGATCGGCATAGACTTTAAAAAACTGAAAAGTAGCCTTGACCCAGATTGGAGTCTGGGGGATATGGGGAAACCCTTTGGCATGTACCTGGAAGGGGAGGCTGATAACAAGATCGTCAACGGCCCCTGGAACGCTGCCCTGCATGGTTTTGGTGACTATAAAGCTCTTGTTGAGCAATTGCCCTTAGCCCAGGATGAAAAGCAGCGGCTCATCAGTTTTATTGCTGGTGAAAAAGATGTATTAGCTGATATGTCCCTCAGCGAAAAGCTGAATTACGCGCACACCACCAGTTACAACGAATTTTTAAAGGACAAAGTGGGTTTAAAGAGCCCTTCTTTAGCACTAGCCGAACCTATGATTCACGCGTTGTACGCGGTGGGTGGCGATTGTGTCTCTGTATTTGAAGCCATAGGTAAAGGCGCGCCTGGTTTAAGGTCATTAGGCTGGTTGGGTAATTTAACCACCGACTTAGCGGTAGACCCAGATAACTTGCATCCAGTAGTTTTTTTCCCCGACGGTAATGCCTCCATTACCCGCTTGTTTGTTAGGAAACTTATTCCCACGGTAGCCCCTGGCAAAGACATGAACGATATAGTCAGCGCTCAATTTGATTACAGTCAATTGGATAAACCCGATAACTTAAACAAGATTCGTTTAAACAGTACCGCGGTGCAGGTTGAAAACCTAAGCGATGATTCGGTGGCTGTCTCTTATGTGGATGTGTCAACGGGGGACGCCAAAAATGTCCGAGTAAAAGGCAAGCGCTGCATCATGGCGTGTTACAGCACGATTGTTCCTCATCTTATTCCCGAATTACCTGCCAAGCAAAAAGCAGGCTTAAGTTACGGAGAAAAAAGCCCGTTAGTGTATATGAGTGTATTACTTCGTGATGGCGGCATTATTGAAAAAACCGGGGTTAATCAATTTAACTGCCCCAACAGTGAATACGATTGGATCAGCACGGCCCCTATGGTCACCATGGATGACTATAAACCCGAGATTAAAGCCGGTGAACCCCTGGTATTGTTTGTGACTAATACTCCGCCACCAAAGCGCGACCTAAACAATCCAAATCAAACCGCTCGAGATTTACTTAAAGCAGGCCGCCATAAACTGTACCGTATGTCGTTTGAGGATTATGAACGGCCCCTTAAAAAACAACTCAATAAAATGTTTGGCCAATATGGATTTGATGCCGACAAAGATATCGAAGCCATTACCGTCAACCGCTGGCCCCATGGCTACGCCTATCATTATATGGAGTTGTTTGATCCTAAATGGGGAAAAGGCCAGGCGCCCCATGAAATCGGTAGAAAACCTTTTGGCAATATTACCTTTGCCAATAGTGATAGCGAGGCGTTCGCCTACGTTGACGGCGCTATTAATGCAGCCTGGCGTTCGGTAAAAGAACAATTATTGAAATAGTATATTTAGTTAAAAGAGGAAAATATTATGTTAAAGAAAATCGTCACTATTGGTTTTTGCTTATTCAATGTAGCGTTGTTTAGTCAAATAGGCATAGAGGTGGCAGCGGTCACGCCAGAACAGGCAATGTTGGAAGGTATGACGCAGCGCATTTATGCTTCTATCAGCCACATCGATTACGTCATGGCAATATTATGGGGAGTTATTTTGTTTACTACTCTTACAGCCAAGAAAGAATATTTTTTACGCGCTGCATGGCTGTATTTGGGTTTTTATCTCTGCGATATTCATTTTGGCCATTATATGGCGATGGAAACGAATAATACTACTTGGACTGTCTCAGCTCTGATGTTGGTTGTTATCCAGTGTTTGTTTTTTTATTGGTCAGAAAAACAAATTGATGAAGAAAGTTTTTCTAGTTAAATGGTAAGAGAGTGAGTCATGAATAACGTAGTGCGTTTACAGAATGGAGCAGGGCGGTGGCTTGAGACATGAGCGCCTGATTACTCAAACGCTAGTCTTTAACTTGTCGCTAACTAAGTCTATTGTCGAGATGGCCGCCTCCAACGATGGCCAAGAAGAGATTCGCGCTTTTGTCGAAAAGCGTAGATCTGTCTTTACGGGCAATTAGGTTATGTTCACAGTAACACTCATCAGTTTGGCGGCTACCCGACTTTTTGTTGATACAAGCTGGGTCCCGCACTAATGGCCATGCCATTTAGAAAAACCCCATCGTGTGATGTTGTATTT
>CALDQM010000142.1:0-22958 GCA_937911225.1 uncultured Cellvibrionales bacterium
AAAATTTTGATGTTTTTAACACTCTTAGAGTAATTCTCTAGAGCTTCAATCCATCACGTAGGTTTTTATTAACATGGCCACTTTTTAAACATAAAACGATGCGTTATGAGACTTTTAAATGAGTTGCCTCAAAACGTAAGTGCGCCTATAAGCGACGATACCTCAATCATCTATGCAGTAATGATTAATATGCTCATAATTCGACGTTACTTAGCTGTAATGTAGTCAATACCTGTGTGGCAGCCGCGAGCGTTGTCGCTCCTCATTTCCCTATAAATGCCTTATTACTCTGCATACTCCTCTAATGAGTGCGCGTGTGTAATAACGGTTAAGCACTGACATTGACGCCCGGTCGAGAATTAAATGACAAATCAATTTAGCCAACCGCTCACTGCTAAAAGTACACCAATAAGAGTTCTAAAAATGCATGGATTCAGGACATGATCCAATAGATTTGTTACGAAATTAAGTGTAATTCCGTTACTAGCCGATATTTTAGATAGACCAATAAAGCATTGATAAATAGGTGTTATATCTCCAAAAAGATAAGTATTTAGCGTTAAAAGGCATCAAATAGGCAGTGCTAAAAAAAACGGGTTGACGCATCAAAATAAGAGAATACGATTAGTTGTAGGGACTGTTCAATAAAAGTGGTAATTGAGACTAAATTTGATCGATAAGGCCTAGATTATACCTTTAGTGTGCAAGTCACTAAGTTGAGATTCTGAGTATTCTAAATAGTCCTGCAATACATCAGTAGTTTGGCCACCCAACTGCGGTGGGCTGGTTGGGTATTCAATATGAGTACGGCTATATTTGATTGGGTTACCGACCATCTTGAGTCTACCACTGCGGCTTTCGGTAACATTAATTAACATTTCCCGAGCAATAATTTGCGGGTCATCAAAAACTTGCTCAATAGAATTAATGGGCCCGCAGGGGACATCATTGGCTTCAAAGGCTTCTAGCCAATGGAGGCTAGGCTTTTTTGAGAGACACACGACAATGGTTTTGCATAGTGAAAGCCGATTGTGCACACGGTTGGCATTAGTGGCATAGCGAGGATCTTTTGCGGTGAGTGGTATTTCTAACACTTGGCAAAAACGCGTGAACTGCTGATCGTTACCAACAGCGACAATTACATGACTGTCAGCGGTGGCAAAAGCTTGGTATGGCACTATGTTAGGGTGAGCATTACCAAGTCGCTGAGGGGTTGTGCCGCCAATCAGATAGTTACTCGCTTGATTGGCTAATACCGCCGCTTGTACATCCAGTAACGCCAAATCAATATATTGGCCTTGTCCCGATTGCTGGCGTTCTAGTAGCGCACCTTGAATAGCGTTTGCCGCGTATAAACCCGTAAATAGGTCCGTGACTGCTACACCGACTTTCACAGGGCCAGCACTCTTATTGTCGGGACTATCGGGCTCGCCCGTAATGCTCATTAGCCCCCCCATGCCTTGAATTAAAAAGTCATAACCAGGTCGATTTGCGTAGGGCCCAGTCTGGCCAAATCCGGTGATGGAACAGTAGACTAATTTTGGATTAATCTTTTTCAGGGTGGGGTAGTCTAGGCCGTACTTAGCTAACCCACCGACTTTGTAGTTTTCAATCAGTACATCTGATTGCAACGCTAGCTGGCGAATAATTTCTTGACCTTCGGAGCGAGTAATATCGACAGTGACAGATTTTTTGCCGCGATTGGCGCAAAAAAAGTAGGCTGCATCGTCCGTATCAAGGCCCTGCTGGTCTTTTAGATAGGGAGGCCCCCAATGGCGAGTATCATCGCCACTCTTGGGTCGCTCAATTTTTACTACGTCTGCGCCCAGATCCGCTAATAACTGACCTGCCCAAGGACCCGCTAAAATACGGCTCATATCGAGAACGCGATAACCTTTGAGTGGGCCTGCCATAAAGGGTCCTTATTGGTCGCTTTTAGCTAAAGGCTTGAATACCCGTTTGTGCTCTACCAAGAATGAGAGCGTGAACGTCTGAGGTGCCCTCATAGGTGTTGACCACTTCAAGATTGAGCATATGCCTCATCACCGGATATTCATCTGAAATACCATTGCCACCATGCATATCACGCGCATGACGAGCAATTTCAAGTGCTTTAGAGCAGTTGTTGCGTTTAAGTAGAGAGATCAGTTCAGGAGCAAGGTTACCTTGCTCCTTTAATCGGCCGGCGCGCAATGAACCCTGTAGACCAAGGCTAATATCAGTTTGCATATTTGCCAGTTTCAATTGGATCAACTGATTAGCTGCTAGTGGACGGTTGAACTGAATTCTATCAAGGGTATATTGCCGAGCCGCATGCCAGCAACTCTCAGCAGCCCCTAGAGCGCCCCAGCTAATGCCGTAACGAGCTGAATTCAGGCAGCCGAAAGGCCCTTTAAGGCCCTGTACATTAGGCATTAATTGCTCTTCGCTAACAAACACCTCGTCCATTACGATTTCACCAGTGATCGACGCACGCAGCGCAAGCTTACCGTCAATCTTTGGTGCTGAAAGTCCTTTCATTCCCTTTTCGAGTATAAAGCCACGAATAATGCCATCATCGGTTTTTGCCCAGACTATAAAGACATCAGCAATAGGAGAGTTGCTAATCCACATCTTACTCCCGGAGATAATGTAGCCCCCATCCACACTTTTGGCGCGTGTCTTCATGCCACCAGGGTCAGAGCCGGCGTCCGGTTCAGTTAAACCAAAGCATCCCACCCACTCACCGGTAGCCAACTTGGGTAAATACTTTTCCTTTTGTTGCTCAGTGCCATAAGTATAAATCGGATACATGACTAAACTGGATTGCACACTCATCATTGACCGATAGCCTGAATCAACGCGCTCCACCTCACGCGCAATTAGCCCGTAGCTGACATAACCAACACCTGAACAGCCATAGCCGTCGATAGTCGCACCGAGTAATCCGAGTTCGCCCATCTCATTAAAGATGTCTCGATCGGTATGTTCATTACGGAAGGCTTTAGTCACTCTGGGTGCCAATTTCTCTTCAGCAAAGCTCGCTGCGGAGGCTCTTATTAGACGTTCTTCTTCCGTCAGCTGGTCATCCATATTGAATGGGTCTTCCCAGTTAAATTTTCCCCAATCACTTGCCATTTCGATATCCTATTTTCTTAAATCAATTAACATCTAAATAATATTTACTATTTAGTGTACGCCAGACTTTAGCGACTGTATCTTAAACTGAGTAGTATTCTGCAGTTTGGTCCAGAGATTTTGTCGCTCGAGCGATTAATAAGTCGATTTCTTCATGAGTGCTGACAAATGGTGGGGAGATGATCATGGAATCGCCGACTGCCCGCATAATAAGTCCGTTAGCCACACAGAACTCACGACAAATGCCGCCGGATTTTTGATCGGCTTCAAGACGCTCTTTATTCTCCTTGTTACGCACCAACTCAATTGACCCGAGCATACCAACCCCGCGAACATGGCCAACAATAGGGTGATCAGCAAGACCAGTCCATTTTTGTTGCAAGTAGGGCCCAATGTCGTTTGCGACATGATCTACAAACTTGTCACGTTCCATAATGTTAAGTGTTGCCAGTGCAGCAGCGCAGGTAATTGGATGGCCAGAATAGGTAAAACCATGTCCAAATTCACCGCCATCACTGGTAATAACATCTGCGACTTTTTCACTAACCATAACGCCACCGAGCGGTTGAAAACCATTGGTGACGGCTTTTGCAAAGGTCAGTAAGTCAGGTTCCATACCATATGTTTCACAGCCGAACATATTGCCGGTACGCCCAAAACCACAGATAACCTCATCGCTGACAAATAGAATGTCGCGCTCATTCAAAATGCGACGTACCTCTGGCCAATAGGTGTCTGGCGGGACAATGACTCCGCCGGCTCCCTGAATAGGCTCGGCAATAAAAGCCGCAATATTTTCTTGGCCCAGCTGATCAATTTTTTTCTCTAATTCCTGCGCTGCCTGCAGGCCAAATTCATCAGAACTCAAGTCAGCGCCATTGTGATACCAGTTTGGGTCAGTTATGTGCTGAACATAGGGAAGCGTTTCAAACTGATTGTGGACAAATTCAAAACCACCCAGGCTTGCTGATGCAATAGTACTGCCGTGATAGGCATTGGTACGCGCTAAAATTATACGTTTTTTAGGCTGCTTTTTAGTATCCCAATAGCGGCGAATCAACCGAATATTCGTATCGTTTGCCTCAGAACCAGAATTAGTAAAAAACACATGTGTAAATTGCTTTGGGGTCATTTGAACAAGTTTTTCTGCCAGTTCGACCGCAGGTGTGTTGCTGCATTGGAAAAAATTATTATAATAAGGCAGTTTTTTAAACTGAGCATGCACTGCATCGGCAATTTCAGGCTGGCTGTAGCCTAGGCTGCAACACCACAGACCCGACATGGCATCAAGCATCTGCTTACCATCGGTATCGTAAATGTAAATATGTTCAGCGCGCTCTATAATTCTGCCATGATTATTTTGATAATCATTAAAATCGGTAAACGGATGCAGGTGATGATTTGCATCTAACTGTTTCCATTCTGCGGTTGTTCTAGAATTGCCCATAATTAATCTCATTATCGCTGGTTATTTAAAATGCTTGGATTGGCTGCTACACCTAATCGGCAAGGTCGCGGTTCAAGTTCTGATTTTAGGGTAGTATTTGACCACACTCTTGAGCGCAGGTCATTCACCCAAAGGGGTGGGAAAATAACCTTGATTATGGACGCTCAGATCTAAATACTAGACACATTAATTAATAAAAATTGAGAAGCCGGTATGTCTAAGAATTTACCCGTTGTTGGCATCGCTTGTGATGTTATTAAAAATGGCCTCCACCAATTTCATGGTGCGGGAGAAAAATATATTAATGCCGTAGCGCATGGCGCTAATGCAATGCCAATATTGCTGCCCGCTTTTGGCGAAGGGACAGATATTCGAGATCTTAATAGTTTGTATGATGTAAAAAATATTGTCAGTCGGCTCGATGGTTTGTTTTTAACCGGCAGTCCTTCTAACATTCAACCTCACCATTTTAGTGGGCCTACACATGAACTAGGCACGTTAGAAGATCCTCAGCGGGACAGTCTTACACTGGCGTTAATTGAAGAATGTGTTGCTCAGTCAGTGCCGATATTGGCTGTATGCCGAGGCTTTCAAGAGTTAAACGTCGCTTTAGGTGGGACATTACATGCCAAGGTTCATGATCTGGATAGCTTTATAGATCATCGTGAGGATTCAACGAAAGACCGAGATGGTCAGTATGATCCCTCGCATCTTGTACATTTCAGTGATGGAGGCTATTTGCACTCGATGATTGGTGAGAAAACCTGGCCAGTAAACTCATTACATAGCCAAGGGATTAATCAATTGTCAGATCAGTTGGTGATTGAGGCAATTGCCGATGATGGGCTTATCGAAGCGGTATCTTGTATTAGCACTGAACCTAACAAGAAATGTTGGATAGTAGGCGTGCAGTGGCATCCTGAGTGGAAGTTTGATACTAACAAAGTATCTACAATACTCTTTCAAGAATTCGGAGAACAGGTAAGACAAGCCGCTGACAATAAGGCTCTTTAGCGTTAAGTATTTATTGGTCGTCCGCGGAGTATATCTCGCGACCATCAAACCAGGTTGATAGTATTTTTGTATCAGAAATTTTATGGGTATCTCCACTGTCTTCAAGTGCCAGTAAGTCTTGGTTTAAGATAACAAAATCAGCCTTCTTACCTAACTCTAAAGAGCCAGTAATATCTGACTGACCGAGCATTTCTGCGCCTTTAATCGTGTATGCATCGAGAGTATCTCGAATAGACACTTGCTCATTAATGTTAAAGATACGCTCTGTGATTTCATTCTCTCGGGTAACCGCTTTTTCGATATTTAGCATGGGGCGTGGGTCGCGTTCTTCAACGGGGGCATCGCTGCCGGCTACAAGTATTCCGCCAGCCCGAAGGACAGAAGCGGCAGGGTAGGTGTTTTTGTAAACGTAGCCCTTTGGGTCATAAAGATCATTCTCTGCAAGGACTGGCTCAATGAAGGGAGTGACATACATCTGATACTCAGTTCCCGGCTCTATCCAAGAATAGGTGAATGCTATGGCAACCTCTAAGTCGGCAATGCGAGGGATATCATCAGGGTGAATTATTTGGGCATGCGCAATAGAAAACTTTGCTGTTGAATCCGGGCTTGCATTCCTTGCCGCTTCAAAAGTATCTAATGCTACGCGAACGGCTCGATCTCCAATGGCATGGCTGTGAACATTAACGCCAGCGTCATACAGAGCGAGGGTATAGTCATAGATAAATTGATACTCTTTTTCTAATATTCCATTACTCTCAATGCACTGTGAGGACAAAAACCCGTGTTCGGCCAAGAAACTCTGCTCAAATGCTCCAGATACACTGCTTGCGCCTTTTTCACGAACGGCTTTGCAGACATCTGAGTTTGTATCAACATAATCTACAACCTCCAGAGCTTGAGTATCTGTATTAATACTAAAGATGGGTTGCAGGTAATTGTTGAGGGAGGCGGCATTTGGCAGCATTGGTGGGAAAGAGTACGGATCTCCTTCAATGACGCCATCGACAAAAATTTTCGCCGTATCGATCTTTAAATTAAGCACGTTATTGTGACGTAGTTGCGTGTTTTTTAAATCAGTCATTAAAGTAGGAATGTCTATAGGTTGGTCTATGCTGGGCCGATAATCTTCAAATTCTGGATAAAAAGCGGCGGTTAAGCGATAAGTTAGCGGAGAGATCTCTGCCCACTTCGCAAATTGGTCAATCTCACCGATTCTTAACGCCGCATCCATAGTGGAGGTAATCCCTGAGGCAGCAAGCCGTTGGGCGATTTTCTCATACACCGATAAATCTATTTTAGGATAGCCCCAAAGGCTCGGAAGGTTGACTAGTTTGCGGGCATCTTCATTGATAATGCCATTAGGCTCACCATTTCGATCGACACCAATAACATGTTTAAAACCAACAAATTGGTTATTTAGGGTTTGTTTAGTAAGGCCAACATTAAGACCATTTACGTCAGTCGCAAGGCTCATTGCAAAACTATTGACAGCACCGTGATGGCCATCATCACCAAGCAAAATAATAGGGTGAGCCAGAGATACAGCATCCAGGGCAGAGCGCAGCGTTGGAAACTCCTCCGATGGCTCATTACCCTTAGAGAACGCCCATTGTTCGACGGTTAGCCATTCACCCGCTGGTAGGTCCAAACGATCGATGCACTCACTAATGACTGGGACTATGGTTTGTAGGGTATAGGGTTGGCTGTCCAAATCACAATTATCACTACTAATAATCCCGGGAAGATGAATATGAACATCATGCAAACCTGGGATAATCATCTTTCCATTTAGATTAATTATTTTTGTGCTAGGTTTAACACTACTCAAGGCATTCTCAGAATTACCAACATAGACCACGCTATCATCAGTAATCCCAATAGTAGTAACAGATTGCTGATTTTCGTTGGCAGTATAGATAACACCGTTAGTAAAAAGTGTTTCTATGGGAGTACTACTTTCTTTCTTACAGCCGGACAGTGATAAAGCAGACACAAGTAATAACAGAAGTAGAATTTTGTGTGACATGATTAATTTTCGCCTCAAAAAGTGCGTTGTGCTGACAGAGTATAGCCTTACATACCCTCTTTGGGTGTGCAAATCTGCTGAACAACTGTCGCTTATCAGATACTATGTTTTCTTGACCCGCTCACCGATTATAGAGATAGATATTTATGACCCCAATCTTGCAACTCGATCAGTTCCTAACAGATAACCCGGACATTGAGATGTTCGAGGTTCTTCTTCATGACTTAAATGGTGTGCAGCGAGGAAAATGGTTACCCAGAGACAAAATTAATAAAGTATTTAGCGGCGGTTATAAAATGCCATTAAGTAGTTGTGCTTTGGATTGTTGGGGACGTGATCAAGAGGAGCTGATTGCGGTAACCGGGGATGCAGATGGCATTTGTGTGCCACACCCTGAAACATTGGCAGTTGTGCCGTGGGCGGATAAAACGACTGCTCAAATAATTGTTTCAATGGCTAATGAAACAGGTAATTTACCGTATGCGGGGGATTGCCGGTCGGTGTTGCAGGGGGTAGTTGATCGATTTACTAAGTTGGGTTTGACGCCAGTGGTGGCAAGCGAAATGGAATTCCACCTTTTGAGTTTAGATAGAGATAAGTTTGGTGTTCCTCAGCATACTCAGACGGCGCTTGATGGGAGTCCGGCGATTGGAGGGCATACCTATGGCATAGACACTATGCGTGATACCGCGTCGTTGATGGATGCCATTATTGATGCGACTAAACAGCAAAATTTGCCAGTAGACACCTTGATTACCGAGTTTGGCCCATCTCAGTTTGAGATTAATTTGTATCATCAAGATTCTGCAGTTCGAGCCTGTGATCAAGGGAGTATGTTAAAAAGAGCAATACGCAGTGTTGCACATCAGCATGATAAAATAGCGTCGTTTATGGCAAAACCCTTTGCTGACCAAGTTGGTAATGGCATGCATGTTCACTTTAGTCTATTAGATCAACAAGGTAAGAATGTTTTTGATAATGCTACATCCGAAGGTAGTGAGCTATTGAACCATGCCGTTGCGGGATGTTTGGCGACAATGGCCGATAGTATGGCAATTTTTGCTCCTAATATTAATTCCTTTCGTCGAATGGTACCGGGCTGTTATGCACCATTGACGGCTAATTGGGGTTATGAGAATCGGACGACTGCTTTACGTATACCGGGGGGTGAACATCGAGCTATGCGCATCGAGCACAGAGTTGCAGGCGCTGATACAAACCCTTATCTAACCGTAGCGGCCATTTTGGCAGGCGCCTTATATGGCATAGAGAACAAGTTAAAAGCGCCATCTGCGGTCGTGGGTGATGCTGGTGATGCAAAGCCAACGTTACCGCACTTTTGGAATGATGCGATTGGCGTATTTGAAAAATCGAGCTTTATTAAAGAGTATTTGAGCGAAGAGTTACAAACCAACTATGCCCGCTGTAAGCGTCAAGAGAAGCATGAATTTGATAGCCGTGTCACGCTCATGGAATACGACGCCTATCTTTAGTTCAAGTGGTTATTAATCATAAATGATATTCTTCAGACTCTAAGTAAAAGTGTCGTTCTCTTGATTGTCTTTCGGTCCTGATACCACGATTTGAAATATTTATACTGGCAATTTAGGGCTATCTTAAAACCAGCGTGCACACCAAGGACTACTTGGGCTGAACACAAAATATAAACACTGGGCGCATGGAGGTATTAATAGCGCTTCCATGCGCTGTTGCTAACATTAGCTGCAAGCATCGACCGACATTATTTAAATGGCCGTCGCTCTAGGGGAGCAGCCGTTTATACTACTAATCACGCCCTTCCGAGTCCTAGACCTTACACAAAAAAACATCATGCATATCTGCCCGAAAGGACAGGTATGTAGATTTACCCGACGTTAATGAGGTGTTTTTCCTATTAGGTGCAAATTACTGAATGCAAATTATTGAGAACGTTTAAGCAACAGACTATTAATTTCATTTTGTGCCAATTTTGCTCGGGCTGAGGCCATTTTGGATGTATTGACAAAAGGTCCCACCAGCACACGATGCCAGATATCACCATTTTTACTTGTTACACGCTCACTTTCCGCGGGTAAGTTTAAAAGTAGTAATTGAACCTTAAAGTTTTCAGCATCCTGAACATTCTTAAAAGATCCAGCCTGCAACAAGTATTGCGCGTTTTTGTCAGGATTAATCGAGTTTGATTGAGCTTCTTGATCATCGGGAATCAGAATTTCATTGTCTTTAAGTAACGTATAAAAATCGAATTTTAATTCCTGGATATTGGCTTTTTCGACCAACTTACCAACAACCGAGGGGCTTGACTGCGATGTATCATCAAGCATAGGCGGTACAAAATACATTACCGCTGATCCAATCAGTAAACCTGCAATAAAGGCCGGCCGCGACGATTTTTCCTGCGCAGCAGGACGACCATTGCTTCGGCCTGAGCTATTTTTTGACGCGGATCGATTCATAAAAGTTAGACCTTCCTGATGAAACTGAATTGTAGGTGAAATAACAGGTCGTTGGCAAAATTAAACGTCAGATTTGACGAATTATTTCTTGATGGCACTACATTTCTTGCGGATCAACGTCGATAGACCAGCGGACCCGCCGCGCATCTTTGTGTAGGTTAAGCTCTACGATTAAGGCATCCAGCAGTACCTGAAGAATTGACCTTTTACTGGCGTCAATTTGTAAAACAAATCGATAGCGGCCAGCACGTTTTTCTAACATTGCGGGTAAGGGCCCTAAGTAACTTATCAAAGGGCTTGGATGATTGATCCCCTCAGCTATATTACGAGCGGTGCGTAAAAATTTCTCAGCCTCATTGGCTCTATCTGACTCGGCGCGGATTACAGCCATATGCCTAAATGGAGGAAGTTGAGTTATTTTCCGTTCCGCCATTATTTGTTGAGCGAAAAAACTATAGCCACTGCCGATCAACATCTCCAAAAGGGGGTGTTGGGGTTGATGCGTCTGAATAATAACTCTACCGGGCAAATCGCCACGTCCGCTGCGCCCGGCAACCTGAGTCAATAACTGTCCCAAACGTTCATGACTACGAAAATCTGGGCTGAACAATCCACTATCAGCATCGAGTACCGCAACGAGGGTCACATTGGCAAAGTGATGACCCTTAGCGAGCATTTGTGTCCCAATTAATATACAGGGTTCACCACTGGATCCAATCTCAAAAACCTCTTGCATCGCCCCCTTTTTACGTGTGCTGTCTCGGTCAACACGCAATACTTTGGTTTGTGGGAAACATTTCTCTAAATATTCTTCGCTACGCTCGGTACCTTCACCTAAAGATATTAGTTCTTGCCCTTGGCAACCCGGGCAAAGGTGGGGAACGCGTTGTTGATAGTCGCAGTGATGGCATATGAGTCGATTTCGTGCTCGGTGCACCGTGAGCCGAGAGTCACAATTATGACATTCAGCAGACCAGCCACAATGATGGCAAATGATGGCAGGAGCGAATCCGCGACGATTCAGAAAAACTAATACCTGATGACCTTGTTCAACGGTCTGGCTAATCGCTGACAGAGTAGAAGCGGCAATGCCTGCCTCACTCTTTTCACTTTTCAAATCAACTAATGACCAGTTTGGTTGCTTTGCCGTTCCCGCTCTATCGGTCAATATAAGATGATTGTAGCGACCTGTGGCACAATTATTGAGGGATTCTATAGAGGGTGTCGCTGATCCAAGAATTACCGATATACCTTCTTTGTGTGCTCTTGAAACGGCTAGATCTCTGGCTGAATAACGAAAGCCTTCTTGCTGTTTATAGGATTGATCATGTTCTTCATCGACAATAATCAGACCAGGTCTAGCCAGTGGAGTAAATATCGCTGATCGTGTTCCCAAAACAATTTGAGCGCTACCTCTTTTCGCACTCGTCCATGCCGCGAGTCGCTGTTTATCGGTCAGACCAGAATGAAGAGTAACAATAGGCACATTAAATCGATCACGAAATCGCTTTTCAGTCTGAGGCGTTAAACTAATTTCCGGAATAAGTACAAGCGCCTGTCGGTCATAACGCAATGTTTGCTCAATCGCTTGTAAATATATTTCAGTTTTACCGCTGCCTGTAACTCCATCCAGCAGGTAACAATTAAAGCTATGTTGATCGATGCTATCTAACACCAATCGTTGCGAATCATGCAGAGTAAGCGCGTCTTGCTTAAGAATATTTTGTGTGGAGATTTTAGTGTTAGCGTGTTGAAAAGACTCGATGAGTTGCTTGCTCTCAAGCGTGGTAATAATTGCTCGTGAAAAATCGCTTACGAGTATCGAATCCGCGCAGGCCCCATTGGAGAGTAATCGATCAATGAGTTCTTTTTGGCTTCTCGCTCGTTTGAGCGAGTCACTCCCCAAGCCCTTGCCCTTGTTAGTTAACTGCCAATATCGAGTCCCCAGTATCGGGAGTGGCTCTCCCTTTCTGAGTAATACTGGCAGCATACCAAACAGAGCGTCACCAATAGGGTGTTGATAGTAATTTGCGGCCCAACTAAACAAGGTTAGTAATTTAGAGGGTAATAAAGGACCTGAGTCCAAAAGCCGATTGACTGGTTTTAGTTGATCAAGACTCAGTTCACTGGTGGTTATATGCTCGACTACTAGGCCAACCACTTCACGCCGACCAAAGGGAACCATGACTCTGCAGCCAACCTCCGCCTTACAATCGGGCCACGCCTCAACAACATTGTTGGGAATGAGATAGTCAAATAGACGACGCAGGGGCGAAAGCACTGCGACGCGGACAATAAGAGGCGTATCTTCAGCCATAAATAATCAATAATTCCTGTTGTAACTAAATTAGTTTCTGCTAAAATCCGCGCTCATTAGAAATGGCCTACCGTGCCTTGCAGTAACTGGACAGCTTAAGAGCTGCTTTTTACCGGTTTAGAGATGAGGTGGCGGTTCGTAACTTGGAGTATAAGATGAAAAATGAGATTCACCCAAACTATAACGAATTAGTTGCAACGTGTAGTTGTGGCAATGTTATAAAAGTAGGTTCAACGCGCACTAATGCCATCTACCTAGATGTCTGTTCTGCTTGTCACCCGTTTTACACAGGTAAGCAAAAGACTGTTGATGCTGGTGGTCGAATTGATCGCTTCAACAAGCGGTTTGGTGCTGCTAAAAAAGGCGCTTAATCGCTCCTTTACAAGTCATACCAGTTTGAGAGATGCGGCTTAGTTGTCAACTATGCCGCATTTTTTTTATTAGTCACTCGGCTACCAACAATTCAAAGATGACACTTATACGGTCATTGAACTTGATATTATCATGTAAATAAATACCGGCATCGGAGTCTGACGACATCATGGCTGACCGTTGGCGTTGATTAAAAGGTCGTGGATACTGAATGTCAGAGCCCTTATAGGTGATGGTTATAATTGACCCCAAACTCGCGCCATAGGATTGAGCAAGTTCGCTGGCGATTGTCTTTGATTGGTCTATAGCGCGCTGTCTGGCAAGTTTTTGATAGGTGACCTCATCGGCAACTTTTAAGTTAACTTTACCTAGTTGATCTATTCCCGCGGCTAGAGAAGTTGCCATTACTTCATCTAGCTGGTCTAGCTTATTGATCGATACCGTTATATTACGTACTGCTCGGTAACCCACTAACTCACGCTTTTTAGATGCATAATTGTAGTGAGGGGCTAATTGTAAACTAGATGCTATTATTTCATCTTTTGGAATATCTAAAAGCGCTAAGGCTCGCAAAAGTCTGTTGAACTGGTCATCAAGCTCTCGTTTGGCACGGTTACCGTCTTTGTTAATGGTTTGTAGCTGCATATTGAGCTCCGCCATATTTGGAGCGACAGATACTTCACCTTGACCCGATGTAACAATAGTGCGCTGAATAGTGTCTGCGCCAACAGCCGGTGATAGAGCGGTGAGTAGGCTAAAATAGAGGATGTAGAGAAATAATTTCATGGGCTAACGTCCTTTTAGAAATGTGGAAAAGTTGTCCTTAACAGATTAAATTTTAGCATCATCTATGTGCATTTAAAAAAAATTGTCGAATTTTTGTCGACTAGATTGGCAAAGGTTATAATAGATTTTTAAAGATCTAATTGGGAGAATATCTTGCGCGGAATTCGGCTGTTTTTACAGTTTTTGCTGATTATTAGTGTGGTGATCATAGGCGCTTTTTTTGCGATGGAAAACAGCCAGATAGTAAACGTTAGCTTTATCTTAATTGACGGGCCATCCTTAAGCGCTGGTGTTTGGATGCTAATCTTTTTAGCGTTGGGTTCTTTTTTAGGCATGCTTGCCAGTTCAGTGCTTATAATTTCTTATCGGCGTAGATTATCGCGCGCAACCAAAAAGGATTAGTTCAAAGATGACCAATGTAAAGTCTAATGTAATTGTAGCCCTTGATTATGATGATCAACACCAGGCTCTAGCGCTAGCGGATAGATTAGATCCTACGTTTTGCCGGTTAAAGGTTGGCAAGGAACTATTCACCGCCGCTGGACCATCCATTGTAAAAAATTTGAGTGATCGTGGTTTCGATATTTTTTTGGACTTAAAATTCCATGATATTCCCAATACGGTTGCTAAAGCAATTGGTGCTGCTGCAGATTTAGGAGTATGGATGGCCAATGTGCATGCATCGGGGGGTAGCCGGATGATGAGTGCTGCAAAAAAAGCATTAGACAGCAAGGGCAGTGAGATGCTTTTGATAGGTGTTACTGTGCTGACTAGTATGGATGCGTCAGATCTTGAGGAAGTGGGTGTGCGGCGCAATCCGAGTGCTCAGGTCCTTCATTTGGCAGAGTTAGCGAAAAATTCTGGGCTAGATGGCGTGGTCTGCTCTGCGCAAGAAGCTAAACTGTTAAAAGAGTCTTTGGGTCCAGCGTTCAAATTAGTGACCCCAGGTATTCGCCTAGCCAATAGCGCGGCGGATGACCAGCGCAGAATTTTAACACCTGCAGATGCAGTGGCACTGGGTAGTGATTATCTGGTGATTGGTCGGCCCATTACTCAGTCGACAGACCCCCTCGCAACACTTTCAGAGATTAATCGGTCTTTATCATTTGGTGTTTAGCCAAACTCATCGGCAAAAATTACAGTGCCAGTGGTATTGTAAATACGGACATAGTCGATATCAAAGGTAGCTTGGGTAAAATCAGCATCGATTACCTTTTCAATAGCAAAGTTGAGCAGAACATATTGTGGGGTGTCAAACGGCCAAGTGGCTTGATTTTTGATGGTTGGGTTGTAGGTATAATGCTGCTTTCCATCAACGCTAAACACTAATTTTTCAGCCGTCCAGTCCAGTGTGTAAATATGAAATTCAGAAGATATTGTGGGTACCCTCTGGCCACCTAAGTTGATGGTGTTGCCGAAGCTTGAGCGCGTATGCACAGCACTTTGCGCATGGTTTTGCTTTTTGCCCCAGTGCTCCAAAATATCAATCTCCCCACAGTCGGGCCAAGGTTGATTGCCAAAACCTTGAGTCTCAAAGTAGGCACCTGCTTCGGAAATATTTTTGGATAGCATCCATATGGCTGGCCACGTTCCATGACCTTTAGGTAGCTTAGCGCGGACTTCCACTCGACCATAAGTGAATGCGAATTTAGAATTTAGCCGAGCAGAGGTGTATTGTTTAACCACACCTTGATCTTTAAAGGATTCTTTTTTGGCTTTTATTTTTAATAAACCATCGCTGACATACGCATTGTCTATTCTGTTTGTATAATGTTGCTGTTCCTGATTATGCCAACTATTTCCATTGGGAAGGACTGTTTGATGGAACCACTTACTCTCATCAACAGGAGAGGGGGTATCAAGAGTCGTTGTATTTCCCACAAGCGTCAGAGAGCATAGTAGTAATAATGCAAATGTCTTTTTAATAATCTGTCTAAAGTGAACCATTATTTAAGTACCTTATTGAGTGCTAAATTTTATCCAATTTAAATTCCACTCATTACCAATAGCATCTAATCGTAATGTCTGTTCACCCGCAGTTAAGTTCACAGTTGCTGAGTTGGTTATCCACGATTGCCAGCCACCGGTATCTTCAACGGTCTGTGTATCTATTTGAGTCCCATCAATGAGCACTTGGAATCCAGCGCTACCGACATCGCTGGCTACTCGATATTCGATCAAATAACTCCCCTCAGTAGCTACGTCAAGAGAAAATTCTACCCAATCACCAGTATCTACATAGCCAATATTAGATCCGCCACCTGTATCTGTGGTTGTTTCTATTTGTATACCTGACATATCGGAATAGTCTTCCGCTTCTATTAATCCTGGGACAGGATAAGTAGATCCAGATTCGCCGCCCGTATTGCCATTCTCATCTTGGAAGACCCTAACGTAATCAACTAGCAGACGTTGAGGAAATACAGTTGATGTATTTGGATTTCCTGGCAAGTTGCCGCCTACGGCGATATTGAAGATGAAGAAAAACTCTTTTTGGAATGCTGCTAGAGATGCCGAGTCATCTATCGACATAATGTGATACTGCACATCATCGATATACCACTTAATTCTGTTACTGTCCCAAACAATACTATAAACGTGGAAGTTATTGGATAGGTTTTCAGGCATCGACTTTGTACTACCAAAGTAGGTCGGTGAGTAGTCTGTGGTCAGACCACCAACATTCCAATGAGCGGTACCAAGTACCCGGTTATCTTTACCGCTGCCACCGCCTACCATTTCCATGATGTCAACTTCACCACAATAGGGCCAGCTCACCTCGGTAATGTTTTTACCTAGCATCCAAAGGGCGGGCCATATTCCTTGCCCTTCAGGCATTCGAGCTCGAATATCGATACGCCCATACTGAAAGTTTTGCTTTCCCTGAGTTTTTAAGCGAGCGGATGTGTAGTTTCTGCCACTATAGGACTCTTGCTGAGCTCTGATGACCAACATGCCATCTTTTAGGTAGGCATTTCTATTTGTGTAATACTGAAGTTCATTGTTTCCCCAGCCATTGCCGCCAATGTCGAAACCCCAATAGTTAGTGTTGATGTCTGTACCGGAAAATTCATCAGACCAAGTAAGACCATATCCCTCATAAGATTCAGGCGTTGTGTAGCCTGTGTATGTTGGAATAATCCACCCATCATCAGCCTTGGGTTGTTCCGGGGTTTCACCACCATCAGTATCTTCCCAACGCACATCATCGATTTGGAAGACCGTATCGGTGTATTGCGTTGCCCAAATAACGATTCCGGTATTAATTGTGGCGAGGGATAGGCCATCAGCAACCAAATCATCAATTTCTATTGTTACAGTTTCCCAACCATTATTTCCTTGAACACCGAGATTTTGGTCACTAGAGGTACAAGGATAGATACAATCCAATTTCATGCTGTAATTGCTATCGCCACTAATGGTCTTGATGTCAAATATGAGCTGGCCACCTGCGTATCTTGATAAATCTCTACCCATAGAGGCCTTGAAATAAAAGATCGCCTGCTGGCCTTCAGAGCTATGCTCAATCTCAAGAACATTCCCTCTGTCCTCATCCTGTACGAGTCGCCAAGCAATATTGGGACAACCTTCCCCCCCATCATTGGAACACTCACCCCAGTTGATTCCAGAATCAGCGGCATTCATCCCCTGATCCCACCCAGAATCCACTTCACCATCAATAAATACGTTGAGTACCACCTTCGCAGAGGTAACCGTTACTGTGCGAGTTAATACCCGAGATACATTACCTTCAGTGTCTGTGGCTGAGTAACTTAAGGTATAAACACCCGCCGTATCAGAATCAACCAACCCTACAGTTGTTACCGTGACAGAGCCATCAATAAAATCTGTGGCTGTCGCCCCTGCATCAACATAACTGGTTGCCTGCTCATGGTTAATCGTAGCACTGCCATTGAGTATGATGTAGGGTGCCTGTGGCATCAGAGTAGCCATATAGGTCTCTAGCGCAGCGCTATCTGTCAGAGTCGCTCCACTACCAAGAACTCCTTCTGTTAAGGTATTTCCGTCCAGACCAAATAGGTATCTCAACAGCAACAATCCATCAGTCAATGCGTCAACAGACCCATTGCCATCGATGTCACCTGAACTGGCGTAAATGGTAGCTAATTCTTGTTCTATATCTGAGGCGGTGGTGTATTGAGCATCATTGGCGACAACGCCGCTAATTAGTGCATCTCCAGTCAACCCAAATACATAGCGCAAAAACAACAGACCATCGGTTAAAGCATCAGCACGACCATCACCATCAATGTCCCAATTACCAGAAGCTAATGCTTGACTAGACATCATTGAGTATGGGTTGGCGTTATCATCTGTATCAGGGGGTAGAGACGCCTCCACACTTAGTGCGAAGAATGCAAACAAGACTAAAAAGAGAACTTTCGTCTTTTTAGTGAAATGCTGATAGAAGTTCATAACAGTCCATTTGTAATTTTTCGTTAAAATTCCATATCGTAAAGTCTAATAGTTAATTTGAATGAATACTTCTTTATGACGAATATTTTTTCAGTAAATAAGCTAAAGAGTACTAGTAGAGCGATGAGAGGGAGAATAAATATAGTTTCTTTTTACTGCAACACTAGGCATGTTTAGTGTCATTTGTGTTCTAAGGTGCACCTCGGTAGAGTTGTAAAGGTTAAATCTTCGAACATAAGTTGAGCTCTTTTCCTTTTTACAACAAATGGAGTAATTGGATGCTACAGGCTAAAACTCGCCATCTACTACTTTTAATGGGTTTTCTTTTTGCTCCCTTGGTGGGTGCAGATTATGACCTAGTGATAGCTAATGGCCGTGTTATTGACCCTGAGACCAAATTTGATGGCGTAAGACACATAGGAATAACGGATGGTTCTATTAAATATATTTCATTGGTACCGTTGGTAGGTGACAAGGTTATTAATGCGGAAGGACTCGTTGTAGCCCCGGGCTTTATTGACATCCATAGTCACACGCCGACTCAGCTGGGTCAGAGGATGAACCTTTTGGATGGTGTTACGACACAACTTGATATGGAGGCCGGGTCTTTTCCTGTCGACTTCTTTGGACAGAGCTACAAAGGCGGAGCGCAATTGAATTATGGTGCTTCAGTGGCTCACTATGCGGTGCGCTCAAAAGTCATGGAGGGGATTAAAACCGAATATCTGATCGGTAGTACTGACCCTTTTAGGATGAACGGAGACTCTTGGATAAAGCCCGCTAATAAACAACAAATTGAAGCCATGCGATTAATGATCCATCAGGGTATTGATAATGGTGGTTTAGGAATAGGTGTGCTGTTGGACTACCTTACATCAGCGGTATCCGAGGCTGAGTTGAGTATGTTATTTGAAGTGGCTGGCGAACGGCAAGTCCCGATTCATGTCCATGTTAGGCGCGGCTATACGGGCGATCCAGCAGGTCTTATAGAGGTCGTAAATCTTGCAAAGAAAACCAAAGCGCCATTATTTGTCGTGCACGTTACCCACAATGCGATGGGTCGAGTGAATGAATGGCTACAAATGATTGATAATGCCAACCAAGCAGGTGCCAACATAGCCACCGAAACTCTTTCCTATGCTGCTGGTGGTACTAGCATATCGGCCGATGTATTTCGAAATCGCGATTGGCAGGCTATGTTTGATATTACCTACGAGGATGTTCAATGGGTTGCGACAGGCGAATGGCTGACGAAAGAAACGTGGCAGCAATATGCAGAACAACAACCCATGGGCTCGGTTAACCATCACTATGTCAAAGAAGAGTGGATGAAAACAGCGTTGTCGTGGCCACGAATGATGGTGGCGACCGATGCATTGCCAGCGATTAGTCTGGGGGTTAAAACTAACCCTAATGTCGCGGGGACTTTCTCTCGAGTGTTGGGGCATTATGTTCGAGAGACTAAATTGTTGTCGCTTTCTGATGGGTTGGCACGTATGAGCCTTTATCAAGCTCAATGGTTGGCGCAGTCCTCTATTGCGTTTGACAAAAAAGGACGTATTCAAAAGGGTTCTGACGCAGATATAGTTATTTTTGATGCTAAAACGGTGTCTGCTAATGCAGTTTACGGCGATCCATACCAGCCACCCACCGGTATTCCATACGTCATTGTTGGGGGTCAATTAGTGGTAGAGGAGGGCGTAGTTGTGGAAGGTATTTATCCGGGTAGGCGTATTCTTGGTGACGGGTAATAATCTAACCTCAAAAGCGCCGTTTGATGCTGTGCCTTTCACCTTTTGTTATACTCTTTTGCGACTCTTAGTGGTGAACTAAAACCATCAAAATAGACCTATTGGGATAATTAATGTCAGATACATATCTTACCTGTGCGCTCTATAAATTTGTGACGCTTCCGGATTTCGCAGAACTTCAGGAACCACTTCAAACAGTCATGTCTGACAATAATGTGTTTGGTACCTTGCTGCTGGCAACAGAGGGCATCAATGGCACTATCGCTGGATTGCCGTCGGATGTGCAAGCAGTACTTAGGTGGTTAGAGCAACAACCGTTGTTGTCTGGAATTGATCAGAAAAATTCTTATCATAGTGATATTCCTTTTTACCGAACCAAAGTGAAGCTTAAGAAAGAGATAGTCACCATGGGTGTGCAAGGAATAGACCCAAAGCAAGTTGTAGGTACTTATGTAAAACCCAGTGATTGGAATGCACTCATTTCTGACCCAGAGGTAGTGGTTGTGGATACGCGTAATGATTACGAGGTCGAAATAGGCACGTTTAAAAACGCCATTGATCCACAGACTAAAACATTTCGAGATTTCCCTGCGTGGGCTGGGAAAAACCTCAATAAAGAAAAACATAAAAAAGTCGCTATGTTCTGCACCGGTGGTATCCGTTGCGAGAAGTCCACGGCTTACTTGAAAGAGCAAGGCTTTGATGAGGTCTATCACCTTGAGGGAGGTATTCTAAAATATCTGGAGGAAGTGCCACAAGATCAAACTTTGTGGGAAGGCGAATGTTTTGTTTTTGATAATAGAGTTGCCGTTGGCCACGATCTTAAGCGTGGTTCCTACGATCAGTGCCATGCCTGTCGAATGCCGATAACCGAACAAGAAAAACAGTCCGAATTTTATCAGCAAGGACTTGCTTGTCATCATTGCCATGATGTTGTGGAGGATGATCAAAAGGCTCGTTTTGCTGAACGCCAAAAACAGGTAGAGCTAGCCAAACAGAGAGGGGAAGAACATATCGGCAATGCAGCGTTTGAGGCTACTGAACGCCGTAGAGCAGCTAAAAAAAGTCGTCAGTTGGCGCAAAAGTAGTGGGGTGCGGTATTCTGATTTGCTGAGCCTAGGGAGTCGATACGGTGAATTTCGACCGCCTAGTGAGGTAGTATTTGAGAGGCCCACTATCGGGATTAATCTTAATGGATGCACGAGGGAATTGGATGACAGAGCTTGATATTTGGCACGCGCAGGTGAGTGAGGAGGCATTAGAGCCAGAACGTCCGATTATAGATGCGCATCATCACCTCTGGCGAGTCGGAACTCCTTATGAAATTGATGATCTTTGGGCAGACACACGTTCAGGTCATAATATTGTTGGTACCGTTTTTATCGAGTGTGGCTCAGAGTATCGAGTCGATGGGCCTATTTCATTGAGACCCGTAGGTGAGACTGAGTACGTTCGAGGGCAAGTTGAGTACTCGCAGCGCCATAAAATGGTGGGCCAACCACCTATCCTTGGTATGGTCAGTCACGCGGATCTAACATTGGGGGTTGCTGTCAAAGATGTACTTAAGGCTCATGCAGAGTCTTCTGGGGGTCTACTGCGCGGCATTCGCCACGCCACAGCATTTTACCCTGATCCGCCAGCAGTTGATCGTTATACAGGGCGAATTGCTGGGCTGATGAGGCAACCTAAATTTCGAGAAGGTTTTGCACAATTAGCGCCTGCAGGTCTAAGTTTCGACGCCTGGCTTTTACATAACCAAATTAGCGAATTAACTGCATTAGCTAATGAGTTTCCTGAAACGACTATTATTTTTGATCACTTTGGTGGCCCTCTAGGCATTGGTCCGTATACCGGTAGACAAAAAGAGTTGTTCCCACAATGGAAAGCTGATGTGGCAGCGCTGGCTCGTTGTAAGAATGTGGTGGCTAAATTAGGTGGATTAGCTATGGTTATTAATGGTTGGGGCTGGGACGAACGTGATAAACCTGCCAGTTCAGATGAAATTGTAATAGCTCATGGAGATTATTATCAGCACGCCATTGACTGTTTTGGTCCAGATCGCTGCATGTTTGAGAGTAACTTTCCTGTGGACAAGTTGTCAGTGTCCTATGGTGTACTTTGGAATGCATTTAAAAAAATAGCTCGGGGGTTTAGTGACTCTGAAAAAGATGCGATGTTTAGAGGAACAGCAACACGTGTTTATAAACTATAGACATTAGAGATAAAAAAAATGAGCCTCGCGGCTCATTAAAAGGTAGGACTACTTTGACGTAGAGGGATATGACGGCACTGCCGAAACAACCGCACTAACACGTTAGTGTATGGTTGCAGGGATAAGCATCATGGGGTGGAGGTTTGGTAAAATCTTGGTTCTTACAAGTAGCGCTTCTTCACAGGTCTCGCGCTGTCCTGTTGTTAACTTTGTTCCGTTGCGCCAATGACCATTACTGAGCGCCCAGCGAAATTCGGTAAATATTCGGTTTGGTAAATTGGCTATCACCTCTTCAAACATTGTCTTAGGCCGCTTCTTTTTTAACGTTAGTCAAAACTGGAGATTCAGACTCAGCAATGATGGGTAGGGGGTTTCTCGATCCGACTGCCTGTTCGAGTGAGGTAAAACCGTCTTTTTTCATTAATTGGACTAGTCCACGATTGATTTCGCTGAGGTTTTGAGGGCCATCAAAAATCATAGTAGTGATCATATGGAGTAAGCTAGCACCTGACGTAATCTTTTCATATGCATCTTTGGCCGTGAAAACACCACCCACACCAATCAGCGTTTTAGTGCCGCGTGTTCGCCGATAAACATGCCGTATGACATCGGTAGAAATTCTTTGTAGTGGCAGACCGCTCATTGCACCTTTACCGGCGGGTAGAAGACCTTTCACCGTTGGATATTCCTCAGGGAGATGCTCAGTGTTGTGGGAAGGCTTGGCTAGGTTAGTCAGTACAAACCCATCCATATTGTGTTTGACGCATCCATCTACGATGATGTCAATTTCAGCAATTGAAATATCTGCAGCCAATTTCACGTAGATTGGTTTGTCAGTAATTGGGCGAATGTGTTGAGTTACTGCGGAGAGCAATGCGTCTAAATTATGCTCATCCACAAACGGTTCGCCATCTTGGGTATTTGGGCAACTGATATTAATCGTGAAGTAGTCTCCAACATCTTTAAACAGGGTCATCGTCTTCAGATAATCACGGATTGACTCCTGCAACTCAAATTCTG
>CALDQM010000143.1:0-22980 GCA_937911225.1 uncultured Cellvibrionales bacterium
TGACTAAAGAAAGGTGAACTTTGCTAAGAAAATGACCGCAAGAAACCACGCACCTAATGTTATATCCGCGCGTTTACCCGCAAAAAACTTTACGGCGACGTACGTAATAAATCCTAATGCTATGCCGTTGGCAATTGAGAACGACAACGGAATCATAATGATGGTTACCAATGCGGGCAATATTTCAGTCATATCCGACCAGTCAAGTGCTTCCATACTACTCAACATGAGAATAGCCACATAAATTAGAGCCCCTGCGGTAGCATAGGGTGGCACAATTGCAGCTAATGGTGAAAAGAAGATAGCCAATAAAAACAAACTCCCCACAACCACAGCCGTCAAACCTGTTCGGCCACCCGCTTCGACTCCCGCAGAGCTCTCGACATAACTCGTTACAGGCGGACAACCAAAAAACGCACCTAACACACTAGAGCTGCTGTCCGCTTTTAATGCTCGGTCTAGATTCTTAGCATTACCCTGCTCATCAACCAAACCTGCTCGGCTAGCAACCCCGAGCAAAGTCCCTGCGGTATCAAATAAGTTTACAAATAGAAATGCAATAATCACACTAATCATGGCGACATCAAATGCTCCAACAATATCTAACTGCATCAAAGTTGGCGCCAAACTCGGTGGTGGAGCGACCAGTCCGTTAAACTGTACTAGATCCATGGCGATGGCAATGCTCGTAATACCGAGGATCCCTATGATGATTGCGCCAGGAACACGGCGAATCGAAAGAATAGCAATACTTAAAAAACTTAAGCCCGCGAGCAAGGTTTGTGGTTTTGTAAAGTCACCCAGAGATAAAAAAGTTGCTCCGTTAGCAACGATAATCCCACCACTTTTAAGGCCTATGAACCCGACGAACAGACCAACACCGGCGCCCATTGCAATGCGTAAATCAAGAGAAATACTGTCTAACATCCATCTTCGCAGGCGAGTAACGCTCATAATCACAAAAATTATGCCTGCTAGGAATACGGCTCCCAGCGCGATTTGCCAGCTATAACCCATCTCGCCAACAACTGTGTACGTGAAAAACGCATTTAGGCCCATCCCAGGTGCCATACCCACAGGCCAGTTTGCATACAAACCCATAACAAAACAGGCTATAGCGGCCGCCAAACAGGTGCCAACAAAACTAGCGCCCTGATCCATACCGCTTGCCGCCATCATCTGTGGATTAACGAAAATAATGTAGACCATGGTTATGAAGGTGGTGCAACCTGCCAAAACCTCAGTACTGACATTCGTTCCATTCGCCTGCAACTTAAATAATTTATCCAAAAATCTGTTCATATATAACCCATATTTCGCTTATTTTTAATAAAGTGAGTGCCCAATTGTCCGCGCTAGCAAAGTATCCTGAGGATGTTTAGCCGACTCTTGAAATTAAGATGGCATTCAAAATACTACTTTGAGCCAGATGATACTTCAGCCAACAGTTAGATAGCTAGTGACCAACTCAACAAATAATCTCAGATAATTTTGTTGTATTATGCAAATCAAATAACTTCGTGTAACAAGGTTAGTGTTTAAAGATTTTTACGCTTACAATACTGCCCAAAATGCACCAAATAGTTACAAAAACACAGGTTAATGCCCTTGAGAAAAATTAATCTGGGACGGCCGATAAGTATTTTACATAACACTCAAATAGGTATCTAAAATGAAGCATTCTCATCTTGCTCTCAAAGTACTCAGCATCGCAATTATATTTTCACTGGCTGCTAATATTTCTGCACAAGACTCTAAGCCTGTTTTTGAAGAAGTTCTAGTGACTGCCGAAAAACGCAGCGAGAGTCTGCAAGATTTGTCCCAAGCGATTACAGTCTTGACCGGACAAGATCTAGATAGCAGACAAGTGACTTCTTTTGTCGACCTTAGCGCAATCGCTCCTGGTGTCAATATTGCAAAGAATGAGGGTTTCAAAACCGTGATAACCATTCGAGGCGTGGGCAATGAAGCTAACCAAAACGCCATTGCTAACCCATCAGTCTCATACCATTTAGACGGTATTTATGTCGCTTCACCTTTTGCGCTGCAAACCGACTTTTTGGACTTGGAGCGAATTGAGGTTCTGAGAGGTCCTCAAGGAACCTTGTTTGGACAAAATTCTACCGGTGGTGCTATTAATGTCATAACACAAGCCCCTACCACTGATGGAATTTTTGGATCTGCTGATCTCACTATAGGTGATTACAATCTAATAAAAGGTCGCGCCGCAATTAACATACCCCTTAGTGACACAGTCTCAATGCGAGCCTCTTTAATCTCTAACACACGTGACGGATTCACCGATAACTTAACGCTCGGGCAAGATCTTGATGATGCTAATAGCCTGTCATCACGTGTGAGAGTGCTCTATGAACCCTCAGATAATTTCCGTGCTAATTTTACAGCGCAGTACTTTAACGAAGACCGTAACGGTGCCGCACAGAAAGGCCTGTTGGATCCGACTCCAGGTGCTAGAAAACTACGTCAAAATTCACTGGCAGAATATGAGCTGGAGTCCCAGTTATACAGTGCAGTGTTAGAATGGGATTTTGAAACGTTTAGCATTAAGTCTCTAACCAGTTATCAAGACGATGAGATTTTAGTTCGTCGAGATAATGACCGTAATGATCTAGATTTTCTGCCCCCATTTGCTCAACTACCAAGCGCTTATGATCCTGAAACTAATAAACAGACCACTACTACTCAAGAAGTAAATTTAGTTTCCTCCGAGCCGCTATTTGGAAAGCTCGATTGGGTAGCTGGCATGTTTTATTTAGATACAGAAGTTGAGATCAGTATTCTTGAGCGTCTTGATTTCGGGTTTGATGGTACATTTGATGCCTTCACACTTGACACTATTTTTGCCTATGGTGGTGATGTAGGTTTTATATCTGATTCGAAACCAGAGCGTGACTCAACGTCTCTTTATGGACAGGGAACCTGGAACTTTAACGAGACATGGCGAGCTGTGTTTGGTCTGCGCTATACGGAAGACGAAGTCTACAGTTCAGTGACTAACTATTACGGTCGAGAAGGCACAGACATCTTAGAGATAGAAAGTGATAAAATTACTGGTCGTTTCGTAGTTGAACATGACATTAATGACAGCACAATGCTATTTGGGTCCTTTACCAAAGGGTTCAAACCAGGGGGATCTAACCTAACCTACGGTACTGAAGCTGTCATAGCGCCAATTGTGGTTTTACCTATCTTTAACGAAGAGATTGTTAATGCCTATGAAGTAGGCTTAAAAACTGATTTGGCTGACGGACGTGTGCGTTTGAATGCTGCCGCCTTTTATTATGATTATAACAATCTGCAGTATCAAGCGACTGACCCTGAAGTCTTTAATGGTGGTGTGGGCAATATTCCAAAATCAGAAATTTTCGGTGCGGAATTAGAGTTTTCTGCGTTTTTATTGGATTCACTTATTCTCGATGCGCGCATGGCATGGCTGGATACGGAGATCACCTCAGATCACCTTGCCTTGGATAACGTGCAGTCAGAAGCTGCTGGCAATGCTTTGTTAGGACAAGGGTTTAATCTTTTTAGTAACGAAATTCAAATAGCCCGAGCTGACCAAATCCAGAATGTAAATGGTAATGAATTGGCCAAGACACCTAGCTTTACTGGAAACCTATCACTCAGCTGGACCAAAGAACTTGAAGCCTGGGGTGAAATGCGCAGTACGCTGCAATATACCTATCGTGGAGACTTCAAGCACCGCATCTTTAATAATGCTGACACGGATATAGTACCTAGCTACGATGTCCTCGATTTAGTCGTCGGATTTTATCCCGGTGCTGGTGAGAGCTGGCGTGTAGAGCTTGTGGCTAAAAACCTTACCGATGAAGATGGAATCAATGCTCGCTTTACTGATGTTTTCGGCGTTGGCGCAACGGGTGACGAGCTGATCGGCCCTCGCCAAATGATGGTTCGTTTTGGTTTGGATTTCTAGACTTCTAGACTTTAGTAGTAAAAAAAACTAACCCCGAACAAATATTTTGTTTGGGGTTTTTTTATTGAAAATGTATTATTTGGCGGGTGTAATGGTTGGCTAAGGCAATGCTCTCCACCCACTAAATATGCTAATATTGTCCACTAGGCAAAGTTTTGATTTGGAATAAGAAATAATGAAAAAACGCTACATTCAAGCCCAGCAGCTACTAGAAGATTCGTATCGCCTGGCATGGAATATTTTTGAGAGTGGCTATCGCCCTAACTATATTGTGGGTGTCTGGCGTGGAGGCGCCCCTATTGGAATCGCAGTGCAAGAATTTCTCGACGTACTAGGCGTTGAATCAGACCATATTGCCATTCGCACCTCATCCTATACAGGTATTGGCCAACGTAGTAAAAAGGTCAAAGTACACGGCCTTAGCTATATTATTCGTCAACTCGAATCAGAAGATTCACTATTAATAGTCGATGATGTATACGACACTGGCCTGTCAATTCAACAGGCAATAGATGATCTAAAGCTGGCCTGTAAGAAAAACACGCCTAACATACGAATCGCCACACCTTACTACAAGCCAAACAACAACCAAACCGGAAACGCGCCAGATTACTACCTTCATGAAACAGACGAATGGTTAGTTTTTCCTCATGAATTGCATGGCCTCACCGCTGAAGAAATTCGTCAACACAAACCTGAGCTTGCTGGTTTAATCGATAAAATGGCACCCATGATTTAGCTACTGGTTCACACTTTTTAGCTGTTTATGTGTTCTTCAGTGCTTGTGTTATCCTGAAGTTTCTTTAGTGTCCCTAAGATAAAATATCTATGAGTGATCTCCCGAATATTCAAAATAGTGAACCCGAAGTCGACTGGACTATATTTGTTCCTGCCGTTGTTATTGTCCTTGTGTGTGCAATACCGCTGATGATTTTTCCAGATAGTGCGTCACAAGTTTTAGCGAATGGTCGAAAAATAATTATGTCTAACTTTTTGTGGCTATACCTAGTTGTAGGACTAGGCGCATTCGGCTTTTGTATGTGGTTAGCATTCGGACGATTTGCTCATGTTAAGTTAGGTGCGCCGGACGAACCTCCGGAGTATTCAGATACTCATTGGGTGGCAATGATGTTTACCGCCGCCATTGGTGCCGCTGTTTTAGCATGGGGTTTTGCGGAACCTATTTACTACCTTCAAACGCCACCCTTAGGTATCGAGGTTGGCTCGTCTAAATCATTTGAATGGGCCCATATGTATCCTTTACTGCATTGGGGTTTAGTTCCTTGGTCGATCTATGCCGTGCCTGCCGTACCTATTGCCTACATGCTTTACGTCAAGCGCTATCCGGTACTGCGAATTAGCAGCGCCTGTGATGGAGCCCTGCCAACTAAAGGTCGTAGTCAAATCAAAACAACGATTGATATTCTAATTGTGCTTGGGATAGTTGGCGGCGTCACAACCTCTCTTGGATTAGTAGTACCATTACTTTCAGCAATGCTCGCAACGCTGTTTGGTATCGAGGACAGTATGGTAATTAAAATGTCCGTACTAGTACTTTGGACGCTGTTGTTTGGTGCTAGTGTTTATCGTGGCCTAAAATCGGGTATTAAGGTCCTTGCTGACATCAATATGGTTTTAGCCCTAATCGCTGTGATATTTATTCTTGTTGCTGGCCCTGGCGTTTTCATCCTCGACCTCACCGTCAATAGTATTGGACTCATGTTTAACAACTTTATTAGTACTGCTACTTGGACAGATCCTATTAATAATGGAAGCTTCCCAGAAGATTGGACTGGTTTTTACTGGGCATGGTGGCTTGCTTATACAGGAATGATCGGATTATTTTTTGGCCGAATTTCTCGAGGTAGAACTATCCGCCAACTAGTCTTGGGTGTCATATGCTGGGGCTGCTTGGGGACTTGGTTAGTGTTGGCAGTTATGGGAGGCTACTCGCTCTATCTTGAGTCTACAGGCGGACTGAATGTCTCAGAAATTTTAACCAATCAAGGTATGTCATATGTTAACGCGCTGGTGATACAAACCCTGCCGTTTGGTAACTTTACCTTGGTCATATTCATCATCTTGTCAGTTATATTTTCAGCTACCACGATTGATTCCTCAGCGTATGTTATCTCAAGCATCTGCGCGAAGAATTTACCTAGCAATGAGGAGCCAAGGCGATGGAGTAGAGTTGCATGGGCAATCTTACTGGCAGTGATCACCGCAGGAATACTCCAGTCAGGTGCACTGAATACAGTTTTATCGATTACGGTGCTCAGTTCAGTTCCATTGATTCCGATTATGATTTTACTGTGCATTTCATTAGTGCGCTGGCTTAACCAAGACTTTGGTCACCTCGTTCAGCCAAAAGAGCTATCTTTGAAAAGCCAAGACCTTAATTCTAATAACGAGCCAACCTAGCAGCCAAGACCGCGCCAGAAAAGGCTTGCACATGCTAGGAGGCTGATTCTTTTATCGCCAGGGTTCAGCGCTGCTGTAACCTTCGGCCAATCAGGGTTTATTCCGTTTTTAGAACACTCATAATGGTGATTTTTATGCCAAGTTCGTTATAGTTGAGTGTTGTTACAATGGCGGAAAAACGTATTTTAGTAGCAACTCACTAACTACTGTTACCCTTAAATAGCACTGTGAAGTCGTTATAAAATATGGCATTCTTAATGCCATATCATTATCATTTACCCTTAAAAAACCTTCCCCTTGGAGCAGTTATGGATTTTACGGCGTTTTCACAATCACGAAAGAGTGTTCGTGGGTTTCAAAACAAACCAGTTTCCAAAGAAATTGTTGATGATATTATCAATACTGCAAAATGGGCGCCTACGTCTTATAACACTCAAACCTGGCATATCCATGCAGTAGCTGGAGAAGTACTTAACAAAATTCGCGAAGGTAATACCAAGGACACCATGGCGGGAAAACCCAATGTCCGTGACTTTCCCTACAAGGAAAAATACGAGGGGGGCCACCGCCAAAACCAGATCGATGTTGCTGTGCAACTGTTTGAAGCGATGGGTATTAAGAGAGACGACAAAGAAAAGCGTATGGATTGGATGTTAAGAGGCTTTCGCCAATTTGATGCCCCAGTATCGCTAGTACTAACTTATGACAAGTACCTCGAACCTGCTGCCATTACGCAATTTGGCTTAGGCTCTCTTGCTTATGGTATTGTGCTGGCCGCGTGGGAGAGAGGGATTGGATGCGTCATAAATGGTCAGGGTATTATGCAGTCGGATGTGGTTCATGAGCACGCTAATATTCCTGATAATCAAGCCATTATGATTTGTATTGCTATGGGCTATCCCGATGAGAGCTTTGCTGCAAATGACGTACGTTCGACACGTGCTGATAACAGTACTTTTGTTACCTACACTGGTTTTTAAGTCCACGAATAAAGCGTGTAAGCGCAGCTAAGACTGCGCTTACAAAGTGCCCTCAGTGTTTGACCCACCGCGCAGTTAGCTATAATCTCTTATTCCAACGGATGATCATGTTAACCACGGAATAGTGTATGAGTGAATTTCCAAAATTCAAACAGGCTGACTACCCCAAACTATATCTTGAGCAAACTGATAAGGATTTATCTAAAAGCCTACATCCTAGTTTTCGCTACGCGTATTTTAAAACCATTGCTAAGGGCGGAAAGTCACTCATTCAGTCCTGTAAAGATTTACATTTAGGTCGCGTGGTTTGTCACAAGTCTTTAAAGCCTGAGTTTGCCGACGACCCTATTGAACAAAAACGTTTATTGCGCGAAGCACGTATTTCGGCCATGTTGCAGCATCCCAATACGATGCCAACCTATGAGCTGGGTAGAGATCGTAAGGGGCATTATTACTTTACGATGAAGCTTGTCCATGGCTATACCTTTCGGGAAATTATTAACTACCGCGAGCGTTATGACACTACCCAACTGTTAGATATCGTTATCCAGGTGGCCTATGCCTTGGAATATGCCCACACCCATGGCGTGGTACATCGAGATATAAAGCCAGAAAACATTCTAGTCGGCCCTTTTGGTGAGGTGCTGTTATTGGATTGGGGATTAGCGAAGGTTAGAAGTGAAGAGGGTGAAGAGTCAGATATTGACAATATTGAGCCCCAGCATGCCGTTGATGATCAAAGTATGACGGGATTTCAAAAACTACAGGGCACTATTAGCTATATGTCACCGGAACAGATTAAAAAAGCGCATGATATCGACGGCAGGACCGACATATACAGTCTTGGCTGTTTGCTCTATGAAGCTCTTAGCGGAAGAACTCCTGCCTCTGGTGAGACGATGGACCAGCTCATTGCCAGCACTATGAATGATCAACCACCGCAATTAACATCAATAACATCTATGCCACTATCTAACGTACTCAATGACACCATCATGCAGTGCTTACAAAAAAATCCTGACCATCGTATGGCAACCATGGCAGAATTAATTAGACATCTTAAACAATAGACCTGCGTTAGCTCATTACCTGCGCAAGAATAAGGGAGATATTGTCTTGGCCCCCACAATCTAGCGCACGGTCGAGTAATTTGTCAGCGTAACTTTCTAAATTTCTGGCAAACTTTAACCCATACTCTAGGAGTAATTCATCATCGATCCGATCGCTCAAACCGTCAGTGCACGCTAAGATAATATCCCCGGCTTTCAACTCAAAACAGCCTGTGTCTGGTTGAATCAATAATATACTGCCCACCTTTTGCGTCAAAATACTTGGTGCACGCCGGTAAAGGTCTGGCGCTAACGTTGCATCAATTTTATTACGATCTAAGGTGTGGTCTTTGGTTAACATTTGAATGCTAGTGTCTTCAGGTCTAACAATATAGATTCTGGAATCACCGACCCAAGAAAAATGTAGTTGATTATTGATCATCAAGAAGCATGTTAGGGTCGAGCCCATCGTGCGATATTTCTGTTCGTTACGCTGAATCGCAATAATCGCCTCATTGGCATACTTTACTGCATTACCAAGCTCACCCGCTGGCTTGTTTAATAACTTATCAGGGTCAGTATTAGCCAGATAGTCGACACTAGCATCTACCGCAATTTGACTAGCGACTTCACCAAAGTCAGTTCCCCCCATACCATCCGCAATGGCGGCTAACAATCCATCTTGATGAATTCTCAGGTAGTCCTCATTGTTACGTTTTACTTTGCCCGTATGGCTGCGCGAACAAAAGTGAAGATTAAAATCTTTAGGCATGGGCAACAGTCTACCTGATGTGAAACAGCGGACAAAGGTTAGCCACTACGATTTTTTGGGGTGCAGTGATATTTTAATTCTCTATTTATTAATATTTGATTATTATTAGACAAATCTTTGACCGCTTACCAATGAACATGTGGGTATCTGTATGGAAACAATTAACGAAGCCGCGCGGGAAACACCTGTTATTCGCCATACTGAAGTTTTGGTGGTGGGTAGTGGTCCTGGCGGGCTTGCCGCAGCAATAGCAGCAGCTCGAGCAGGTGCAGAGACAACTTTACTTGAGCGCTATGGCTGTTTTGGCGGCAACCTCACTCAGGTAGGCGTCGAGGGTTTTGCATGGTACCGACATGACAAAACCGTTGATAGTGAAGGTATTGGCATTGAGTTTGAGGAGCGTGCAAAATCTATGGGGGCAGCCAACCCCGAGCCTCAATCTAATAGCCATGCTATTGATGGTGAAGCCTTTAAGTATGTTGCGGACGTGCTAGTTCAAGAGGCTGGAATTACGCCAATGCTCCACAGAACCATGGTTGCCACTATTGTAGAGAATGGTGTCATCAAGGGCGTCATTGTAGAGAGTAAAGCTGGTCGAGAGGCTATTTTAGCCAAACGTGTTATTGATGCTACGGGTGACGCCGATATAGCGTTTAGAGCTGGGGCTATCGTACATAAAACACCGGTCGAAGATATGATGGCCGCCTCGGTGATGTTCTCAATGAACGGTGTCGACAAAACTCGCTTTATAGAAGACGTCAAATCAAACGCCCATACCTATAGCGATTGGTGCGGTCCTGACTGGTCAATGGAGACAACAGGTAAGGAAGATAGTTTATTTTCACCCTATTTAAAGAAGCCTTTTGAAAAGGCTATTAAGTCCGGTCTAATTCCAGCTAATTTAAATACCATTACCGGAACTTGGGGAGCTATCAGCGATCAAGGTGATCTTAGTTATTTGAATCTAGTTCATCTAGCCGGATTAGATGCCACCAACCCAGATCATCTTACAAAAGGGGAGATGGAGGGCCGTCGTCAAGCAATGTTAGCCATCGAGGCGCTAAAACAATTTAACCCAGGTTGCGAGAATGCCAAGCTGAGAAACTTCGGTATGACTCTGGGTGTTCGAGATACACGTAAAATTGACGCGGTTTATAACATGACCGCTCACGATGTTCGCGAGCAAGGTCAGTTCGAGGACAGTATTGGTATATTCCCAGAATTTATTGATGGTTACGGTATCCTCATACTACCAACAACTGGTCGTTACTTTCAGCTACCTTATCGATCTATGCTACCTAAGGGTGTGCGCCATTTATTAGTAACAGGCCGCTGTGTCGGCGGTGATCGAGATTCACACGCAGCCGTGCGAAACATGATGTGTTGTGCGGTAAATGGTCAGGGCGCAGGGGTGGCCGCGGCCATTTCGATACAAACAAATGTGGATGTCGCCGATGTCGACATTAAAAAAGTACAGCAAAAGCTAATAGAGCAAGGTGCCCGCATACATTGATATTAGTGTTCCATTAGGCTATTTAAAGAGAATACGTTTTCTTGGTACTATGTACGTTACAAATAATCAGTCAAATAGTAGGGTCTGCTCATGCCATTAACTATCAATCAAAATGTTTTCATTACATGTGCTATTACTGGTTCCGGAAATACTCAAGACCGTAGCCCGCAAGTTCCTCGCTCACCCAAAGAGATTGCCACAAGTGCTATCGCAGCCGCTCAAGCAGGTGCTGCCATCGTCCACTGTCACGTGCGCGATCCCGAGACAGGCATAGCATCCAGAGACCCTAAGCTATATCGAGAATTAACCGATCGGATTCGTGATTCGAAGACTGATGTTGTTTTGAACCTGACTGCAGGAATGGGTGGTGATATGGTATTTGGCCCACCCTCGGCGCCACTGCCATTGCATAAGAGTACTGATATGGCGAGCGCGGAAAGTCGAATGGAGCCAATTGCGGAGTGCCTACCTGAGATATGCACACTAGACTGTGGCACCATGAATTTTGCCGAAGCTGACTACGTAATGACTAATACCCCCGGTATGCTCAGAGAGATGGGGAGCATGATGACGGCGCTCGGTGTCAAACCTGAAATTGAAGCTTTTGATACGGGTCATCTGTGGTTTGCTAAAGAACTAGTCAAGGAAGGCGTATTGAGCAGTCCTGCATTAGTCCAGCTATGTATGGGTGTGCCTTGGGGCGCTCCCAATGATCTCAATACATATATGGCAATGGTGAATAATATTCCAGATGATTGGCACTGGTCGTCGTTCTCCATCGGTCGTCATCAGATGCCATATGTAGCGGCATCTGTTCTAGCTGGGGGTAATGTGCGTGTTGGTTTAGAAGATAATCTTTGGTTAGAAAAAGGAGTATTAGCTAGTAATGAGGCGCTCGTTAAAAAGGCTGCCACTATAGTTGAGGCTATGGGGTCTACTCTTATGAGCCCGCAGCAAGTTAGGGATCAGATGGGACTAACGAAACGATCACCGCGATGAATCCAATCGACTCAAGCTTCAATGATCCACTGCATAATGACATCCAATTTGCGGTTATTGGCGGGGGTGTTATTGGCGGTGGCTGGGTAGCCCGCTTTTTGCTGATGGGTTTCGATGTTAATGTTTTTGACACTGACCCGCAGGCTAAACGAAAAATTGAGCAGATGCTTAATAATGCGAGGCGCTCAATGCCTGGCCTATTCGATTACCTCTTGCCCAATGAAGGCAAACTCAATTTTTGCTCCAATATCAGAGACGCGGTTAGTACGGCTAACTGGATTTGTGAATCTATTCCTGAACAGTTAGCACTTAAACAGTCTGTCTATGAGGAGATACAAACCTACTGCTCAGAAGACGCTATTATTGCGTCATCAACATCTGGATTTAAACCCTCTCAGCTAAAAGCAACAGCATCGAGACCTGAACAGATCATTGTTGCCCACCCCTTTAACCCGGTATATCTGGTTCCACTGGTCGAGTTAGTCGGTAATATCGAAACGACAGAGCGCGCATCAGCCATTATATCGCGACTGGGAATGCACCCCCTCACTGTTCGAAAAGAAATTGACGCCCATATTGCTGACCGCCTTTTAGAAGCGGTTTGGCGTGAGGGCTTATGGTTAGTCAATGACGGTATCGCTACAACACAGGAGATCGATGACGTTATACGTTATGGATTTGGCTTACGCTGGGCACAAATGGGAATGTTTGAAACGTATCGCATAGCCGGTGGGGAAGCGGGTATGGCGCACTTTATTCAGCAGTTTGGCCCAGCATTAGAATGGCCGTGGACTAAACTAATGGATGTCCCAGAACTTACCGATGAATTAATTGACAAAATTGCATCACAATCAGATGAGCAGTCAGGGCAATATTCAATTAAAGAGTTAGAACATATTCGTGATGATAACCTTGTTGCCATCATGCGCGCTTTAAAGCTAAAAAATTGGGGCGCAGGAAATCTACTCAATCAAATAGATAATCAACTAGAAACGGTAGCCGTTGAGCCAAAGACCCCTCTTACGCAGAGATCCAGTGTACTGACTGTCACTCGGGTAGTTCCATCTAGTTGGATCGACTTTAATGGTCATATGAACGATAGCCATTATGCGGAGGTCTTCTCTAAAGCTAGTGACATTATTTTACGGCGCATGGGCGCAGATCCAGACTATGTTGCCCGTGGCTATAGCTACTTTACTGTAGATATGAAGATTGACTATATAAATGAGTGCCGGGCAGGGGAAAAGGTTTTTGCTTTTACGACCATAAAATTGGCCGAGGGTAAAAAACTAGATTTACACCATGAGATGAAAAATGCTCAAGGTGATATCTGCGCAACCGGCTCTCAGTTCTTGCTACATGTCGATTTGAATTCGCGTAAATCATGCCCACCTTTAGAGCCTGTTGCCAGTGCTTTGGAGGGTTTAAATTAGAACAACTGTTTAGAGGCCTTTACTATGCATGGCGTTAATATTATTCCCACCCCCGACAGCCGCTACTGGCCGCCAAGCCAAACAATTTTGTCAGCAACCATTAGCCATAAAGCCGTCATCCTTCTCTGGAGTAATAATAAAGAATCCAAGTTACATCCACTATGGTTGCGGGATAACTGCTGCTGCGAGCAATGTTTGAATCAGGTTACTCGAGAACATCTATTAGACCTACGTGATATACCTGCCGACATTGAAGCTGTCACCGTAGAAGTGAATACTCGAGGTGCGCTCTGCATTACTTGGTCACACGGCGGACATCGTAGTCGTTTTAATCCTGCATGGCTTTATGCCCATATTGGACATCAGTCAGTGGATACTCCAAAGCCACGACTATGGAGTGCTTCTGACTTTTCAGAACCACCCAGTTTTTATGCCGATCACGGACAAATTAGTGAGGAACTTTTAAACGACGTTTTGCTCACCGTAAGCCGCTATGGCTTTGCGCGGCTAAGGGACTTAACCACTGATCTGGAACTGGTGGAACAGTTCGCCCAACGTATAGGACCCGTGCGTGAGACACATTTTGATCGAATTTTTGATGTAGTTTCAAAGCCAGATGGTGACAGTAACGCCTATACAAGTCACTGTCTAGCAGCCCACACTGACATTCCAACTCGTGAATCACCTCCAGGCATTCAGATACTTCATTGCCGCATTGCTGAAGCTAAGGGTGGTGAAAGTACCATGACTGATGGCTTTAAAGTCGCTAAAGACATTGAACAACAATTCCCCGAGCACTATAAGACGTTGACCACTACAAAATGGTGCTATGCAAACAGGGCGGGACCAAAAGACTATCGCTGGGAGGCGCCCACTATTGGATTAAATGAGAGCGGTGAATTATTAGAGATTCGCATGCTTCCATTTTCACGAGCTCCCCTACAAGCAAGTTTTGATGAGGTCGGGTCTATCTATGCTGCATTACGATGCTATATGGAAAAAGCTAACTCTAAGGAGTATCAAATAAGTTTCCCTTTCAAGGCAGGTGACCTAATTATTTTTGATAACCGCCGAATATTGCATGGCCGTGGCGAGTTTTATCCGCAGACCGGTAATAGAGCTTTGCGTGGAACCTACATTGAGCGAGATGATGTGATGTCTAAGATTCGACAGTATCAAAACCAATGAGCCCTATTAAGGCCATCAACAAGATCTATTGATGGTAACAAAAGGTTATAATTACACTAATTTAGACGAAGCTACCGCGTGGCCCTTAGCGCTGAGGCAGTTCTTAAAACACTAATAAATGGTACCGCAAATAAAAAGGGACCAACTGCTAGCGCAGTTGATCCCCAATCTTACTCTCAATATTTACGTCTACTAGAAGTCCCTAGAGAAACGCACACCTACAGTACGTGGTCGAGCACGAACACCGTAGTTTTGAGCTCCACAGGTTCCTGCAGCACACTGACTCGTTAGATAAAGTGGCGCATCTTCATCAGTTGCGTTCTTAATGAAGAAATCTACAGAATATGAGCCTGTGGCGATACCCGCACTAAGGTCGAGGAAAGTATTAGAAGGTACATCCCCTCGAATTGCGTTATCTGCCTGATTCATACTTGATCCTCTTTCACCCTCGTAAGAGAAAGCACCCTGAATATGACTATCATATCCACCTGCCTCAAACGTATAGCGAGCAACAATATTACCCTTGAAGTCAGCTGTCACGGGTAATGCAGTTCCTTTTGGAGCAAGTACTGCAGTCACGTTACCATCAGAATCAAAGTTTGCGTAGTCGCTAAGTAATTCAGAATCAATAAATGTAAATGCTCCTGAAAGCGTTAAGTTATCAGTAGGAACCCAAAGTAGCTGTCCCTCTAATCCAAGGACCTGTGCAGATGGACCATTGGCAACCTGAGTGATTGCATTAGCACCGGTGAATGAGATTTGGAAATCATCCCACTCCTCTTTAAACATTGCTCCGTTAAACTGCAAGGTGTTGTCCATCCACTGCGTCTTCCAACCCAATTCCCAGTTAGTTAGGAAGTCAGACGTATAATTACCCGCGCCAGGTGCACGGTTAATACCACCTGGACGGTAACCCTCAGACCAAGTTCCATACATCATATGGTCATCGGAAATCTGCCAAGTAAGATTAACTCGACTTACGTTTTCACTCTCATTAATACCTTTATCAACGTTCAAACATGGTTTGTCTTTGTAATCAGCTTGTCCTGTGGGGAACAAATTACATCTGTTCTCACCATTAGAGGACCACATAGGCGTAAAGCCTAGTCCAAAACCAAAGAATCCCTTTACCGTCACTTCTGGTTTAAAGAAACGCGTTCCCACGGTCAATTCAAGGTCATCGGTAATATCATAGCTGAGACTCGCAAAAACAGCTTCATCTGTATCTTCACGATCCAGGCTGTTCAGATAAACGGTACTGTCAAAGCGTGGATTAGGATTATCCTGGTTCGGCTCCATACTATCTGCCAGACCATCAACTCTCCAATGTTGTTGGAAATCATGCTCTTGGTTCTGATAGAAAAGTCCAACTAGAGCGCGCACTCGGTTGTCTTGTGGAGAGCTAATTCTCAATTCATGGCTTGTCTTTTTGTAGCCATCATCATTGGTAAAATAAGCACCACCCATGACTCGAGTTCCGGCGTCAGGGAAAAACATGTTTGGAACAGCCCGAGGTCCACTATTAGCAAAGTGTAGATCTGCGTAATAACCTGTAGTGTAAGCCGTGTCATACCAGTAAGAGTAATCGCTGTAATCAAATGAGCCGTCAACTTCACGATTAAGATAAGATGCCGCATAGCTAACATCAAAATTGCCAATGCTACCCTCGATGGTCAAACCCAACTGGTACCACTCATCATCAGTAAATTCATTCTGGAAGTGAGTAACCGACAAATCATCTGTAACAAAATCACTCAAATCTTCACCGTAAGATCCTTGCCCTTCCTGCTTTTGGTACATAACCTGTGGCATTACTGTCCAGCTGTCATTTAAGTCAACACGCAATGAGGCACGAGCGCCTATAGTATCCATGGTGTTGTAATTATCTTCGGCTGTCGCTGTGTTAGTAATAACGATATCATCTGCAGTTGTGCTCGCTACACCTGGGAATGTTCGACTACCTAGAACATTATCAATGTAACCAGCATCGCTGCGATTCCAACCCACTAGACGAATCGCCATATTATCGGCAAGAGGTATGTTGACAAAACCCTCGGCTACATAACCTGAATCATCACCATCAACCATATTTCCTTCTAAGCCATAGCCTGCAGAAAATTCGTTTAAATCAGGCTTATTGGTAATGATACGTATGGTTCCTGCTTGTGAACTAGCGCCATATAGAGTCCCTTGCGGTCCAGATAATGCCTCTATACGAGCCATATCATACATATGTACATCCAGGTTACCCTGAATAGTAGTAATGGGTTGTTCATCAAGATACATACCCACACTTGGCTGCGATGTCGTCGCTTGCCCATCTCCAGCTGTTGCGATACCTCGCATATAAACTAGGGTAAAACTCGATCCAGCGCCCACTGATGGTGTCATGGCGACACTCGGCAGCATTTTGGCGTAGTCCTGGAAATCTTGAATACCCAGATCGCTTATTGTTTCATTACCCAAGGTCTGGATGCTAATAGGCACGTCTTGAAGGTTCTGAGCGCGCTTTTGAGCGGTAACTACAACCTCTTCAATACCTTGAGTTTGTTGCGCAATCAGTCCAGGGCTCAACAATAAAATAGCAGCAGCCAGCGGTGATCGGCCAAATTTACGTGTGAACTTTGTCGTTTTTCTAACTGTCATGGTACATCTCCCCTAAAAGTAAACCTCGAATTTACCCTTTTTCGAGGCACAAGGCTACCTAAAAAACCGGTAAATTAGCATTCATCTAATCAATCAATCAGTTTTATTAATAAAAGACTGCAATATGTGCTTATTAGGCCATTTTGAGGTAAAGCCTTATAACAAGAAATTATCGCGGTGGAATGTCAGGATAAGTATCCAGCACCATACCTAACGAATCTTTTAGTGGCTGCAACCAAGGCTCATAATTAGCCCATTGTTCCATTCCTTGACGGTAGATAGGTTGCCGCACCTGCTCTGAACTAGCTGTACGCACACCTCGTTGGGTTTCAAAAAAACGTAGGCAAGCCGGTTCAAAGTCAAGTTGGCAATACGCCAATAGCTTGCGCACTTGGGCCTCTGTATCCTCAACAGTTTGCTCATAAATAACCCTGTGAATACGCCCGGGCAATACGGTGTCGAAATGTGCCATTAGCTCAACATAGTCGTGATAGTAGCGGCCAATGTCTGAAAGGCTATAACTGAAGTTCTGACCCCGAGCATAATACTGTTTAAAATTAGACAGGCAGCAGCCCAATGGATGACGTCGGGCATCAATGATTTTTGCATTAGGAAGAATTAAGTGGATCATGCCAATATGCAAAAAATTATTAGGCATTTTATCGATAAAGAATGGACTATCGGTCTTTCGATGAACACGAGTTCGCTCAAGATATTGGGCGCCAAGTGCTCGTAACTCCTGATGGCTTTTAGTCGCTAAAATATTACTGTACTGAGTACTTTCATTAGTGTCACCCTCAGCACTCATTTCTAGCGCCATACTGATGATATCAGGTAGTTCTGTCGTCCCCTCTACCAACGAGTGGCTGGCCAAAATCTGCTCTAACAAAGTCGAACCTGAACGCGGCATTCCCACAATAAAGATTGGCGCGGCCGTTTCATGACCAGATCCGGCTCGATTTTTCAAAAACTCCGCTGTAAATTTTCCCTTGAGCCGCTCTGTCCTGGCAGTATTGCCGTTCGCATCATAACGAATACCCTCTCGATGAAGGTTATTGCCCTTATTATAATGCTCGAACGACAGCTCATAATCGGCAACATCTTCAGCTGCCTTACCGAGGGCAAATTCAAACTGAACTCGGTCCTCATCAGTTAGCTTTTCGCTACGGATTTGCAACTGCATGGCAGACATGTCTTGCTTTGAGAATCGATATGTCTTCAGGTTTGCTAAGCTCCAATAAGCTTCGCCGAAACTAGGATTTCTTTGAATGCTCTGACGATAAGCCTCGATGCATTCTTCCTGACGGCCTTCTGTCTTTAATACATGTCCGTAGCTGAGCCATATCTTTGCGTTAGTAGGATATTCATCTAGCAATTGAGCATAAATACTACTGGAGCGCTCATAATCGCCAATTCGACTGAGAATAACCGCTATTAAATTTCGGTAACTAGGGTTGTTTGGGCTTACTAATAACAGTTTTTCTATTTCAATCAGTGCTTGGGATGATTTGTTGAGCCGATGTAATAAGGTGGCATAATTAAACCGCGCGGCAGTGAAACTTGGTGCCAGATCAAGACAGCGCTCGAGAAGTTTTTCTGCATCATCATTATTGCCACAACGTACCGCTACCTCTGCCAACATACGAATAGCGGGCACATCAGTGGGGGCTTTTTTTAACTGCGCTTTTAGAAGAAACTCGGCCCTAGGAATATCGTTTTCTATCATCGCGCTCGCCGCCTGCTGCAACTGAGGATCGCTAACAGAACTTTGAATATGGCGAGTATAAGCCTCGTCGGCTCCTGAGGAATCACCGACGGCCATCAAATGATCTGCAAGGTGCCGCCATGCTTCAGTATGCTTAGGTTTCAGCGTGACAGTGGTTCGTAAAGCCGAGATTGCCTCATCGCCTCGCCCCATAATTGCGAGCAACAAAGAATGCTCAAAATGCGCGGCAGCCCAACGGGACTGGAGAGGAAGTAATTTATCAATCAGTTCTAAGGCCACTGCAGGGTGACCACAATAACGTTCCCCTCTGATCAACAATAACTGTGCCGGAGGATAATTAGGTACGGCATTTAGAATTTCTCGGGCTTGCTCGACCGCTAATTTTGGGTCCATCTCAAGTAAGCGTTCAGTATTTCGTACCGCAGTTTCAAGAGTGCCCTCGGCATCAGATGTTTCAGTCATAGTACATCGACCCTTTTGAATATCACCCAAATCAATAACATTTTACTCTGGCTCCCCTATCCATTTATTGGCATTTTTTTACGACTTAGAGCTTATTTCTACTCAAGAATACTACAATTTTTAGCGCTTTAGTGGCTTATAAAATGACGCCCACTATCTTCGGTAATATTAAAATGATGTTGCTAAAAGTTTTTACTACTCCCGAACAGCGACGCCCTCTTTTTGACGCTCTTGCCAGTTTGGGTCGATATATACCTCAACCGAAGATGCAGGGCTCTGGATATTTCCCCTGACTATGTCTGCGCCCCGCTCAGCTACCATCATGGTTGGCGCATTTAAATTACCATTAGGAATAGTTGGAAAAATGGAAGAATCGATAACTCTTATATTATTGAGCCCATGCACTCTGAGCTCAGGATCGACAACAGCCATAGCATCAATGCCCATTTTGCACGTGCATGAGGGATGATACGCACTATCTACAGATTGACGGATAAACGCATCAATTTGTGCGTCACTTTGCACGTCATCACTGGGCTGGATAACCTCACCTCGGAAGTCATCCATTGCTGGTTGGCGCATAATGTCTCGCGTTAGATGGACACAATTCCGAAAGCCTTCGCGGTCTTCTTCTGTTGCCAAATAGTTAAACTGGATGTCTGGATGCTGGCTAATATCGCCAGATAAGGCTCGCACATGACCGCGGCTAGTCGGCTTATTGTGCCCTGCATGAACTTGGAACCCATGCCCAGTAAATGCGACAGTTCCATCATAACTAATGGCCCCAGGTAAAAAATGGTACTGGATATCAGGCCATTTTATCCCGGCTTTAGAACGGATGAAGGCGCAGGCTTCAAAATGATTGGTTCGCCCTAAACCAGTTTTAAAGAGTAGCCATTGCGCGCCAATTAATGCCTTTTTAAAAAGACCCAGCTCGCTATTTAGAGTAATGGGTTGCTTACAGCGGTATTGAAAGTTGAACTCCAGATGATCTTGGAGATTCTCACCAACGCCCGGCAAGTCGTGCACCACATCAATACCAATATCGGTGAGCTTATCTTTAGGACCCACTCCAGAAACCTGAAGTAAGTGTGGTGAGCCAATAGAGCCTGCGCAAAGAACTACCTCACGTCGTGCACTAAACCGCCGCATCTGCCGTCTAATTTTGCACTCAATACCGGTCGCAGTTTTACCTTCAAAGGTAATTCGCGTTACCAATGCTCTTTTTAGAATAGTGAGATTAGGACGTTTTTTCGCATCTTTTAAGTAAGCATGGCTAGATGATGCGCGAATGCCACCGTCGACGTTCATGAACTTTTGGCCAAAGCCTTCTTGGCGATAACCGTTATAATTTTCAGTCTCACTGTATCCGGTCTCCACCCCCGCATCGATAAAAGCTCGGTACAATGGATTACGCATATTATTGCCGCCGCTTATGGCAACGGGACCCTCGCTACCGGTGTACGCGCTAGTTACGCATTGATGGTTTTCTAGTTTATTAAAATACGGTAAGCAGTTTTGATAGTTCCATCCAGTGGCACCAAGAGATTCCCATTCGTCAAAATCTAAGGCATGCCCTCTCACATAAACCATACCGTTTATAGAGGAAGATCCTCCCATTACCTTGCCGCGGGGGCAATTCATGCGCCGATTATCCAAATAGGGTTCAGGGACAGACTCAAATCCCCAATTATATTTCCGTGTATTCATAGGAATACCCAGCGCCGATGGCATGCGCACAAAAACACTCCGGTCACTACCGCCATACTCGACCAATAGCACACTGTTGCTGGAGTCCTCACTTAAGCGCGAGGCTAGAATAGCGCCTGCCGAACCCGCGCCCACAACGATGTAATCGTAAATTTCTTGTTTTCCCATCAGCCTAAATGCCTTAATTAGAATCTTAAAAACTGTTCTCTTCGAGCCAAACAGTATAATGCAGTTCAATCTAAACGTGTCACTGCCCAAAGCACAATAGTGCTTACCTCTAACGTTATCAACACTCATAAGTAAAAACTGACGGTGCTGTAAGTGCCTAAATACGCATAGCATGATATTCTCAGCCAAATTACCAACTAAACTGCGTTTAATCGCAACAATAGTCACTAAGCAAAGCTCGAGATTACAGTAGCCATCGATTCTCAATGGTTATTTAGTCAGTGACAATGAATCTATAGCAAAGAGACTTATTTCATTTTAGGAGTACCACGTAATGACACAACCCACTGCCAGCCATTTTATTAACGGTGAATATGTTGAAGACTCTAATGGCGCCCCGATTGATGTTATTTATCCGGCAACTGGGGCAATTATCGCTAGAGTCTATTCGGCGACACCTGACATTATCGAACGTGCAGTGCAGAGCGGATTAAATGCTCAAAAAGCATGGGCGAGGCTATCGGGAACCGAACGTGGCAGAGTTTTACAGCGTGCAGCCGCTATTATGCGTGAGCGTAATCGTGAGTTATCTATTTTGGAAACGTACGATACTGGAAAACCAATGTCTGAGACGCTCTATGTTGACGCAACCAGTGGCGCCGATGCATTGGAATATTTTGGTGGCCTGGCTGGGTCTATTACCGGAGAACATATTCCATTAGCAGAGGGCAACTGGGCCTATACTCGTCGCGAAGCCCTGGGCCTCTGCGTAGGTATTGGTGCATGGAATTATCCAACCCAAATTGCATGTTGGAAAGGAGCACCTGCACTGGCATGCGGTAATGCCATGATATTTAAGCCCTCTGAGACAACGCCATTGTGTGCTCTCAAAGTGGCTGAAATTTTGATTGAAGCAGGTTTACCTGCAGGTTTATACAATGTTATTCAGGGTATGGGTGACGTTGGCGCTTCCCTAGTGTCTGATCCTCGTGTAGACAAGGTATCTCTCACCGGTTCAGTCCCCACTGGACGCAAAGTTTATGCAGCAGCTGCCTCACAAATGAAGCATGTCACCATGGAGCTGGGTGGTAAATCACCACTCGTTATTTTTGATGATGCTGATCTTGAGAACTCTGTCAGCGGCGCGATTTTAGCCAATTTCTATTCTACCGGTCAGGTCTGCTCAAATGGAACTCGTGTGTTTGTCCAGAGCGGGATCTTAGATAATTTTTTGAACAGACTCACCGAACGACTCGAGCTCGCTGTTATCGGCGACCCTCAGGATGAGCGCACCAATTTTGGCCCAATGGTGAGTGAGCGCCAACTAGACATCGTACTAAGCTATATCAAGAAAGGTAAGGCAGAAGGTGCTCGTTTGATAACAGGAGGAAACCGTATTCCCAGTGATGGATATTACGTACAACCCACAGTTTTTGCCGATGTAACAGATGATATGAGTATCGCCCGTGAAGAGGTTTTTGGGCCCCTAATGTCAGTGCTATCTTTTGAGAACGAAGAGGAGGTTGTTGGCCGGGCCAACGCAACAGAATTTGGCCTAGCCGCAGGGGTATTTACGGCTGATTTAAGCCGTGCTCATAGAATGGTCGATGCACTTGATGCAGGCACCTGCTTTATAAATTCCTACAACGATGCGCCAGTGGAGGTACCTTTTGGTGGAGTTAAAATGTCCGGAGTGGGTCGGGAAAACTCCAAAGCCGCGATCTTACATTACTCGCAATTGAAATCAGTGTTTGTGCGCATGGGCGATATGGAATCTCCTTTTTAATGACTGCGCCTAATCGGGCGCTTATTAATAAGATGGAAATACTTTTAGTGCTTTCTTTTAAATAAATTGAACTACTTACGAATAAGCTGTCAAATTAAAGGTAAGTGATGATTACATATATTCTCCCCCGAGATAGTAAAGTAAGCGTTAGACCTTGAGTAACAAAAAA
>CALDQM010000144.1:0-5543 GCA_937911225.1 uncultured Cellvibrionales bacterium
TGCTGTCGCAAAATTAAATTAGTGGTCGATGAGCGAACAATACCGAGACGCAAAAGGTGTTGCATTATAAATTTTTCAAGGCTCTCAGTATCTGTCTCAACAATCTTAAGCAGGTAATCGTTGGATCCGGTGATCGAGGAGCACTCGACAATCTGCTCTTGAGTCGCCACAAAGTTATCCAGTGTTTCAATAGTTTTCTGGCGGTGATCCAACAGCGCTATATGCACATAGGCCATTGCCGTCAGTCCTAAGGATTTTGGGTTAAGCATCGCCACATAACCATTAATCACACCGATATCTTCAAGCTTTTTAACCCTGCGCCAACAGGGAGAGCTTGAAAGATTGACCTTTTCAGCCAGATCTTGATTACCAATTTTCCCATCTGTCTGCAAAACTCGTAAGATACTACGATCATAATTATCTAAATTAATCATGGTAAATAATTTCCTTATTTCTAATAATTTCGGTAAATATACCCTTAAAATACCTATTTATAATCAGTATCACAAGTTATTACCTAAAAATATCAGTAATACTATCCTTATAAAAAAGGATAGAAAAATGGCAAAATACACTAACTACACTGCCAAAATGGCTGATAGCAGCGGTTTTATCGACTATAGCGAAGAAGAGCACAGTGTCTGGTCAGACCTATTTAATCAACAACAGGCTAATATCCAGCACTATGCAGCAAATGAATATTTATATGGTTTAGAAAAGCTAGCCATGCCCAGCCACAGAATTCCCCAATGCTCCGAAATTAGTCGCCTTTTAGAACCCCTCACTGGGTGGACGGTTGCACCTGTACCAGCACTCATTAGTTTTGGTCGTTTTTTCAAAACGCTCTCAGAGAAGACATTTCCCGCCGCATCATTTATTCGCAGTCGGGCTGATTTTGACTATATTAAAGAACCTGACATTTTTCATGAAATTTTTGGGCACACGCCTTTGCTCACAGACCCTAGTTTTGCGAATTTCTCTGAGACTATTGGCAAGATTGGACTGCAGGTACAACCTGCAGATTATAGTTGGCTGATCCGTCTATACTGGTTCACCATAGAATTTGGTCTGATTAAACAAAACGGCATCTATAAGGCGCTTGGATCTGGTCTTAACTCGTCACCCACAGAGCTAATATATAGTATTGATAGCCCAATCCCAGAACGCCGTGAATTTAATGTTATTGATATTTTGCGCACACCCTATCGTATTGATATCCATCAGCCGATTTACTATGTCATCGACGACATCGATGATCTTCTTAAAGTCGCAGAGAGAGACTTACTGGGCGATATAAAAAAGGCACAATCTTTAGGGCTATATAAAATGACCTATGAACCGTCCCAAAAAACTGAATTAACCGCATAATATAGGATGACTAAAATGACTGATAATCAAGCATGCGATCTTAGCAATCGCAACTGTGAACCCTGCCAGGGCGGCATTCCACCTCTGAGTTTAAAAGATGTAAAAGGCATGATGGACGAATTACATAATGACTGGCAGCTATCATTAGATGGCAAAGAGATTTCTAGAGCGTTTAAATTTAAGGGCTTTGCACGAGCCGTACAGATGGCAAATTTGATTGCATGGGTTGGGGATCAACAGGGACACCACCCTGATATCGCCTTTGGCTGGGGCTATTGCTCACTAAAATTTACGACTCATGAAATCTCTGGCCTATCGACCAACGACTTTATCTGTGCGGCTAAATTAGACCACATTGTTGATAACACCTGAGCTATTTTGCAGGATAATCAGGCTGAGTCTCTGGGCTGGCCGCCGCAAAAGCAGGTAAGCTTTGGCAGTGGCCGTATATGGCGCCAATAGTGGGGTAATCCTGCAATGGACAATCAAAGCGGAGTGCGTTGTAGACCTGTGGAATGAGACAAATATCCGCTAGGGATACTGCATCGCCAAAACAAAACCGGCCATTACTACCAGACAGGGTTAAGCGACGCTCCAAGGCAATAAATCCTACCTCAATCCAGTGGTGGTACCACCGCAACTTTTTAGCGTCCGATGCGCCCATTTCTGTCATTAAAAACTGGGTTACCCTCGGGTTATTCAATGGGTGAATTTCCATGGCAATCTGATCAGCCATAGACCGCACATGAGCACGATCAATAATTGCGGGTGGAAGTAATGCCGGTTGCGGATATGACTCTTCAAGATATTCAATGATCGCCAAAGACTGAGTAATGGCAGCGTCTGCGGTTACTAAAACGGGAACTAACCCTTGGGGATTAACCTGCAAGTAGTCCTGCTGCTTATGGTCGCCTGTTAGTAAATTAACAGGTAATTGCTGCCAATCTAGCTGCTTGAACGCCAACGCAATACGCACTCTGTAGGCTGCAGAGGAGCGATAATAGCCATAGAGCTTTAGGTCCGTATTAACCGACATACTTTGTTACCTTTTGATCAATCTCACCAAAAATACTCTGCCCACTGTCATCTAACATATCAATTTGTATGCGATCCCCAAAACGCATGAATTCTGTGGTGGCGCTGCCATTGGCAATAGTCTCTAACATCCGAACTTCTGCAAGACAACAAGAACCGTTAGAGCGATCAAGATTAGACACTGTGCCAGAACCCACAACGGTGCCAGCGCAAAGGGGTCGAGTTTTGGCAGCATGGGCAATGAGCTGCCCAAAATCAAATGTCATATCGATGCCAGCATTGGGTTGCCCTACTAAATCGCCATTTAAGATCGCACGCAAAGGTAAATGTAGTTTAGCGCCATCCCAAGCGTCTCCCAAAGCTTCGGGAGTCACCGCCACTGGCGAGAAGGCACTGCTAGGCTTAGCGTGGTAAAAGCCAAAGCCTTTAGCCAATTCACCAGGAATAAGATTACGCAGGGACACATCATTAACCAACATTACCAATTGAATATGCTGCCTAGCTTGATCTGCAGAGACTCCCATGGGGACATCGTCCACAATCACAGCAACTTCAGCCTCAAAATCAATACCCCAGGCTTCAATAGCCACAGCTATATCTTCCCGCGGCCCTAAAAAACTGTCTGAGCCACCCTGATACATGAGTGGATCAGTCCAGAAAGTGGCAGGCATTTGGGCATTGCGCGCTTTACGTACCAGTTCTACGTGATTGACATAAGCGCTACCATCAGCCCACTGAAAAGCTCTGGGCAGTGGCGAAGCGCAGAGCTCTGCATTAAACAGCTGTCCTTCTAGCTCACCATTTTCTAGTTGCTGATAAACGCCCAGCAACTGATCTTTGCAACGACCCCAGTTGTCCAGAGCGGACTGTAGTGTCGGCGCAATATCTGTGACCGCCACATAGCGCTGCATCAAACTGTTAACTACGACCAACTGACCGTCTCGACCTTGTTTAATAGATGCGAGTTTCATGACAATGTGTCTTTGTTAAATGGCTTAGTCTTATCATGGAGCCATGCAGCATGTTGAGGCGCGCGCTTAGTTTTATCCCATTCTTCAAGCATAGCCGGTGCTACTCGATGCAATTCTTCTAACATACCTGGCTGGGCTGTGTTGGTCGCTAATTCGAGACGATGACCGCTAGGATCAAAGAAATAAATAGATTTAAAGAGGGTGTGATCAATAGGTCCCAACACGTCTATTCCTAAACCTTCAATCCTCTCTTTCGCCGCTACTAACGCGTCCATATCGGGTACTTTAAACGCTATATGCTGTACCCATTTAGGTGTATTTAAATCAGAGCCCATATCTGGGGACTGCGGTAGTTCAAAAAATGCGAGCACATTACCATTACCCGCATCTAAAAATATGTGCATGTAAGGATCAGACTCACCGGTAGAGGGAACCTTGTCCTCAGCTATGGCTAACTGAAAGCCCATCCCTAGTACCTGCTGATAAAATTCAACCGTCTGCTTGGCGTTGGCGCAGCGGTAAGCGACGTGGTGAAATCCTTGAATATCCATAATTATACCGCCTCAGTACTCTTGTCTTTTATGGGTGAATTATTGGTTCCTAGTACGCCCCTTTTCAGCTGGTCACGCTCTATGGATTCAAACAAGGCTTTAAAGTTACCCTCGCCAAAGCCATCATCTTTTTTCCGCTGTATAAACTCAAAGAATACTGGGCCCACTAAGGTCCCTGAAAAGATCTGTAGTAATAGACGAGGATCGCCATGCTGGGTTGACCCATCTAGGAGAATACCGCGAGATTTTAGCTCTGCAGTGGGCTCGCCATGCCCGGGCAAACGCTCTTGGAGCATTTCATAATAAGTCTCTGGCGGCGCTTTCATAAAAGGTAGCCCCTGAGCTTTTAGTTGATCCCAAGTCGCATAAATATCATCGCAAGAAAAGGCAATATGCTGAATGCCCTCGCCGTTGTAGGCCATTAGAAACTCCTCTATCTGACCGCCTCCGGTAGATTCTTCATTAAGAGGAATACGTATCTTGCCATCAGGAGCAGACATCGCTTTTGACTTTAAGCCTGTGTACTCACCGCTAATATCAAAATAGCGTATTTCACGAAAGTTAAAGATGGTTTCATAAAAATTGGCCCAGTGGCTCATGCGACCGCGGTACACATTGTGGGTCAGATGGTCGATGACATTTAAGCCGCAACCTACAGGATGTAATTCGGTATCGTCAATAAAGTCAAAGTCTATGTCGTAGATGGAGCTACCGTCACCATAGCGGTCAATCAAATATAAAGGTGCGCCACCAATGCCCTTGATAGCCGGCAAACGCAACTCCATCGGTCCAGTGGGAATATTCATGGGTTGAGCACCCATCTCTATGGCTCGGGTGTAGGCTTTCTGAGCATTTTTGACTCGAAAGGCCATACCGCAGGCAGAAGGACCATGCTCAGTGGCAAAATAATGGGCATAACTGTTTAGCTCATAATTGATAATGAAATTAATATCTCCTTGCCTAAAAAGAACCACATCCTTAGATCTATGATTGGCAATATGAGTAAAGCCCATCATAGTAAAGACTGGCTCTAAAATACCGCGCTCTAAGGCGGCAAACTCAACAAATTCGAAGCCATCAAGTCCCATCGGGTTATTTTCAACATTGCTCATACTATCTCCTTATAGCCCATTAGTGCGGGCAGCTAATATTAGTTGTAATTGCAACCATTATTCGTTGCAATTACAACTAATGTCAAGCATCATCGCCAAATGAATGAAAATAAAGTGTTACTGAAAAATACTAAATCAACTGCCGAGATACTGCAGTTAGAGCGTTACCTACCCTATCGCTTGTCAATTCTATCTAACCGCATTAGTGCGCTGATTTCTGAGACCTACAGCGCTAAGTTCGCCCTCAGTATTACTGAATGGCGAATTATGGCGGTTCTGGGAGAGTATCCAGGCGTTTCAGCTGATGAAGTATCGCTAAAAACACAGATTGAGAAATCCATACTTAGTCGGGCAATCAGTAAATTATTACAGCGTAAGCTCTTAGAGCGAGCATTTGATCCCGCGGACAAACGCCGCTCCATGCTACGACTCACTGAGACCGGCCTATCGGTTTATGATGAGCTTGTACCAATATCCTATGATTATGAGCAACAACTACTGACCTG
>CALDQM010000145.1:0-2716 GCA_937911225.1 uncultured Cellvibrionales bacterium
CTATGCACTAGAGATTTCATCATCCACAAAAAAGGACGGGCAAGCCCGTCCTTTTTTGTGATACTAGTTTTCTAAAATATAGACTAGAAGTTGTAGTTAACAGTAGCACCCCAGATTGCTCCCGGGAGAACGTACTGAGCGTGTGAACCCGTAGCTAAAGGTATATCAAATGCGCCTTGTGGGGTAACCTTGTCAAATACATTTTTACCATAAAGCATCGCTGACCAATTCTCTCCCTTCACCCCAGTACGGAAGTTAGTTTTAGAGAATCCTTCCTGATAATCGATAGGATCACGATCGCCTGTCATCCAAAAGCCATCAGTAAATAGGACGTCAACGCCTGTAAACCAGAGCATGCCGCCAAATACAGGGCGGGTATAGTCTGCAGTTAAACTACCGTTGTAGTCTGTTCCAATCTGCGCTCCGGCTAGGTTCTGGCTTATTCCGATCTGCGTTCCATCAGCAGCAAATTCAGCTACACAGGACCCAGAAGTCGCAGCTCCTCCTGCTAAGTCAGATTGCTGTTTGGCAGTACAGCCTGCTCCAGGAAAGTCATCATACTTACCATCATTGAGGGCGATGTTAGCACCTAGTCTTAGGTTATCAGTCGCCTGCCATAGCAATTCAGCTTCGACACCTGTGACAGTAGCGCTAGCCGCATTGGTTACGACGAATCCAAGGCCCACAAATGTTGAAACTTGCTGGTTCTTGTAAACGCTATCATAAGCAGCCCAGTTAAACGTCATAGAACCATCCATTAGAGTATGCTTACCACCAATCTCCCAGGATTCAGCTAGCTCATCTTCATACTCAAATCCTGGTCCCGGGATATTAGCTTGCGGGCCATCAGCAGTGAAGAGAGGTAGTTGGGAGTCTGTAGAGTTAAATCCACCACTCTTGAACCCCTCTGAGTAGCTTAGATAAAACATGCTATCTTCTGATTTTGCCCATTCCAGATTTACAGCAGGAATAAACTGGCGAGTTACTCGATCTTCATCAAACTCATGATCATAAATACTAAATAGAGCACCAGATAGCCCAGCTAGCAAAGGATCAGCGTCTGGAGTTGCTAGACCTCTAAAACTAGATGTGTTGTAGGTCTGGGCGTGAGCTCGTTTTTCTTCTTCGGTATATCGAGCACCTGCTGTTAGAGATACGGCATCAGTAAGATTCCATGTGCCTTGATAGAAAACCGCTTTTGAGTTTGTATCTTGCCGATACTCACCAACTCGCGCCATCTGAGACCACATCGTTGACCCTTCAACACCCGGCTGAAAGCGATAATCTAACCCGGTAGCAGCATATAGTTGATCGATGGTTAAACCGCCGGTTCCCGGAACAACTACTGAGGCATTAACCCCAGCCACTTGCGCCGGAGAGTATGCCAGGAATGTAGGTAAACCAACGATAGCGCTCATTAGTGATGCCGGCAGTCCGAAGGTACCGTCTACGGACGTAAGTGTCCACTGTTCTTGAGTTGCTTTAGATAAGTAAACGCCACCCACCCAAGAGAACTCTTCATCGGTTGGCGATGAAATTCGGAATTCTTGGCTGTTATGGTCGTACTCAGAAAATGTAGACTGCCCAATAAACTGGAGCGGTAACCAATCAGCATCTAAACCATCCTGATAGGAATATCGCCCTCTACCGACAGTAGCATTGATGGTATACCCATTATCCAACTCCATCTCAAAGTTAAGTGATGTATCAGATGAGGTCGTATCGGTCCCTTCGGGACGCTCACCACCGGCTGCACAAACTGCAGAACTCTTCCCCAAAGAAGCCTCATGAGCGCAGCCACCAAGAGCAATCGCGTCCCTATAGGGGTCATTAGTACCATTAGTGGTAATAGAAGCAAAATTAGGATGAACAACACCCATTACGCCATACATTAGACCGGCGGCCGCCCCCAGATTTTCTACAGGACTAAATAGTGTAGCCATTGAATCTTGGCCGAGCTTGACATTATCGTTATTAGAATGCTTTAACTCTACTCTTGTGGAGTCAGTAGGCTCCCAAGTGGCACTAGCACGCCACATCGTCTCATCAGTTGTTGGCATGGTCTCTGTTACAGCACCGGCATAGGTGTTAGTCCAGGCACCGTCATTTGAACGGTCTTTATAGGCGAGTCGTAATCCGATGGTATCCCCGATTGAGCCTGTTATGTGACCCTCCATGGTAGTGCCGTCAAAGGACTCTTTACTTACGGATATCTTTCCACCAAATTCTTGATCAGTATCAGGCGTTGCGGTTGTAATATTAATTGCACCGGCAAGCGTGTTTTTACCAAACAAAACACCTTGAGGACCTCGCACTACTTCAGCTTGCTCGATATCAAATAAACCTGTTCTGATTTGACGACCTTTGCCATAGTGAATACCATCAACAAAAACACCAACCGACTGCTCAAAAGATTGGTTTGCTCCAACACTAATGCCTCTCATTTCGATAATAGTGTTGACTGCATTTTCTGTAATAGACAGATTTGGCACATATGTAGATAGCTCGCCAAAGCTATGCAAGCCGGCCTCTGAAATTTTTGTACCACTGATAGCGGTCAGTGATACTGGAACATCCTGTAGACTTTCCGCGCGCTTTTGCGCGGTTACGATAATTTCTTCTAGTTCAGCGGCATTGGCTCCGCTGGCGATGACGGCAATAGCTAAAGCTAGCCCGCTTACTCTAAATAGTGATGATCTATTCATAATTAACCCCG
>CALDQM010000146.1:0-1955 GCA_937911225.1 uncultured Cellvibrionales bacterium
ATCTAGCCCTGATTTGACTGGATGGGGTGTTTGGTTATGATTCAAGAAGAAATGAGGAGCGATGATGATTTTGATAGTTTTCTCAATACTGATAATTTGGAGACGTATAGACTATCTCGCCGCTAAGCAGGGTTAGTAAAACTTCCACCTCATTAATGTCTTCAACTGGCGTTTCATAAAGATTTGCATTTAGGACAATGAGGTCAGCAAACTTACCAACCTCGATAGAACCAGTTTTCTTTTCTAACCTCATTACATAAGCTGCATTGCGAGTATACATATCTAGCGCATCCGTTAAGTTGATTCGCTGACCGATACCTAGTTCTAAACCACTATTTGAGAATGGGTCTGTTCTCGTAATAGCGGTCTCAATAGCATCCAGTGGATTGAGTGACGATACGTCCCAATCACTTCCACCTACTATTAATCCACCATTACTCTTTATGCTGTTGACCGCATAGAATGCATTTGTTCGCTCTTCACCAACAATATCAACGGCTAAATCGATATAGACATCTCGATAGCACCACATACACTGAAAGTTTGCTGCGATATTTAGCTCTCCAAATCTAGGAATATCCTCATCGTCAATTAACTGCAAATGTACAATTTGATGCCGGTTATCATTTTGGCCATTTACAGTTATGGTATGTTCATATGCATCTAACGCAGAGCGAATAGCTGCGTCACCGATTGCATGGGTATGAATTTGTATGCCCAGCATGTCTAGCTTTGCATAAAGCTCTTTTAGCTCAGTTAGTTGGTAAAAAGGGGGGAAGTTACTGCCATCCAGATATGGTTCGAGCATAAATGATGTCCGTGTCTCTATGACTCCATCGATATAAACTTTAACCGAATCAACATCAACTAGATCACTGCGGTATTTGTCTCTTGTTAAAAGAAGATCGAAAATTTCCGGGCCAAATTTATCGGGTAATGATCCGATTGGTGATAGTGAAGTGATAACTCGTGCAGAGAGCTCATGGCGACGATCCGCAGTTTGATAGTCCATAAGGCCTTGTTCGGTAACGCCAGGATCAATAAAAGCCGTTATCCCAAATTTGTTAGCTTCTCTGATACCTGCCAAAAGATCGCTATATCGATCTTCATCCTCCTCAGCCGGCAATATGCTTAACACACTGGATACAGCTGAGTCTCTGAGCGTACCGGTAGGTATTCCTGTACCAATATCTCTAACGATAACGCCTTGCGATGGATCAGGGGTCGTTTTGTCTATCTTAGCGAGCTCTAAAGCACGAGAACTTAGCCAAGCATTATGTCCAAAGGCATCAAAAAACACCGCGGGGCGATCATCGAAGACTTCATCTAGCATTGCTGAGGTCGGTCCTGCTTCGGGGAATGCCGCCAAAGGCCAGCCGCCTCCTACGACCCATTCGTCGATACCATAGTTTTTTGAGTTAGCGCATTCTATGAGTTGATTTCTGATGGCAGGTATATCAATTGCACTATGAAGACTGCAACCATTTAATGATGAACCGCCTGCACGCACATGAGAGTGCCCATCATGGAAGCTTGGCATCAACATCTTTCCTTCAAGCTCAATTATTTTAGTATCGATTCCAATTAATGAATCAGCATTCTGATTAGAGCCAACAAAAATAATTTTGCCATCGTAGACAGCAGCTGCCTGCGCATGGGAGCGCTCATCATCCATCGTAACTACCGCTCCACCTCGAAATACTATATCGGCGTATTGGGGGGGTTGGCACGAAGCAATCAATAATAATGCTATTAATGACAAGATCAGGTTTAGACAAACTTTTATCACTTAGTGTCTCCGATAATGGTTACATTGCAATCCCAAGAAACTCGCTCTAGTTGCAGGAGGACATATCTAATTTGACGTTATTTAGATCATAAACTTAGATTCTATACCGAACAGAAGGATTTATGAAGAGTGTCGGATTTATAAGACTCAAGAACTTCTCTATCAT
>CALDQM010000147.1:0-1962 GCA_937911225.1 uncultured Cellvibrionales bacterium
GTCTTATCAAAATCTCGCAGGGAATATAGAGGTGAATTAATAACCCCTCGAAGCTGAATGTCTTTAGGTCCTAACGCTTCTCGGTATGGAACTTCTATATAGACTCCGCCGCCTAAAGGGTTGGCAACCTTTGTTTTCGCATTAATTATTTCAAATCTTGTACTCACACGATCGAGGCGCTTGGGATCTCTTTTATCTTTATGGTCAGCTGTATGGGCACCCACTAATATCGAATAACCTCTGTCTACTAATTCTGCTGGAACGATAACTTCACCAACACTTCCGGCTGATAGATAATATCCAGTAGGCTGGCGACGAGGTTGTCGCGCAAAAGCAACCCTTAGACCCCATTCATCTGGGTTATACGCATTTATGGTCACGGCATGCAACTTGGCTGTATCAGCTGGCTTAACAGAAGTCCCAGGGAAATTCGCTGATGATCTAAATACTTGGTCAGTAAAAATATGGCTACACATTGGCAGAACATAACGCGTGTACTGATAATCAATCATAGCCTGCTGAATCTTGAATACAATCCGGGCAAGCTCAACCTCAACACGACCATCGCCCTTTACGACTGCCTCACCCTCTCTTTGAAAACCACCTCGAGTGGTATCATTTATAAAGAGCGGCCCCTTTTGAGCATCATAGTATGCCACCAAATCTAGTGATTTCCTCATGATTGGCACATCAGAACTAAACAACGGCAATAGCTTTTCAAGCTCAGCATTATAAGAAGCTAAATCAGCAAGACTCATAGGACTTTGATTACCTATATGCGAATATAACTTATCCAATATGCCATTTAACTGGCTCTTAGTATTTCCAGCAGCTGGAGCACCTTGCAGATAAAGCTGCCTAATTTCATTTTCTGTTAGCTGTCTCTTAAAACTACGGAAATCAGCAATATCAAAACTAGGCATGTCATCTTTAGGCTGCCACCCATCATCATAGCCAATTGTTAACCTCGCGCCATGCTTGAAACGTTTTGTTGATACCTCATTATCATTTATTGCGCGTATTGTATTGGTATATATAGTGAATCTTATCTCAGAATCATTGGCATCATAATTAACAACAATATGAGCCCATTGTTCTGGCTTTATCGGTTTTGATTTAATCTTGTCGCCTCCATCAAAATGAGCCTCAAGCCAAATCATTCCATTTTGAGGTTGATACTGAGCAGTAACAATAAATCCGGGTGAATCAGTATCATACTGAGTTTTTGTTCCAATAATTTGAGGCATTAAGTTTGGATTATTAGTTATATCTATCGCATCTTTAAACCAAAAGGAAAAGCTAAAATCAGTGTCACCTTTACCCTGAGGTAGGCAATCATTGTCACCCAGTTCCATAAATTGGCCTGCTCCAAATTTGTGCCCTCGTGCATCACCAAATGCAAAGTCCTCTATGCCAGCTGTTCTGTTTCTAATATATGTGTCGTCGGTAATAAAAAGATTATCGCAGGTCGCTTGAGGTGGTAAAAGAGCCTCTATCGACTTGGTGCAAGTAAGATCTGATGCAACTTCTAAAACATCCGATAAGGACACTGTTATATCTTGAGTACTTGAGTTACTTCCATCTGTCGCCGTTATGATTGCCGAAAAAAATGATTTTACTTCAAAGTCAGGTTCGTAGGAAAAACTCAACAAGCCCTGAGGAGTAATAGATAACTCAGACCCTGAAACCTTAAAGGTAATCAATGAATTATCAGTATCCACATCCGTTGCTGTAACTGTGCCAATGGCTATCTGATTCTCCGCAGCAGCAAAGCTGGCTGAAGACGTAAATACTGGGGGCTGCAAATTTAATGAGGTTAGCGTCTCAATATGCGACTCTATATCTGACGCACTCACTCTTTGAGCATCAGCGGCAACAACGCCGTTAGTTAACGTATCACCTGTTAAACCGAACAAATATCGAAGGATTATCAAACCATCAGTTAACGCATCTACATTGCCA
>CALDQM010000148.1:0-41545 GCA_937911225.1 uncultured Cellvibrionales bacterium
GGCAGGACGCAAAGCGCGGAATCACTCCCAATGATGCGCCCAATTGCATGGCAAGGGCTGAGGCCTCCTGCAAGGGAGATCGGGTTTCTCGTGAAGGTTCTGTAATGTCATGGCGACGGCATGCCGCCATGTAAAACCCCACATCCCCAAGCAACTCAAACCCGCTATCAAAACCCTCATCAGTATTTCCCTCATTGAGTAACTCAGCAATGAGCGCTCTACCCTCGTCCACTAACTGTGTTTTGATACTATCTCCCAAAGGCTCATTTGAATCGCGATTAGTGAAATATATCTCTTCCAACTCTGTATTCATCGCTTTGAAGTCATTACGTATCCATCGATCTAGCGCATGCGCTTTTTGCGTCATGGTATTGCCCTTTTAGAGATCTAATAACATAAAATTCTAACAAAAACTCAGTAGTATTATCGAGCAATTAAAGTGCTATTTTTACGAAATAGCATGGTATAGTGCTTAAAATTATCATCTTATTAGCAGATTAACCTAATTATGAATAAAAAATTAGATCATATTGATATAGGCATATTGAATGCTTTACAAAAGAATTCTCGCATTAGCAATGCGGACCTGTCTGCCAAGGTAAACCTCTCTCAAACGCCCTGCTTGCGGCGACTTCGCAGCCTGGAACAAAGCGGCTTAATTGAGCGATACAGTGTGCAACTGAATCACCAAATGATCGGGGCTAACGTATCAGCCTTCGTCTTTGTGAAGGTTAATAAAAATACATCAGAAAATGCATCAGATTTTGAAACAGCGGTGGCTAACCTACCAGAAGTGACTGAATGCTGTGTACTCGCTGGAGCGCATGATTATGTGCTCCGAGTTACCACAGAAACGCTGCAATCCTTTGAGATATTTCTCAAAGAAAAGCTCGCCAACGTGCCCATGGCAGAGGGTATTGAGTCGACTATTATCCTCAACCAACTGATTAAACGAGAAGCACCCTTGCCCACACTTAAATAACCAGGATGAAAAACTAGCCTTTAGCGCGGCACAAGTCTAACTCACGAGTAAAAATCGTCTTTTCATAAACAAACTCAATAAGGATAATGTTTACGCATAATCATTATCAGGGTGCAGTCCTATCAACAAGCCAATCCATTCAAGCGATTTCTATTACTAAAAATAAAGATAAGCTCTGGTGGTATTTACCGGGAACTAAACAGTAAAACACTCGGCACTTCAAAATTAGAGTTATTCAGTTTAGAATAGGTTTATAGTAATATGAAATTTGAATTTAATATGAATAGATTCTTCAAAATAATATTTATTTTTATCCTGCTAACTCTCAGTTCTCTTCCTGATGCTATTTTGCCTGAGAATGAAGTGTCGATATTTAGCCTTATTGAAAAAAAGGGCACTACATACCAAATTAGTTCAAAAATCCCGTTTACTGGTATCGCGGTCCATTATCGTAGTAATGGTCAATTAGATTATAAAAAACGCTTTATAAACGGTAAATTGAATGGCGACACTGAGTACTTCCATTTCAATGGCGAATTAGGCCTAAAAGAGAAATACCAAGACGGAGAGAAAGAGGGAATTCAAGAGCGTTATTTCTATAACGGCCAGTTAGTGTTAAAAGAAAACTACCAAGCCGGGAAAAAAGAAGGTCTCCAATCATACTATTACTATAACGGCCAGTTGAAATTACAAGGTAAATATAAGGATGGAAAAAAGGAAGGTCCGCATGAGTTTCATTACTACGACGGACAGCTAAAGTATAGAAGTAACTTTAGCGCTGGAAAATTCCATGGCCCTGTTGAGTCTTATAATATCAGTAATCAGATAGAGTTAAGAGGGAACTACAACCAGGGTCGAGAAGATGGCGTTCAAGAGTCGTATGCCAATGGTAAATTAATAAGTAAAGGGACTATTAAAAATGGCAAAAAAGATGGTGTCTGGGAGTCTTTCAGCATCACCGGGCAATTAGACCTAAAAGAAAGCTATAAAGATGGGCAAAAAGACGGGTCTCAAGAATATTACTTGAAGGGTAAATTAGAGGCAAAAGGAACTATGAAGAAGGGTAAAAAAGATGGTAGCTGGGAGACTTTTAGCCGAGACGGACAGTTAGAGACACAAGAAAACTATACAGATGGAAAAGTAGACGGGCCTCAAAAGTATTACTTCAGTAATGGTCAGTTAAAGTCTCAAGGAAATCTCAAACAAGGCAAAGAAGATGGGCCTTGGGAGTACTTTTACATTAGTGGTCAACTGGAAGCTAGAGGAAACTGGAAAAACTCGAAAAAAAATGGACCCTGGCAGGATTACTTCAAAAACGGCCAGCTGAGGCGAAATGAAACATTCTACGCGGGAGAATTTGATGGACTTATCCAGTGGTACTACGAAGATGGCCAATTGAGAGAGCAAGGGTTATACAACAAAGGAACACAAAATGGTCTTTACTATTTTTACTTCGCTAATGGTGAATTGAGAGCCAAAATGTGTTTTAAAAATGAACTAAAAGTCGATATTTCCAACTGCCCTGAATGAGCATAACGTCACTCAATTTCGCACAAGCCCATCTTCCTCTTAACAGCTTGCAAGCTCGAAGGAACAGACCTTGTTGAACCCCATAACTTACTGCTAAGACATCTAAAGATGAGCAGGCTGACATTACGAGGTCCGCGGTTCAAGACGTTCGCGCCAAATAGCGCCCTCGAATGAGTAATAAGCTTACCAATAACAATACAATTGGCAGCGATGAATCATTTGAAGAGCTGTTAGACAGACTGCAACCTCCTCCTCCGCTACTCTGTGTTGGTGGGCTTACAACTTGTGGTGGTGGAGGTGGAACAACTACATTGACCGCAACAGAGTCGTAGGCTTCAAAACCTGAGTCATTCGTAATCGTCAACCGAAAGCTAAGCTCCGAGGCTGTATCAGGCGCCGTAAACTCTGCTGCCAGGCCATCAGACTGAGTAATAGAAACCGCTGTCCCGCTAAGCTGCGCCCAGGCATAAGTCAGCTCAGCGCTCTCAGAGACAGCCTCTCTGCTTTCTTCATCCGTGCCACTGCTAGCTTGAATAGAGACAACAGCGATACTTGGCGACTGGAGAGATAATGATCCTGTAGGTTCATGGAGACGAACAAAAAAACTTTCTTTCGGTTCGCCTCGGGTATCAGTCAGCACAGGGACCCTGATGGACTGAGCTTGGCTTTCACCATCCCCCCAACTCAATGACCCCGACTGTGCCGTCGAGCCTTGCAAGCTAACAATGGCGCCAGCATTCGCCGTTATATCTGATCCCGCATCAATAACCGGCAATAGGTCATCACTATCTGTGGAACCCGTCAGAATCTCCCACTTCACACTCACATCACCCTCAGACCCACCATTGCGTGCAACCAAAATCGTGGCTGTTTCACCCTCTCCAACCAAATAGTTGGCGGCATCAAAACTAGTACTGCCCTCTGCAGGTTGAATTGTTCTGTCTCTAACAATATAGAGTCCACTACTGATGTCACTAATTAGAACAACACCGCTAGGTAAATAAGGATAAACACCCCATGCACCGTTGAACGACGTATTATCAGATATCGGAAAGGTATCAAAAAACCCTATTTCCTTTGGATCGGAGGTGTCAGAAATATCCAGAACAGTCATGCCTCTTGTGTAATTAGACATGTAATAGCGATTACCGCGAACAAAACCATTATGGTCAATTGCTCCTGTTGGGCCCGTCCAAGTTGATAAAAGAGAAGGCGCTCTGAAGTCTGACATCTCAAATAACCGGACAGTCGTGTTAAGACCATAATTCATCTCATCTAATTCGTCATGGACAAGCACAACCTGCTTATCCTCGGTATACCAGCCGGAATGAACATAAGAAACATTGTTGTAAGAGGTTGTGCTCAATCGCGTTGGAGCGCTGTTTTGCGTTTTATCCCAAATCTGAAAGTTATCCTCATTGAAGTCAAAGAAAATCTCACAATGAGGCCCACCCGAAACACATTGCGTATCCTTTCGCTCATCCGTCACCACCATAGAGCTAACATCGTGGGTATAGTTGGAGCGAGAGGAAGAACTATTCAGATAGATTGAGACCGGTGATTGGGGATTATCCAAGCTATAGGTGTTAAATGAGCCACCCTTCCGATTTGAACCGGCAATATGCAGATAGGGATCCACATCATTTAGCGCAACACCTAGTGAGTAATCAACATTACTCAAATAGACATTGTGCGCACTGATATCGTTTGAATCTGACCCGGCAACAGAAATAGTCTCAGGCAGAGATCGCAAGTCTATGATCATAGTTCCAACCGATGCGCTATCAGCGGTCACATAGGCATAACTATCCCAGCGGGCACTTTCTAGATTGAAGTGTTGATAAACTTTGATGTCACGCCACGATGTTGACTGACTTGAGATGCTTCCAACCATGCGCGGCGACTCTGGGTCAGTTACCTCGACTACGCCAACGCCATTGCGCAGACCCATAATCGCGTATTCTCGACCATCGTTGACGTCGTAAAAGCCCCAAACATCATTAGCTGCGCTGGGGTTTGTGGAAAAACTAGACAGTGGAACATGAGCGAGTAAGTCCATCTTTTCGCAGGCATGATCGCCAGCAAAGCCGTTGTCACAGGCAGTCGCCGGCTTAGCGACCTTCAATCGCTCATAGACCTGCATCTTTTCGCGAATATTTTGCGTTTTCTCAATATCTAAACCTTTCGTATCGACAATCACCGTAAAGCCTTTGCTCGCGAGTTTATCGGCGAATTCCAATGGCACTCCTGTTAATCGCGTAATGTTATTGGCATCAATTTTCGCAAAAGCAGATGCTTCACTGTACAGGCCTTTCACAGGGACAAGATCGCTAAGCAAATAAAACAGAGTATCGACATCTTCAACGTTATAGTTGCCCGCCGCCATCCGGATAGTATCGCCCTTGTTAGACTGCAATCCAGCATAGTTAACGGTTTGGCAAGGCTGGGCAGCGTCATCGCACTTGCCACTATCTACCCCAGAAGCTGACACAAATCTTGCTTTGTCATGATCCGCATGGGCAGCTAGCAAGGATGAGTAAACCGCCATCACTACCATAAGAAGTATCACGCTGCATCTGCGTACCTCTAATTTCTTACTCTTCATTGGGTGCTCCATGAATAAACTCCTAGTCGGCCTATGCGAACGTATGTATGCCGAGGATACATCGAATAATCTATCGCCAAGATACTACATTTTATTTAGATCGCTGAACAGCGACTGATTCACATCCTTAGCAACGGTTTTCTTGTTGATTGCGTATAATCACCAATAACTACGCACGTGTAAGTCCAGTTACACCATGCTGTTGGTTAAAAGTGAGTAAAGCAAAACCATTAAGGTTGTGTAATCAACAAATGACTCCAATCTACAAGAGACTTTTTGACCCACGACTTTTATACTGACGGCTCAAAGACACTTAACATAACTTAAAATAAGACTGCCATTGATCACCACAGCCCACAATACTGAAGAACAACTTAGCCGCAAATTTTGTGTTGCGCCCATGCTCGACTGGACAGATCGGCATTGTCGGTTCTTTTTGCGCCTAATTAGCCAACATGCTGTCCTGTACACAGAGATGATTACTACGGGCGCGATATTACACGGTGATACCGAACGCCATTTAGCAATGAATGCGTCAGAACACCCAGTTGCATTGCAGCTCGGAGGAAGTAACCCCCGTGACTTAGCCGCTGCCTGCAAGTTAGCTGAAAAGTACGCTTATGCTGAAATTAATCTCAATTGTGGCTGTCCCAGTGATCGCGTGCAAAACGGCATGTTTGGCGCGATTATGATGAAAAATGCTGAGATAACTGCTAACTGTATCTCATCAATGGTTGAAGCGTCATCACTACCGATTACCGTAAAGCATCGTATTGGAGTGGATGACTATGATTCTTACGATTTTTTGTGCCAGTTTGTTGGTACTGTTGCTGAAGCAGGTTGTAATACATTTTTGGTTCACGCACGTAAAGCTTGGCTTAAAGGTCTCAGCCCAAAACAAAATCGTGAAGTGCCCGAACTTAACTATGAACGAGTTTATCAACTTAAGAGAGACTTTCCGGGCATCGAAATTATTATTAACGGTGGTATAACCACCCTAGAGGAGTCTGTCTCGCATTTAGAAAAAATTGATGGCGTAATGATGGGTCGAGAGGCCTACACTAACCCCTACTTACTGTCTCAAGTAGATAATCTGATCTATGGGTATCAAACCCCCATTAAAACTCGTGAAGATATCGCTGAACAATTTCTCCAATATGTGGATAATGAGATGTCAAAGGGTGTCAGGTTACATGCGATGACTCGTCATATTTTAGGCTTATTCCATGGAATGCCTGGGGCAAGGCAATTCAGGCGACATATTAGCGAAAATGCCTATAAACCTGCATCAACAATTGAGGTTTTGACGACAGCATTAAAAGCAACTTCAGGGGAAAGCCAAAATGAGTAACCAAAGTAAATTAGCGCAATTAAAAGAAATGACGACCGTGGTCGCCGATACTGGCGATTTTGAGGCTATAAGTCAGTACTCTCCTGAAGATGCTACGACGAATCCATCCTTGATTCTAAAAGCCGCTCAGATGCCCACCTATGAGAGTTTGGTGAAAGAGGTGATAACTTCAGTTTCCCGAGGCACCCTTTCCAGTGATGAACAGCTATCACTGTGCATGGATAAATTAGCCGTTGGCATTGGCGAAAAAATCATTCAGGTTATTCCCGGTCGTGTATCAACAGAAGTCGATGCACGACTTTCTTTCGATACTGAAAAATCCATTACCAAGGCACGCCAGTTAATTGATCTCTATGAGACTGCCGGTATTGGCAAAGAGCGTGTACTTATAAAGATGGCCTCGACCTTTGAGGGTATCCGTGCCGCCCAACAACTTGAAAAAGAAGGGATTAACTGTAACCTAACACTACTATTTAATTTCACTCAAGCTGCTGCGGCTGCTGATGCCGGGGCCTTTTTAATATCGCCCTTTGTAGGCAGGATTTTGGACTGGTATAAAGCTAACACAGGTAAATCTGACTACACCGCTGCCGAAGATCCAGGAGTGCAGTCAGTAACGCGTATTTACAACTACTACAAACAATCCGGATATGACACCGTTGTGATGGGCGCAAGTTTCAGAAATATTGGTGAAATTACAGAACTCGCAGGCTGTGATCGACTGACTATTAGCCCCCAACTTTTACAAGCTTTAGATGACGATTTTGGAACCCTTGAACGTAAACTAGACGCTAGTAGCACCGGTGATAAAATTGAGTATGCGATGGGCAATGAGTCCGCTTTTCGCTATGAATTAAATGATGACCCAATGGCAACAGAAAAACTATCTCACGGGATAAGAAGTTTTGTTACTGATCAAATTAAACTAGAAAAATGGTTAAAAGAGACCGCCAAATGATTGATAAAATTAAGAATTTTTTCTCTAAAAACGTTATTGAGCCTGAAGTAGATACGGTAACTCCACAACAGATTGCCTCAGCGGCACTGTTAATTGAGGTGATGGTTATAGATGGGAATCTCGACGAGCAAGAGCTTGAATCTATTACTGGAACACTCTCTACCATGCTAGGTATAGCCAAAGAAAAAATAGATGAGCTAATCGCACTTTCCAGAGAAGAAGTGACTGAAGCCACGTCCTTGTATCAGTTTACTCGAGAAATCAATAGTCATTTTAATGAGCAACAAAAACTCGAACTAATGACGGGGATGTGGCGTGTCGCTTTTGCGGATGGTCATTTAGATAAGCATGAGGAGAGCATCATGCGGCGAGTAGCTGACCTATTACATATCCTTCATAGCGACTATATCCGTTGTAAGATTAACGCCAGAGACGGCAGCTAATTATCTATCGAATTCGAGTGCCTTGATTAAATCTTTGAATTCTTGCTGATTGTCGGCACTTAACCGGACCAGAATTTTGTGGGCTTCTAGAACCTGTTCCCGAATTTCATCAACCGGTAAATTCTGGGCATCTATTTCATGTAAATTTTCGATGGTATCCATATTAGGTAGTTGATCGAAAATATCAAAAATCTCGTCAAAGCTCATGCTTTCTAGCGTCCTAAGAATACTTGTGTTCTGACAAAAAACCTCAACATTTAGGCCGTACTCTTCACGACAATGGAGCCCTAATTTGGCTAATAATCCAAGTGTTGTGCTGTCCAGCCCCTCTGCTTCAAGCATGTCAACAACAACTCGCTTTACATTCTTAGTACCAAAGATAGTCTCGATGTAACGGTTTAATGTGCCGCATAGCGTAACCCGCACATCACCAGTAAACTTAAGTAGATGATTACCAAGCTGATCAGAAACGAGTATTTTCCCAGAATTCAAGCTACATTCCTCGGGCTAGCAAACACATGGAGACGTCATCTTGAGGATCTTCCAAGAAATCAACAGACAGAGCCGCTTTCAGAGATTCTAGGTTATCAGAGCTGCGCGCAAGAAAGCGCAGCAACGTTTTTTCTTTGTCAATGAGATCTTTATCCGGTACCAAATCAAAAACACCATCTGACAACAGCACCAACGCACAGCGCTCAGGTAGCACTATCTGCTCTACATCCCATGATGCGCTCTCGAAGATCCCAACCGGCTTACCTTTCCCCGGTAAATATTGAGCGCACCCGTCAACAATTATAATCGGGCGAGGCAGTTGAGCCCCGACCACATAGCGCAAGGTGCTATTTTCGGTGTCTAGGCAACCGGCCACAATGGTTAGATGCTTTCCTAACCCTGTCGCTAAGACTTGCTTGTTTACGTGCTCTAAAAGACCCTCAGGAGCCGCCTTAAGGGCCTCATGGTCATTTTCAGTAACATGACGCTGTATTACGCGACCAATCATAAACCTTAGCAGAACCGTCACAAATGCCGATGAGGCGCCATGCCCAGAGACGTCGGCAAAATAAAACACCAAGTAACGACCCAATACAAAGTTATACCCAACAAAATCACCGCTAAGATACAGTGATGGTGTAACAGAATGAGATATTTCATAGTCCGCAAAGCTTAGTGGACTTTCAGGCATTAGACTTTTTTGAACTTCAAGCCCTGCAAGTTGATCCTGCTTAAGCATATGCAAGCTATTTTGAAGATCTAAATTAGCCGTTTCTAACCTTTGGCCATAGGTCATCCGCTGAACCCGCAAGTTCGCAAATTCTTGAAGTCGAGTAAAGGATTCTTCGAGTTCGATGCTAGACATATCCTCAAACCAAACATCAGCAATGCCAAGTCTAAAAAAATCTATAGCTTTTGGGTGGGACAAATCGTCAAGTATTACTGTCAACATGTGCTTTGCAGCGTACTCTTTCAATAACGTGCTACTGGACAAGTCTTCGATCATGTCCGGTGGTGGAGAGAATGCCACTACCTGAGAAAAGTCGTCTTCACAAACGGCAGACAAGTCATTAAGGTCGGAGAGATACCGGCAATGGTGACCACCCCCTTCGATTCTTGACATTAATCGCTCAAGCTTGGTATTTCTCTCACCAACCAGAAAAACTGCGCTTTTAACTTCACCCATGAAAACTCGACTTAGTAATATCTTATAATTATTGTTTCAATAAAAAATAGTCTATAAAACACAAATAAAACCTGTTGCGCCTAATAATCGTCTAAATCATCAAAATCATCATCAATAGCGCCGTCACTGATAACATACTCTCTATTCTGCAGATAAACATCCCTTATAAACAAATATTCATCGCCGCTAATAACATCGTCAATACCCAATAAATCAGCCCGTAAAGAAATTAAATCGATTCCTTTTATAACAGCACGGACAGGAAGGCTATCATTATAACTAAACGGATCAAGTAGGCTATCAACAAAGTTTGACGGTGCATCTCGCAAGGTCGATGGACCAAAAAAGGGTAACATCAAATAAGGCCCATCAGGAACACCCCAAACCGCTAGTGTTTGACCAAAATCTTCGTCTTCTGCTGACTGCAGGCCCGCTCGTTTTGCGATATCTAGAAAACCACCCAGCCCCAATGTTGTATTCATTAAAAAACGCTCGGCATTATTAGCGGCTTGACCAAATTTACCTTGCAAGACATTATTAACCAGACTCGGGACTTCATCTAAGTTGGAAAAGAAATTTCTAAACCCTTGGCGGATAGGCTTAGGAGTGAGGTCATCATAGATAATAGCAATAGGTTTGATAATCACTGGGTCTAAAAGATTAAAGTTGAGCTCATAAAATACTCTATTAACTCCTTCAAAGGGGTCAATCTCATCAGCCTCCTCACTAAACGTAAAGTTGGCCATAACAATAAGCAGTGATACTAAAACCAGTTTTAACATTTTTACTTGAACCCACATCTCTAATAACACACCAGCTTGATATTCCGCATATTAAGCGGGGCAAGAAATACTTGTTTCCAACAACAGCTACTGCAAAACACTTGGACGCTCAGATACAACGTTAAGTTGAATGCCACATTTCGCATCTACGACGCGGTGAACAGTGAATTTAGATTCAAAAAAGTTTAAAAATAAATTATAGAGTGTGATTATACTCCAGAGCTATTCAATAGTGTTCATTTGTTGGAGCGTCTCACCCACTTATATGAGACTCAAGTCACAGATTATATGTAATCCGGTACAACCCGCCTTAGCTGATCGCTCAAATCTGACCATCGTGCGGCCAAACGTTTTTCCGAAACCGGCCTTCTGGTCTTAAGCTGCTGCGCAAAAAGAGAGACTCGAAATTCCTCAATTAGCCATCGAAATTCACGTAAAGACTGATTAAGTTCGGGCGACATGAGATATTTTTTCGTCTCAAATTTTTCTAGAGGCTCTACAAAAGACCTAATAGCCATAGTGTACTCGTAATCTTTTTGAACTTGTGACAATACTTTTCCAATTCTAAAGTCTATTGCGCGAACATATCTTGAGTATTGTGAGGTATCTTCTACCGATGCTTGCGCAAGCGTTTGAGCTGAAAATAACCAATTTATTTGGGCCAAAATATCTTCTTTTGCGCTCTGTTCACTCACTGACATTGATCTTATGCTTTGCTGATGCACATGCAATGATGCCAATACTGATTCAATGGCATCACCATGCCGTCGAGCAAATTCTACAACCTGTCCTATACCTGTCGTATAACAATTATCGAATTCATGCTGATCCCTAATCACAGCGTTCTTTGAAAACATAGCTTGCTTAAAGCTTGCCAAAATAATGGCCGGCACAATGGTCTCTCGAGAAACCAAACCGGCGGCTTTTAGTTGCAATTCTTTTCCTCGCAACAAATCTTTACTAAGGTATTTACATTGATCTTTTCCTCGCAACACCGCCAGACGCAATTGCCCGTCCATGGAAATAGCCTCAGCAACAGCAGGATTATCAATCAGTTCAATGGCCACTGAATCTTGATGATCTCGCAGTGCTGGCCACGCCTTAATATTCATATTTCCACGCGGCAAAACCACCTCAATGGGTAGCTCTGCAAAGTCCCACTCCGTAATATTATTTCGCGCAATGGTCTCTTCAGCTGATTCAGCCAAACTATTATTGATCCGTTGCTTAAAATCTTTACGCAATTGGCTGAGATCTCTGGCCATACCAATCAGCTGACCTTGATCGTCCTGCAAAATAAAGTTCATCCGATACCAAGAATTAAGATTATCCAGATTCCAGCTTTCGCTAGATATCTTTTGTCCCGTTAGCTTGTGTAACTGTTCACCTAAAACCTCGGTTAGGGGTCGATCTTGAGCGCTAATATTAAGCAATACCTTGTCAACATAATCAGGCACAGGTACAAATGTACGTCGAATATTTTTTGGCAGCCCCTTGACTAGCGCAATACATTTATCACGTAACATGCCTGGCACCAACCAGTCGAAAAAGTATCGTGGTGATTGATGCAATAACGCTAAAGGCAAAATTAAGCTAACACCGTCTTCAGCATGACCCGGTTGAAAGTGATATCGAAGGCTGTATTCGAAGTCATCTATTAACAGCTCCTGAGGGAATTGCGCTTCCTCACTGGCCTCCAAATTTCGTAATAACAGCGACGTTTTACTCATATATAAGAGCTGAGAATCGTCTGTCTCAGATGTCTTGCGCCATTTCTCAAAATCAGGCAAGTTATAAACAGATGACGGGACACGCTGATCATAATGGTTGTAAATGACCATCTGCTCAGCCAATAAATCTCGTCGACGAAAGCGATCCTCTAAAGCCTGTAACTCCGCGACTAGTCCTTGGTTATGTGCATAAAATTGACCTTTACCACGATAACCATCTTCTACTAGAGCCTGCTGTATAAAGATCTTTCTTGCATCGATGGGTGCAATTTTTCCATATGCCACCCGTTTACCTTCAACAATACTCAGACCGAACAGTGTCTGCCGCTCCTTAGCCATTACCTGACCAGATTTATGATGATAAAAAGGCTCACTATGGCTCTTTTTCACTAAGTGCGACGCTAATGATTCAAGCCACTCTGGATCAATCTTCGCCACATTGAGTGCGAACTGCTTGGTAGTCTCCATTAAAGAGCCTGCCATAACCCACTTCGGCGGTTTTTTACTCAGACCGGATGAAGGGAAGATAAAAAACTTGCGATTTCTGGTTCCTAAAAACTCCCATTTATCCTCACGAATTCCGACCTGACCTAACAAACCTGACAGCAGAGCTTGATGAATCGGCCCATACTCAGCAGGTTGCTGATTATCCGTCAGCTTAAGTGTTCTACACGCACTATGCAGTTGCCGATGAAGGTCTCTCCATTCACGCATACGCAGGTAGGAAACGAACTGCGATCTGCAGTATTTACTAAACTGATTAGTTGACAAGTTTTGTCGTTTTTCTTCAAAGTGAGTCCAAAGGTTGAGTAGCGATATAAAATCAGACTCGTTGTCCTGCCATTGTTTGTGGGCCAGATCTGCAGCTTGCTGCTTTTCCCCGGGACGTTCTCGTGGGTCCTGAATACTTAAACCACTGGCTATAATAATTAGCTCATTGAGTGAGCCATTATTACTTGATTCTAGAATCATTCTGGCTAGCCTGGGGTCCACAGGCAATGCGACGAGCTTCTTTCCTAAAGAGGTCATCTTACCTGCACTATTGACCGCTTGAAGCTCTTCTAAGAGTTTATAACCGTCACTGATTAATCGACTATCGGGTGGATCAATAAAGGGAAAATCTCTAATATCACCAATCCGTAAATGGAGCATCTGCAATATGACTGATCCGAGATTTGTCCGTACAATCTCTGGATCAGTAAATGCCGATCGAGTCTCGAAGTCTTCCGCCTGATATAAGCGGTAACAAACACCATCAGCAACCCTACCACAACGCCCGGCTCTCTGATTTGCACTCGCTTGAGAAATTGACTCAATTGGCAATCTTTGTACCTTAGTACGAAAACTGTAACGAGATACCCTTGCCCTACCGGTATCAATAACATACCGAATACCCGGAACAGTGAGAGATGTCTCTGCAACATTGGTACTAAGAATGATACGACGTCCCTTATGCGGAGAGAAGATTTTGCTCTGCTCCGCTAGACTAAGCCGAGCATATAAAGGGACTATTTCAGTGTGCGTCAATTGCGCTCGCCGAAGTGCCAAGCTAGCTTCTCGAATTTCCCTCTCGCCACTTAAAAAAACCAACACATCTCCTGGTTTTTGATTCTGCTCAATATCTTCTAAGCAATCGACGATCGCTTGATTACGCTCTCTCTCAACGATGTCCGGTCCACTATAAATAATCTCCACAGGAAATGTCCTGCCAGAGACCTCTATCACAGGTGCCTTATCAAAATGTGTCGAGAATTTTTCTATATCAATTGTTGCCGAGGTAATAATGAGCTTTAGATCGGGCCGTTTAACTAATAAGCCTTTAAGATAACCCAAAAGAAAATCAATATTGAGACTACGCTCATGAGCCTCATCGACGATAATCGTATCGTATTTACTAAGATATCTATCCCGCTGAATCTCAGCCAACAAAATACCATCGGTCATCAGCTTTATAAAACTGTTGGATGATGTTTGATCCGAGAATCTAACCTGATAACCGACAGCATCGCCCAAGGGTGACTTCAATTCTTGGGCAATTCTCTCCGCAACTGTGCGAGCGGCAATTCTGCGCGGCTGTGTATGCCCAATAAGACCTCGAACCCCTCGCCCTGCTTGCAGGCATATTTTAGGGATTTGAGTCGTCTTACCGGACCCTGTCTCACCGGCGATAATCACAACCTGATTTTTCTCAATTTCGCGCTTAATTTCCTCAGCGCGAGCACTTACCGGTAAATCAGGGTAGTTAATTAATGGAAGTCTGAGTCTCCTTGACTCTGCAGCATCCTGTGATTTGGCCACCGCTGCGCAGAATTTCAACCACTTTCCTGAGCTATCTTTGGCGTCAGCGCTACGACTTTTAAGGGTGAACAACGTCCGAGTCAGACTAAACAAATCAGCGCTTAAAACCGTCTGCACAAGCTCCGATGAAAGCCGATCTATTTGACTTGGCGTATTAGGAGCAATATTGGTAGGATCAAAACTATCGATATTAGACATAAAAAGCGCTACTCGCCTGTCTCCTGCCAGACACAGAATCCACTAGACTTCTTAATGGCTGCGAGCTTTTCTTCATGGCAAAGTAATTCCTCAGCACTCGCGCGAACAATCGGTAAAGGAGTTCTGTCGCTCGGCAGGCGCCTAATTAACGTGGCAGCATTGATTTCACCACTGTCTGAATCGGACTGTTGATTGATATTTAAATTAACTTGACCGCCGGTCATCAGCAAATAGACGTCTGCAAGTATTTCAGCATCCAATAACGCACCGTGGAGATCTCGTTGCGAATTATCTACGCCATAACGCTTGCATAACGCGTCAAGATTATTTTTTTGTCCGGGGTGTTTTTGCCTAGCAAGTGCTAGCGTGTCTATGATTTTACAGCTAGAACCCAACGGGGTCTGCTTACCACTAAGTTTCTTTAATTCATGATTAATGAATCCCACATCAAAAGGTGCGTTGTGAATCACTAGTTCAGCACCGTCCAAAAATTGTAGGAAATCAGAGTTAATAGCCGCAAAAACTGGCTTATCCTCAAGAAACTGATCAGTAATACCATGCACCTCCATCGCACCTTCATCGACTTTTCGTTGAGGGTTGATATATTGGTGATAATGTCGGCCAGTCAGCTTCCGATTAACCATTTCCACACAACCAATCTCGACGATTCGGTGGTCTTGGGAGGTCTCTAAACCGGTAGTTTCTGTGTCTAAAACAATCTGTCGCATGCTTTTATACTATCTTTAGTGTGATTGATGTTGAGCTTTAATCTAGGCCTCTAGAGCTCGTCTATTCCCCGATTAGCTAAATCATCAGCAATCTCGTTTTCCCTGTGGCCGCTGTGTCCTTTGACCCATTGCCAGTCTATACTATGCAACCCAATCAGCGCATCGAGTTTCTGCCATAGGTCGACATTTTTAACGGGCTTTTTACTAGCGGTTTTCCAACCTCTTTTTTTCCAATTGGGCATCCATTCTTGAATGCCTTTAAGAACATAGGTTGAATCAGATGTTACTTTAACCTCGCAAGGCCGCTTTAACGCTGCCAGTGCTTCAATAACAGCGGTTAACTCCATACGGTTGTTCGTAGTTTCAGGCTCACCACCAAAAAGTTCCTTTTCTTCAGTCCCAAAACGCAGTAAAGCACCCCAGCCACCAGGGCCAGGATTACCTCGACAGGCGCCATCAGTAAAAATCTCTACACGACTCATCATTTATCTCTATGACTAAAAGTTATTCTCCGAAGAGCGCTTATCTACACTTTTTTTTGACCCAAGCGATTGACTCGCAGATACAGTTAACCGTTCACGTGCTGCTGTCTTCCAGTTTCGCGATGAATTACCAATCACTCGGCTGACTCGCTTGACGGCATGGATCATAAAAAAATTTCCTAAAGGGAGCCCCATTTTTTGGCATCCGAGATCCCATTTAACCCCTAACTTCACTTTTTCACGACTTTCTAACATCGCAGAGGAGTCAGCGTTGTATAAAAAGGGCCACTGATGAGCACCATGGTGAATAGAGTCTACCTCAAAGTTCAGTAGGGTTAACCAATCTACTAGGCGCCCTATACGAAGGCTATGGAAACGATATTGAGGGCTGTTAGACAATAGCTGCATGGGTAATTTAGCCAGTCCCATAGGTCCAAATGGATCTAAAGCACATACGACAAGATGACCACCTGGTGCTATTACTCGGCATACCTCTGCAAGTACTGATTGAGGCGACGCAGAAAACTCAAGCATGTGCTGAAGCAATACGACATCGACTATATCTGATGGTAAGGGTAGTTCAGTTAAATCAGCTACTGCAGAAACATCGGAACTACAACCGCCAGTACGAGTTTGGAAATTAAACCTATGTATCTGAGAAAATTCATTCGCCGACTGCTCATCTGCGGTTAACCCGAGGTGCATAAACCGATACCCGGGTAATGCTGAATACTTTTGTGCGATAAGTTCCCGTTCGGTGGCCAAAACATAGCGCCCAAAGTCACTCTTCGACCACATTGAGAGATGTTCGGCAGTGAATTCGAGCTCTTTTATAGAAAACCGTTTTAACACTCGTCTTTTAAATCTCAAGGTTAACTTAATAGGCGGCCTAAAGAACGTGCCCTTACAGGCTTACAGTATGACGGTTGAGCGGGTTAAAAACCACCGCATTAGACTCCACTAAACCCTCACAAAACAGTTGAATATTAATTAATCAAAACACTCACACATATCACTAATCGTTATTTTTAGTTAGTCGGTGTGCAAACGGTTAATTGTTTGTCTAATTTCAATAACATCGATACACTCACCGGCTAAAAAATCCTGTGAGATCTCTGTGAAATCAGCGTCCCAACTAATTTGTTTCAGCACAATGCTATGGCTCCTTTTATCACTATCAGGCTGCATAATCTCGCCGCCTTCAATAGAAGAACAAGCTGTGCCCGCTATACCCGTTGAGCTTGATCAAATACCCGAGCCTCTATCGCAACTGGTTGACCTGGTATCTGAGCGCAAAGAACTCATTGTAACGCCAGAAGTCTCTGCCGCAGCAGTAATCAGTATCGAATTTGATATACCACAGATGGACCTTTGGCAACGTATCCGTGCCGGTTACCAACTAAACCTTGAGTCCTACCCTGCCAGTGTATTGGAACAACGTGACTGGTATATTAAACATCCTCGCTACATATCAACTGTGGTTAAGCGCGCTAAACCTTTTATTCACTATGTCACCGAGCAACTGTCTGAATCTGGGTTACCTTTGGAACTGGTTTTATTGCCTATCATCGAAAGCACCTATGATGCTTATGCCTACAGCCCTAGTCATGCAGCTGGACTTTGGCAATTTATTCCAGCAACGGCAAGTAGGTTTGGTCTAGAGCGAGGTCGCTGGTATGACGGGCGGAGAGATGTTGTAGCATCAACAGCCGCTGCTATAAATTACCTATCTTACCTAAATCGACGTTTTAACAATGACTGGTTACTTGCATTGGCCGCTTATAATGCCGGAGAAGGCACAGTTGGAAAAGCTATTAGAGCCAACGCCAAACTTGGTAAGCCGACTGATTTTTGGCATCTCAAATTGCCCAAAGAGACTCGTAATTATGTACCCAAACTACTTGCATTGGCGTCGGTAATTCAGGATTCGGAGTCCTTAGAAATCAATCTGCCTGACGTGAAAAATCAATCCTACTTTGATGTTATTCATATCGAGAAACAGATTTCACTATCAAAAGTGATGGAAATCACCGACACCGACTACTGGCTATTTAGCCAACTCAACGCGGGTTATCGACGCTCGACGACGCCTCCGCAGGGCGCCTATCGTTTATTAATACCTACGGACAAGTCAGCATCACTTGTGGCGTTCATTAAAACCACTGATCCAAAAACTTGGATTCCTCATACCGAATATATTGTTGTCAACGGTGACTCGCTCTCTCAAATTGCTGCTCGGTTTAAGTCCCAAACTGACGCGATCAAAAATAGTAACAACTTAATTAGCGATCGCATCAGCATAGGCCAGACACTAGTGATACCAAATAGTAATGCGGATATCGCGTCTGATAGACAGGGCAGGTACGAAATAACACGTCATAGCGTTGTTTCTGGTGACTCTCTCTCAACACTGGCGCAACGCTATGGCATTACTGTCAAGGAGCTGCGTGTTTTGAATGGCCTAGGAGGAGAACTCATCAAAATTGGCCAAGTACTTGAAATACGCTCATCTAAACAATCAGTAAAGTCTGTGTCACTAAGAAAAATTTCTTATAAGGTGAGGCGTGGGGACTCTCTCTATAAGATTGCGAAAAACTTTTCACTGTCCATTACTGATATTATCGATTGGAACAGTATTAATAAGAAAAGCTATCTGCAGCCGGGCCAACGGTTAACTCTGTATATTAACCCAAGAAATATTTAAGGTCTTTTTAACAGACAAAAATAAAGGCGGACTAACCGCCTTTATTCTATAACTCAAAATACCTACCTACTGAACAATATCAGCCTTCTCTCTCAAAGTTCCCTGATAAGCGAGAACATCGCGATTAGCATTTATTGAGAGCGTAGCGGCCTCTAAAGACGCTCTAGCTTCTTTCGCTAAAACGCTTAAATCACCGGGCACTACTTTTGTTAATTCTGCTACTACATAATCACCGTTGCTCATATAAAATCCGTCGATCACCCTGTCTGAATCGGGGATTGGAAAGGTAAATACTCTTGATCTAACCTCAGCATTAACGTCAGTGCCACGACGATTTACAGACTTACCGACCTGCCAAGCAAGGTCACGATTTTTAGCGACCATTTCAACAGAGCTTCCTGCGACTATTTCCGCCAGTAGCTCTGCACCTTTCTCCGCGAGTAATCTCGCTGACTCGCTAGCTGTAAGTGCCGTAACTACCAAGCTTCGAACCTCAGAAAGCTCTTTCTGGCGTACCTCTATAAATTGGTTGAGCTTCAAAACAACATATCGATCATCGCCTAAATCAAGTACTTCACTCGCGTACTTATCTTCAACTACCTCAGAGCTAAAGGCTGCGGCACTCACTTTGGGAAGACCTGCAATGCCCTGCCCGCCAGATCTAGAGAATGCCTCTGATGTATTGAGCTCTAAGCCCACATCTTCAGCGACTTCAATCAGCGATTCCGCGTTATAGCTGAGCTCTTTAAGAAGCTCTACCTTAGCGATCAACTTATCAGTCGTCGCCTCTCTCATCAATTCACGCTCTATACGAGAGGATTCATCTGCTAGCAAATAAGTATCCTGCTGGATATCCAGAAGCTTTATAAAGTGAATACCGGCATCCGTTGTGACCGGACTAGAAACCTCACCCAACTCAAGCGCGGCTAATGCAGCCTCAAACGCCTCAGGGAATGTATTTCCAGAGGTATAACCAAGATCTCCACCTGTCTCTGCCGATGCAAAATCATCAGAATACTCACGGGCTAGCTCACCGAACATACCTCCAGCCCCAATCTTAGCCTGAACTTCTGCAATTAAATCATCGTTAGCATCTTCCAACAAAATGTGGGCGACCTGACGAGATTCCGCCAAGTCCAAAGTATCAAGTTCCTCTTCAAAACGCGCGGAAATTTGAGCGCTCGACACTAATGTTGGATCAACCAACTTTGCAGGGCTTAGTTCGATGTAGTCGACGATTACTTGAGCCTCTGTCTCATACGAGGATAGGTTTTTTTGATAATACTGCAATATCTGCTCATCGGTAAGGGCAATAGATTCTTCGATCGGCCCAGCTGGGATTGTCAGATAATAAAAGTCTCTTTTTTGTTCAGTGACCGACGCTAAAGCGGACAACTCAGTCTGTGTAACAAAGCCAGTACCTGTAATACCCGCTATGAGTTGCTGAACAGCCATGTCATTAACAAGCATTTCCTTAAAGCTAGCACTTGTATAACCCTGCTGCTGAAGCGCAAATCGATATTGATTCTGATCGAAGCGACCATCCGACTGGAATGCCTCGTTGTTAACAATATATTCGTTGATAGTTTGCTCAGATATTGTCATTCGCTGGCTCTTAGACGCCTGCGACAGAAGCTCTCTGCCAATTAGCTGCTCTACCACACTTGGACGAAGAAACTCATCGTCAATTAAGGAAGCGTCAAGACCCACATTCTCATTCAAAATACGTTGCTTCTGTGAAGAAATACCCCGAGCCACCTGTAATTCGGTAATAGTCGAATCATTGACAACTAGAGCTGCATCAGCCCCGCCACCGCTCAGAAATAATGTACCAGTTCCCGAAAAAGCGAATATGGCGCCAATAACGACGGTAATACCAATCGCCATGCCTTTCATGTTTGTTCTAAAACTATCTAACATTCTATCTTCCCTAATCGTAAAAAAGGCGCATCAAAGATGCGCCTCTAAAGTCCGAGAAAATCCGTAAGGATTCCCCAGGCAATTATTAATTTACTGCGTCTTTCAATGCCTTACCAGCTTTAAAGCTAGGAACATTAGCGGCCTTAATCTGGATTTCAGCACCAGTTTGAGGATTTCGTCCAGCACGCGCTGCGCGGTGCTTAACTGAGTATGTTCCAAAACCAACTAAAGACACCTGGTCACCATTTTTCAGTGCGCCAGTGATTCCTTCAATTGCAGAATCTAGTGCGCGCCCAGCAGAAGCTTTAGAAATGTCTGCGCCTGCAGCGATAGCATCAATCAAATCAGATTTATTCACGGTATTCCCCTTTTTTTTGGAAGTAATTTAAATACAATAAAGGCGCATCGGTTCCCTTTGATACTACCTATTTCAAGTAAACATGCAGTCCCTAGACCCTTTATACCAATAGCGGCCGCATGCGGTCAAGCAGTCTCTTTAAAATAGACCAAAATAGTTTAAACCTAGTGCGTACTAGCCCTCTGATTGGCCTCCAGATCGGATTTAGACGAACTTGCCTTAACAAAATCTGATTGACTAAGTGGCTCTGGCTTTTCGTCCAAAGCAATCGCCAAAACCTCATCTATCCATTTAACCGGGCATATGTTTAAGTCGGCTTTGATATTGTCAGGAATTTCTTTCAAATCACTGGCATTATCATGTGGAATAATAACTGTCTTGATACCACCTCGATGAGCAGCAAGCAGTTTTTCTTTTAACCCTCCAATCTTTAACACCTGACCACGCAACGTTATTTCACCGGTCATAGCTACATCGGCTTTCACCGCAATATTGGTAAGAACCGAGACTAGAGCCGTACACATACCAACGCCCGCTGACGGCCCGTCTTTGGGGGTAGCTCCTTCAGGAACATGGATATGTAAGTCATTTTCTTGATAAAAGTCTCTACGAATGCCCAATAGCTGCGCTCGACTTCGAACCACTGTCAAAGCTGCTTGAATGGACTCCTGCATTACATCGCCAAGAGAACCTGTCTTGATTACTTTACCTGAGCCAGGAATTGCTGAGGTCTCTATCGTTAGTAATTCTCCGCCCACTTGAGTCCATGCTAGACCCGTTACTTGCCCAATTTGATTCTCAACTTCGGCTCGACCATAATCGAATTTGCGCACACCCAACGCCTCTTCTAGTTCGCTAGAACCAATATGCTCCGCGTTAGTCTCATTAAAACGAACATGCTTGGTCACCGTCTTACGACAGATCTTCGCAATATCTCTCTCTAACCCTCTCACTCCCGCTTCTCTAGTGTAATAACGAATAGTATCCTTAATAGCATCTTCACTAATTTCAAGCTCAGCAGGCTTTAAACCATTGGCCACTAACTGTTTGGGAACTAGGTACTTTTCCGCTATCTTTACCTTCTCATCTTCCGTATATCCTGGAATTCGGATCACTTCCATCCGATCTAATAAAGGCGCAGGAATATTCATTGAGTTAGCCGTACAAATGAACATAACTTCTGAGAGATCGTAATCAACCTCCAAATAGTGATCATTAAATGTATGATTTTGTTCCGGATCTAGAACTTCCAGAAGTGCTGACGCAGGGTCTCCTCGCTGGTCCATTCCCATCTTGTCAATTTCATCCAGCAGGAATAGTGGGTTTTTAGCGCCAACCTTAGAGAGCTTCTGAATCAATTTTCCCGGCAGAGAGCCTATATAAGTCCGACGATGCCCTCTTATCTCAGCTTCATCTCGAACACCACCCAGACTCATTCGAATAAACTTTCGGCCAGTAGCGCGCGCTATCGACTCTCCTAGAGACGTTTTGCCAACCCCAGGGGGCCCCACCAAACAAAGCACTGGGCCCTTGAGCTTTTTTACCCGCTTTTGTACCGCAAGAAACTCAAGAATTCTTTCTTTAACTTCATCAAGCCCATGATGGTCTTCGTTTAGAGTATTCTCCGCGTTCACAAGATCATGTTTCACCCGCGTCCGCTTTTTCCAGGGAACACTTATCATCCAATCAATATAATTTCTCAGCACAGACGCCTCAGCGGACATCGGCGACATCATCTTTAACTTACCTAGTTCAGACTGAGCCTTTTTTAAGGCAGCTTTTGGCATACCGGCAAGCTTAACTTTATTCTCAAGTTGGTCCAGTTCGGACAGCCCCTCATCTAGGTCTCCTAATTCCTTTTGAATAGCCTTCATCTGCTCGTTCAGGTAATACTCGCGCTGGCTTTTCTCCATTTGCTTTTTAACGCGCCCACGAATCCGCTGCTCAATCTGGAATAGATCAATTTCTGCCTCCATTAAACCCATCAGGTGCTCAAGTCGCAAAGTCAAATCCGCTATTTCTAGCACCTCCTGCTTTTGCTCGAGAGAGAGCGTCATATGAGATGCAATCGTATCAGCGAGTCTATTCGCGTCCTCTATTCCGCTAACCGTAGCTATTACTTCAGGTGGGATTTTCTTACTAAGGTTCACATACTGCTCAAACAAACCGGTTGTCGAACGCACTAGTGCTTCGGTTTCTTCTTCTAAAAGATCTTTGCCATTGAGCTCTGCCGCAGTAGCCCGCATAAATGCTTTATCGTCAAACGGGGCCTCAATACAAACTCTATGAAGTCCTTCTACCAATACTTTAAGTGTGCCATCTGGCAGTTTAAGCATTTGTAGAATGGTCGCTAGGGTTCCCACTTCATAAATATCAGCAACCCCCGGATCGTCTTCTAGGTGATCTCTTTGAGCAACCAGAATAATTTGTTTTTCACCTTCCATGGCAGACTCTAAGGCAACAATTGACTTTTCTCTACCTACAAACAGCGGAACTACCATATGCGGATAGACCACAACATCACGCAATGGCAATAGTGGGTAGCTTGTTTGCTTGGACTCGGGGGTTGATAGAACCATTGTTACCTCGGTATTTAAGTGCTTCCTTGCCGCCATATTCAAATAGCGACCCATAATTTATATATTGGGACAAAAACCAAAATAACAATAGGGCCATCAGCAACACTATGGAAATTATTTAAGTATTCGCAACAGACACAAAAAAGGCGACTCTCGTCGCCCTTTTTCTAGCCCTCGTCAGAAGAGACTTTTTTAGGTTCAACCTGCTCATAAACGAGCATAGGTTCGTTATCACTATTTATTACCGCGGCATCAACCACTACTTTCACCACATTACTCTCAGATGGGATTTTGTACATGGTGTCAAGCAACACAGTCTCTAGGATAGAACGTAGACCACGCGCTCCAGTCTTTCGATCTATCGCTTTTTCAGCAATCGCCTCCAAGGCATCACTGCGAATGTCCAACTCAACATTCTCCATAGCCATAAGAGCTTGGTATTGCTTCAACAAGGCATTCTTCGGCTTAACGAGGATATTGACCAGCGCCTCACGATCTAGCTCCTGAAGCGTAGCAACGACCGGTAGACGACCAATGAACTCAGGAATCAAACCATAACCAATGAGATCACTTGGTTCTACTTGAAGGAGTGTTTCGCCAATCGACTTTTGAGAATCCTTACTATTTACCTGAGCGCTGAAACCAATGCCACCCTTCTCGGATCGGTCGCGAATGACTTTTTCCAAACCTGAGAATGCACCACCGCATACAAATAATATATTAGATGTGTCAACTTGCAGGAACTCCTGCTGCGGGTGCTTTCTACCCCCCTGAGGAGGCACGGACGCTACAGTTCCTTCGATTAGCTTCAATAACGCTTGCTGGACACCTTCGCCAGAAACATCGCGCGTGATCGACGGATTGTCTGATTTCCGAGAAATCTTATCAATTTCGTCAATGTAGACAATTCCTCGTTGGGCCTTCTCTACATCATAATCACACTTTTGCAGTAACTTCTGAATAATGTTTTCAACATCTTCACCGACATAACCAGCTTCAGTTAACGTCGTCGCGTCTGCAATGGTAAATGGAACATCCAGAAGTCGTGCTAAAGTCTCCGCAAGGAGAGTTTTACCACTGCCAGTCGGGCCAATCAGCAAAATATTACTTTTCCCAAGCTCAACATCAGTCTTCTCAGCATTTGGCTGCTCGCTCACCTGCAAACGCTTATAATGATTGTAGACGGCAACAGATAGGATCCGTTTTGCGCGCTCTTGACCAATCACATACTCATCTAGAATAGTTTTTATTTCTGTAGGTACAGGGAGTTTCTCCGCTGTCGATTCAGATTCAACAGCTAGTGATTCCTCTGAAATTATATCGTTACATAGGTCAACGCATTCATCACAGATGTAAACAGACGGGCCGGCGATTAAACGACGAACTTCATTTTGATTTTTCCCACAAAAGGAACAAAAAAGAAGCTTTCCGCCATCTCCTAGGCTACCAGTATCACTCATTACTTTCTCCTACTTTAAACCAACACCCTAAGGCACTGCCATTACAACTAACTCTAGAAGACTACCGACTCTAGGATCTTTTGTCTAGAACCTGATCGACAAGCCCATAATCTTTTGATTCTTCAGCACTCATGAAGTTATCGCGCTCTGTATCTTCAGTAATCTTATCGACAGATTGCCCAGTATGATGAGCCATAAGACTGTTCAGCTTTGCTTTAATCTTTAGAATTTCCTGCGATTGGATATGAATGTCTGTTGCCTGACCCTGTGCACCGCCACTTGGCTGATGAATCATAGTCCGAGCATTAGGAAGACAGAACCGCTTCTCCGGCGCGCCAGCTGCCAATAAAAATGCGCCCATCGAGGCTGCCTGACCAATACACATCGTGCTCACATCGGGCTTAATAAACTGCATAGTGTCATAAATAGACAGTCCAGCGGTGACGGAACCGCCCGGCGAATTAATGTATAAATGGATGTCTTTATCGGGATTTTCGGATTCAAGGAACAACATCTGCGCCACAATTAAGTTGGCCATGTGGTCTTCGACCTGGCCGACCATAAAAATGACACGCTCTTTGAGAAGTCGCGAGTAGATATCGTATGCTCGCTCTCCTCTTGATGTCTGTTCGACCACCATAGGAACAAGACCACTCGCCTCTACGTCCAATCCGCCTCGACCATTACCAAACTGCTGAAAATTCATTATTGCCTCGCTCATTTAATCGTGGGTAACTTACAAAAGAGTATACGGTGTTCTTCAGTAAGCTGGATCTAAGCACCCAGTCATCCAGCACTGAGCGCTGAAAATAAGAATTACGCCTCAGAACCCGGCTCTGGGTCTGGCTTGATGGCATCTTCATAAGCAAGAGTTTGTTCTTTAATCTTTGCTTTGGCCAATACTAGCTCAGTTACCTGATCTTCTAAAACAACACCTTCAACAGAACTTAAAAGTTCAGGCTTGCTGTAATAGTAGTCTACAACTTCTTTAGGTTGCTCATAAGTTGATGCAATCTCATCAACTCGCGCTCTGACCTGGTCTTCGTCTGGGCTAAGCTCTTCTACTTTGACAATCTCAGACACGATCACACCAAGAGCCGCACGACGCTCAGCTTTTTCCTTGAACATGTCATCAGGCAACATACTAAGATCAATTTGTTGGCCGCCGCCAAACTGTTGAACCATCTGCTGCTTTAATTGATTAATTTCGTTAGCGACCAGCGCCGACGGTAGCTCAACCGAATTAAGCTCAAATAACTGATTCATCACCCGGTTCTTAACTTTGGTCCGGATCGCATTACGCAATTCACGTTCCATGTTATCAAGCACATCTTCCCGGAATTTTGCTTCGCCACCTGACTCTACGCCAAATAACTTGAAAAACTCATCATCCATTTTCGCGAGCGCTTTGGATGCAACAGAGTTCACCTTCACCGCAAATTCAACGGCAGCTCCTTTGAGTTCCTCAGACTGATAATCATCAGGGAAAGAAAGTTTTAGTACGGTCTCATCACCTGCAGAGAGCCCCTCAAGTCCTTTCTCAAAACCTGGAATCATTGAGTTGGAACCTAATACCAAGTCCTGCCCTTCCGCCTTGCCACCATCGAACTCTTCCCCATCACGGGTGCCTACGTAGTCAATATTTACCTGATGGCCATCTTTGGCCTTCTTCTTTCCTACTTTAAATGAAGACTGCTGATTTCGAAGCTGTTCAATCATTTTTTCAACATCAGCTTCAGTTACTTCAGAAACTGGCCGGTCAAGCTTAACCTTCGTTAGAGGCTTGAGTGTTACTTCTGGAAAAACTTCAAAAACGGCCATAAACTCAAGATCTTGGCCTTCTTTGTCTGACAAATCATTTATTTGAGGCTGACCAACAGGCTTGAGGTCTTCCTGTTGAATGGCTTCATAAAAGCTTGAGTTGACTATTTCACCCACAACTTCTTGACGAACGCCTTTACCATAGTGCTGCTTGACCACTTTGAGAGGAACCTTACCCTTCCGAAAACCCTTGATAGAAACGGTTTTCGTCGCTTTTTGCAGACGGTTCGTGACTTCTTTATCAATTTTTTCGGCAGGCACACCAATCTTCAGCTGACGCTCTAGGCCTGTGCTCGACTCAATAGACACCTGCATGGACTATCCTCATGGTAAGACATTAAAATTTGGTACGAAAGGAGAGACTCGAACTCTCACGGGTTGCCCCACTGGAACCTAAATCCAGCGCGTCTACCAATTCCGCCACTCTCGCATAGAGATTTGTTCAAAAGGCACCTAGTAAAACGGCTAACAAAGGGTTGGTAAGCCCCTACCTCACTGAACGGCGTGGATTTTGCCACAGCACCCTCTAATCAGCAACTAATTGTCACCAAAATGAGCAGTTTATCTGACATCAATTAAAAGAAACGTCTTCTCAGCCCAAAATTGTGAATAAAATCAGGCCAAACCAGTGAGTAAATTAATCAAGCCTACAAACACTAATTATCTTTATTGCTCTCTTAGATCGTTGTAACATCTTCCAAAACGATAATAAGACACCATGAGAGCGATTAATTATGGATATTGACGACTTTTCTGATCTCAAAGCATTTCAAGTTACTATTGATGACCATCAAATTGCAGACGTTAAACTAAGCCGACCTTCTGCAATGAATGCGATGAATTCGGACTTTTGGCGTGAACTGCCGAGTATTATTGATGCTCTGGACAATATGGGGTCAGTCAGAGTCATTATTCTTTCTGCATCAGGCAAACACTTTACTGCCGGAATGGATCTTCAAGTCTTTGAGAGTATGGCCACTGAAAATAATATTGAGCCTGCTCGCGCTGCAGAAAAACAGCGGCGCTGGATCTTGGCTCTTCAGGATGTCTTTACCTCACTGGAAACAGCACGAATGCCTATTATTTCCGCAGTTCAAGGGGCATGTATTGGTGGTGGAGTCGATATGATTTGCGCTACTGATATAAGGCTTTGTACTAGCAATGCCTTTTTTAATATCAAGGAAACCGAATTAGGCATTACCGCAGATGTTGGAACATTGCAGAGAATTCTGCATGTAATGCCCTCCGGATTGGCCAGAGAACTCGCCTATACAAGCAGGAATTTAGGCGCAGATGAAGCTCTACGGTGCGGGTTCGTTAATACTGTTTACGATTCGCAAGACGAAATGCTCTCCGCCGCGCATCAGTTAGCTAGAAATATAGCTAAGCACAGCCCAATGGCGGTCAATGGTGTCAAAGAAATGCTCAACTTTAGCCGTGATCATTCCGTTGCAGACAGCCTAAACCATATGGCGACCTGGCAAGCCGGTATGTTGCAAAATCAGGATACCGTAGAAGCGATGAGTGCCGCTAAAGAAAACCGTACGCCTACATTTGCCGATTTGTTACCTTTTTCGCGTGTTGAGGAAGCATAAGTATCACTGCGCCCATTAAGGTTCAAAAACTTGAGGGGTGCAAGTCACGCATGAATGATAAAAAGGCAGTTAATCCTACTCTGCCGGATAAAATGGCTTGCAACCAAACCGTATTGAAACCATGATTGCCGACCTGAAATTGACTCGACCAGCTGCCAAAACTTATGTCTGCCAAAAATATTCATGACAATGCCACATCTAGCCTAGACCCTATGGCTCTGCGTAATGCGTTAGGTAGCTTTGCTACAGGCATTACAGTAGTAACGGCAATAGGTAAAGATGGCCAAAGAGTAGGCATGACCGCAAATAGCTTCAATTCGGTTTCCCTAACCCCCGCATTAGTTCTTTGGAGTATTGATAAGGCATCCAATTGCTTTGACGACTTCATTCAAGCAGAACACTACGCCATTCATATATTAAGTGCAGACCAACAATCCATCTCTGACCAATTTGCCAAAAGCGGCGGTGATAAATTTGCCGGGATTCATTGTTTCGAGAATTCCGCCGGAGTACCCATTCTTTCTAAATGCAGCGCCTATTTTGAATGCAATACCGAGCATCAATACGATGGCGGAGATCATATTATTTTAGTCGGTAAAGTGAGTAACTTCGTTGACTCAGGCACAGAGCCTCTAATTTTTTATCGTGGTGAATACAAAAAACTGTAAATCACGCAATTATTTAACGGCCTAGCAGTCGACACAACCTAGATTCCAGTCTCGCTCAATTTGAGTGTACTTTTCCCGGATGCTAGCCAATCTCTCCCCCACAGTTTAATGACCCTCCATGGCTCTATACTATGGTACAGCCCCACCTCTTAGTTGATTTTCCTACCGGCTTTTATTCTCATCAAAGATGAAAACTGCATTGCTAAAAAGCCGGTGTTCAAATATCAACCTCGATTAAAGCAGACCACTTTTGACTGCGTCATTTCTTGCATTGCATAACGCACACCTTCGCGCCCTAAACTACCGCGCTTATAACCACCAAAAGGCATGGCATCAAAACGAAAATCTGAAGAATCGTTAATCATCACGCCACTTGCTTCTAGACTATCTGCTGCCTTTAAAGCGGTTTCTAAGTCAGAAGTGAAAATGCCGGCATGCAAACTGTAATCTACACAATTTGCCCAAGTGATGACCTCATTAAAGCTATCAAAAACTTCCAGAATAACGACTGGAGCAAAGACTTCTTGCATGCACAATTTAGACGTTTCAGGCACCTGAGTAAGTACTGTGGGAGTGTACATATTATCGTTACGCTGATGCCCCGTTAATAGCAGCGCACCTTGCTTAATGGCATCCTCCACCCAAGATTGAATACGTATGGACTGCTCTGGCGTTATCATTGGCCCTACATCGGTCGCTTCATCCATCGGATTACCTACAGTAAGCGCTTTTGTCTGAGTAACAAATTCTACCGAAAACTGATCAAACACACTGCGCTCAATAAAAATACGTTGCGTACCAATACAGTTTTGCCCTGATGCCCAAAAAGCACCCGATACCGTCGCCGCTACAGCTTTATTGATATCGCTGTCGGCCATCACTATTACCGGCGCATTACCGCCTAAATCCATCGTTATTTTTTTCAAACCAGCAATGCGCGTAATCGCTTCCCCTGTTGCCATCCCACCAGTAAAAGACACCATACGAATATTATCAGCAGATACCAATGCGCTACCTATATCGGCATTGCCAACCACCACAGAAATGATTTTCTCATCTAATCCCGCACGCAAAAACGCATCAACTAATTTAATAGCAGACAATGGTGCAAGCTCTGACGGTTTTAGAATAACGGAATTGCCACCGGCAATCGCGGGCCCTAACTTGTGTGCAACTAAATTAAGAGGGTCGTTAAACGGAGTGATCGCCAACACAATACCAAGGGGGTCACAGTGCGTGTAGCCTTGTCTCCCCATAGCGCCCTCGTAGGAATCAAAGGGAATCACTTCACCGCTTAATCGCTTAGCTTCTTCCGCAGACAACTCTAGTGTGTTGATGCAACGGGATACTTCTTTGCGCGCCTGCACAATAGTTTTTCCTGCTTCACTCACAATCACCACAGCAAAGGCTTCTAACTCTTCACGAACAATAGCTGCCGTTGCTGCTAAAATATTAGCGCGCTGGTAACGCGCTAACTTACGACAGACTTCAAAGCCATGTTTAGCACTCACTAGCGCAGCTTCAACATCAGCCAACGTAGCTGCAGGAATAGAATCAACAACGTCCAGTGTAAAAGGGTTGATCACATCAATCATGTGTTGATGCTGTTCGTTTTGCTTGGACGGTATAGCGTTTAAGAGCGTCATTCTAAATCTCCTTACGCTGATGAATAGCAATAATGTCCGACAAGATAGCGTATGCCGTCTCAATGCGTCCTGCACCAGGACCAGACACCGTCACATCACCTAACATACCTGAGGTGAAAGTAATCGCATTAACCGCGCCACTGATACCAGCGAGGGGATGCTCTAAAGATAATTTCTCTGGTGACACACTAGCAACAACAGAGCCATCCTCTTGCTTACTCGCCTTGCCTACCAACTTCCAGTGGCAACCTTCTGCCACGGCTTCTTTCACCATGGTTTCGGTCAGGCCAGTAATGCCTTGGCACTGAACATTATCTCGGGTCAAATTTGCGCCCCATAAACGATTTGCTAAAACAATGACTTTTAGCATCACATCTTTACCCTCAACATCAGCACTAGGGTCAGCCTCGGCATATCCTTGCTTCTGTGCAGATGTGATCGCATCCGCAAAAGTATGGCCTTGCTCAACTAAACCTAAAACATAATTCGCCGTACCATTCAGAATGCCAGAAAATTGATGAATCTCACTACCTTTCAATAATTTATCTGCAAAACGTAGTACCGGCGTACCACTCATTACTACACCTTCGTATTCAAAACCGACATTATTTTTAAGCGCTAAATCCATCAGCTCCTTCTCGGCAAAAGCAAGAGGGCCTTTATTGGTTGTAGACACGTGCTTGCCAGTAGACAGTGCCCAACGACAATGCGACGTTGCAGGCTGACCCGTGACCGAATCAGTTACGGTCGCCTCAACAACAATATCCGCATTACTATTTTTAATAATATCTTCATTCTCTGCGGTTGCTTTACCATTGGGTAGCGTAGCGCAAGCGCCTTGAGCCACCGGCAATGCAGCTAGCAAAGTTAAGTCAATACCTTCTGGTGTATAGACTGATCCCAAAAACATATCTGAAACCGCGACAATACGTAAATTGAAGCCCATTTCGCGGTAAAACTTTTCTTCGTCTGTGGCAATAATGTCGGCCAGAGCACGGTTTACACCACCAAAACCAATAAGTGCAATGTTGTAATACATAATCCCATCCTCGATAATTTATTTTCAGCGCAGTATTACAAATGAAAATATCAGAAGACATGCACGAATTAACCAAAGATGTGGTCAAAATGACGATACTGATGGGCAATATGCACGCATTAAATGGATAACAAAAAAAGAGATTAATAAAAAGTCTCTAAATGCCAACTTAAAATTGGTGGGAAAGGAATATATATGGATGAAAAGAGAAAGAGAAAAAGAACGAGAAATATATACTAAGTAAAAATAGCTATTATATTTTTACCGTAGATAAGGCAAAAGTCGTATGCGTGTCATCAACGCTTTTCAAACTACTCACAGCTTGCCATATTTCGTGAACACGCTCGTGGGAGCGCGCCTGTAAATTAAGGATCACATCATAATCGCCACTCATAATAAAACAGGACACTATTTCGGGCACCTTCGCTGCGTACTTAATTACCTCGGTATCTCGCATACGGTCTTTACGATAGACCATCATGATGGCAACTACCATTTCATTAATTGGCAAGCCATCACCCAAGATCACTTTATAGCCCTTAATGACGCCCGATTTTTCTAGCTTGCTCACACGATTGGTCACCGCATTACGGGATAAATTCACATGGCGAGATAAATCGCTCACTGACACACGTGCATTGTCTGTTAATGCCTGGATAATCTTATTATCAAAATCATCTAACTGTACTTGCACAATGATAATCCCTCTTAACAACGATCGCATGATTGTGAGGATCACGAGATATATAAGCAAGCACAAGAGTACTGCACCAGTATCAATTAACTAAAAAACTACTACCATGGGGTAGTTTTGATATAACGTTCGCACACCCGCATATAATTTTAAGCCCCTAAACACAAAACCAGCACCCCCAGCCTTACGTTGACGTTAACGTAATAGTCGCTTAGAATAAACCTTTTCAAGAACAACATGAGTTAGCTTATGTCTAATCGTGCCACCGCCCCTGCTGAGTTCAGTATCACTGATCTGTGCAAAGAATCTGGAATTACCACCCGTACTGCACGGCACTATGAAGATATTGGCCTACTCAGTCCATCTAGACGGGGGCAAACGCGAGTCTATAGCTCTGCAGATCGTACTCGACTGAGGTTGATCCTTAGAGGTAAGCGTCTTGGATTATCCCTAGAGGATTCTCGACAAATAATTGATATGTATGAACCTGGAAAAACCAATGTAGACCAACTCAACAGCCTAATTAATGCGATTCGCCAACAGCGCGAAAAACTAAATCAGCAATTGGATGATATTGGCAACCTTTTAAAAGACCTCAATCAATCCGAAGCGGCGTGTATTGATGCGCTTAAAACTACTGGAGATAGCTAATCTATGAACACACCCTACCCTACTTTAAATTTTAATCTTGGTGAAGATATCGACATGCTCCGCGATAGTGTCTTCCAGTTCTGTAACAAAGAAATTGCGCCGCGCGCTGCCAATATAGATAGTAGTAACGAATTCCCTATGGACCTGTGGCGCAAGCTCGGTGATATGGGGCTCTTGGGTATTACGGTGGATGAAAAATATGGTGGCACGGGCATGGGGTATCTTGCTCACAGTGTCGCCATGGAAGAAATTTCTCGGGCTTCAGCCTCGGTTGGTTTGTCCTATGGCGCCCACTCCAACCTATGCGTCAATCAACTGCATAAAAACGGTACCGAAGAGCAAAAACATAAATATTTACCCAAGCTGTGTTCTGGTGAACATATTGGCGCATTAGCCATGAGTGAGCCCAACGCAGGCTCCGATGTAGTGAGTATGAAGCTAAAAGCCGAACAGCACGGCGATCATTACGTACTCAATGGTAGCAAAATGTGGATCACAAATGGCCCAGACGCAGATACCTATGTGATTTATGCCAAAACCGATACCACCGCGGGCTCGAAGGGCATTACTGCGTTTATTGTCGAACGCAACTATCCAGGCTTCTCTCGTCAGCAAAAACTCGACAAATTAGGTATGCGTGGATCAAATACCTGTGAGCTGGTGTTTGAAAACTGCCAGGTCCCTGCTGAAAACATTCTTGGTGGCGAAGGCCGTGGCGTTGCCGTGCTCATGTCAGGTCTAGATTACGAACGTACAGTACTGTCTGGTGGACCTGTAGGCATTATGCAGGCCTGTTTGGATGTGGTGCTGCCCTACATTCACGAGCGCAAGCAGTTCGATCAACCGATTGGCGAATTTCAGCTTATGCAAGGCAAAATTGCTGATATGTACACAGATTTAAACGCATCTCGCGCCTACCTTTATGCGGTAGCCAGGGCGTGTGATCTTGGCCAGGACTCACGCAAGGATGCCGCGGCGGTTATCTTATTTACCGCAGAAAAGGCCACACAAATGGCTCTCCAAGCCATTCAGGCACTGGGCGGTAATGGCTATACCAATGACTATCCCGCTGCTCGATTACTGCGCGATGCCAAACTTTATGAGATTGGCGCTGGCACCTCTGAAGTGCGACGCATGCTGATTGGCCGCGAACTTTTTGCCGAAAGCGTTTAGGGGATTCCTATGTCCATCATCAACAGTAAGATAAATAGTAACAGTGCAGAATTTGCAGCTAATGCAAAAGTCATGCAAGCCCGAGTGGATGATTTAAAAACCACCTTAGCGCATATTGCTAAAGGTGGTGGCACTAAGGCCTGTGACCGGCATGTTAGCCGCGGTAAATTATTACCGCGAGAGCGCGTCCAAGGATTACTTGACCCTGGCTCACCTTTTCTAGAATTATCAGCATTGGCTGCCCATGATGTTTATGGTGAAGAAGTGCCTGCGGCTGGAATTATTACCGGCATTGGTCGCGTCAGTGGCCAGGAATGCGTCATAGTGGCTAACGATGCTACCGTAAAAGGCGGAAGCTACTACCCTCTAACTGTGAAAAAACATCTGCGTGCCCAAGCGATTGCTGCAGAGAACAACTTACCCTGTATTTACTTGGTCGACTCTGGCGGCGCCAATCTACCGAGGCAAGATGAAGTATTCCCCGATCGTGAACACTTTGGGCGTATCTTTTTTAATCAGGCAACCATGTCGGCAAAGAATATCCCCCAAATAGCCGCGGTCATGGGCTCTTGTACTGCCGGTGGTGCCTATGTGCCCGCCATGGCTGATGAGTCCATTATTGTCAAAGAACAGGGTACTATTTTTCTTGCCGGTCCCCCCTTAGTAAAAGCCGCAACAGGTGAGATCGTCTCCGCAGAAGAACTTGGTGGCGGAGATGTGCACGCTCGCACCTCTGGTGTTGTAGATCATTTAGCCAACAATGACCACCATGCACTAGATCTGGCCCGTAAGGCCGTGGCGCGACTGAATCGTGTTAAGCCCATTAACGGGGATCGAAAAGATCCTATTGAACCGGCCTTTGCTGCAGAAGAGATCTACGGAATTGTACCTGCGGATTCTCGGAAATCTTATGATGTACGCGAGATCATTGCACGTATTGTGGACGGCTCTGATTTTGATGAGTTCAAAGCACTGTATGGCACCACATTAATCTGTGGATTTGCTCGTATATTTGGTTACCCAGTGGGTATTGTCGCCAACAATGGCATTCTCTTTGGTGAATCGGCGCAAAAAGGCGCGCACTTCATTGAGCTCTGTGCCCAACGCAAGATTCCATTAGTATTTTTACAAAATATCACTGGATTTATGGTTGGAAAACAATATGAAAACGATGGTATCGCAAAACATGGTGCCAAGATGGTGACCGCAGTTGCCACTGCCAATGTGCCTAAATTTACCATTTTAATTGGCGGCTCTTTTGGCGCAGGTAATTACGGAATGTGTGGCCGGGCTTATGATCCTCGCTTTATGTTTATGTGGCCCAATGCGCGCATTTCAGTCATGGGTGGTGAGCAAGCTGCTGGGGTATTGGCCCAAGTCACACGGGACAAATATGAGCGTGATGGTACCCAGTGGAGTGACGAGGACGAAGCTAATTTCAAGCAACCTATTATTGATAATTACGAGCATCAAGGCCACCCATATTTTGCGTCTGCCCGCCTTTGGGACGATGGTGTAATTGATCCTTTGGATACTCGCATGGTCTTGGGGCTGTCAATTTCTGCCAGTCACAACCGTGTCATTGAGGATACCAAATTTGGCGTCTTTAGAATGTAACGTAAGGCATAACGTAGATTGAGAAAAATTAATGGATAAAGTCATTACCCATATTGATAGTCGCGGTATCGCTCGGGTCACTTTGAACAATCCAGGCAAGCACAATGCCTTTGATGATCAGATGATTCTCCAGCTAACCGATGCTTTTAACACCATCGCGGCTAATCCTAGTGTGCGAGTGATGCTGTTGACCTCTGAAGGAAAAAGTTTCTCAGCCGGCGCCGATCTCCAATGGATGAAACGCATGGCTAGCTACTCCTACCAGCAAAACTTAAATGACGCACAGGCATTAGCTGAAATGCTTAGCGTTTTGCACAAAATGCCGAAACCGACTATTGCTCGGGTACAGGGCGCAGCCTTTGGTGGCGCAGTGGGCCTAATCAGTTGTTGCGATATTGCTGTAGCCTCATCAAATGCTAGCTTTGCGCTTAGCGAAGTTAAAATAGGTCTTATCCCCGCTACTATTAGCCCTTACGTTATTGCCGCCATTGGTGAGCGTCACGCAAAGCGCTATTTCATGACAGCCGAACGCTTTGATCCCAACACGGCGCAGCAGATAAACCTAGTTCATGAAGTGGTTGATGAGCTGATACTCGATGAGAAAGTAGAACAACTCATTAGTACACTACTCAATAATGGACCTGAAGCGGTTGCCGCCGCTAAACAACTAGTCTTAGCGATAAGCGGTAAAACTATCGACCCACCTTTGATTGAACACACCTGTGAGGTCATTGCTGGTATCCGTGTAAGCACGCAGGGACAAGAGGGTTTAACTGCCTTTCTAGACAAACGAAAACCTAACTGGTTAAAGGACTGACGCTCATTATGTTTACTAAAATACTCATTGCTAATCGTGGTGAAATAGCCTGTCGTATTATTAAAACCGCTCGTATTATGGGCATTACAACTGTCGCTATTTACAGCGATGCAGATCGCACAGCGTTGCATGTAAAAATGGCGGATGAAGCTGTTTATATTGGACCTGCTCCCTCTAGCGAATCGTATTTAGTCGTCGACCATATTATCAAAGCTGCACTAGAGACTGGTGCTCAAGCAGTACATCCAGGTTATGGATTTTTGTCTGAAAACGCTGAATTTTGTCGCCAGTGTGCCGAGCATAACATTACATTTATTGGACCACCGGTTGAGGCTATTTTAGCGATGGGTTCTAAGTCTGCGGCTAAAACTATCATGGCTAATGCCAATGTTCCGCTAGTCCCCGGTTACCATGGTGATGACCAAAATCCTGTTTTTCTAAAAAGCCAAGCTGACAAAATGGGATACCCCGTGCTGCTTAAGGCCGCAGCCGGTGGCGGCGGCAAAGGTATGCGCGCAGTTTACTCGGCCGAGGAGTTTGACCAAGCCTTAAGTGCAGCAAAACGCGAGGCCATGAGTAGTTTTGGTGATGACGTAATGCTGGTCGAAAAGTATTTACTTAAACCACGCCATGTAGAAATACAAGTCTTCTGTGATAGCCACCAAAATGCCGTTTATCTGTTTGAGCGCGATTGTTCGGTGCAACGTAGGCATCAAAAGGTGATTGAAGAAGCGCCAGCCCCGGGAATGACCCCAGAACTGCGCCAGAAAATGGGCACCGCAGCGATTAAAGCAGCGCGCGCTATCAACTATGAAGGTGCGGGTACCGTCGAATTCCTTTTAGACAGCCGCGGCGACTTCTTCTTTATGGAGATGAATACTCGCCTCCAGGTTGAACATCCGGTCACCGAGATGATCAGTGGGCAAGATCTAGTGGCGTGGCAACTTATCGTTGCTGCTGGCGACCCTTTGCCCTGCGCCCAAGATCAACTGAAAATTAATGGTCATGCCTTTGAAGCACGTATCTATGCTGAAGACCCCGACAATGACTTTTTACCGGCAACCGGCCGCTTAAACCTACTACAGCCGCCTACAGAAAGTGCTCATGTGCGGGTAGATACCGGCGTTATACAAGGTGACGAAGTCAGCATCTATTACGACCCCATGATTGCCAAATTAATAGTCTGGGATACAAATCGAACGCGAGCACTGGCCCGCTTGACCGACGCACTCAGTCACTATCGTATTTCGGGTGTGACGACAAATATTGGTTTTCTTTATAACCTTTCCACCAGCGCTGCGTTTAGAAATGGAGATGTAGATACTGGGTTCATTGAGCAGCACAACCAGGAGATATTCCGTCAGCGTAGCAAAGATATTGACTATGCTGCCCCATTAGCTGCATCCGCCGTCTTAGAGGAGCGCCAGAGGAAGGCACTAACATTAGCTCAAAAGTCTAATGATACTAATTCGCCCTGGCATTTAAGTAATAACTGGGGGCTACCAAACCCCCTCCATAGACTACAAATACAACAGAGCGAGCGCACCCTATGCGCAAACAATGAAACTGACTTAGGCCATTCAACCATCGTTACTGAGCATAATGGTTTTGGGCTATTTACACCCCAGGGCTACTTTTTTTGTCGTGAGTTGCTACCTGACTTGGGTACAGATGATTTAGACGCAGACAACGGTAGTCTTAAGGCGCCCATGAACGGCACTCTTATTGCTGTCATGGTCGATATTGGTGTCGAGGTTAAAAAAGGCGATACCCTAATGGTCATGGAAGCTATGAAAATGGAACATACCATTCTAGCCCCCGATGATGGTGTAGTGGCTGAATTTTACTTTCAGACTGGCGCACTTGTTGAAGGCGGTTCTGAGCTACTATCTTTTAAGGCATGTGATCTATGAACACTCCAAAAAGTGTACGTATCGTTGAAGTAGGCCCTCGAGATGGACTACAAAACGAAAAGCAAGCAGTAAACACAGCCACCAAAATTCATCTGATTAGTCAGCTTGCCGAGGCTGGTTTAAAGAATATCGAAGCCGGAAGTTTTGTTAGCCCCAAATGGGTACCACAAATGGCGGGTAGTGATGAGGTGTTCAGCAGCATACGTAACACGCTTCAATTAGCCTACCCTAAAGCCATCTTCAGTGCCTTAACACCCAATGAGTTCGGTATTAATAGAGCGATAGAGTGCGGCGTAAAAGAAGTCGCAGTTTTCGCAGCCGCATCAGAGAGCTTTAGCCAAAAAAACATTAACTGCTCCATTGAGGAAAGCCTAGAACGTTTTAAACCCGTGATGCAAAAAGCCCAAAGGCACAACATAGCCGTGCGTGGCTATGTATCCTGTGTCCTTGGCTGTCCCTATGAGGGCGCGGTTAGCCCAGCACAAGTCTCAGAGGTCACCCAGCAGCTTTTAAGCTTGGGATGCTATGAAGTCTCTCTGGGGGATACCATTGGTGTTGGAACCCCAGCATCTACAGCTGCATTATTAAGTGGGTTATTGGCTAGCGTTTCAGCCAGTAACCTGGCAGTGCATATGCATGACACCTATGGACAGGCGCTAGCCAACATCTTAATCTCACTACAAATGGGTATTTCAGTGATTGATAGTGCTGTGGCAGGATTGGGCGGTTGCCCCTATGCCAATGGAGCCTCAGGTAATGTTGCCAGTGAAGATCTAGTCTATATGCTCAACGGAATGGGTATAGAGCACGGCGTGAATATCGATAAATTACTACTGGCTGGAAATACCATATCCGCCGCGCTTAACCGCGCTAATGGCTCTAAATTTGCTAGTGCGAATGCCTCTATGGCATAACATTAATAACTTACCAAACCTGCGCTAGCCTATTATACTCAGTATCGAATTACTCTAACCCAAAGGCTTTCAATGCGTATTTTCGTCAACTATTTAGGGACACTTCTTTTTGCGACATTAATTGTAGCCTACTCATTGTATCCGCAGACTGCTGTGGGGGCTTCAGAGAAAAATAATGAGACTGAGAGCGCCATTTTAATTAAAGGTTCTGGTGTCTATCACCGCACCATATCTACTTCAAACACACTGGCTCAGCAGTTTTTTGATCAGGGCCTGCGCTACGCTTGGGGCTTCTACTTCCCAGAATCTATCGCGTCATACCAGCAAGCAGCAAAGCATGACCCAAGTCATCCAATGATTTATTGGGGATTGGCTCATGCCATGGGACCAAACCCCAATAGTCGTTACAGCGGTATGCCGGATGATCCCAAGCGCGAGGGACTAAAAGCTATTAAAAAAGCGCTCACATTGATCGATAATGCTTCTCCCGTTGAGCGCGATATGATCAATGCGCTGTATATTCTGTACGACCAAAATTCGATTACTGACAACCACCAACGTGATGTTGCCTACATGAATGCCGCCAGAGACTTGCAACGGAAATACTCAAATGACCCCGATATAGCGTCATTATATGCCGCCGCATTTATGAACATAGGTCGCTGGAATTACTGGAACCACGATGGGTCTCCGGTAGGTGATACGGGAAAAGTTGCAGCGATACTGGAAAATACCCTAGCCTCTCGACCGGATCACCCTGGGGCTAATCATCTTTACATTCACTTAATGGAAGCCTCTAGGGAGCCTGAACGCGCACTTGCCTCAGCTGATCGATTAGCCGCTACAATGCCTATGGCAGGGCATATAGTGCACATGCCCTCACATATTTATGTTCGCGTTGGGCAGTTTGAAAAGGCTGTAGCCAGTAATGTCCGCTCTCAGGAGGTTGACAAAGAATTCTTAGAAATTTGGGGTGATCGACCGCTACCCAACCTTGGCACTTATCCACTGTCAGCAAAGATTCACGCTCCCCACGCGATTGATTTCATCAAATATGCAGCATCCTTTCAAGGTGACTATGCCACAGCAATAGATGCCGCCAACAAACTCGTTAGTAAGATTAACCCTAATAGTTACCAAAGAGGGCGAAACCAAAAGCGCGTATCTGGTGTGTGCTTGGTGAATAAAATGTTCGGCCGCTGGGATGCAATACTAGACAGCCAACCTCTGGGGAGGGGTACGCCCTACCTAGACGGTATCTGGCACTATTGCCGTGGCGGTGCTCTTATAGCAAAGGACGACTTGAGTTCAGCAAGACACGAGCTTAGCGATCTATGGAAAATAATCTCATTAAAAAATATTGACCAAAATGGTGTTGGTCCAACCCCAGTATCATCAATTCTTAAGCTCGCTGCACGAGCGCTATCCGGTGAAATCAAACAGTCTAGCGGTGATCTTGACGCAGCCATTGCAGACTATGAAGCTGCCATAGCGATCGAAGATAAAAATGCTTACATAGAACCCCCTGATTGGCCCCAGCCGATACGACACTACCTAGGCGCTGCATTACTAGAGGCTGGTCGTGCTATCGACGCAGAAGCAGTTTATCGACAAGACTTGGCATGGCATAAAAATAATGGCTGGGCGCTATTTGGCCTATGGCAAAGTCTGGCGTCCCAAGGTAAGTCAGAGGAGGCTAAAAGTGTCTTTAAAGACTTTGAGCATGCCTGGCGCAACGCCGATACCCGATTGTCACGGTCACGCATGTAACTTTGTTCGACTGCCAGCCATGACCGATTTGTATACATGACTTATGTTTGCATAAAAAGCTTATAATGCGCTTAATATTCTTACTTGGAGTAAGACTCTTGACTGTTTTCCGCCCCTGCATTGACCTGCATGAAGGCAAAGTAAAACAAATTGTTGGTGGTAGCCTCTGTGATGCGGGTGCTGATACCAACTTTGTTAGCGATAAACCGGCCAGCCATTATGCAGCACTTTATAGAAGTCATAGTCTTGCCGGCGGGCATATCATTTCACTGGGGGCCAACAACCAGCAAGCCGCGCTAGGTGCTCTTGAGGCATACCCAAAAGGTTTGCAGTTTGGTGGTGGTGTGACCAGAGAAAACGCCGGAGCTTATATAGATGCCGGCGCATCTAAGGTTATTGTCACGTCTTATTTGTTTGAGCAGAATGATTTTTCATGGGCGC
>CALDQM010000149.1:0-1565 GCA_937911225.1 uncultured Cellvibrionales bacterium
CACTAACCGCAAAGCGCATTACTGGGCATAGCGACATAGCGCCCGGTCGAAAAACTGACCCTGGAGCGTCATTTGATTGGGAACGATTTAGGGCGCTAATTCAGTAACCGCCATTTGAATAAACGGCATTAAGGCTTGTCGCTATTCCATGGTGCGACCTTGAGCAGCAGTAACATACCCGGAATGGCAAGAAGTGTGCACAGATAGAAAAAGTTTTCCCAGCCTACACCCTCGACGATAACGCCCGTAGCTGCACTGGCAATAGTCCGAGGTACTGCTGTTACGGCGGTAAATAATGCTAGTTGGGTGGCAGCAAACGCTGGGTTTGTGGTTCTGGCGATAAAGGCTACAAAGGCTGCAGTACCCAAACCAACGCCAAGATATTCAAAACCAATGACTAGCCCCAGCAGCCATAAACCCTCGCCAACGCGGGCGAGTAAGGCAAAGCCCAATATCGATATAATTTGGACTAATCCAAATAGCCACAAAGCACGATTAATGCCTATTTTAAGCATGAGAATGCCACCTAAAATACCGCCAATAATCACTGGCCACAACGCGGCTTGTTTAGCTACCAGACCAATTTCAGTTTTGCTATAGCCCATATCAAGATAAAAGGGTGTGGCTAGTGCCGTGGCCATACTGTCACCAAGCTTATATAGCAACATAAAAGCCAAAATTAGTAGGGCTTGCTGTACACCCTGCCGAGAGAAGAACTCCCTAAAGGGTTCAACCACAGCGGCATGCAGTGAGGTAGGTTGTTTGCCAATGCGTGGAGGTTCAGCAATGCTTAGCGTAAGTCCGATACCCACCAACATGAAGACGGCTGTGATAATAAATACGGTATTCCAAGGAAGGCTGTCGGCAAGCACCAATGAGAGCGCACCAGGAACTAAGCCGCCAATACGATAAGCATTGACGTGAATTGAGTTCCCCAAGCCAAGCTCGTGATCAGGTAATATCTGACGACGATAGGCATCCAGTACTATATCTTGAGTAGCGCTAAGAAACGCAATGCCTAGGCAAATCCAAGCGATGGGCCAAATTTGTGTCAGTGGATCAAAAAAGCCTAGTGCGGCGATACTAATCAGCAGCAGTACTTGGCTAATTAGCATCCAACTGCGCCGCAGCCCAGGTTTAAACGAAAAGAGTGATAAAGAGTATCGGTCTAATAGCGGCGACCAGATAAACTTCCATGTATAGGGCAGGCCAATTAATGCGAAAAAGCCAATTTCAGCAAGACCGACCCCCTCAGTGCGCAGCCATGCCGGCACCAAAGAAATAAGTAGATACAGTGGCATCCCGGAGGCAAAACCGGTAAAAATACAGATTAACATGCGCCGATTTAAAAGCGCTTCTCTGATGCTCACTGATGTCATTAAAAATCCTAGTAACTAAAAAAAATGAATGATTAGCCGCTGACTTAAGGTTGCCATCTGCGGATTTTGAGATTAACCCTATTCTTATTCACCGTAACACCCTCGCTCACCAGTCTTTGTTTTTGCTCTATAAACGAGTCACTATTTGCCGGCACACTAATTTTGCCGGATGCCGCAATCACTCTA
>CALDQM010000150.1:0-87076 GCA_937911225.1 uncultured Cellvibrionales bacterium
ACGGTACAGATGCCGATGTAACTGATACTTTAATGGGTACATATATCAAAGATGCAGCAAATGTTACGCTGAAAGATGCCGCCACCTATGGTGCTATTTCTTCTGGCAAAAATCTGCATAAGAAAATTGCTGGTGGCTGTGGTGCTGGTTGTGGAGAAGAGTCCAAGTTAATCGGTGATTTCATTGGTTGGAACCGTATGGATGCGTCAGGTAATGCAATTACAACTCCCTTGGCATTGGTTAATGATTGGATTACAACCCAGGCAACCTTGGCATCTGACGGTGTAGTTGTTCAGGTTACTGATGCTGAAGGAGTTACCTCAGACGTCAACGTTAATACTGATGCTCATGGACGTAACTATCGTCAGTTAATGCAAAAGTTCTTGATGGGTGCGGTTAATTTCTCTCAGGGAACTAACGACTACTTTAAAACTGATTTTGCGAGCAAGCTTACTACTGATGATGGTGGTGATTCGCCGAAGAATTATTCAGCGGGCGAGCATAAGTTTGATGAAGGCTTCGGCTATTACGGTGCTGCAAGAGATAACTTAGCTTACACCGATCTAGAAGCGCGTGCTAAAAGTGGACGCGATGAGTGGAAGAACGGTTACCATGATACAGATGCTGATGGCATGATTGATGTGCGTAGCGAGTATAACTTCGCACACTCTCAAAACTGTGCAAAGCGTGATGCAGGATCTGCCTCAGGTCCCAACCCAACAGATTTCTCCGGTGATGTTATGACATCTATACTAGCTGCTCGGCAAATCATCAGCAACGCGGCAAACAAAATCGCGCCTGAGTTAACAGATGCTGAAAATGTAAAACTCCAAGAGCACATCAAAATGGCGTCTGTTGCATGGGAAAAGTGCATTGCAGCTACTGCGGTCCATTATGTTAATGATGTGATTGCGGATGTCAGCGAGTACAAGAGTGGCGCTCCGGCAAGTTTAAAGAACTTTGAAACAGTGGCCAAACACTGGTCAGAATTAAAAGGCTTTGTCTTGAGCTTACAATTTAGCCCTGCGTCTCCATTCAGAGATGACTCTGCCACCGTTAGCATCACAGATTTGATAATGATTTCTGATCTAATTGGTGATGCTCCTGTGCTAGCTGATGGAAGCCAGAATGGTGTTGCCACAACGGCAACTCCGTCTGACGCAGTTTACGCGTATATCGGTAAACTGACTCAAGCCAGGGCTAAGATGCAAGAGGCCTATGGGTTCTCAGATGCAAATACACTAGCTTGGTAATATAATGAAATTAAGCCTTTCATATTATGATCTGAAAGGCTTTTATTTTAGTAAGATTATGACTCAATCTAGATTGGATCATTGTTGGGCTAACTTCGGTTAGCCTTTTGCTATTTAAAAGGTATTCAAAAATGAACCATTTACGCGTCTTTCTTCCATTTTTAATGACTGCTGTTCTTACTGCTTGTGGCGGTGGAGGAGGGGGCTCAAGTCCGGCACCTGCTCCAGTAGCACCTGGTGATACAACAGCGCCAGTTATAACGTTAACGGGTGATAATCCACAAGGTGTTGATTTAAATGCCGAGTATCAGGAGCTTGGTGCATCAACAGACACTGGAGAGACAGTTGACATAGATGCAACGGAAGTAGATACCGCTTCTGTTGGAAGTTATACGGTCACTTATAATGCAACTGATGCTGCGGGTAATCAGGCAACAGAGAAGACGAGAACCGTCAATGTTACGGATTCGACGCCTGTGGATACTTCTATAACTATCAATGTTGAAGTCGCACCCAACAGTAACGGTGCGGGTAACGTGTATGTTATTGGCGGTGTTCAGAACAAGTCAGTCACATTGGAAGCGGGAAAAACCTATAAGTTTGTACATCCCTCTGGACACCCTTTAAGATTTTCAACGACTACTGGTGGGACTCATGGTGGTGGTGTTGAATACACTGATGGAGTGACGACATCTACTGCTGGCGAAACTGTGATAGAGGTAACAGTGTCTACCCCAGTTACATTGTATTACTTTTGTACCATCCATTCTGGAATGGGCGGGACCATCAGCGTGGGCGATTCATCTGCGGAATCAACAAAATCTTCGGTATTAACTGCGGTAGTGGATGGAATAGTAATACCTAATTACAAAAATCTTGCTGACAAAGCTGCAACTTTTGCAGGTGTTGGTGGTTCGATCGCAGGTTACTGTTCCTCACTTGGCACATCTGATGAGTCAGTTAAGCTCGATGCTGCTCAAGAGGAATGGAAGTCAGTGATGCAGGTGGTTCAAAAAACTGAAATGCATACCTTTGGCCCTGCGGCACTCAATAATCTCTCGTTGAGAAATCGTGTCCATTTTTATCTAGAAAAAGATAGGCAACTGCAAACTGTTTCTACCTGTGCAACAGACGTTGCAGTGGTCAATGCGAACAGCGTAGCAGATTTCGAGGTTGCAGGAAGTTCGGCCAATCAGCGCAGTATGTCGGCTCTGGAATATTTGCTATTTAACGATAATCTTGATCATACGTGCGCAGCAAATGTCTCAGCAGTGTCGTCATGGAATACTCTTTCTGAGGCAGAACGAAAGGTTCAGCGCTGTGCTCTTAGCGAACTTATTGCAGATGATGTTGCTACCAACGCAGAACAAATCCACGCTGATTGGACCGCGTCACGAGACGAATTTCTAAACCCTGATGAAGTGGGTACGCGCTTCGAATTGATGACTGATGGACTCTTCTATTTTGAGAAGCACTCGAAATCGGCGAAGCTAAATGGCCCTATCGGGATTGATGATCTCTGTCCTGATGACCAATCGACCTGTCCTGAATTTGTTGAGTCGCCTTACAGTGAAACGTCTCTGGACAATATAAAAATAAACGCCGAACAGATGTTAGCGATTTTTGATAGAGGGCTCGATAACTTAGCCAACGAAACTGCGCCAGATGACTGGTCTGCAAAGTTTAAGGGATTAATCGTTGATGTTATTGACGCAATTACAGCGATGCAGGCCGACGAGTCAATTAGTTCGTTGAAGGGCCAGGTTGCAGGTCTTGCGTCTGTTAATGATCAGTCTGCCTGTCAAAGTGCTTTTGGTAGCCCAGAAACAGCGTCGGCCTTTCCCATCTGTAACCTAGGCGGACTGGTAAAGAGGGTTACCGATGATCTAAAGATAGAATTTATTACCTATGTTGGTGTTGATCTTCCAGAAGGGTCAGGGGGAGATACAGATTAAAACTTATAAAAGCGCCTTAGGATTACTCGCTGTCTCTCTCGCGTCCGTAGCTTGGGGGGTAGACTTGTCAGACCCGATGATTAAGGAAGTGACGATTATCGGTACCAAAGAGGAAAAGAAAAGCCTCTCAGGGTCTGGCATGCAGATTAGTGCGGCTGAACTCAGGCGCCACGGGTATAGTGATTTAAACCAGATCGTCAGCTCGGTGCCTGGGGTTTATGTGCGCGAAGAGGATGGCTATGGGCTGAGGCCAAACATAGGCATTCGAGGCGCAACGTCTGAGCGTAGCCAAAAGATAACACTAATGGAAGATGGTGTACTCATTGCCCCTGCGCCTTATTCTGCACCTGCTGCCTATTACATAACTAATGCATCACGCTTGTACGCAGTTGAAGTATTAAAAGGGCCTTCCGCAATTCAAACCGGTCCACACACGGTTGGTGGTGCTATTAATTTGGTAACGCGTCCCGTCCCGCTGGAAGACTTTGCAGAAATTGATGTGTCCGCGGGAACCGACGGATATCACAAGGTGGCTGGTGCCGTAGGATATGTGATGGATAATGTTGGGGTGCTTCTGGAAGGCTTTAGCTACGGAAGTGACGGCTTTAAACAGCTTGATGGTGCCGGTGATACGGGTTTTACGCGTAATGATGTTAATCTAAAAGTACGTTGGCAACCGAAAACAGAGTTGCCACAAACATTGATCGTCAAGATCGGATTTGCGGACGAGGATGCAGATGAAACCTATCTTGGCCTTACCGATGCTGATTTTGCAATGACCCCTGACCGACGATATCCGGCCTCACAGCTGGACCGCTTTCAGTCTGAACATCGGCAAATTCATTTAAACCATTCAATTTCGTTCAATACTGATCTTGAGCTTACCTCCAAGTTATATTTCAATGAATATCATCGGTCATGGAACAAGTTTGATGGCTTCATGGATGGGCCAAAAGTTCAGGATGTATTACGTGACCCTACCTCTTTTGTGTCAGCTTATCGCACACTTCAGGGGTTACAGGATTCAGTAGTCGGTAGCTACTCTGACCTGACGATCGACGTCACTGACAATGATCGTGAATATACATCTCAAGGGATTCAGTTTGATGTAAACCAGAACTTTGACCTTTTAGGTGCCGAGCATAAGATCAAAATCGGTCTGCGTTATCACGAAGACGATGTTAGGCGCCGGCACCAGACGCGTAGCTATATAATGACGTCAGGGGTTATGCTGTCTGACGGAATTCCTAGACCATTCAAAACTAATAACTACGCGCAAACTGAAGCTGTTGCTATTTCGGTTTCTGATGATATCTCTTGGTCAGATTGGACCTTTAACATTGGTGTTCGACATGAAGATATCAGTGGTAGTGTTGATAATAAGTTGTTGGACACATTAGCAGAAAATACCCAAACGATTACCACACCAGGTGTTGGAGTCTATAGGCAATTAACGGATTCTCTTGGTGTCTTAGCGGGGATTTATATGGGGTTCTCACCCTCTGGGCCGGGCCAATCGGGCGCTGAATCAGAAGAAAGCGTCAACGTTGAATATGGTGTTCGTTATACTACGACTGATTTTTCGGGTGAGGTGATTGCATTTAAAAGTGACTATGACAACTTATTAGGGCGTTGTAGAGCCTCAGATTCGGATTGCCAGGTGGGACAAGAGTTCAGTGGCGGAAACGTCGAAGTTAGTGGTATTGAAGTTACTGGGCAAGGGCAATATGATCTTAGTAATACCATGATCTTAACTTCTCAGATCAATTACACCTATTCTGAATCTAAATTTAAAAGTTCTTTTTTCTCCCAATTCTCTCAATGGGGTCTTGTGAATGAAGGCGATGAGTTACCGTATGTTCCCAAGCATGCGGGTAGATGGCAGATGGGGCTTGAGAGTGATTTGTGGGCACTTGATCTGGCAATAAAATATCAGCATGGAATGCGTGAAACCCCTGGATTGGGTGATATTACAGAAGGCTTACATACTGACAATATAACGACTGTCGACGTCTCCGCGACCTGGTTTATCAATGAAGATGTTGATGTAAAGATATTGGCTAGAAATCTCACCGATGACTCTTCAATTGTCTCTCATCGGCCATATGGTGCTAGACCAAACTTACCTCGTACTTTACTTGCCCAAGTAAGGTATCGGTTTTAGGATACTAGGAGACGATTTTGCTTGAGCTGTTGACAGCCCCCGCTGAAAAATTCATAGATCCTTCTGAACGGGTCTTTTGGGGATATATGCTCAGTGCATTGGTCATAGCATCGCTTGTTGTGGCTCATCAGGAGCGGCGCTTTAACCCGTTAGATCAACTTCGACGTCTATTTAATCCCAAGTACTGGCTGTCACGCTCTAGCCTCTACGACATGTTCCTGCTGACGTTTAATACGATAATGCGCTTAACACTGATAATTCCATTTTTTGGCAGTCATGTGGTCGTCACTGTGCTAGTTGGTGGATTTCTGCAGGAACACATCGGAGATGCGCCGGACTTAGATCTTGGGTGGTTTTGGATTGCGAGTATCTTCAGTATATCCTTCTTAATATTGGATGATCTAAGTAGGTTCATACTGCACTTTTGCATGCATCGCTTTAATTTTTTGTGGTATTTCCATAAAACCCATCACAGCGCCACTGTATTGACACCCTTGACTATTTTTCGGGTACACCCAGTTGAACATATTCTGTATTTTAGTCGAAGATTAGTAGTCTTTGGTTTTATTACGGGAGTCTTTATTTGGTTGTTCTCACATCGGTTATCAGGCTTGCAGATTCTCGGTGTTGATATGTTTGGAGTGATGTTTAATTTTGCAGCGGCTAATCTACGCCATTCACATATCTGGATTTCATTCGGACGGTTAGAGAAGATATTCATTAGCCCAGCCCAGCACCAGATTCATCACAGTGTTGGGAATAGTAACGCTAATCTTGGAAGTATTTTCTCTGTTTGGGATGGATTGTTAGGAACTCGGACCTACTCAGGTCAGAAGCGAGAGTTAGAATTTGGGCTAGGGCCAGAGCAGGATGAAGCTCAAAATACAGAGGCGACTGTGTTGGTAAGACCTGCGGGTCCCTCACTGACCTAAGCAGTTACTTCTTCGACGGATTGTGTTTGCTAGTCCAAGGGCGCCTTATGTCTTCCCTGATAACGTCAAAATGTCCCGTTTTACGATCTTCTAAATAATGATCCAGCGTCACCTCTACCATTGGAAAGGCCAGTTCATTCCAAGGAATTTCAGCTTCACTAAACAATGCTACTTCAGAGGATTCCGAGGTCGGCCCAAAAACAGGTTTTTCTAAATCTGCTCGGTAAAAAATATACACTTGATGAATTTGTGGGATATCAAATATCGCATAGAGCTCAGTATTAACCACGTTAGCCAAAGACTCTTCAAAACATTCTCGCATAGCTCCTTCTAGAGTTGACTCGCCATTCTCCAGAAAACCAGCAGGCAGAGTCCAATAACCAACTCTTGGCTCAATTGAGCGTTTGCAGAGTAGAATCTTATCTTTATAGATCGGTAGGATACCGGCAATCACGCGAGGGTTTTGGTAGTGGACCTCATTACAAGATTCACAAACATAGCGAGATCTATTGTCGCCTTCAGGTATTTTTTGGATAACAGAGTTACCGCAGCTAGAACAAAATTTCATGAAACTCTCAGAAATAAACTTAGACTGCGTATAATGCACAAATGCTAACAACTATTGCAAATGAGTTAATCAAATTTCCGTTAAAAAAACGGCAGCCTGATGTAAATAAAACATTAACTACAGCAGCAGTGCTCGTTATTTTACATGGTGAAGATAATAATCCTCATGTTGTTCTCACTCAGCGGGCCTTGCATCTTAAAAGTCATCCTGGTGAGGTGGCTTTTCCAGGCGGCATGTGGGATCACGCAGACACCAATTTACTACAAACAGCGCTAAGGGAAGCAAACGAAGAGATAGGTCTTAATCCTAATTCGGTAAAACCTCTCGCTACACTGCCTGCAGCTTCACCAAAGCGCAGAGAGATTAGCGTAACGCCCTTTGTAGCTATAGGGTTACATGATCTAGAGCTTACTGCGGATGCGTCTGAGACGGCCGCTATTTTCAATGTACCATTGAAGATCTTTTTGGATATAGACCAGTATCAATATTTTGAGATTAAAACAGAGATGGGCACTGGCGATGGGGTGATACGATTTCCATATCTAACGTATAACAATTACAAGATTTGGGGCTTCACGCTTAAGGTGATAACGGACTTACTTAATGCCACTTTGAATGCAGGTATTGACTTGAAGTATCCATCGCACATCACTGCAGATAATAATAACTAAAAGGCGGTACAAATGATTTATCAAATAGGTGAAGATACACCTCAAATCCATAGTAGTGTATTTATCGCTGCAAGCGCCGACGTCATGGGTAAGGTCATTCTAAAAGAGGATTCCAGTGTCTGGTTCAATGCTGTGATTAGAGGTGACTGCGATGTTATTGAAGTAGGAAAGCGAAGCAATGTACAAGATGGAGCGGTATTGCATGCTGATCCTGGCCAGCCGCTTAAAATAGGTGAAGATGTGACTATTGGTCACCAAGCAATGGTGCACTGTCGAGAGATCGGGGATCGCACACTAGTGGGAATTCAAGCGGTGATTTTAGATGGTGCTATTGTTGGAAGTGATTGCCTGATTGGTGCCAATGCCTTGGTTAAAGCAGGCGCAGTTATTCCAGATGGATCTATGGTCGTTGGATCTCCAGGTAAGGTTATTAGGCAGACGGATGAAAATATGCGAGCTTTTCTGCTGGCTGGAGCCACTATGTATGTTCAAAAAGCCGCTAACATGCGTTCTGACTTGAGAGAAGTTAAGCGATGACACCAGAGCTTAATATTACTTCACCCTGTTCGGCTATATGTTCTCTTAATGAAGACGATGTATGCGTCGGATGTAATAGGACGAGTAACGAGATTCGCGAGTGGCGAAATATGTCGGGTAATCAAAAGCGAGAGGTGCTCAAACTTTGCGAGCACCGCGCTAAGCTAGATAGTACTCCATAGTAGAACTAGAGATTACTCGTCAGTCTGCCTAGGTTTTTTCATGGGTGAAACGCGTACCTTTTTAACCAAAGTACCATTGATTTCTTCGGTTTCAAATCGGTAATTCGCGACAATGAAACTGACGTTACCATCTGGAATGCTCTCAAGTTGCTCAAACACTATACCATTTAGAGTCTTGGGTCCTTTTGTCGGTAGATCCCAGCCCGTAGCCTTATTAATTTCTCGAATAGTGGCTGCGCCATCAATCAGATAGCTACCATCACCCTGAGCGATGACTTCATCCTCGTTGTCAGCAGTATTGGTGGTAAAGTCTCCGACAATTTCTTCGAGAATATCTTCAAGTGTGACAAGCCCCTGAACTTCACCATACTCATCGACTACAATCGCAAAGCGCGTTTTCGCATTCTTAAAATTTAGTAACTGATTGGTCAGACTTGTAGTTTCAGGAATAAAATAGGGTTCCTCGGCAAAATACCTTATTGCATCATGGCTGATGTCCCCTGAGCGGAAAAGTTGATTTGCCTTACGCCCGTGATAAATACCAATAATGTTATTGATATCACCCTCATAAATTGGCTGCCTAGAATATTCAGAATCAAGCATGGCCGCAGTTAGACTATTAATACTGTCCTCTAGGTCAAGACCCTGGACTTCGTTTCTTGGGATCATAATGTCTTCGACTGTTACATTTTCCAGATCAAGAATTCCCTTGAGCATACCCTGATGACTGGTTGATAGTTTGTGCCCTGACAAATCTACCAGCGATTTAAGCTCTTCCGAATCCAATCCGTCATCACGATCTTTGTTAGGGTCAAAGCCTAGTAGTAGCACAACACCATTGGTTAGCTTATTAACCATCCATACAAGTGGAGAAAGTAATTGCAGCAATGGCTTTAAGATATGGCTTGCTTTAAAAGCAAACCATTCTGGATTCTGAGCTGCGATAGTTTTTGGAGTGACTTCAGAAAAAACTAATACCATGATGGTTAGTGACGCAGTAGCCACCCAAGGAGCTGCAGCTTCTCCGACATAAAGGATTGCCAGCATGTTGGCAATAATTGCCGCCAAAATGTTAACCGCGTTATTGCCGATTAAAATAAGGCCAATCAATCTATCGGGTTGTGCCAATAATTTCGCTGCTCGACGAGCGCCAGCACTTTTTTTGCGTTGATGGCGAAGTCGGTATCGATTTAGGGCCATCATTCCGGTTTCTGAACCGGAGAAAAAAGCTGAAAGTACCAAGAGTATTGCAAGTGTTGCCCATAATACTAGGGGGTCTGAACCGTTCAAGACTGATTTCCATTAAAATTGAATATAGTTATGTTGGATCACTTGGATAGTTTTGGCAACTGACAATTCAACATTAGCGAGCTAAATGTTAGTTGAGGATAAATTCGAGTACGATTTTACTGCCTACATACCCCATTAAAATAGCGACAAACCCAACCCAGCTCCAGCTTATTGCTTTGATTCCTCTCCAACCTCTACTGTGCCTTCCCCACAGAAGTACCGCATAAACCAGCCAGGCGACGATACTGAGAGTGACTTTGTGTAGTAGTTTTTGATCAAATAAATCATCGTAATAAAGAAATCCGCTGATCAACGATAGCGTAAGAATTATTTCACCGGCCAAAATCAGCTCAAAAAGAAAATCTTCCATTGTCTGAAGTGGGGGGAATGTACGCATTAAGAAATTTTGCTTTTTGTGTTTTAGTTGCCAATTTTGATAGCCAGTGAGTAAAGCATGTAGGGCAGCAATTGCGAGTAAACTATAGGCGAGTATAGAAATTACTATATGAGCCTGAATGTAGGGTGACATTAATACAGCGGGTTTAGTGCTAGGAGTTTCTAAAGCGGCAATTAAGCTCAATGCAGATATTGGGAAAAGCAAAAGATACATGCTATGCAATGGCTTCTTGCGGCCGCTGATAAAAACAACTAAATTAATCACAAAGGCGATTAAGACAAAAATTCTAAATAAACTCAAATCTAGCCCGTCAGCAACAAAAAGCAACTGCATCGTGCTTAAGCCGTGCAAAGTTATTGCTCCAGCTGCCAGCGTTTGTAGTCCGGAGGTATTAAAAGTGGGCTCTTTTAGAAGCTTAAATAGTAGGTAACTGAAACCTCCTAAATAAAGGATAACAGCTGCAAAACCAGTGATTAAAGTAAACATGACGTTAAATCATTAACAAGTAGCCGCGAGTGTGGCATATTCATGGCTTGGGGTGAAGAGGGCCGCGTAATTATTGTTATAATGCGGCTTGATAGAAATCAATTAGGAATGTTCCGCATGGCAATGTTTGAAAGTTTAAGCGACCGTCTTACGTTAAGTTTGAAAAAAATATCAGGAAAAGCGAGCCTCAGTGAAAAAAATATTGAGGAAACATTGCGTGAGGTACGAATGGCTTTGCTGGAAGCCGATGTTGCATTACCTGTGGTCAAGAGCTTTGTTGAGCAGGTAAAAACTCGTGCTTTAGGTCGAGAGGTCGGCAGTAGTCTCAATCCTGGGCAGCAATTTCTAAAGGTTGTTCAGGCTGAGCTTGAAGCCGTAATGGGAGAGGAAAATGAATCTCTGAACTTGGCAGCACAACCGCCTGCAGTAGTTTTAATGGCGGGTTTGCAAGGTGCAGGTAAGACGACGTCAGTGGCTAAGCTATCTCGTTATCTGAAGGAGCGAGAAAAGAAGAAAATCATGGTTGTGTCGGCCGACGTTTACCGCCCTGCAGCAATAGAGCAACTTAAAACGCTAGCAAACGAAGTGGATGCGGTATTTTTTCCAAGCGATGAAAATCAGAAGCCCGTTGACATAGTTACAGCGGCAATAGCGGCTGCAAAAACTCAGTTTATGGATGTATTGATTGTTGATACCGCAGGTCGCCTGCATGTCGATGGCGAAATGATGTCGGAAATCAAACAGATTCACGCGGCTGCAAATCCTGTTGAAACACTGTTTGTGATCGATGCCATGATTGGCCAAGATGCAGTTAATACTGCAAAAGCATTCAACGAGTCTCTGCCGTTGACAGGCATTATACTGACCAAGGTCGATGGTGATGCTCGCGGAGGTGCCGCATTGTCCGTAAGGCAAATCACTGGTAAGCCGATCAAGTTTTTAGGCGTTGGTGAAAAGACCGACGCATTAGAACCGTTCCATCCTAAAAGAATCGCATCGCGTATTCTTGGTATGGGTGACGTGCTCTCATTGATAGAAGATGTAGAGCGAAAGGTTGATAAAAAGAAAGCTGAAAAATTTGCTCAAAAAGTTATTAAAGGTAAAAGATTTGATTTGGAAGATCTGCGCGATCAGCTGCAGCAGATGAAAAATTTAGGTGGTATGGCAGGGATGATGGATAAAATGCCGGGTATGGGAAATATGGCGCAATTAGCTCAGCAGAATCAAGCAAGTAGTCAGTTTGATCAAATGGAGTGTATTATCAACTCTATGACACCAAAAGAGAGGCAAAACCCTGATATTTTAAATGGCTCGCGAAAACGTCGAATTACCTTTGGCTCAGGGACAAGTATTCAGGATCTTAATCGATTGCTTAAACAGCATAAGCAAATGAGCAAGATGATGAAGAAAATGAAAGGGAAGGGGATGCAAAACATGATGCGTGGAATGGGTGGGATGATGCCACCCGGCGGGGGAATGCCTCCGGGCGGACTACCTAAATTTTAGTAACGCCCAGAAGGTCTGAGCCTTGTCTAAGAAGGCATCAATTAGCAGAGATTATTTTCGACTAAATTAGTTTCATTTTTAAAGCTTTTGGCGTACCATACCGCGCTTTCCGGGATAGCTACGCTTAAGTGCGTGGCATGAACAAAAAGCATCGAGTTTGGCGATAGTGCCTCTCGAACACAGGATTTGACAAATGGTTACAATCAGATTGGCTCGTGGTGGCGCAAAGAAACGCCCTTTTTATCACATAACAGTCTCAGACTCGCGCAATGCTCGTGACGCTAGGTACATTGAGCGCATAGGGTTCTTTAACCCGGTTGCTCGTGGAGCGGAAGAGCGGCTGCGTGTTGATTTAGAACGCGCTACATATTGGCAGGGTCAAGGGGCACAGGTTAGTGATCGTGTCTCAGCTCTACTAAAAGAGGCTGCCAAAATAGCAGCTTAGTGGGTTTAGGATATACCTATGACTAGCACTACAAGTACTCCGGAAATGCTAGTTGTCGGTCGTATAACGACCGTTTTTGGCATCCGCGGTTGGCTTAAGGTCTTTTCGTATACTGAAAACGTTGAGTCGATATTTGATTATCAACCTTGGTGGATTGATTTGCCTGGGGGGCTGAAGCAATTAGTTGCCGATGATTTTAAGAGACACGGTGACGGATTAGTCGTTCACCTTCAGGGTGTTGATGACCGCGACGTAGCTAGAACTTGGTGTCAGCACAATATCTTAGTGGCCAAAAACCTACTGCCGTCGTTAACAAATGCGGAACACTACTGGCATCAACTGGTCGGGCTGCAAGTATTTTGTCAAGACCAAGGAACTGAATCGCGACTCGGTGTTGTTGATTCTCTACTTGAGACCGGTGCTAACGACGTTCTTGTAGTCATCGGTGATAAGGATAGTATTGATAGAGAAGAGCGAATGATCCCTTACTCGAAAGAGTTCGTAGTCAACGTAGCTGTCTCTGAGGGTAGGATAGACGTAGTTTGGGATCCACACTTCTAGGTAAGGTAGATCCGTCAACAGAGGTGAAAATTAATGAAAATAGCATTGATTACCCTGTTTCCAGATATGTTTGAAGCGGTTACTGAGTATGGAATTAGTGGTCGTGCGGTGAAAAATGGCTTAGTTGAACTAGCTTTTTTTAATCCTAGAGACTTTACCGAAGACAAGCACCGTACCGTAGATGACAGACCCTACGGTGGTGGCCCTGGCATGGTTATGATGATTGAGCCTTTGCGAAGGTCGATCAGCGCTGCTCGGGAATGGATCGACGAGAAGACCACTGTTGTGTACTTATCTCCACAAGGTAAGGTGTTAAGTCAATCTGCGGTGAATGGGTTTGCTGAGCAGAAAAGTTTAATTTTGATCGCCGGTCGGTATGAAGGTATCGATGAGAGATTGATTGGTTTAGAAGTAGATGAAGAATGGTCTATTGGAGATTATGTGCTTAGTGGTGGAGAGCTCCCGGCAATGGTGCTTATCGATGCACTGCTGAGGCAAAAACCCGGGGTACTTGGCCATCAGGATTCTGCAGAGCAAGATTCTTTTGCGAAGGGTCTGCTGGATTGTCCTCATTATACCCGACCTGAGGTTTACGGTGGAGAGAGTGTCCCATCGATTCTATTGTCGGGAGACCATAAAAAAATTAAGAACTGGCGGATGCGGCAGGCTCTGTTGCGAACTCAGTTAAGAAGACCGGATTTACTGGATGGTTTGGCGCTCGATGACGAGCAGCTGAGCATAATTAAAGAGAGTAGTACTGCGCTGACAGATGATGGCAAAGGATAGTGTTCATCCTCTCTGTACAGAGCTCTAAATCAGGTGGTTTTCCACCAACCAATGAAAATTGAGGAGCAATAAATGTCAAATAAAACATCAATCATAGCTGCGATTGAGAAAGAGCAGATGAGTAAAGCAATACCAGACTTTAGTCCAGGTGATACCGTTGTGGTGCAGGTTAAAGTTAAAGAAGGCGCACGCGAGCGGCTGCAGGCGTTTGAAGGTGTTGTTTTAGCTAAGCGTAATCGCCAGCTAAATTCAGCTTTTACTGTCAGAAAGATTTCTAATGGAATTGGTGTAGAACGTACCTTCCAAACTTATAGCCCTTTAGTGGACAGTATAGAAGTGAAGCGTCGCGGTGCTGTCAGGCGCGCTAAGCTTTATTACCTTCGCGATCGATCTGGTCGTTCGGCGAGAATTAAAGAAAAGCTCGGTTAAGGAAAAAAGGCGGCCCAAGAGGCCGCCTTTTTTTTATCAATATTCTAATTTAAAAACGAAACCGTAATATTCCCCAGTATTCTATCCATTACTTTTGTTTGTAAGAAAGCAATCTATTGGCGTCTAGCCAACGTAAAAATCCTCTTTTGCATAAAGCTAACGCGTAATATAGATAAAATATACGAATATCTATAAACTTAGTTAAAATTAAGAGAATTTTTGAAATATAAATTATCTTAGTAAGTCTATTGACATTAATTCTTAAACGTATTATTTAAATTCATTAAAGGATTATTAACATGCACACGCTTATAGTTGATGATCATGCTTTTGTTTGCGTTGGGCTAAAAGCAACTCTGCTAGATGGATTAAGCGATATCACCGTTAGTACCGCTAGCGACGGGATCAAAGCTTTGGATATCTTGCTTAATGACTCCATAGACCTTGCCATAATTGATTTGTTTATGCCAGGCGGCGGCGGTGGCTTTGATTTTATCGATACAGTATGTCAAACCTATCCTTCCCTTCCCGTAATAGTCCTTTCCGCTTCAGAGAAGCCTGCGCATATAAGAAAATGTCTGGACATAGGCGCTATGGGATTTGTTACTAAATCTGCACCTAAAGAAATATTATTCACGGCTATCTCTAGAGTGCTAGTTGGCGACGTATATATTCCAGAAGTTCTTCTTGCGTTAGGCGCGGATAGCGATGGAGCGGTAGATGATCTTCAGACGAGTATCGATGGCGTAACAGAGTTGTTAACTGAACGTCAGTTAGATATTTTAAAACTTATATCTAAGGGGCTTTCCAATAAACTTATTGCTCGCGAACTATTTCTATCCGAGAATACTATCAAGGTCCATGTTAGCGCAATCTTGCGCGCTCTAAATTTGAGTAATCGTACCCAGGCAGGTCTTGTCGGGCAGAAGTTAGAAATCATTAGTGCCACACAATTTTCTGAAAATGGAGGCTTATAATGCCTTCCATTAAACAGACATTGTTAGTGCTGAAGGTGATGTGTTGATTTATTGGAAACCCCTTTTTTCGGGAATTTACGCTCGGATGGTAGTCACGACATTAATACCACTACTAACATTTGGTTCATTAATTGGTTACTACATAGTATCTAGTCAAAGTCGGGATATTGAAGACTTCCAGTATTTGATGGGTGAATTAGCAATAGAGCAACTGGTCAATCATGCTGGCGATGCACTTATTGAGTACGATACTGTCTTACTGAATAAAGAAGCAAATCATCTGTTTAATATAGCGGGTGTTGATGGCATCGTGCTTCACAATATAGCGTTGAAAAAGACGTTGGCGTTGGGAAGTCTCAATTTGCAGAACATACCGCCCTTAGCTAACTTTGAATCTGGTTTACCTTGGGTAGATGCGGGTCACCAATATTTTTTCCGAGAGATTCGGCTACCCGCAGACACAAGTAATCTGCGGACCACTCAGACTGAGGTCGCTTGGATAATAGTGGCTATTGATAGTCAGTTTTTGGCCGGCCGGCAAGAAGAAAAGGTAATTAATACTATATTAGTAATTATTTTTAGCCTTTTCGTTGCGGCTTGGTTGTCAATCCGGTTCACCCGGAGTGTGTCTATGCCAATTGAGAGGCTGAAGACCATGGTCAACAAGATGGCCGTTGGTAATTTGGATGATCTGGCCGATGAAGAAGGCCCCAAAGAGGTACGCTTGCTAGCTAGTGGTATTAACAAGTTAGCGATTACTATCAGGCAGGCTAACTCTCGAATGGAAAGCGAAATCGCACGAGCCACAGCCCAGCTGCATGCCACTCTCATTGAGCTTGAAGAAGTTGCCGAGGCGCAAAATCAGTTTTTGGCCAGGATGAGCCACGAGTTGCGTACACCACTGACCGCTGTGATTGGTTTTTCACGACTTGTCGCCTCTGAAAAAAATATTGATAAACGGCATGAGTATCTTGGAGTAGTTGATGTTTCTTCAACCATGCTGCTTACCATGATTGATGATATTCTAGAATTTTCCAATGCTCATTCTGCCGGCTTTCGACTTGAAAGAATTAATTTTAATTTAAGGAGATGGTTTGATGATGTGGTTGCCATTCATCAACAATCTGCGTTAGATAAAAATTTGTCACTTCATGTGAATGTAATAGGTGAACTTCCGAACTTAGTTCGTGGCGACCCTGTTCGGCTAGCTCAGGTCGTCAGTAATCTGTTGGGTAATGCGATTAAATTTACCGATGAAGGTTCGGTTTGGGTTCATCTAGAAGTAGATACCTCCGAGTCAAATGTTAGCGTATTACATTGCTCGGTTAAAGATTCAGGCAAAGGCATCGCGGAGGACAAAAAAGCGTTTTTATTCGAGGCATTTTTTCAGGAGGATGAATCTATTAATCGGCGTTATGGAGGAGCTGGTCTTGGCCTGGCAATATGTAAACGCTTAGTTAACTTAATGCATGGAGAGATAGAGATTGAAAGTACTCTCGGCCTAGGGTCCGATATCAGTTTCACATGCCGTTTGTATGAAGCGACCGTCAACGGTCTAAGTGACTTGGATAGTAAGGCTGTGATGCCTACCGATGAGGTTCTGCGTGGATCCAGTATTTTGGTAGCCGAAGATAATCACTTCTCACAGAGACTGATCGTCAAACTATTAAAAAGTTATGGTGCTGACTGTCTTGTTGCTAATAACGGATTGGAAGCCACTGAAATTGCTCGACTACTGCATGTCGACGTAGTCTTGATGGATGTGCATATGCCGGTAATCGATGGTGTGAGCGCATGTGATGCGATTGTAAATCAGTCATCAGAAAGTCCTCCAGTTATCGGCTTAACTGCTGATATCACTGGGGATGGTGAAGCTAAAATGTTAGAGGCTGGCGCAGAGTTAGTATTGCAAAAGCCATTTAATGAAACCCTCTTAATAAATTCAATTCTCGCAATCTTAGAGAATAGAGAACAGATAACTCATTCTTCAGGGGATGGAATATTGTCATCTTTAATTCCGGTAGCTGAATTAAAAGAAACTTTAAATAAATGTCTAGATGAAATAGAGCGCCAGCTAAGGCAATTAAGTAACGGTAATTTACAGCAGGGGTTACATGATCTCCTTGGTTTATCTGGGCTATACGGGATGACAAAATTCAGAGAAATGGCACTATCATTTAAGGCCTCCCATGGGGGTTCATCTACCAAAGAAAATTTAAATAAGATAAGTGAGATGAGACAGCATATGAATGAAACGCTGATACCTGATCAGGTAACCGGCTAATAATTGTTTGTACTCCCCACTAAATAAGACATAGACTAAGGGACTCCTGAGCTGGCTGCGACGCCATTTTATAATTCTGCTTCTATATAAGCGTATCCATAATTAATTATGACTAAAAAAATAAAGACTAAAGATCCATTCGCTTCACGAGAAGCTGATAATTACTCTCGGCCCGTACCAAGTAGGGAGTTCTTGTTAGACTTTTTAAGTGAAAGTGTCGGGCCACTGACTCATAAAGAAATATGTACCGCATTAAAATTGCATGATGAGGAGCAAATTGAAGCAATGCGTCGGCGCTTGCGTGCAATGGAACGTGATGGGCAAGTTGCTCGTAATCGAAGAGACGGTTATGGCACCTTGGATAAACTCAGTCTAGTCAAAGGTAGAGTCATCGGGCATCCTGAAGGTTATGGATTTGTAAAACCTGCACATGGAGAAGGTGACGATATTTATCTTTCGAGTACGCAAATGCGCCGTGTGTTTGATGGTGATGTGGTTCTTGTTAGAATATCGGGCCGAGATCGTCGAGGTAGGCCTGAGGGAAGTTTGGTTGATGTTGTCGAGCGCAACACAAAACAGCTGGTTGGTCGCTACTTTAATGAAAGTGGCATTTGCTTTGTGCGAGCAGACAATCCTCGAATTAGCCAAGACATCCTAATACCTGCTGATAAGTCTGGGCAAGCGAAGGCGGGCCAAATTGTTGTTGTTGATGTGTTGGAACCGCCGTCGCGAAGTAATCTGCCGGTCGGAGCGATTGCTGAGATACTGGGTGATCATCTTGATCCAGGGTTAGAGGTTGAGATGTCGATCCGTAATTATGGCATCCCTCACCAGTGGAGTGCCTTAGTTCAAGCAGAGTCTGCTGAGATTCCAGACGAGGTTACAGATACCCAATATCGTATTGATTTAAGAGATACGCCTCTAATTACCATCGATGGAGAAGATGCTAGAGACTTTGATGACGCAGTTTTCTGTCAAGCAAAACCTCGTGGTGGGTGGCGATTGCTGGTTGCGATCGCTGATGTATCTCACTACGTTGCCGTCGGGTCAGCACTAGATCAGGAAGCATTTGAGAGAGGGAATTCAGTATATTTCCCTAACCATGTCGTGCCAATGCTACCCGAGAAATTATCTAATGGGCTCTGCTCTTTAAATCCTGCGGAAGACCGACTCTGTATGGTTTGTGAAATGCACATTAGTGCCGAGGGTAACATTACGCGCTATCAATTTTCCGAAGCAGTCATGCACTCTCATGCGCGTATGACCTATTCCCAGGTTGCGCAAATTATCAGTCAGCAAGATGAGGGAAATAAGTCGGGTATCCGCAAGCAGTTTGCTGCAATTGTGCCGCATATTGACGATCTCAATGATTTATACCAAGTATTAAACAACTGTAGAGCAAAGCGCGGAGCAATAGACTTTGATTCTCAGGAAACACGAATTTTATTTGATGGGCAGAGGAAAATTAGTCAGATCATTCCGGTTGAACGGACTGCAGCGCACCGATTAATAGAAGAATGTATGCTCTGTGCTAATGTATGCTCTGCTATGTTTCTTGAGAAAATAAAGATCCCGGCTTTATATAGAGTGCATGAGGGGCCGAGCGAGGACCGGCTTGGGTCGGTCAGAGAGTTTCTTGCCGAACTGGGAATGGGGCTAGGGGGTGGCGAAGACCCGCAACCTGAAGATTACCAGCGCGTCTTGCGCGCAAGTAAACATCGTGATGACGCTGCGGTTATTCAGTCAGTAATGTTGCGTTCCATGAGTCAGGCAGTTTACCAACCGGAAAATTTAGGGCACTTTGGGCTCGCATTTGAAGCGTATACGCATTTTACCTCGCCTATTCGACGTTACGCAGATTTACTGGTGCATCGTGCGATTAGAAGCTTAATTAGAGGAAGTAAAAAGGTCTCTAATGTTCACAGGGTTGATGGCGCGAAGCCTTTGCCAACTAAAATTATTTATCCCTATGAAGAGGAGCAATTGGAGGCTACGGGTGAGCATCTTTCAGTCACTGAGCGACGCGCTGATGAGGCCACAAGAGATGTGGTTAATTGGTTAAAATGTGAATACCTAATGGATCGCGTGGGTGAGAAATATACGGGTGTAGTCACCGCTGTAACGGGATTTGGATTATTTGTAATGCTTGATGATCTGTATGTTGAAGGTTTAATACATGTCACTGGTTTGCCAAAAGATTACTATTATCATGAAGCCTCTCAGCACCGCATGATTGGAGAGCGCACGGGTAGAGTTTTCCGTCTAGGGCAAAAATTAACAGTAGGTTTGATGAGAGTTAATTTAGAAGAGCGTAAAATTGACTTTGAATTAGTTGATGATACTGATCAAAGTGCTGAACAGCCGAGTAGAGATAAAAATATTAAAAAACGCAAGGGATCCTCTAGCTCCGGATCTTCCTCTGGTCACGGGGGTAAGCGCGATGCTCGAAATAAGCCAGCCAAGAAAAAAGGCGCGGGCAATGGCGAGCAAGCAAACCCGAGTAAAAAACGTAGATCAGGAATAAAAAACACTACTAAGAAAAAGGCGCCTAAAACGCGTTAATTACTCTATGTTGAGTTTTTTAATATGCAAATGATTTGGTAGTAGTAGACTCATTATTTCAGCAATATAGTCCAGGAAGATTGTGCCCATATCTTCAGTATAGTAAGTCGAATCACTGTTGCCGAGTGCTAAGATTGCCAAATTTCCTTCATTACGTAATATTACTGCCGCGGCAGAGCCTAAAATATTTAGTCTATCATCAAATAGAAAATTCATTTCTGAGGCACTTAGACGACCGCAGGTAGCACGGACTCCGCTTAATACTGAGGGAATTTCTTGCTTAGCTTTGTCTTGCGAAGAAATTTTGGCCAAACTCTTTGGGAGATCTTCCGAACTACCAAGCAGCGTCAAGCTATAAGCTTCGATACCATAATCGTTTTCCAAGCTATCATAAAGAGACTGCACGAGTTCGCCGAGATTGTTGGCTTTGAGGAGATTTGCGACTAGTCGATTGGTCCTTTCAAACATGGCTTCATTGTCATTAGCAATGGTGTAAAGGCTGTCTAGCTGCGCACGCATTTCTTTATTACGAGCGCGCAATACGGATAGTTGCCGTTCAACAAGAGAGATTGCACCCTCAGGCTTGTGATGAACTATCATGGTTTCTAGAATATCTGGGTTCTCATCCAAAAATGTTGGATGGTCGCGAAGAAAACTACGGACTTGTTTAACACTGATATCGGTTGATTTATCTTTACTCATAACTTGATTTGTCCATGAAAGCTAGTGATCGCGGCACCACTCATAATAAGGGGATGGCCCTCACCAATCCAATGAATTGTTAGATTTCCCCCAGTTAGTCCAACGGTGACCGGGGAATCTACCAGTCCTTTTTGAATCGTTGCTACTGCGGCCGCGCATGCGCCAGACCCACAGGCTCGGGTCTCTCCTGAGCCGCGTTCATGGACTCGCAGTTTAATATGCCGACGATTCACTACTTTTACAAAACCAACATTCACCTTATTGGGGAAGCGACAATGATTTTCCAGTTGCGGTCCAACAGTGCTGACTGGCGCCGAATCTATATCCTCAACAAACATTACTGCATGAGGATTTCCCATAGAGATTGCGGCAATCAAAACCGACTGATCGCCTAAGTCAATTGAGTAGCTTTCTGCTCTCCGTTCAGCGTCCAACGGTAATTCTTTAGGTTCAAACTCTGGAATACCCATATCAACTGAAATTGTGTTGTCTTTATTGATACTAAGGCGGATGACGCGATTCATCGTTTTTACACGAATGGATTCTTTGCCAGACAACTTACGGTCTCTTACAAACCGAGCTAAACAGCGAGCTCCGTTGCCACATTGCTCAACTTCACTTCCGTCACTATTAAATATTCTGTAGTTAAAATCTATATCTGCACTTGAAGGGGGCTCCACAATAAGTACTTGATCACAGCCGATACCTAAATGTCGGTCGGCGACACGTCTTACTGCCGCTGCTGAGAGGCTGACGTTTTGTGTCACAGCATCAATAACGACAAAGTCATTACCCAGGCCATGCATCTTAGTGAACTTTACCCACATAATAATTTTTAGCTATTAGACGATCAATTGACCGGTAAAAGCTGCTCTCCTCTCGTTAGATCCTGAATGGTTTCTCGCTGACGAATTAGATAAACACTATCTGCATCGACCATGATTTCTGGAGCTCGCGGACGACTGTTGTAGTTTGAACTCATTACAAACCCATAGGAACCTGCAGAGAATAGACACAGGTGATCACCTTCTTTTACTTTAAGTGGGCGCTCTTTTCCTAAAAAGTCACCGCTTTCGCAGACAGGCCCAACGACATCATAAACCTTCTCATCCAGATCACTACTGTCTGAGATAGGCTGTATATCCATCCATGCCTGATACAAAGATGGCCTTAACATATCGTTCATTGCGGCATCGACGATGACAAAGTTTTTATGATCATTGGACTTGATAAATTGTACTTCAGTGAGCAGCACACCAGCATTTGCTGTTATCGAGCGGCCGGGCTCTAAAATTAATGTTTCACTGCGTTGTGCCAGTCTTGGCAACAATTCGCTCATGTAGTCATCGACAGATTGAATAGATTCATCTCGATATCGGACGCCCAAGCCGCCACCAATATCAATATGATTTAGACTTATTTTTAAAGCCCCTAGTTGATCAACGAGTATTAGAAGTCTATCCATGGCATCAACAAACGGCGCTATCTCGGTCAACTGCGAGCCAATATGACAATCGATACCAATAAGGTGGATGTTATCCATTAGGGAAGCATGCTGATAAACAGCCAAGGCATTATTAATATCAATACCGAATTTATCTTCTTTTAATCCTGTGGAGATATAGGGATGCGTGTTGGCATTAACATCTGGATTCACCCGAATTGACACAGGGGCTCTCATTGAGAGTTCCGAGGCTATTTTATTGAGTAATTCGAGCTCAGACTCAGACTCCACATTAAAGCAGTGAATACCAATCTCCAATGCCCGACGCATTTCCTGACGGGTCTTACCAAGACCGGAAAATACTACCTTACTGGGATCTCCACCCGCCATTAGTACTCGCTCAAGCTCCCCAACTGACACTATATCAAAACCGGCACCTAGAGCCGCGAGAGTCTGTAATACGGCAATATTCGAATTAGATTTAACTGCGTAACAAACTAAGTGGGGCTGCTCACCTAATGCTGTTACGTAAGATTCATAGTTGCGCTCAATCGCACCCTTACTATACACATAGCAAGGCGTACCGAACTGGTGAGTAATATCTGAGAGAGCGATCTTTTCCATAAATAGATCGCCGTTCTGCCGGCTAATAGTGGTATGCATAGGCGTTTAATTGTCTCTAAATTGAGAGTCGGCGGTAAAGGTTTCAGCGGTGTCTTTAGGGAGATAAAGATCACCACTATTGCCACACCCACCAAGCGCAACAAGACACAATATTGTCAATAGCCCAGCAATATGTCTTTTCATGTTTATATTCCTAATGTTGGGGGTCGAAGTATAACGGTAGTGGCAGATTACGACCAAACAATTATACTGCACCTCTTGCCGCAAAAAATCAGTATGGAAGAATAACAATGAATGAAGCAGAGTTTAATCAAATTGTCGATGACCTAATGTTCTCTATTGAAGAGACTATTGATGATAGCGGAGCAGATATTGATTATGAGAACAGTGGCGGTATGCTCACATTAACGTGCGATGTAAATGGATCGCAGATTATTCTGTCCAGACAACCTGCAATGCGAGAGATTTGGCTAGCTGCACAGTCTGGAGGCTTTCACTTTACGCTACAGAGCAAGGAACAAGAGAGCTGGTGCAATACGGTTACCGGTGAGCTGTTATCAACCATGTTGAGTTCAGCGTGCTTAGCACAATCATCGGAATCAGTTCACTTCGATTTTACTTAGCGACTGCCAACTTTTTCTAAAGCTCGCGCTGCTGCTGCTTTAACTTGGGTCGGTGCTGTGCCGCCAATATGATCACGGGCAGCTACTGACCCCTCCAGCGTTAGTACTGCGAAGACGTCATTTTTTATTTGATCTGAAAATTGCGCTAATTCCTCTAGGCTCATATCCGACAAGTCTTTGCTCTCAGCAATACCGTAAGCAACTGCCTTGCCAACAACCTCATGCGCATCGCGAAAGGGAATGCCGTTCCCGACGAGATAATCAGCTAAATCAGTGGCTGTAGAGAATCCGCGTTTTGCCGCTGTATACATTTCAGCCTTATTTGCCTCAATAGCAGGCACCATATCAGCGAACGCACGAAGACAGTCACGAACGGTATCAACGGTATCAAATAAGGGCTCTTTATCTTCTTGATTGTCTTTATTGTATGCCAATGGCTGAGACTTCATAAGTGTTAAAAGAGAGACAAGATGTCCATTAACTCTGCCTGTTTTACCGCGGACCAACTCAGGTACATCAGGGTTTTTCTTTTGAGGCATAATAGATGATCCAGTACAAAATCTATCCGGTAGATTAATAAATTGGAATTGCGCTGAGGTCCAAAGAATTAGTTCTTCCGACATTCGTGACATATGGGTAAGTAGGATGCTGGCGAAGGCGCAAAATTCAATTGCAAAGTCTCTGTCACTGACTGAGTCTAACGAATTTTCAGTTGGTCTATCAAAATTCAAGCTAGTTGATGTGTGATTACGATTAATTGGATAGGTGGTGCCCGCCAGCGCAGCGGCGCCCAGAGGGCAATGATTCAGACGCTTACGGCAGTCCTTTAGGCGGCTAAAGTCGCGTTCTAGCATTTCATTCCATGCCAAAAGGTGATGGCCAAAAGTGACTGGCTGAGCAGTTTGCAGATGAGTAAAACCGGGCATAATAGTATCGCTTTCAGTCGATGCTAGCTCAATCATACCTGTCTGTAGTGCACTTAAAAGCAACGCGATAGCATCAATTTCATCTCGCAACCATAGTCGTATATCAGTGGCCACTTGATCATTTCTAGATCGGCCGGTATGTAATTTTTTACCTACGTCACCTATTTTAGCTGTCAGTGCGGCTTCAATATTCATGTGGACATCTTCAAGGGCAATTGACCAGATAAAATTTCCAGTTTCAATCTCGCTAGCAATAGCCTCCAATCCATCTGTGATCGTCTGTGCTTCAGTCTCGGTAAGCACGCCTACATGTGATAGCATCCAGGCATGAGCGATAGAGCCGCGAATATCGTGCTTAAACAGGCGTTGATCAAAGTCTACTGAAGCTGTAAAGCGGGCAACGAATGCATCAACTGGTTCATTAAATCGACCACCCCATGACTGGTTAATCGGGGTGTTTTGCGTTTTGTCAGTTGCCGACTTTTTAGAAGTGCTCATAGAACTGTTGCCTAATTAATAAACTGAGGAACACGATTATAGCCAATCATTAGCGCAATAACTCAAAACTTAGGTATATTCTAAAAATCCGCATTGACCAACAGATGAATATCAACCAAGAATATCTAATTACTATTGATCTCTGACAAAAGTTGCGAAATCGTCGATAATGGAGCACCTTACTGATATGAGCCGATTAAATGACCGGTACGCTTCGTATAGCAACTCGAAAAAGCCCTCTGGCGTTATGGCAAGCTGAATTTGTGAAGACCCAACTGCAGCGCCATCACCCTCAGTTAAATATTGAGCTGGTCACTATGACGACAAAAGGGGATAAATTACTCGATACGCCATTGGCAAAAATCGGTGGCAAAGGTCTCTTTGTCAAAGAGCTTGAGACCTCGATGCTTGAGGGTTTTGCTGACATTGCAGTTCATTCAATGAAGGATGTTCCGATGGAATTTCCTGAGGGACTATGTTTGTCAGTGATTTGTGAGCGAGAAGATTCCTCTGATGCCTTTGTCTCCAATCACTTTGCAGCGCTAAACGAGTTGCCAGAAAACGCAGTCATCGGGACCTCAAGCCTTCGTCGTCAGTGCCAGGTTCTTGCGCACTTTCCCAAGTTACGAGTAAAAGAGTTGCGCGGTAACGTGAATACTAGGTTGTCCAAATTGGATGACGGTCAGTATGACGCGATTATCTTAGCCTCTGCTGGTTTGATGCGTCTGGATATGGCGGATCGAATTACACAAAGACTAACCTCTAGTATTTCTTTGCCAGCGGGTGGACAGGGTGCGGTTGGCATTGAATGCCGCAGCGATGATGCATTGATTCAGGAATTAATAGCACCGTTACATCACCGTGAATCTGCCATTTGTGTCCGCGCAGAACGGGCCGCTAACAAGCACCTTCAAGGTGGCTGCCAGGTCCCTATCGCCTGCTTTGCAACGCTTAGTAATAATGGCACAACGGTCAATCTGAGAGGGTTAGTGGGTAGCATTGATGGCAAGCGTATACTGCGGGCACATTCTTCAGGTGATGCGGATACTCCCGAAGAACTAGGTATTCAGGTGGCTAAAGATTTGCTTTCGCAAGGCGCTGGAAAGCTACTGGCTGAGATTTATGGCGTTTAATAGATTGTCCGGTAAACGTTTGTTAGTGATTCGTTCGCGCAGAGATCATGATGAGTTTTTACAACTTGTATCTGAAGCTCATGCCAAGGTAGTGCATATCCCAGTGATTGATATTGAGCCGACCATCGAAAGCTCAAAAGTCACGGAGCAAATATTGTCTTTTGATGAATTTGATATCGCTATTTTTGTGAGTGTGCATGCAGGCCAAATTGCTATGCAACGATTAGACGAATACTGGCCTATGCTACCGACAAAGATTGATTATTTTGCTATTGGACGACAAACAGCGTCATTTATGAAGAGCTATGTCCACAAAGTTCAGTGTCCAGGCACAAAGGCAAGTTCAGAGGGTTTGCTAGAAATGTCTGCACTTCAAGACATAAAAAATAAGTCAGTCGTTATTTTTCGAGGTGGTACGGGACGCGAACTACTTGGGCAAGAGCTTAACGCACGCGGTGCTCGAGTAGAATATTGCGACATTTATCGCAGAGTTAGAAACAACGAAAAGCTCCAGTTAGCGTACCAACAGCTTGCTGAGACCGACTTTTTAATTGCTCATAGCGGAGAGTTACTGGAAGCCATGGGACCATTGAAAAATCTTGAGCATTTTGTAAAGGGTAATCTTTTTTCGGTCCTTGTGCCTAGCCAAAGAGTAGCGGAAATAGCTTATAATTTGGGTTATGGTTCTGTACTGGTGGCTGAGAATGCGCTACCTGAGTTGATGGTAAAGGCATTACAGCAGAATATTGAAACCAGTAATTTGAGCAAATAAACCCAAAAGAGTAATTACAGTCGATGATTAATGGGGGGTATGAAAATGTCTGAATCGGATGAGAATGCTAAAGCCCTCGAAAATCCAACATCAGAGGTGAACGTTAAAGCAAAGCCGTCGACACTTAAAACGCCCGGTGCGGCCGCTTATTTTTGGTTATTACTTGGATTAACAGGGCTAGTAGTAGTCATGGCAGCAAGTTGGTTTGGGTGGCAGAAATGGCAGCTTCTTCAGACTGAGGTAGAGAGAATAGCAAGTTTGAATATCGTGTTGGATGAGCAGGTACAGCAGGCTAACAGGCAGTACATCAAAGACACTAATCGGATACTTGAGCAAGTAGAGACAAGTAAAAATCTATCTCAGCGAGTCATTAATTTACAGTTACAAGTTAATGCTCAGGGTGCGCGAATTACTGAGTTAGGCTCAACCACACGCAGTGATTGGTTTCTGTCAGAAGCTGCTTATTTGGCGCGTTTAGCCAGTCAGCGGTTACAAACCGAGCGCAGTACAAGAAATCCATTGGCGTTATTACAAAAAGCAGACTCAATTTTAGTTGAAATCAATGAAGGGGGGATGCTAGCGGTTCGAGCGGCTATAGCTACAGATATAGCCGCACTGAGACTAGCTGGTGAAATTGATATTCAGGGCATCGTTTTAGAGTTAAATACACTCGCAGAGCAGATTGGTCAGTTGCCAATGATCCAACTCTCAGCGCATCCGTTAGTTAGCACTCAAGATTCAGATAGTAACGATTTAACTGACTCGGTTATTGAACCGTCGTTATCGCAGCGTTGGTCTTCTTTGGTAGATGAGTTTACTCAATCTTTGGGTCAACTTATTCAAGTTAAGCAGCGCCTTAAACCGATTGAGCAAGTTCTTTCTTCCAGCGAGGAGAGTGTTGTCCGCAACAACTTAAGGCTTCTGCTCCAGCAGGCCGCCAATGCGGCATTACGTGAGCAACAGAGCATCTATGACATCAGTCTTAAGCGCGCGGAGCAATGGCTAATGCAATATTTTCAAATGAACAGTTCGGTTGAGGTGATAAAAGACCGCTTGATAAGCCTTAGTACAGAGCAGGTCATCCAAGAATTGCCGCTGATTGACGGATCTGTTAATGCACTTGAGGCATTCATAATTGTTCGAAAAAGTAACCTGGTTGAAGAAACTACAGAGGTAGTGAAAATAGAGGCCGTGGATTAGCCATGAGAAAGTTACTCGTTATTTCGGTTATTGCGCTACTTTTTGGCGCCTCAAGTGTTTGGTTAATGCAGCGTGACAGTGGATATTTATTACTCAGTATTAACGACGTTACTGTTGAAATGACGGCTTGGGTTGGTTTGATGTTATATCTGCTCTTGACAGGTATTTTTGTCTGGTTGATTTTGGTATTCAAGTGGCTGTCGCAAGTCGGTGGTTTTCGGCAGTGGTGGTCGACAAGAAATAGAGCTAGACACCTTAATAAAACAGCTCAAGGACTTATTCTTTTTGCCGATAATGACTGGGGAAAATCGAGCGAATTGTTGGCGGATTCCGCTGCCCAATCATCAATGCCTGACGTGAATCTATTATTTGCAGCGCGTGCGGCTGCCGAAAACCATCAGATAGACGATGCTCATAATTTGTTAGAGCGCCTTAGAGAGACTCAACCCCGCGCTAAACTATTAGCCGATAAGGCTTTTGCTGAGATATTACTGGGCGAAGAGCAATTCACTCAGGCACTTCAGTTCTTGCTGCCAATTGCAGAAAAAAAGCCTGATGATCGCGGCGTACTACGTCTATTAGCAGATCTTTATTATTTGACTGAAGATTGGTCATCTTTACAGAAAATACTTGCTGATTTACGTCGATTTAATGCGCTTAACTCAACTGATTTGGAGGCGCTTGAAATAGATGTATATGTAAATTTATTGAGTAGTTTCCAATTAAATATTGATTTCACTGATCAAGAAAAGAGGGACCAGGTTGGCGATTTATGGGAATTAATCCCCAGGAGATTACGGCAAAATCACGAAATCATGTGTGGTTATTTCGACGCGCTACGGCTAGTTAATAATGATGATAAGTTAGTCATATTGCTGGTTAAGAGTCTTAATAGCCAATGGAATACAGAGTTAGTTCGTCGTTTGGGAGAGGCTTCAAGCTCAGTACCAGCAAAACAGCTTTTGATGGCAGAAAAATGGTTGATTAAAAATCCGCAGGACATCGTTTTGTTAACTGCTCTTGGCAATATTTGTTGCCAAGCCAAGTTCTGGGGGAAAGCTAAGGATTATTTTTCTAGTGCAGTGGCGCTTCAACCTAGTCCTTATCTTTTCTTGAAGCTATCTGAGGTTTTGGAGGAGATTGGTGACCTCGCTGGCAGTAATGAAAGCTGTAAGCGAGGACTGCTGCTAGGCCTGGAAACTCAATTTAATCAAGACTGATGCCTACTTTAAAGAGCTACTTCCCTTTTTTGATGGTGTCGCGCATCAGGGGCTAAATCTTCGCGTCGCATCCGCCAAAGCTGTCGGCAGGCTGCTCGGAGAGCACTTAAGTTGCGAGGCATAATTATATAAACCAGTTAGGCGCTGCGGTAAAAGCTTCTGTGTTGTAAGAAGTTAGTAAATACGTCCGCATCTATCCCCAGTCAGCTTCGAAATAAATTTTCAGAGACATATCCTTGATTTAAATACGCTTCTTCTTTAGATCACGTATTAAAAATCTTGATGGATGCATTGCTTGACGTAATTCTCTCTCTAAAGGCCCTAGTTGCTGATGAATTTCCGCCGCAAGGATCTCAGCTGTCAAAGGAGCGTAGCCCAATCCGCGAGAACCCATCCCACAATTAACATAGAGATTTGGATGATAAGTGCCCATCGCAGGAGAATTTTTACGTGCATCAGAACGCAAAAATTTATAGGTCTCAAGCATGGTAGAGACATCTGGAACTGGCCCAACAATCGGCAAATAATCTCTTGTGGTGCAGCGAAAATTGGCTCGGCCATTGAGCTTATCTAATTCGACAGTGCCTAGCGCTCTTCGGATACCTTGATCTGTTTTCGCTATCTGGTCAAGGTTAGTTTGATGGTCTTGAATTCTGAGTTCCTTGCTATCAATAGTTTTATTGTAGGTCGCTCCACACCCATGGCTGCCTTGGTTGGGGGGCGCTATGTAGCCTTCACCACAGATGACCGTTTTTAGAGCGAGGCTATCGCTAGTAATGGGTAATTCGGTGACTTGACCGCGCAGTTTGGTAATGCCTAAAAATTCTGTTTGTTCCAATTTTTCACAGTCATAGGCATTGGCAATAACTACTATATCGGAGTGCATTAACTGCTGTTCTTGCCCGTCAAATAGTTCCCAGTGTCCCGATACTGAATTTCTAAAGAGACGAGCTACATCGCCTTTTATGATGGAGATATTATGAGTCTTGAGAAGTTGTTGGCAAACACTTGCAGGCGGAAGCCACCCAAGCTCAGAAAAGTACAGACCTTTTGAGGCATCTAACGGTATGCCGGCGATATCAAGCATTTCTCGGTTATCGACAAGTCTCACCAGCGTTTTTTGATGCTGAAAATGCTCACCAAGCTGCTCAAATTGATAGCGTTGATTTTCATCTTCGGGAATAACTAATACACCGCACTGTTGACCCAAGCCGTGAGCCCAAAACTCTTGATAGTATCGACTAGCAAGTGTTATGGCCGCGAGATTAATCCGTGGCAGAGGGTCATCTCGCACAGATAGTTTGGGATAAATAATAGCTTGCTGGTTCCCGGAAGCTTCCTGTCCAGCTGTGGCATGCCGATCAATCATGGTCACCTTATAACCACGTTTGGACAGAGCCGCGGCAGTCGTGCAGCCGGCAATTCCAGCACCGATGATGGTGACGCTCGGTTGCTGGCTCAAAGGGCGGTTTGGCGCATGATTAAGGTGCCACTGGTTAGCGCCGCGGGCACTATGCTTAAAGTCTTTGGAATCAGCACTGTGAGCTTTAAATGTAGCGCTAATCATTTGATATTTACGGGTAAGCTCATCGTCATAAGCGACGCTAAATCCCGATGCAACGAAACTTTTTACTACTTGCGTTAGGTTACTACAGGCAGTTAACGTTGTTTCGGTTGATGACAAGTTAGCAATAGTTTTACATAAATCGCTCCCCCACATCGCGGGGTTTTTCTCGGGAGAAAAGCCATCAATAAACCAGACATCTATGGCTTTTCTGTTATAAAAAGAGTTTCTTTGATCGATACTTTCGCCAAGCTCACTGAACATTACTTGAGCATCACCGAGCATAAGACACAGAGTGATACGGCCTCCATATAGTTCGATATGATGAAAGCCCCTGACTGCAGGAGGATAATGCTCGATAAGCTGTTGGCTGTGAGCACTTATGGATGGCCACTGACAAAGAGCTTTTTCTAAATCTGCCTTAGTCAAAGGTGATGATTCCGACGAAAAATAATTTAATGTGCAGTGATTTGGCGCAGTTTTTAGCCAAAGTTCACAACAGTTAAGAAAGTTAAGTCCGGCGCCGAACCCCGTCTCTGCAATGCTAAACGAGTGATCATTAGTACTTAGTTTTTCCCAGCGTAATGGCAAGTTGTTTTTTTGTAAAAAAACATAGGCACTTTTTTCAAGACCGTTGGACGGAGACCAATAGAATTCTCCATACTCTAGGGAATACGGAATTCCTTGTCGCCATTCGATGTCTGCAGGTGCAAGTTCCACTACTTTAAGCCAAACTCACGCATGATTTGGTCACACCATTTTGAAATATAAATATCGGCTAAATCCCGCTGGTTTTCATCGTCTAATGGCAACCCAACAAACATTGTCTCCTCGGCATTCAATGCTTTGGATCCCGTAAATTCGAAACCTTGATTAGGCCAGGATCCTACTGCAGTTGCGCCTTGAACGATGGTTTTAGCTGAAAGGTATCCTAGTGCATCTTGAAACCACTCGGGGTAACCAACTTGATCACCTAACCCGTAAACCGCAACTTTTATTCCAGTGAGGTCGAGCGTATCAATTGCATCCCAGTTTGCATCCCAGTCTTCTTGTAACTCACCAAAATCCCACGTTGGAATACCAAGAATTAAATATTTATATTCGGTCATCCGCTGTACCGGATCCATAGCAACATCATGCAGGCTTACTGTGTCGTCACCAAATTTAGAATTTATCTCGTCACGGATTTTCTCACCCGCCATTTCGGTATAGCAAGTAGTACTCCCGTAGAATAAACCGATCTTTACTGTCATCTATTGTGTATCTCGCGAAGTCTTAGTGGACTGTTGTTGAGTATTTAGGTGATCTAGTTAGCCGCTAAGATCACCAGCGTACATGATACTCGCAGTTTTTGAATTATAAAAACATCAAGGTATATTTTATTTAAATACTCCCTATATATCCAATTTTCTTCCATGCTTCATACGTCACGATGGCAACTGTATTTGACAGATTAAGACTGCGGCTACTGGCCTGCATAGGTAGGCGTAGAATATTATTAGCGCCAATGGAATTCATTATATGTTCGGGAAGACCTCTTGTTTCTGGCCCGAAAAGAAGAGTGTCATTAGGCTGATAATTTATCGAAGAATAATTATTTGTTCCTTTAGTGCTCAATGCATAAATATTTTTTGGATTCACTGACTCTAGATAAGCATGCCAGTCCTGATGAATACGTAAATCCTGAAATTCATTGTAGTCCAGGCCGGCTCGTCTTAATCTCTTGTCATCTAACTCAAACCCAAGCGGTTTAATGAGATGTAATCTAAAGCCTGTATTAGCGCAAAGCCGAATAATATTTCCAGTATTTGGTGGTATTTCGGGTTCATAAAGAACAATATCGAGCATGTAGATTCTTCTGTAAAGTTGTATGGATAAAATTAATTTTACATCATTTAGAGATTGTACCTCTAATCAATCAAGGCTATCGTCTATAGTGTATTGCAGTAGCCTGCTAGGTAGTAAACTTAACTTATCGCCGATCTCAGGTGATATCGTGAAAGGAGATGTAAATGAAAAATTTTGATCAACAAAAGGCAATAAAGATACTCAATAAAATTATGGAGTTAGAGTTATCAGGAGTTGTCCGCTATACCCACTATTCATTGATGATTTATGGTTACAATCGTATTCCAATAGTCTCTTGGTTAAAAGCTAATGCTCAAGAGGGACTTGATCACGCTACCAAGGCGGGTGAACTTGTTACTATGCTGGGCGGTCATCCTTCTTTAAAGATCGGCGCTCTATTAGAAACTGAAAAGCATGATACTGGCGATATACTTCGAGAGAGTTTAGAGCATGAATCGGTCACTGCCGCAGTATATTATGAGCTGCTAGAGCTTGTTGATGGCGAGTCGGTGGTACTCGAAGAATATGCTCGGCAGATGATCCATCTGGAGGAATTACATTTGGATGAAGTGAACAAGATGCTCCGCACGCCAGGAGATCTTGCACCTTTTGAGGCTTAGGGTTTGGAATTCGGCGCAATTTGCGCCGCTTTTTCCTAGCCAGACTAGTCCAGAGCCTAGCGTTGTTCACTCTGTAGCTGGGCACTTTTGACCTAAGTTGCGCACGGTGTTCTTAAGTTTTATATTATGGTAAAAATGGCGTTATTCGTTAAATCAGAATTTTCAAAAAGGAGATATTAAACATGGGATTTAATAAAAAAAATGTACTAAAAGCGACACTTTTAACAATGTTAGTGACCATTTCTGGAATCGCTATTGCAGAGCGAGATACATCAAGAGATCAATATCGCCATCCGATGGCAACACTGGCGTTTTTCGGAATTACTCCGCAGATGGACGTTTTGGAAATATCCCCAGGGGGTGGTTGGTATACGGAAGTTCTAGCTCAGTATGTTACTGGAAATTTACTCGCCGGACACTATGACCCGCAATCAGATCGAGCGTATTATCGAAACTCACAAAGTAAGTTTGCTGCCAAAATGGCCGCTGCACCAGAGCTGTATGGGAACGTCAAAATGCATGTATTCGATGCGTCGGCTAAGAAATTGTCTGCTGAAACCTCATCCGTGGACGCGGTCGTTACCTTTCGAAATGTCCATAATTGGATGAGTTCAAGTACTGAAGCGTCATCGTTCGAGCTATTTTTTAGCGCATTAAAACCAGGGGGTATGCTCGGTGTTGTAGAGCATCGTGCGCCGGACGGGACGGATAAAGCGACGATGAAAAAAAGTGGCTATATGACTCAAGATTATGTCATCGAGCTTGCTCGCGGCGCTGGATTTATTTTAGAGGCATCATCTGAAGTGAATGCTAATGAAAAAGACACTGCCAATCATCCTAAGGGCGTATGGACTCTGCCACCAAGTTTGAGGTTAGGGGACCAAGATCGGGACCGTTATTTAGCGATTGGTGAAAGTGATCGGATGACGTTGAGATTTCGGAAACCAAATCAGTGATTGAAATCCCTTCTGAACGTCTAACTGACGATACGCTTAATGCAGTAATTGAGGAATATATCCTCCGTGAAGGTACTGATTATGGCGTTCAGGAGATAAGTCTGCAGAGTAAAATCAAACAGGTTGAGAGTCAGTTAGCGCGTGGTGATGTATTAATTACATTTGATCAGGCGACTGAAACGTGTACTTTATTGACTCGGCATCAGTTCAGGCAGTTCACTGAGGAACAGCGCAGTAACAACCAGTGTGAAAACGATGCCTAGAGACAAAACACTAACGGCTCAAAGAGCTTTTGGAGGCTTACGGTCCGAGCTTCTTAGCGCACCGCAAGTTTTAGTTGGATTTAGTGGGGGGTTGGACTCGTCAGTTTTACTAGATATGTTAATCCAAACCATTCCCTCGGACAGGATAACAGCCGTTCATATTAATCATGGTTTGTCTCCCAAGGCATCGCAGTGGCAGGCGCATGCGGAGCTCTTTTGTCAAGTGAGAGGGATTACCTGTCATAGTGAAAACGTTAATGTTGAGCACAATGGTAGTGGGCCTGAGGCTGCTGCTAGACAAGTTAGATATGATGTTTTTGAGAAGCTGTTGCATCAACAGGGTATTTTGCTACTTGGCCATCACCAAGATGACCAGATTGAGACGTTACTGTATCGGCTAATGCGAAGTTCTGGTCCTCTTGGTTTATCGGGTATACCAGTGACGCGATCAATTGGTGCTGGGACCTTATATAGGCCGCTACTGACATGGGCTAAAGACGAGCTAAAGACATATGCTTTAGCCAATAGTATTGAATGGGTGGAGGATAAAAGTAATAGCTGCAACGACTATGACCGCAACTTTTTGCGCAACCGTTTAATTCCAATCCTATCTGAACGTTGGCCGGACTACCGAAAGCGCTTAAGTGGTGTGTCGGCAATAAGCCGGGACAGTACAGAGCTCTGCAGAGATCTAGCTAGTCAAGATATTATGTCATTGCAATCAAGGTCGGAGAGAGGCGGAGTGTCTCTCCTCATCGATAGCTTTAATAAGTTAAGCGAGGTTAGACAAAAAAATGTGTTGCGACACTGGGCTGAAACCCAACATCGGCAAACACCTAGTCGCAGAATTATCGATGAAATCATTAATTCCGTTATTGAATCTCGGGTTGATGCTTCGCCCAAAGTAATTTGCGGCGACAGTGAATACCGTCGGTATGACGGCCGTTTATATATGTTAGATTCCAACAAACTTGTTAGTCAGCTAGTTGAGCAACCGCTAGACCTATCTTTGCAGGATAGGGATGCCATAAACCTTGGTGGTGGCATGCAATTAGTAACTGAGCCGACACTGGGTGAGGGCTTGCGTATACCAGAGAATAAAGCATTTAGAATAGCTAATCGCCAGGGCGGTGAACATTGTCATCCAGTGGGGCGGTCGCGCTCTAACAGTCTGAAAAAATGCCTTCAAGAGTTTGGTTTGGAGCCCTGGTGGCGAGACCGAGTTCCGCTAATCCTTTTAGATCAGCAGATTGTCGCGGTAGCAGACCTTTGGATCTGTGAAGGTTGTCAGGTCAAGCCGGAAGAAGTAGGCATTAAATTCCAATGGCACGATAACTCTTTGTAGAATCGCAGGAGCCTTTCTGTTAATCTACTTCACCATCTTGACTAGGATGGTCGTTGGTCAATCTCATGACCAAACGAACTCCAAAAGATACCTATCTCTCTTAAATTCTGATCTGTACAGGGTCCTTATGACACGTTTTATTTTTGTTACTGGTGGTGTTGTTTCTTCTTTGGGCAAGGGCATTGCAGCAGCCTCGCTTGGCGCCGTTTTAGAAGCCCGAGGTCTTGATGTAACCATGCTCAAGCTTGACCCATACCTAAATGTTGACCCGGGGACCATGAGCCCTCATCAGCATGGTGAGGTTTATGTGACTGAGGATGGTGCGGAAACTGATTTAGATCTTGGACACTATGAAAGATTTTTGCGTGCCAAGATGACACAAAATAACAACTTCACCACTGGTCAGGTGTATGAGACGATTCTTAAGCGTGAGCGGAGGGGAGACTTTTTAGGTGGTACGGTTCAGGTTATCCCCCATGTCACTGATGAGATAAAACGTCGTATTGTTGCAGGTGCGGGTGATCATGATATTGCCGTTGTAGAAATTGGTGGAACAGTCGGTGATATTGAATCACAACCGTTTCTAGAGGCAGTCCGACAGATGAGAGGTGAGCTCGGTTATCAGAATTCTTTATTGATACACCTTACCCTCGTACCCTACATAGCAACGGCGGGAGAAACTAAAACCAAACCAACTCAGCATTCAGTAAAAGAAATGCGCTCGCTCGGTCTGCAGCCGGACGTATTACTCTGCCGTTCTGAGGTTATGATAGAAGAAGAACAGCGCAAGAAAATTTCATTATTTACTAACGTAGAAGAACGGGCCGTAGTGCCAGTTATGGATGCGTCGACGGTCTATAAAATCCCTAGAATGCTTCATGAATGGGGTCTGGATCAGTTTGTTTTAGATCGATTTAATATTGACAGGCCGGTCGCGGACTTACACCAGTGGGACAACGTTGTTGCCAACCAAATGCTTTCAGACGGCCAAGTGACGGTCGGTATGGTCGGCAAATACATGGACTTACTAGACGCCTATAAATCGTTGACTGAAGCGTTGGTGCATGCCGGTATTCATAACAAAACTAAAGTAAAGATCCGTTATATTGACTCTGAAAAGTTGCAGAATAATCATGAATTGCTTGATGGTGTGGATGCTATTTTAGTGCCTGGTGGATTTGGGGCCCGTGGTATCGAAGGCAAAATTTATGCGGTTAAAGTGGCACGTGAAAATGATATCCCGTATTTAGGTATTTGTCTGGGTATGCAAATAGCAGTGATTGAGTACGCTAGAAATGTTTGCGGTCTAAAGAGCGCCAACAGCACTGAATTTGACGCATCAACTGACTATCCAGTGGTCGGGTTAATTGAAGAATGGATTGACCAAGAGGGTAACAAAGAATTGCGTAGCGCGGATTCTGATCTTGGCGGGACTATGCGTCTTGGGTCTCAAGTTTGTCATCTTGTAGCGGGTTCTAATGCAAAAGAGATCTACGGAGATGATCAGATTAAAGAACGACACCGTCATCGATTTGAAGTAAATAATAATTTTCTACCTCAGTTGAAAGATGCCGGGTTAGTTGTTGGCGGATTATCGTTTGATAAAACGTTGGTGGAGACTATTGAGTTACCTGGTCATAGATGGTTCTTTGCTAGTCAGTTCCATCCAGAGTTTACGTCGACACCTAGAGATGGTCATCCACTATTTTCAAGCTTTATCGATGCTGCCACCGCGTATCAGCAACATAAGAATGCCAACTAGGAGTTAAATTATGTCTTCTAAAGCGATCCAAGTAGGCGAAATCGAAGTTAGCAATGATGCGCCTATGACCTTGTTTGGGGGCATCAATGTTTTTGAATCTCGAGATATGGCTATGCGCGTTGCCGAGGCCTATGTAACGGTTACCGAGAAGATTGGTATTCCCTATGTATTTAAAGCCTCGTTTGACAAGGCTAATCGTTCCTCAATTCAATCTTTTAGGGGCCTTGGCCTAGATGAAGGTTTGAAAATCTTTGCTGAGATAAAATCAACGTTCAATGTCCCAGTCATTACTGATGTGCATGAGGTGAGCCAGGCTGCGCCCGTAGCTGAAGTTTGCGATGTCATTCAGTTACCGGCTTTTTTGGCACGTCAAACCGATCTGGTGGCAGCAATGGCGGCTACTGATGCGGTAATTAATGTCAAAAAACCTCAATTTTTGAGTCCTGGGCAGATGGCTAATATTGTTGACAAGTTTCGTGAATGTGGCAATCAAAAAGTGATGCTTTGCGAGCGTGGAACGTGCATGGGATATGATAATTTAGTTGTCGACATGCTGGGTTTCAGAACAATGAAAGAGGTTAGCGGTGGATTGCCACTGATTTTCGATGTGACTCACGCATTACAGTGCAGAGACCCTCTTGGTGCAGCATCTGGTGGTCGTAGACACCAGGTAGCCGAGCTCGGTAGGGCAGGTATTTCCGTTGGCATAGCGGGGCTTTTTTTGGAGGCGCACCCAGATCCAGATCGTGCCAAATGTGATGGCCCTAGTGCCTTACCGTTAGATAAATTAGAGCCTTTCTTGATGCAAATGAAAGCGTTCGATGACTTAACAAAGTCCCAGTGCGACTTGGGTATACTTTAATAAGAGCTGACGACTTTTTACCTTATTGCGGATCCGCAAAATTATAAATTACCGTCTCTATTATAGGGACATAGCTAGAATCAATGGAGAGACACCACTATGGCTAAGATTGCTGACATTCGCGCTTTTGAAGTACTGGATTCAAGAGGAAACCCTACCATCCAGGCAGATGTAATATTAGACAATGGGATTGTAGGTACTGCCTGCTCTCCTTCAGGTGCATCAACTGGGTCAAGAGAGGCGCTAGAACTTCGAGATGGAGACAAAGATCGTTATCTTGGCAAGGGTGTGCTCACCGCGGTAAATAATGTTAATACTACGATCAGAGCTTTACTTATTGATTGCTCTGCCGCTGATCAGCGTATGCTTGATCAAATGATGATTGATGCCGATGGAACTGACAATAAGGCGGTTTTAGGCGCTAACGCGATCTTGGCTGTATCTTTGGCTGCGGCAAAAGCGGCTGCTCAAGATAAGAAAATGCCTCTTTATGCACATATTGCGGAACTCAATAACACCCCAGGTGTTTACAGTATGCCGGTGCCCATGATGAATATTATTAATGGTGGAGAGCATGCTGACAACAATGTTGATATTCAAGAGTTTATGGTTCAGCCGGTATCCGCAAAAACCTTCTCTGAAGCCCTGCAGGTGGGTGCTGAAATTTTCCATTCGTTGAAAAAGGTACTTAGCCGTAAAGGACTGAATACCGCAGTTGGTGATGAGGGTGGCTTTGCCCCCAATCTTTCTTCTAACGCCGAGGCTCTTGCGGTTATTCAAGAGGCTACTGAGGCCGCTGGCTATGAGTTGGGATCAGATGTGACGTTAGCGTTAGATTGTGCTGCGTCTGAATTCTACCGAGATGGCCAATATGATCTTTCGGGAGAGGGAAAGGTGTATTCGGCGCAGGGTTTTAGTGACTTTTTAGCCGAACTGTGTGATCAGTACCCTATTATTTCTATTGAAGATGGTCAGGATGAATCTGACTGGGATGGTTGGAAGTACCAAACTGAAACGTTAGGTGACCGTGTTCAGCTAGTGGGTGATGATCTGTTTGTTACCAATACCAGCATATTAAAACGTGGAATTGACATGGGTGTGGGGAATTCAATTCTCATAAAGTTTAATCAGATAGGTACTTTATCTGAGACGCTCGACGCTATTAATATGGCTAAAGATGCCGGTTACACTGTTGTTATTTCCCATCGTTCGGGTGAAACTGAAGATACCACAATCGCAGATTTAGCCGTGGGTACTGCGGCGGGCCAAATTAAGACAGGATCTTTGTGTCGTTCAGACCGAGTGGCCAAATATAATCGTTTATTACGAATTGAAGCTGAGCTGGGCTCGTTAGTAGCCCCCTACAACGGCCGTGCAGAATTTAAGGTTTAATGCTAACAAGTAAAAATAATTGAAACATTCTAAAATCAGATAGAATCTCAATATGCGATGGTTACTGATACTCCTGATAGTCTTGCTGCTTGGTTTACAGGTGCGGTTGTGGGTGGGTGAGGGAAGCCTTGCCCATAAATCAGAATTAGATGCGCAGCTAGATCAACAACAGGTTAAAAACAAACGCTTACGGCAACGCAATGACGTTATTGCTAGAGATGTGGAGAGCTTGAAGACTAACCTTGATGCTATTGAAGAGAAGGCGCGAGAGGATCTTGGTATGATAAAGCAAGGAGAAGTTTTTTATCTGGTAACTGATGAGGAAACGGACATCTTACGGGATAACCTTCCAGAGGAGAAAACCTCACAATGACCGTTGCTGATCTAAATTACTGGGCTATTGTTCCCGCAGCGGGAGTGGGTAAGCGCTTTTCTGCACATATTCCAAAACAGTTTCATCAGTTGAAGGGTGATCTTGTGGCACAACATACCCTCGGCAGGTTACTAGAGATTCCTCTGATTAAACAAATTGTAGCTCCCTGTGATCCTACGTCGGGTTATTGGGCCAAGGTACGGGCTGTAAAAAACCCTAGAGTAACGTTAATAGAGGGCGGAGAAACTCGCGCTAGGTCTGTCTTGAATGGACTAACTATGCTTTCTAATGTTGCCCAGCTAGAGGATTGGGTCTTGGTTCATGATATGGCCAGACCCTGCGTAACCTCAACAGATATTATGAAACTCATTAATGGGTTAAAAAACCATCCGGTGGGTGGCTTGTTAACGACAAAAATTAATGAAACACTGAAGACGGTAATGCCGGATAACCATGTTAAAACTACGGTTAACCGCGAAGTTTATCGAGCAGCCCAAACGCCTCAAATGTTTCGATATGGGATATTACGGGACGCGATCCAATTGATGCTTCAGGACCAAAAAATACCGACTGATGAGGCTTCCGCAGTAGAGTATTCTAATCATAAAGTCCTTACTATCGAGGGAAGACACGACAATATAAAGATTACTCGTCGAGAGGATTTGATGATGGCTGAAGTCATTTTGATAAATCAGGAGAAGTATTGATGCGTATAGGCCACGGTTTTGATGTCCATGCTTTTGGTGTTGGCGATGCCTTAATCCTAGGGGGTGTCTCTATTCCATTTAAACACGCGTTTATTGCCCATTCGGATGGTGATGTTTTAACTCATGCGTTTATGGATGCCATATTGGGAGCCTTGAGTCTCGGAGACATAGGTCGACATTTTCCCGATACCGACCCTAAATATCGTGGTTGTAATAGCCTTACTTTGTTAGCGGAGGTTACCCAGATGATGGTGGTAAGAGGTTATCGTATTGGCAATGCCGATCTGACGATTGTAGCCCAAAATCCCAAAATGGCGCCACATATCACCCCTATGATAATGAAGCTCTCTACAGTGTTGGCGTGTGATTATGAGCGGATTAATATTAAGGCCACCACGTCGGAGAGCCTAGGCTTTACGGGTCGTGGTGAAGGCATAGCCTGTCATGCATCGGTTCTTTTAGAATCAACCTCTGACTGAACTAACTATAGAGATTTTCACTATCAACTCCCGTAACTTTGACTTCAAAACTCTACCCTATCTGCACGGCGCGCCATTAGGGAAAGCCTTATTCCGCTGTTGCCCGGAGGACTTTGTGGTTGACGAAATTCTTGATATCCAGCCCACGGGTGAGGGTGAGCACTTATGGCTTCTGGTCAGTAAGCGTGACCAAAACACTACTTGGGTGGCTGGGTTACTTGCTAAATTAGCGGGTATTCCACGAAATGATGTTGGATTTTGTGGAATGAAAGACCGGTTTGCCGTTACTAGTCAGTGGTTTAGTTTACATATTCCAGGGCGCGATTTAGACCTGAGTTGCTTGGTCCATGATGATTTTAAGATCTTAAAGGCAGCTCGCCATAATAAAAAATTGCGACGGGGCATGCATCAGGGTAATCAGTTCAAAATAGTGCTACAGGACTTCGCAGTGACCGATATTTCATTTAGAGACCGAATTGAGCTAATTATAGGAAAAGGTGTCCCTAACTACTTCGGAGAGCAGCGCTTTGGACACGATGGAAATAACCTCAATGAAGTTCAAAAACTTATACAATTAGACAAACTCAAAGGTAATCGGCATGGCACAGGCTTATATTTGTCCGCTGCCCGGTCTTGGTTGTTTAATCTAGTCGCTGCTAAGCGTTTAAATCTATCCAATGATGATCTTATAGGGGAGACCGGTCCACTTTGGGGGCGAGGTCGGTCTGCCACTGAGGGACAAATAGCTGCTATAGAAGCTGACGTTTTAGATGATTGGAAAGACTGGTGTTATGCCCTTGAGCATGCGGGATTAAAACAGCAGCGTCGTGACTTGATTATGAGCGTTGGTGATTTAGCGGCCCAATGGATTGAAGCCGATAAGGTATGTTTGACCTTTAGCCTTCCAAGCGGGTGTTATGCAACAACTTTGCTGAGAGAAATTGCCGAATTATCTCGCCCGATCAACTTTGCCGTATGATATATTGACGTTTATGAATACAGTATGAAAATTAGATTTTTAATAGCCAGCATACTGGTTAACTTCTATGGGAGAGTTAGGTGAATTCGACGGAAATGGCGGGTATCGGGATGACTTCCCAGCGGACCCGAGAACGCCTGATTAGTCGATTGATTGAGCAAGGTATTACCAATCAAAAAGTACTCGATGTTATTCGGATGACACCTAGACATATTTTTCTAGATGAGGCTTTGTCGCATCGAGCCTATGAAGACACTGCTCTACCTATTGGTTTTTCACAAACATTGTCGCAGCCATATATAGTTGCCCGAATGACCGAAATTCTCCTCTCTCAAGGGCCGCTAAAAAAAGTATTAGAGATTGGCACCGGGTCGGGTTATCAAGGGACGATTTTGGCTCAGTTAGCAGAGCAAGTTTATAGTGTAGAACGCATTGAGCCGCTCTTAAATAAGGCCAAGCAACGATTTAGAAAGCTTGGTTTGAGTAATATATCTGCTCACCTCTCAGATGGATGTTTTGGTTGGGAAAAACAAGCTCCTTATGACGGAATTATAACAACCGCCGCACCGCAATCGATACCGGATAGTCTTTTGGATCAGTTAGCGCCCAATGGTATATTAGTGATTCCAGTAGGCAGCGGGGACTCTCAGGACTTAAGTGTGGTAAAGCGGGTAGGTAATTCCTCTGAGTTTGACCAGACTATCGTGGAGAAAGTTAAATTTGTTCCCTTACTGGGTGGCCTATCTCGGTAGTCGATCAAAAGGATCTTATATGAGAACTGTTGCTCAAAATATGTTGTTATTTTTCAAAGGATTGGCAATGGGTGCAGCCGATGTGGTCCCTGGTGTTTCAGGAGGAACGGTTGCCTTTATCACTGGTATCTATATTGAGTTAGTAGCTACTATAAAATCCTTTGATATCACGGCGCTCAAATTATTGAAATCTGAGGGTATAGCTGCGGTGTGGCGCCATATTAACGGAAACTTTCTCGTCGTTTTGTTGGCCGGTATCCTAACTAGTGTCTTTTCTCTAGCACAGGGTATGCATTATCTCTTAGTGGAGCATGGCGTGCCCCTATGGTCTTTTTTTAGCGGTTTAATTATTGGCTCGATTATTTTACTTTTGCGTCAAAATCCGCCTATAAAAACGTCGGAAAAGCTAATTTTTGTTATTGGTATATTGATAGCCTACGGCATTTCAATTGCGCCAACGGTAATGGCGGAGGGGACGTTGATAAATATGTTCTTTGCCGGTGCTATAGCTCTTTGCGCAATGATTCTACCAGGAATATCTGGTTCATTTATCCTTGTCCTTTTGGGGCTTTATCCTGTATTTATTGCTGCGATAGCTAACTTGCAAATTGATATATTAGTCGCTTTTGCGGCGGGTGGAATTATCGGCCTGATGTTATTCAGTCGATTTTTGTCTTGGCTGTTGGCTAGGTTTCAATCGGCGGTGATAGCGTTAATGTGTGGTTTTTTAGTCGGTAGTTTGAGCATTATTTGGCCTTGGAAAAATATTCTTTCTCAGGAGCTTTCTAATACAGGCGAGGTATTGGCAAAGGTGACTGAAAATATACTCCCTAGCCAATTTTTAGAGCTTACAGGTCATGATCCGCAGACTCTGTTGTGTTTATTGGTGTTCTGTATTGGGTTTGCCATGGTTTTAAGTGTAGCGTTTCTTGGCAAGACCCGACTTGATGAGTAAACGGCGTGTTACTCCAGTAATAAGAATAGCTTCTTTGATGCTGCTACTGTCTTTTATCTCTGGATGTTCTAATAGTCCGGCTAGCGTCAGTGACCGTGGCCAACCCCCCAGTATAAAAATTAAATCACATCGAGTAAATACTGGAGAGACCCTCTACTCGATTGCTTGGCGATACGACTTAAATGTCCGTGAGCTTGCACGTGCAAATTCACTGATGCCCCCGTACACCATAAATCCTGGCCAAAAACTAAGTTTGATTTTAACAAAGAGAGGTTCAACGTTAACCTCTGTTACCCGCCATACCGTCAATGTTGGGGATACGCTATTCTCGATAGCGTCCAAATATGGTTTAGCGGTTGGGACGTTGACTCGCATTAATCATCTGACCCCGCCTTATGTTATACAGCCCGGACAAATAATAACCGTCGACTCAAGATTTCCCGGGCCCACCGGGCCGAACGCTACCCGAGGCTCGGGACACAGTGTCGCTAAGTCCACTAGTAGCGCTACGTCGAGGGCACAGTCGCAGTTAAACAAACCCCCTCCTGTTTATAGCGATAATTGGCAGTGGAAATGGCCTGTTGACGGTCAAGTGGTCGAGACGTTTAATCCGGGCAAGCTGCAGAAAGGTATAAAAATAAAATCGAAAAATGGCACCCAAGTTCGCGCGGCGGCTCCAGGCAACGTTGTCTATGCGGGTTCAGGATTACGCGGCTATGGAAGATTGATTATTATCAAACATAGTGATACTCTTCTAAGCGCTTATGCAAATAATGATAAGTTATTGGTGTCAGTGGGACAGTCTGTGAAGCAGACTGATGTGATTTCAAATTTAGGCGTTGACGGAACGATGTACTTTGAAATCAGGAAAGATGGTGACCCTGTAAATCCTATCAGTTACTTGAACTAGTCAGATTTTATTAATTCAGGTCTCTAAAGGATTGGCGTCTAGAGTGTTCGCTATTAGAAGTTTAAGTTTGCAAAGGAGTTGCAAAAATGGTCGAAGATGTAGCAGTCGGCGAATTTGAGGCGTTGTCCTTAGTCGCCCGAAAGAAAAAAGTAAGTGAAAGTCCTGCCCGTCGAGTTGTCGACGCGACCAGTATTTACCTCAAAGAAATTGGCTTTGTGCCTCTCTTAACCGCCTCAGAAGAAGTTCTCTACTCCCGAAAATTACAGCAGGGTTGCGAGCGATCTCGTCATATGATGATTGAGAGTAACTTACGCCTGGTGGTAAAAATTTCGCGTCGTTACCTAAATCGGGGTCTAGAATTGTTAGATCTAATTGAAGAAGGCAACATAGGGTTGATGCGAGCTGTAGAAAAATTTGACCCAGAGCTAGGTTATAGATTCTCGACATACGCTACTTGGTGGATTAGGCAAACGATCGAGCGCGCAATAATGAATCAAACGCGGACGATTAGACTCCCTGTCCATGTGGTCAAGGAGTTAAATGTCTATTTGCGGGCCTCACGAAAGCTAGCTCAGCGGCTAGATCACGATCCGACACCTGAGGAAATTGCTGTTGAGGTCAATAAGCCGATCAAAGATGTACTTAAAATTCTTAGTTTGAGTGAGCGGATTTCCTCTATTGATGCCCAGGTAGCTGATCAAGATAAAACGCTTATCGATACGGTAGCGGACATCTCAACGTTAAGCCCGGAGAGTCAGGTTGAGACAAACAATTTGTCGTCAGTTCTAGAAGGATGGTTGCAGCAACTACCAGAGAAGCAAAGGGAAGTATTGGTTCGACGATTTGGTTTAATGCATCATCACGAGCAGACTTTAGAGCATATTGGCTCGGAGATTGGTTTGACAAGAGAAAGAGTGCGTCAAATCCAAGTAGATGGATTACGCAGATTACGTGACTTACTCCATCAACATGGTCTAAGTAGCGATGATCTGTTTGAAGAATTATTTAAGCATTAAAAACTTAGTTGCAGACCCTCTCTTTTGAGAGGGTCTACGCCGATCAAACTAATCTTCATCCAGGTAACGTTGACGTGACGCTAGGATTTCTTTCTTTGCGGCAGCCGCATTATCCCAGCCATCCACTTTTACCCATTTTCCAGGCTCTAGAGATTTATAGTTCTCAAAATAATGAACAATTTGTTTGATCAGCAGTTCTGGGAGATCGCTAGTTTCTTCCACATGATCATAAATTTTGGTTAATTTAGTGTGTGGTACGGCTAATAATTTAGCATCAATCCCTGACTCATCACTCATATTGAGGACGCCGACTACGCGACTGCGTATTACCGCACCAGGCATTACCGGATAGGGAGTAACGACCAATACATCTAAGGCATCCCCGTCCTCAGATAGTGTTTGTGGCACATACCCGTAGTTGGCAGGATAGAACATAGGGGTTGCAACAAAGCGATCAACAAAAATAGCGTCACTATCTTTGTCCACTTCATATTTTATGGGGTCGTGATTTGCTGGAATTTCAATCACCACATTTATATCGTTTGGCAGATCTCTACCAGCAGGAATGTCGTTATAGCTCATGTTATTAGGTCCGTAATGTGACGATTGATTATTGAGTAATAGATTATAACGATTTGTCAAAAAATTGGCTAGACGCTATCGATCGTTAGATGAATCGGATTTACTTTATTTGACGTATTTTTTTGAAGCCGGAGGCCATTATTGCTACGTTGAATCTAAATTGTGCTGTCGACGCGTCTTTGAGGGATTACTTCGCGAAAGTCATAAGTAAAGGCAAAGAAATAAAAATTAGATAGTTTGAGATAACAGCAGTCCTACTGAAACATGGGGCAAAAATTTATGCAATGGCAGTGTGGAAGCTCTTAAGGGGATAATCAAATTTACAACGAGTTATTATGGTTTTGGGGTGACTGGTTTTGTCTGAGTTTATTATTAGTGTAGGCATAAGGAATTAACACATATCTACAACATGTTAGAACTCATGCGATATACTATATAGTTAAAATAGTAAATTTATCGCATCACTTAGCCCGGTAAACTTATAGTGAAATAAGCAGTAATTTGGGAGTTTTATTTTGAATAGTAATATCCGTTTAGCGGCAATATTCTTGCTGTCATTAACAATTTGGTTTGCGAGTGGATTGATAAGCTCGTCTCAGCCTACGCAGAACTCGGTTGCAGCAAAAATACCAACGGGTGTCCAGATTACGACGTTTAAAAAAGAGTTATTCAATCCTATTCTCTCACTACGTGCCAATACTCAACCGAACCGGACAGTAAGTTTGGCGGCTCAGATTGTGGGAAAAGTTTCTGCTGTGTTGGTGGATGAGGGTGCCGCTGTTATAAAGGGTCAAGTGATTTGTGAGATCAGTGAAGAAGACCGCTACTTCCGGTTAGACCAAGCTAAAGCGCATTTTGAACAATCTTCGATTGCATACCGAGGAGCTATAACGCTTAAAAATGGTGGGTTTCAGTCAGAAGTGGCTATTGCACAGGCTAAAGCGACGCTTGAAACTGCCAAAGCAAATTTGAAACGTGCTCAACTTGATATTGGTCACTTAAAAATTGTGGCCCCATTTGATGGAATTATTGAAACCCGCGCCTTAGACATTGGAGACTACGTTGTCCCCGGAACAATCTGTGCTCTGTTAGTCGATCTAGATCCAATAAAAGTAACTGCATTAGTCAATGAGTATGAAGTTGGTAAGGTTAAGATGGCTAGCGTAGCGTCTGCAAGTATCGGTTTAAACGAACCTGTTGAAGCCGTAGTAAGTTACATCGCCCATCAAGCAAATCATACGACTCAAAGCTATCGAGTTGAAGCCTTAGTGAAAAATAGTAATAAATCTATTCGAGCAGGTTTGTCTACTCGTCTTGAAATCCCTACCGAGGGCGTTGAGGCTCATTTGATTCCTGCGAGTAGTATTTTACTCAATGATCAAGGCGGTATGGCCGTTCGCATTATTGTAGTTGGGAATATAGCTCAATCAATATCGGTGGTAGTGCTCGGCGAAATAGGTGCTGGAATATGGGTGTCTGGGTTACCTGAGTTAGTAAATGTTATTACCGTAGGTCAAAATTACGTAATCGATGGTGAGGTTGTCGAGCCTACTTTTTTGAACTCCACTGCTAAAATTTAAAGTAGGTTTTTAATTACATGAGCTTTTTAAGACTAATTGTCGAACACGCGCGCGCAACCCTTGCCATTATGTTGTTAGTGCTTGTTGCTGGTGCTGGTTCGCGTCTCTCTATGCCGGTAGAACTTAATCCTAATGTCACATTGCCGGTTGTCATGATTATGGTTCGGCATGATGGAATCTCCCCGGAAGACGGTGCTCGATTATTGATTAGGCCGATAGAAAAAGAACTCAAAATCTTAGATGGGCTGGATGAAGTCAAAGCCACAGCTCGTGAGGGAGCGGTTATTATCACAGCCGAATTTGAGGTAGGGGATAATATTAAGCAGGCCTTAGCTGATGTACGCGAAGCAGTAGACCGAGCAAAGGCAGAGTTTCCGCAGGACACTAAAGAGCCCATTGTGTCGGAGCTTAGTCCAAGTCCCGAACCAGCAGTGGTGATTACTTTTTCAGGTGCTAAAGTTTCTGAGCGAGAACTATTTCGCACTGCTAAGTTTTATCAGCGGCAACTAGAGATGCTTCCAGAGGTACTCACTGCCGATATTTCAGGTCATCGTGATGAGGTTGTCGATGTGGTGATCGATCCCTCTAGACTAGAGCAATACGGTCTAAATATTAATGAGATCGTGCAGGCCGTTCGAGTCAACAACTTACTCATTCCCGCCGGTGAAATGGATGCTGCTCAAGGACGCTTTGGCATCAAAGTTCCTGCGTTAATTGAAACGGCTGATGATATTCGTGCATTGCCCGTGCGCAACAGTTCTGAAGGATCAGTGACATTAGGTGATGTGGCAGAGGTACGTCGAACATTTAAGGATGCGGTAGGCTACAGCTTTATTAACGGTGAAAAGACTATTGCCATTGATGTCCGCAAACGACTGTCGGCGAATTTAATTAAAACCGTTGAGGCTTCTCGAGAGACGGTTAGTCAATCGCGAGACCAGTTCTCTGCCGACATGGATATTGGTTATACCTTTGATAGTTCTGAAATGACTAATCAAATGGTAAACGAGCTACAGGGCAACATCATCACAGCGATGTGCTTAGTGCTGATTCTAGTAGTTGCCACATTGGGCGTTAAATCGGGTCTTCTGGTTGGTTTTGGTATCCCTTTTTGCCTCCTCGGAGCGCTTATTATTGTCAATTTACTCGGGCACAGTTTTAATTTTATGGTTATGTTTGGTCTTTTACTCTCATTGGGGATGCTGATCGATGGAGCCATTGTAGTAGTGGAGTTTGCCAACACTAAAGGAGCGGAGGGGCTGTCTACGCGTGAGGCCTATATTACTGCCGTCCAACGAATGGCGATTCCTGTTATCGCGTCCACAGGAACCACATTAGCTGCTTTCCTTCCGCTACTGTTTTGGCCGGGGGTTTCTGGTGAGTTTATGTCTTACTTACCTATCACTGTGTTTGCTGTTTTAGCATGGTCACTAACCTACGCGCTAATCTTTGCGCCGACTCTGGGTATTGTGATGGCTCGTCGTCGAGGCAAGCGTAAAAAGCTACCTGAGGATCATGAGTCTGAAGCGGCCGCTAAAACGTTATTTGAACCATTACAGGATTTCTACCTGAAGCTTTTAACGCCTGTAATTAAGGCACCTATTAAGACAGTTCTGGTAGCGATGTCGCTAATTGTGGGGATTTTCTTGTTGTACGGAAAATTTAATGCCGGTCAGGAGTTTTTTGCGTCTATTGAGAGCCAATATGGCATTGTCAATGTTCGTGCTCAAGGTAATCTGTCTATCAGTGAGCAGGAAGAAATCACCTTAAAAGTAAGCCATATTGTGAGTAAAATTGAAGGTGTTCATCAGGTTTATGGGTACAGTAATTCTGGTAATTTTTCAGTTTATGGAACGGATGTCAGTCGTGACCAAATTAGTAGTATGTTGGTCGAACTCTATCCTCGGGAAGAACGTAACAGAGGCAGCGATGTCGTTTTTACGGAAATTCGAGAGAAAATTGCAAATCTTCCGGGAATTTATGCGACTGGAAAAGAGGTGGATACAGGTCCTCCAACAGGAAAAGATATTCAAATTCAGCTTTCTTCAAGTGATCGCCAAGCAATGTATCGCAAGACTGATGAGTTGCGGCAGTGGATTGCCACAAACGTAGATGGGGTAGCTGATCTTCAAGATACATTACCTCTAGCGGGTATAGAGTGGGAAATAGAGGTAGATCGCCCTCGTGCCGCCATGCTTGGCGTCAATGTAGCTGACATAGGTAATATGGTTCAAATGGTTACCGGAGGAATTATGGTTGGCAAGTTTAGGCCAGATGATTCTGATGATGAAGTCGAAATTAGACTGCGATTCCCAAAGCAAGACCGGCGATTGAAGTCGATCGATGATTTGAGAGTGAACACACCCAATGGAGCCGTACCCATTAGCAGTTTTACTAATCGTATCGCCAAGCCGCGGGTTGACTCTATTAAGCGCATCGACATGATGGAAACTGTTTTTATTTTGGCAAGCACAGAGCCTGGTTATTTGGTAGATGATCAAACCAAACTGATTGAGCAGTGGGTTGCGCAACAGGGGAGTGACTCGACGGTAAAAATTCGGTTTCGTGGAGCCAATGAAGAGCAGGCGGCGGCTGCTGATTTTTTATCGACGGCATTCACTTTGGCAATGTCAGTCATGATGATTATGTTGGTTATGCAATTTAATAGCTTTTATCAAGCCGGACTAATTTTGTTCTCGGTAGTGTTGTCCACAGCAGGCGTACTTTTAGGGCTTTTGATCGCTCAGGCTACTTTTAGTACTGTTTTAACCGGTGTTGGTATCGTTGCACTGGCAGGCATTGTCGTGAATAACAATATTGTTTTGATTGACACTTACAACTACCTCCGGCGACACAATCATGTCTTAACACCCGCTGAAGCGGTCTATACGGCGGCTAAGTCTCGGTTTAGACCAGTTATGTTGACTACGGTCACCACGATTGTAGGTCTGTTACCGTTGGCAAATGGCCTGAGTATAGATTTAATTGCTCGGACCTATACGATAGGAGGAATGGTAGCCTCTTGGTGGCAGCCGTTGGCTAGTGCAATTGTCAATGGACTTGCGGTGGCGACGCTACTTACTTTATTGTTGACCCCTGCCATGTTGTTACTCCCTGACATTATCTCCAAACGATTAGGGTTTAGGGTAGCTGATCACCAATTTGAAGACGATGCTGTGGAGTAAGGCGGCAGAAGGTACCAGTTTGAGAAAAATCATTCACTGTGACTGTGATTGTTTTTATGCAGCGGTAGAAATGCGCGATGATCCCTCTCTGCGCTCATTACCAATTGCAATTGGCGGAAAATCTGATCGACGTGGGGTGGTAGCTACCTGCAATTATCAAGCACGCGAGTTCGGTATTCACTCGGCTATGCCAACCGCTCATGCTCTGCGGCTCTGCCCCGATCTGGTCGTTATTCCTGGAACTATGGAAAAATATCGAAAAGCGGCACATCAAATCCGTCAGATATTTTATCGCTATACCGATAAAGTTGAACCTCTCTCTTTAGATGAAGCCTATCTAGATGTTACTGATTGCCAAGAATGTCGGGGTAGCGCGACGCTAATAGCTCAACAGATAAGACAAACTATTGCCGAGGAGGTAGGTGTTACCGCCTCTGCAGGTATCGCCCCCAATAAATTTTTGGCTAAAGTCGCTAGTGACTTAAACAAACCCGATGGTCAGTTTGTAATTACTCCGGATGAGGTGGAGGGATTTGTTAAAACATTAGCTGTGAAACGAATATTCGGTGTCGGTAAGGTGACCAATGAGAAACTCCAGCGGCTGGGGATCAAGACTTGTGGAGACCTGCAGCAGCGATCTCTAATAGAGTTAGTGGATAAGTTCGGTACCTTCGGTAAACGTCTTCATGACTTGAGTTCTGGGATAGATAATCGATCAGTCAATTCAGATAGCCGTCGAAAATCTCTCAGTGTTGAACATACATACTCAGATGATCTACCAGATCAAGCTGCCTGCAAAGCTAAAATATCAGATCTATTGTTAGAGTTACGCAGCCGACTACGGCGTATCGACAGTGACTATTTGGTAACCAAGCAGTTTATTAAGGTTAAGTTTAATGACTTTACTAGTACGACTGTTGAGCGTCAGTTGAGTAAAGGGCTACCTCAGCAAAGCTTTGAAGATTTACTCATACAAGCCTTGGAGCGCAGTGGGCGACCAGTTCGTCTGCTAGGTCTAGGGGTTCGCTTTGTGGATACGCGGCAGCAGGAAATTGGTTTACAGTTAGATTTTTTTGACTAGTACTCTTTAATGGAAAATTTTCATCGCCTACTGTTTGAAACCTCAGACCTTTTTGTTAAACTAGTCAATTGGCAGTTTTTGGAATAAAGAGTTGAAGAACCAATCAAGTAAAAACTCGATTCGCAGCGAGATGCGCCGCAAGACTGAGGAATATCTCTCTCTTGGCGGTGAGATTAAGCAGCACCAAGCGGGAGAAACCGGTGAGCCAGCGGATAAGCCGAGAGGGCGCTCTGCGTTTGTCAGTGGTGAACCCCCTAAAACGCGCACCTATATCAATGATGTTGTTTCCGCATTAGACAACCGCAAAAAGAAGAAGGTACCACCAAAGCCCTCTGCGTCGACTAGCCGGGCCAAGAAGAAAGTTATTTATGACGACTTTGGCGAACCCGTTAGAGAAGTGTGGACAAAAGACTAACCTTAGAACACTGCTCTGTATCTGTCTTTAAAGAAGAGCCGACTCTAGGCTCACCCCAACTATGAATAAAAACTATTTGTGCCAGTCTGCTTTAGCGCCATATAGCTAGGTAACTTTCTCTCCACGGGCTTGTTTATCGGCATGATAGCTTGATCGTACTAAGGGACCGCAGGCAGCTTGCTTAAAGCCAATTTTATACGCGTACTCAGTGTATTCCGCAAATTCATCAGGGTGAACAAATCTATCAATCGCCAGATGGCTCGCAGAGGGCTGCAAGTACTGGCCAACCGTTAGCATATCTACATCATGCTCACGTAGATCATCTAGTGTTCTCAAGAGTTCATCTTTGGTTTCACCTAGACCTACCATTAATCCTGATTTAGTCTGTATCTTAGGGTTACGCGCTTTATATTCCTTGAGCAGTTTTAATGACCAAGCGTAATTAGCACCAGGTCGTGCTTCGCGATAAAGTCGTGGGACAGTTTCCATATTGTGGTTAAAGACATCAGGTGGGGTAGCGCTCATAATTTCTAGGGCAGGGGTCATACGACCACGAAAATCAGGCACTAGAATCTCTACTTTAAGTTCTGGTGATAGAAGCCGCGCTTCGCGAATACAATCCGCAAAATGTTGTGCGCCGCCATCGCGAAGATCATCTCTGTCTACTGAGGTAATAACAACATACTTGAGCGCCATCTCATGAATCGCTAAGGCTAAATTTTTTGGTTCTGCCGCATCTAGTTTGTTAGGTTTACCGTGACCGACATCACAAAACGGACAACGTCGGGTACAAATTTCACCCATGATCATGAAAGTGGCGGTGCCTCCACTAAAACATTCATGCAAGTTTGGGCAGGCAGCCTCTTCACAGACTGTAGACATTTTATGACGGCGCAGAATTTGCTTTATTTCTTGTACTTTTGGTGAAGCGGACAAACGTACTCGCATCCAGGATGGTTTGCGCTGTATTTCAGTAGTCGGGATAACCTTAACAGGGATCCTCTCAACCTTGTCTGCACTACGTAATTTCTCACCAGCTTGCAAACGCCGAGTACGCTTTGGGGGTGCTGTTTGAAGCTCAATAGTTGGAATTAGATTGATCGCTGGGATATTAATCTTATCTACATCCATTTTTTTTGTTGCTACGATAATATTCACTACGAACAATAGTCATCAGAATCCATTATTTAGAGTTGGTTGGTCCGCCCGCTTTTGATGTTCATTATAACCGAGTCCTACTAAAAGATGGTCGGTTAATTTATCTATCACCTCCTCTAAGATGGGCATATTATCTACTAAGTCAGCGAGTTGAGTCATTTCAACGTCTAGGCCACATGGATTAATACGCTGCCAGGGTGACATATCCATATCAACGTTAAAGTTTAAACCATGGTAGCTACATCCTTTTCGAATGCGTAAGCCCAAAGAGGCGATTTTCTTCCCATTAGAGACATATACACCGGGTGCCGCGCGTTGCGGTGCGGCCTCTATATTCCAGTCAAATAGGGTATCTACAAGTGCTTTTTCGATCAAAGAGACCAGCCCGCGCACTCCAATATTAAGTCGCTTCAAATCGATTAACAGGTATGCAGTTATCTGGCCTGGGCCATGATAAGTGACATGGCCACCACGGTCACTTTTCACTACCGGAATATCACCGGCAACTAAAATGTACTCATCTTTACCGGCCTGTCCTTGAGTGAATACCGGATTATGCTGTACGTACCAAATCTCATCGCGTGTCGATATGCTGCGCTGATCAGTAAAGGCTTTCATCAAGGTAAATATTTTAGTGTAATCTTGAAGTCCGAGTTGACGAATAATAATCGACGACGTATTGGTCATGGTCAGAGGACCATTTTAACGCTGGAGCTGGTTTTTAGAGCAGCAAAGATACTTTCCAATTGTGGCTTGCCGGTTGCAACAATAGTCACTGTTATGGATTGCCAACGACCTTTACTACTGTCACGCACCGAAATCTTCTGCCGGTCAAAACCAGGTGCATAGTTGTCCATCACGGCTAATACATGCTCTACAAAGCTACTATTAGCCTCCCCTAAAATTTTAATAGGGTAGTCACAGGGAAACTCTATCTTTGGCGCGTTTTGATCATTCACATCAATATTCTCAGGATAGGAGTTCTGTAAAGAAAAGAATAATCCAATCAAACAGCTTCGCAAAAAGACCCGACTCAGCAATATCTTTTTCCGCAACTAAGGGTATATCAACTAACAAATTTTCGTTTAGGCTAATCTGTAAATTGCCAAGTACCTGACCTGCTGCAATGGGCGCAGTAATAACCTCATTAAGCGAAATCTCGGCTTTAAATTTTTTCTCTGCCCCGCGCGGAAAAGTGAGCGTGACATCATCAGCTACGGTTAAGTTTAAGAATTCGTCCTCGCCGTACCATAATTTTGCATTAGCTTTTAATGTTTCGCCGGCAGAATATATAGTTTGGGTATCAAAATATCTAAATCCATAGGACAGTAGCCGTTGTGATTCACGTGCTCTGGATTCATCATTTGTAGCGCCCAGCACCACTGCAATCAGCCTCATATCTCGTCGCTTAGCCGAGGACACCAAGCAGTAGCCAGCTTCCTCAGTTCTTCCTGTTTTCAGTCCATCCACACTCTTATCTCGCCACAACAGCCGATTGCGGTTAGGTTGATTAATATTGTTATGTTCAAAATACTTCTTTGAATATATTGCGTAGTACGTGGGATGATCACGAATTATCGCACGCGCAATTTTCGACAGATCACGTGCAGAAGTAAACATTCCCTCGGCAGGAAGTCCTGTTGCGTTCATGTACTGAGTATTGCTCATGCCCAGGAGTTCTGCTTGTTGATTCATAAGATCAGCAAAGGCATGCTCTCCACCGGCGACATGCTCAGCCAGTGCGATAGCAGCATCATTACCCGATTGAATAATGACTCCATGCATTAGATCTAGTACTGAAACGCGAGTCCTAGGGCTTAAAAACATGGTAGATCCGTCGGTTTTAGCCCCTCCGAGTACCCAGGCATTATCACTGATCAATACCTCAGCATCTTCCGTCAGGCGACCCTCATTAATCTCATTAGAGACTAAGTAGGTAGTCATCATCTTGGCTAGGCTTGCTGGCGGTAGTTGTTTGTCGGCATTATTTTCCAGTAAGACAGTCCCGGTATTTGCATCAATGAGAATCCATGCCTTAGCGGCAATTTCTGGTGCTGCGGGGCGCATGTTTTGTGCGCTGCTAAATGATGAAAGGGCGATTAATACAATAATTAGCGCAGCGGGTAAAAGCCATTTCTTTGTCATAGTCTCACTACCATTGTTTTGCGAGTTAAAGATGCTAGTTTATCACCCAAGACCGCGCATGTGCATAGACATACGCGATTTTATGAGACGCAACCAGTTAGTTTGAATTACAGATTAATTAGCTAACAAATATTATCTGCCTTACATAGGTTACTGCGAATATTCTGGCTCAATTGAAAAACCGCCATGGCATACTTAGTTCTTGGATTATATCTGCCAATGACGTAGAAATTGTGTAAACCCAGCCAATACTCTTGCCCATATTTAGCATCCAGACGGATCGGAAATGCAGGAAGATCAGCTGCAAATTGGGTTGCTGGAATATAACCCTGAGCCGTTAGATCAGCAATTGTTTTGGTTGGGCGCTTCATTTTATTGAGTTCTTTGGCATCAACAGTTTTCCCTTCCTCAATATGCGCTTTTGTTGCCACTGGTTGCCCTTCTTTCCAGCCGTGCTTAGTAAAGTAATTAGCAACGCTACCGATGGCATCTACAGGGTTTGTCCATATATCGGCAAATTGATCACCATCATAATCTACTGCATAGTTACGATAGCTATTGGGCATAAACTGACCCCACCCCATGGCCCCCGCATAGGAGCCTTTTAGTGTAAGGGGGTCTTTACCCTGCTCACGAGCTAACAGGAATAAATGTTCTAGTTGAGTGGTGAAAAATTTTCGACGAGACTCGCGTTTTTCAATCTCAGTGTAGTAATCAAATGCCAGTGTAGATAATGCATCGATTACATTATAAGTGCCCACATTTCGGCCATAGTTCGTTTCAACACCAATAATACTGACAATGATTGCGGGATCAACACCGAACTCTTTTTCAGCTCTCTCTAGGGTGTCTATGTTTTCTAACCAAAACGCTTGTCCTCTAGAAATCCTAGTGTCCGTAACAAAAATTTTTCGGTATTCATGCCAAGCTTTCGATTTCTCTGCAGGACGGCTCATTGCAGTCACGATAGATTTCTGATGCTCGGCTGAGGCCAACCAGTCAAACATTTGCTGGCGGTCAAATTTATGCTCGGTAACCATTGTGTCCACGAACTTTACAGCATCAGGATGATTGGAATAGTCCGCCCATGATGTTGTGCAGTTCAGGGTGAAAATACAATATATAAAGGTTCTTAAAAGATAATTCAAAACTGAGTCCTCATTTGCTTAGGCTCTCTACTTATCGCCATTAGCATACCAAATCCTATGAAAAGGGTTAAAATTGCGGTGCCACCATAACTAATCATTGGTAGTGGAGCTCCCACAACAGGCAGTATCCCTGATACCATCCCCATATTAACAAAAATATAAACGAAAAATATACTAGCTAGACTGCCGGCTAGGAGTCGCCCAAATTGTGACTGTGCATTTGTAGCGATGATCAAACATCGTCCGATTACCAACAGATATAGGGTACAGAGTGCTAGAACACCAATCAAGCCAAATTCCTCGGCTAAGACCGCGATGATGAAATCAGTATGACTCTCTGGAAGAAAACTTAACTGGGACTGCGTTCCTTCAGTCCAACCCTTACCCTCAAAGCCACCTGAACCAATGGCTGTTTTGGATTGGATAATATTCCATCCAGAGCCCAACGTGTCGTCTTCCGGTGATAAAAGCGTTAGGATTCTTTGTTTTTGATAGTCGCGAAGTACAAACAGCCACATTACTGGAATTGCGGCTATAGCAACCAGTCCGGAACCCGCTATGTAACGCTTGCGCAGCCCCGCTAGAAATAAAACTAAAAACCCAGACATGAAGACCAGAATTGCTGTTCCTAAATCAGGTTGTCGCACAATTAATAAAGTGGGTATTAATATCATTACCACAGACCAAAACACATGTTTAAAGTTGGGTGGTATAAACCGTTTGCTCAGATAGGCAGAAATCATTAGTGGCACGCAAACTTTCATCAATTCAGCAGGTTGCAATCGCGTAAATCCAAGGTCTAGCCAGCGTTGAGCCCCCTTAGCCCCGACGCCAAATATCAATACTGCGAGCAGAGTAAGTAATCCTAATCCATAAATAACAAACGCCCATCTTTCTAGCGATCGCACAGAGACTTGCGCGACGATAAGCATTAACGCAAAGCCAACAACCATGAATACTAGTTGACGCTTTACATAGGCTAAGTCTTGGCCTCCGGCACTATATAACACAGCAAGACCGAACGCGCAGAGTGCAAAAAGCAGTACGAACAAAATTAAATCAACATGCATAGATCGACTAATTCGGCGAGCACCACCCGGGTTTTGCATTGTCCTTACAAAATCATTGATTTGCATAAACGTTCAAACCTTCTAGCACGTTACTACTAGCAATAGCTGTATCCGAATTAGTCTGCAAATAACCATCTATTACTGCACGCGCAATTGGCGCGGCTGCAGAACTCCCGTGCTCACCATTTTCAACAATTAAGCCAACTGCAATTTGAGGGTCGTCAAAGGGTGCAAAGGCAATAAATAGTGCATGATCCCATTGTCGTTTGTTAAGTTTTGATTTGTCATAGTCTTTATCCGCACTAATACTGACTACTTGAGCGGTGCCTGTTTTGCCTGCCATGGTATAGGTAAGACCGCGGTTTATTGATGTCGCTGTGCCTCTTGCTGAGTGCACTACACCCTTCATTGAATTATGAATGTAGTCCCAATGTTTCGGATCTATATCTGTAGTTTGACTACTTTCAGCCGTGAGTAGATCAACCCCACCCACTGATTTTACTAGCCGAGGTTCAATCATCTTTCCCTTTGAGGCAATACGAGAAGTCATGACTGCTAATTGAAGTGGAGTTGACAGCATGAACCCTTGACCAATACTCATATTAATGGTGTCACCATTAAACCAAGAGGCATTTCGATTCTCTTTTTTCCATATTCGAGAGGGCATAATTCCTTTTGCCTCGCCGGGTAGATCAATACCAGTTTTGGCTCCAAGCCCAAATTCCGAACTGTTGGATGAGAGAATATTTATACCCGTTTTGATACCCATTTCGTAAAAGAAAACATCACAAGATTCTATGATGGCCTTCGCTAAATCGACGCCTTTACCATGACCGCCGCGCTCAGAGTTATGGTCTCTCCAAGGACGATCTATACCCTCCATTACGAAGAAACCGGGATCATCAATTCTGGTGCTAGCAGATACGGTCTTATTGTCTAGTGCAATCAAGCCAAATAAGGGCTTTACCGTTGATCCTGGTGGATATTGGCCCTGGATGGCACGATTAAACAGAGGCTTGTCAGAAGAGTTTAATAACTGACTATAGTTTTTTTGACTGATACCTGAGACAAATAAGTTAGAGTCATAGCTCGGAGCGCTAACCATAGCCAAAACGCCACCTGTTTTAACATCCATGGCGACAAGTGCACCGCGCTCCCCGGCAAACGCATCAAACGCTATTTGTTGCAAGTTACTATCAATATGCAACATCAAATCGCTACCTGAGGTTGGGTCTAATTTATCTAAAACTCTCATTACGCGCCCGCGTGCATTAGTCTCTACATGCTCGCTACCCACGTTACCCAGGAGGCTACTTTCATAGAATTTTTCGAGACCAACTTTGCCAATAGAATCCGTACCGCTGTATTGGATAGGATCAATAACACTTATTTCCTGCTCGTTAATGCGACCAACGTAACCCACCACATGGGAAAAAAGATCACGTTTTGGGTAAAATCGAGATAACCTAGCACTAACTTTCACACCATCCAAGCGGTGTTCGTTGACGGCCAAAATCGCCTGCTCGTCTTCACTCAAGTTAAATTTTATGGGAGTTTGCTCAAACGGTCTTCTCCGCTTTAATCTTTTATAGAAGCGTGTGACATCACTATCTGAAAGGGGGACGAGCGCGCTAATGTTCTCAATAAGTTTTTCCAAATCACCAGAGCGTTCGCGGATAATGGTCAGGTTAGATACAGACTGATTGTCCGCTAAAATTTCTCCATTACGATCATAAATGACACCTCTTGCGGGCGGATTTGGCCTTAAATGGACGCGATTGTTATCAGACTGAGTCACAAAGTCTTGGTGTTGGTTAATTTGTAGGTCAAAGTAACGGGCGATTAGAACAGCAGTGAGGGCGAGTATCAGTAAACTTGTTAATATCACTCTCCCGACAAAGATTTGTCGTTCTCGAGCTGGGTCTGAAAACGCGTCTTCTTCAATCATGAGATTGTGCCAGTTCCTCTAATTGCGATGATAAGGGTGATTAGCGTTGATGCTCCAAGCCCGATAAAGTTGCTCCATCAAGAGGATTCTCACCAGTGGATGGGGCAATGTTAAGTCTGACAGCGACCAGCACATATTCGCTCTATTAAGACAGGCCGCTGAGAGCCCATCAGGCCCACCAATTAAGAGGCTAATATCGTAGCCATCCATTTGCCATTTCGCTAAATTACTCGCTAGTTTTGCGGTACTCATCGTCTTGCCGAGCACATCTAAAGCAATCACGAAATCTTTTTCACCGATAGCTTTTAAAATGCCCTGACCTTCAGCTTCAATGGCCTTGCTTGAGGACTGGCTTTTGCCGCGAGCACCCAAAGGTACTTCTATAGTTTTAATTCGTAATTCAGGAGGCATTCTCTTGCTGTACTCTAAGCAACCGGAATTTACCCAATCGGGCATCCGAGTACCTACGGCAAAAATGCTCAGCCTCATTTTACTATTGATCCAGCCCTGCAGTGCTGTTCATCAAGGTTTCTTGATCTGCGTTTATCGGTCGGTCATCAGGACGTAGTGACCATAATTTCTCAAGATCATAAAAAACGCGCGTAGCTGGCAACATAATATGGACAATCACGGCACCGAAATCGACTAGCACCCACTCACCAATATCATCCCCCTCGACACCCAGCAAGGAAAAGCCAGCTTTTTTGCCATCAACGATAACATTATTGGCCAGTGATTTGACTTGACGACTGGAGTTGCCGCTAGCAACCACCATGGTATCCATAACGCCGGTCAGTTCCATGACATCAATACTAACGATATCCTGTGCTTTTACATCTTCAAGGGCATTGATGACAATTTCATGGAGATTCTTTTTCATAGTTCTTAATTACTCATATAGGCGATGTTGTTGAATATAGTTTACTACGCTGTCTGGGGCCATATATCTAATACTGTCACCGCGTTTAATGTTATCGCGAATAATCGTCGATGAAACAGCTAGCATGGTCAGATCGCAAAAATAAATGTGTCCTGCAGGGCTAGCCCCTAGTTTACTCAGATCAGCGCAGGAATGCTGATTTATCCACTCAAAGAGTGGACCTTTTTTTGGTGCCGAGAACCCTGGGCGAGAAGATACTGCTATATGACAGAAATTCAATAGCTGCTCCCATCGGTTCCAGCTATTGATGCTGGCCAACGCATCCATTCCCAAACATAAAAACAAAGGGACTGACGGTCCGAGATTTTCACGCATCAGCGTAACTGTATCTATGCTGTAGCTGGGAGTGGTTCGCTGTAGTTCAATGTCTTCAACTGTCAGAGTCGGATTGTCATGTCCAATTCCAATCTGTAACATTTCCATGCGCTGTTGTGCAGGGACTACTTTTTTATGTCTATGAGGCGGAATTCCGCAAGGCATCATTCTCAGTTCTGACACCGGAAGTAATTCTGCAAGTTCTGTCGCGATACGCAAATGACCGTTATGTACCGGATTAAATGTACCACCAAATAGAGCGATAGCCATCTTATTCTCTAACCTGCCCATCACCAAAGACCACCCATTTTTGACTGGTTAGGCCTTCTAGACCCACTGGGCCTCGCGCATGTATTTTGTCAGTAGAAATACCAATTTCCGCACCTAATCCATATTCAAAACCATCAGCAAACCGCGTGGAGGCATTCACCATGACCGAGCTAGAGTCAATCTCGGCTAAAAACTGCTGGCTAGTGTCTTTGTTCTCGGTGACGATGCTCTCTGTGTGCTTGGAACTGTAGTGATTAATATGCTCAATAGCTTGAGTTATGCCAGTAACAACTTTTATGGCTAATATTGGTGCCAGATACTCCTCGCTCCAGTCTTCTTCGACCGCAGCGTTCAGGGTCGGTAATATTTGCCTAGACTGCTCACATCCGCGCAATTCAACACCTTTTTCAGTAAACTTTGTAGCCAGTTGCGGAAGTAGCTCTGAGGCAATAGTTTCAGCAATCAATAGTGACTCCATAGCGTTACAGACACCGTAGCGATGCGTCTTTGAATTTAGGGCAATATCAATGGCTTTGCCATGATCAGCGTCGCTGTCGATGTAGACATGACAATTGCCATCCAAATGCTTAATGGTCGGCACTCTAGCGTCAGCAATAAGACGTTTGATCAGGCCTTTACCACCACGAGGAATAATGACATCAATATGGTCAGTCATGGTAATCAACTCGCCAACTGCTTGCCGGTCTATTGTGTCTATAACCTGAACCGCAGTACTCGGCAGCCCCGCTTTTAGTAGCCCTTGATCAATACAAGAGGCAATCGCTTGGTTTGACAAAATGGCCTCACTGCCGCCACGCAAGATTGTCGCGTTACCAGATTTCAAGCATAAACTCGCCGCATCAATAGTAACATTTGGACGAGACTCATAGATGATGCCAATTACGCCTAAAGGAACTCTCATTTTACCTAGTTTTATACCGCTTGGCCGTAATTGAAGATCTGTGATATGGCCTATTGGCTCGGGCAGTGCTGCGACCTGATTGAGCCCCTCAATCATGGCATTAATTCGTAATTCATTGAGGGCTAGACGATCTAGCATGGCAGCATCTAAGCCATTGATCTGCGCATTTTTCATGTCTTGAGAATTAGCTGCTAGCAAGTTAGCTCGATTTTCCTCTAACGCTAACGCTATGTTTGATAAGGCATTGTTTTTGGTAGCCGTCGACGCTTTCGCCAAAATTCTTGACGCCTCTGATGCGTTTACACCAATGCTTTCCATGTAAGCTTTAATATCTATGATTTTCAATACACTGCACGCTATTTAGTCAATAGTTTTTAGTTTTCTTAGGCAACTAGTATACGTGTAGGCTCAACATAATTCCCTATTTAGCGATTAAACCGGTAATATTTAATCATTGACCGGTAGAAAAGCAGTTTAGCTGATCGCCTGGCTGAGGGAATAAAGTGGTAAATGTTTTAGATCAACTAATTCAGCGTACTCATTGGTTGGTTCTCACTGGCGCTGGTGTCAGTGCAGAGTCTGGAGTGCCTACTTATCGCGATCGAAACGGAATATGGCAGCGAAAACCGCCCGTAAAACATGACGAATTCATTAAACAGCACAGTGCTAGGCAACGGTTTTGGTCACGCAATATGATTGGTTGGCGTTTCATGACATCAGCCAAACCGAATGTTGCACACAATATGCTGGCAGATTTGGAAGCCATTGGTCATGTAGGCTGCCTGATTACACAGAATGTCGATGGCCTACATCAGCGTGCCGGCAGTCGAATGGTCATCGATCTGCACGGCCGCGTGGACACCGTGACGTGCATCTCCTGCCACCTGAAATTTCCTCGCCAACCATTACAACAATGGCTAGAAAAACATAATCCTGAATATGCGGCACTAACCGGTACTATAGCGCCCGATGGTGATGCCGACATTGACGATCTTGATTATTCCGCGATGCAAATTCCTGACTGTGAGTATTGTGGCGGTATACTTAAACCTGACGTGGTGTTTTATGGCGATTCAATACCAAAAAAGAGATTGGCAGACGTTGAACGTGAAATGGAAAATGCCAAAGGCCTAGTTGTGATTGGTTCGTCTTTGACGACTTATTCTGGCTATCGGTTTTGCCTTTGGGCGCAACAGCAAAAAAAGCCGATTATTATTATTAATCAGGGCGCCACAAGAGCTGACCCAATAGCAACTCAGCGTACAGATGAACATTGTGGGTTAGTTCTTAAAGCTTGGTTTCAACGAGTTAATTAATCAACAAGATATCTATCAACAACGCTTGCCAATGCTTGTATATGTTGAGGGTCATCATTAAGACATGGGATGTAGTGAAAGTGTTCTCCACCGGCATCAATAAAGCTTTCACGCGCTTCCATATTAATTTCTTCAATAGTCTCAAGACAATCAGAAGAGAAGCCTGGACACATTATTGCGACGTGCTTAATACCGTCTTTTGGCATCGATTCCAGTGTTTTATCAGTATAGGGTTGTAGCCATGGCTCGCGTCCAAAACGTGACTGAAATGTTGTCATAACCATGTCTTTGTCTAATCCCATTCGTTCTATAACAAGACGAGTCGTTTGATGACATAGGCAGTGGTACGGGTCGCCCTTTTTCAGATAACTTTGGGGGGTCCCATGATAAGACATAACTAGCTTGTCCGGCTGACCATGAACATCTATATGACGTTTAATTGATGCGCATAGTGCATCTAAAAAAGCCTCTGACTGATGATAGCCACCAATAAAATTCAACTGGGGCACCCATCTAGTTTTCTTGAAGACCTCGGCAACCGCATCAAACGTTGATCCAGTAGTAGCCCCAGAGTACTGCGGGTACAACGGCAAAACGGTAATATCCCGTACATTCATCTCTGTCAGTTTGTTAATGGCCGATTCAATTGATGGATTGCCATAGCGCATGCCCAGCACCACTGGAACCTCATCTCCATATTTTTCTGACAGTATCTTTTGCACGCCATCTACTTGCGCCTGACTATTAACTAAGAGAGGGGAGCCACCTTCGCTCCAGACGCTACGATATAACTTTGCTGAACGACGTGGTCGGATTCGTAAGATAACCAGATTGAGGATTAGCCACCAAAGTAGTCGTGGCACTTCCACCACCCTCGGATCGCTTAGAAATTGTTTAAGATAGCGCCTTAATTCAGCGGTTTGCGGAGCATCGGGTGTGCCCAGGTTACACAACAATACGCCGCGCCGGGGACTTGCGCCCTTGTGATCATAGTCGGTTTGGCCTTGATACCGCATTCCTAGTACTCCTAAGCTCACAAATAGTGTTGTTTAAAATTACTGCTTTCTTACCTCGCTGGAGATATCAAGCCCATGACTTGCGCTGGTTTTAGTATACGCGACACTCAAAGGTTGGGATTGGTTTTAATAGCTCTATTTTATTAGCTGACCGATGGCTATAGCAAGGCTATAATGCCGTCCTTTAAATTGAATCGTTTTTCTAATGACCCAGTCTGCTTCCGATCGACGTACTTTCGCAATAATCTCTCATCCAGATGCCGGTAAAACGACAATTACTGAAAAGTTGTTATTACTGGGCAATCTGATTCAGGTAGCAGGTACTGTAAAAGGCCGTAAGAGCGACCGTCATGCCACTTCAGATTGGATGGCGATGGAAAAAGAGCGCGGTATTTCGGTCACTTCATCAGTTATGCAGTTTCCCTATCATGACTGTATGGTTAATTTGCTGGATACCCCCGGTCACGAGGACTTCTCTGAAGATACCTACCGTACGTTAACTGCAGTAGATTCATCATTAATGGTGATTGATGGCGCCAAAGGCGTCGAGGCACGAACGATTAAGCTAATGGATGTGTGCCGATTGCGTGACACGCCTATTCTGACATTCGTTAATAAAATGGATCGTGATATTCGCGATCCTATTGATCTGCTTGATGAAATTGAAAGTGTACTGAAGATCAAAGCTGCGCCCATTAACTGGCCAATCGGAATGGGCCGAGAGTTCAAGGGCGTCTATAATTTTTACACCGATACGATTCATGTTTATGTGCAGGGCAAAGGGCATCTGCTGTCGGATGATATTCAAATTCAGGGTCTTGAATCACCCGAAGCGCGAGCAGCCCTTGGTGCTTATGTCGATGATGTGCTTGAGGAAATTGAATTGGTTAGGGGTGCAACAAATTTGTTTGATAAGGAGCAATTCCTATCAGGCCAATTAGCGCCCGTATTTTTTGGTACTGCACTGGGTAACTTTGGCATTCGAGAGATGTTAAATGACTTTGTGCGTTGGGCGCCATCGCCTCAACCACGATTTACTGCACAGCGTGAAGTTGTCGCGAGCGAAGAAAAATTCTCTGGGTTTGTGTTTAAAATTCAGGCCAATATGGATCCCAAGCATCGCGACAGAATCGCTTTTTTACGTATCTGTTCCGGAAAATACACCAAGGGTATGAAAATGAAGCATGTTCGCCTAGGCAAAGATGTGCGCGTATCTGATGCTTTCAGTTTTAAAGCGGGAGAGCGTATTTCTGTCGAAGAGGCAATGGCCGGAGATATTATTGGTTTGCATAATCACGGGTCGATTCAGATTGGCGACACTTTTACAGACGGCGAAACGTTAAAGTTTAGTGGCATTCCGCACTTTGCGCCTGAACTATTCAAACGTATACGGCTCAAAGACCCGCTGCGGGCTAAACAGTTACAAAACGGTATTCGCCAGCTTTCCGAAGAGGGCAGTACTCAGGTATTTTTCCCGTTTCGCAATAACGACATCGTTGTAGGTGCTGTCGGCCAGTTGCAGTTTGATGTGGTGGCTTACCGTTTGCGAGAGGAATATGGGGTAGATGCTATTTATGAGCCTATTAATGTTCATACCGCGCGTTGGGTAGAGTCTGATGACAGTAAAAAGATGGAGGCGTTTCGTAATAAAGCTGAAGACAACCTCGCCCTCGATGGCGGTGGTCACTTAACCTACCTAGCACCAACTCGCGTTAATCTGTCTCTCTCTGAGGAACGTTATCCCGACATAAAATTTCGTTCCACGCGCGAACATTAATCATTAACTGTGATCGTAATCTGAGGCTTGCTATGACCAAAAAACTGCCCGCGGTATCCCAAGATCAAGTGCCGATGCATCTACGGGGTACTCGGAACGCTTTTTCTCGATGGCTCGGTCGATCGGTACTTAAAGCATTAGGTTGGCGTGTGGAGGGCACTATTCCAGACTTAAAGCGTTTTATTCTGATTGGTGCGCCACATACGTCTAATTGGGATTTTGTGCTCGCCATGGGTTGCTTTTTAGGGCTCAATTTACGAGTGCGCTGGATGGCTAAAAATACCATTTTTAAGCCTGGTGTCACGTGGTTTATGGAATGGTTGGGAGGTATTCCTACTGACCGCAACAACCCAAAAATGATTGTTGATAATGTGGCCCGTTTAGCAGAAAAAGAAAATGGGGTCATAATAGGGCTTACCCCTGAGGGTACTCGCAAAAAAGTCGTAAAGTGGAAGACTGGATTTTTACGCATTGCCAATGAGCTAGACTGTCCTATTGTTATGATAGGAGTAGATTATCCAAAAAGAATAATTACCGTTGGTGAACTATTCCATCCGACCGGTGATAACGATGCTGATGTAGCGACTATCCGTGAGTATTATGGCCAATTTGAAGGAAAGTTCCCCGAACAGTTTTAAACTATTAAAGGGTTATATGAAAAGTAAGCATTCACTTTTTATGTTTATAGTTATAATTAATCCGACAACTAGTCAATAAAAATAGAGTGTAAAAATGTCTTTTACTGGATATTCTGTAACTCAAGAGCAAGTCCCACAACACTTGCGAGCTAATAGAAGTACCTTAACTCGGTGGTTCGGAAGAACCATTTTAAATGTGTTCGGTTGGCAAGTCGTTGGAAGTATTCCTGACATCAAACGAGTACTCATTATTGTTGCACCGCATACTTCAAATTGGGACTTTGTGTTTGCGATGGCAGCGGTTCTTGGCCTTAACCTGAGAGTGCGCTGGCTAGGTAAACATACTATCTTCAAGCCGGGCGCAGTCTGGTTTATGCGCTGGTTGGGTGGTATCCCTACCAACCGTGAGCAGCCTGAGGATATAGTCCAGTACGTGGCCAATTTATCTAATAGTGAAGAAGGTGTCGCCATTGGTCTAGCGCCAGAGGGGACGCGCAAAAAAGTCACGCGGTGGAAGACCGGGTTTTTGAGAATTGCAAAATTACTGGACTGCCCAATCCTTTTGATTACTCTAGACTTTCAAGGCAAAAATTTTGTTATCGGCGACCTGTACCAGCCTACTGGAGACAGTGAAGCTGACTTAACGGCTATCAAACACTATTACAGCGGATTTCAGGCAAAATATCCCGATAAGTTCTGATTTTTACGATATAAGTAAGTGTTCACTTACATTAAGGTTTTATGGAATTATCGCTTTTAGCCCAGGGTCTTTTAGTTGGCATTGCTTTTTGTGCAGGCCTGATCTCCTCTATTGCTGGCTCCGGTGGGCTACTTACCTTACCTGCATTGCTTTGGTGCGGATTGCCACCGATGACTGCGCTTGCTACGAACAAGGTACAAAGTGCTCTAGGCACTCTGACGTCTACCTTTAACTTTTTCCGTAATGGTCATCTAAATGTTAGATCTATGCTGCCGTCGGTAACTATGGGCATCGTTGGATCTATTGTTGGTACATTTACCGTCCAGGCCATAAACGGGGCAATACTTACCAAATTAATGCCATTATTACTTTTGGCAATTAGCCTCTATTTTCTATTTTCGCGCAAGGTTACCGTCTCAGATCAACCGCCGTTAATAACATCAGGATGGTTTGCGGCTACTGCGGGATTAAGTATGGGCATTTATGGTGGTTTTTTTGGCCCAGGAATGGGCTCCATTATGCCCTTCTTACTCGTTTGGTTGCTTGGCCATAATTTAATTAAAGCGACCGCAGAGACAAAACTTATGATACTGGCTATTAATGGCACATCAGCAATAATTTTCGCCTTCAGTGGCTATGTGCTCTGGTCGTTAGCTCTCTCAATGGCTGTGGCACAAATGCTAGGCGCGCAACTGGGTTCTTCTTTAGTGATGACGCGTGGCACAGCACTTGTGCAACCTTTTATTACTATTGTGACTTTAATCGTAGCCTTGAAGCTATTGTTTATTCCCTAGTCGCTGTGGCTCTAATTTTTAGACGTTACTCAGAGCCTCGAGAGTGTTTGCACATGCATGAGCGACCTCTTGGCCTTTGTGCAGAAAATGATTTTTGAAAAATTCTTGATGCTCTTCCCCTGCATGAAAATGGTGTGGCGTTAACACCGCAGAAAAAACGGGCATGCCGGTATCCATCTGGACACGCATTAGGTTATCAATGACAGTGGACGCAACAAATTCATGCCTATATATTCCGCCATCGACCACAAGTCCTGCCGCAATGACGGCCGCATATTTCCCAGTGTCCGCCAATGCTTTGGCAAATAGGGGTATCTCATAAGCGCCGGGTAGCTCAAAGTAACTGACTTGTTTGTCACTTAACGTAGAAAACTCTTGCTTAAAGCCATTGCGCAACTGGTCTACGATATCTTTGTGCCAGGTGGCTTGAACAAACGCGACGCGTCCTCGGGATGCTATTTCACTACTAGTTTTAGTCATAAAAGGCTCAAATCAATCTTAATTACGGGGTTATTTAAACCACCTGTAAATTGGGTTGAGGGCAAACAAGGGAAGACTCACTTGCAGGCGCAACAGCGCACGCAATGTGGTTTCAAAGGCCGAGCTGAAGCTCGATTGAAGTCTAAACCTCATTCTCATAACCAGACTTTAACTGTCGGCTTTGGAATCGCACCAAATCTGCTTGTCCTCCAAACAATCGCTGTTTGGAGCGCCCGCGGGCTACCTTAATATCAAGGATTACCGCCGGTGGGGACTTACACCCCGCCCTGAGAATCTCCATTTAAAATGGAGGAAGGAGTATAGTTAAAAGATATATTTGTGTATAGCATTTCATGTCAAGGCTGTATCCAATATACAAAAAACTGTATGCGCTGCCCGCAAGCAACTAGCAGAAAATAACTACGGTATGGCGATGAGTCAATTTGTAGTGGCAATCAAGACAGCTAATCTTTGCGCTCTCTGTTTCGACAATCTATAGTACTGATCTAAAGGGAGCGCGATAGCCCTAAGACATTTTTTTAGCAGTGCTGTGGAGTAGATCGATGATAGAAAAAACATCTTCATTTTCCCGTTTTTTGGTCGTAACGGCTGCCTTTGTGATAGTCGTTACCGGATTAAAGATGGCCGGTCCATTATTGGTACCCTTTTTACTTGCAGTATTCGTTGCCATGATTGTCTCTCCGGTATTATCTTGGTTAAAAAGTTATCGTCTCCCCAGTAGTTTGGCTATTTTCTTGGTCATTGCATTGGTGTTCTCGGTGGGGCTTTTATTGGCAGCGGTCATTGGCTCCTCAGTGGACAACTTCCGTCAAGATATACCCGTTTATTCCGCGAAACTTTCCATGATGAGTGGCTCCATTCAGCAGTGGCTAAGTCAGCGTGGTATTTCTATCGACGCTGAACAATGGAGTAGCAGCTTTGACCCAGGCGCAGTAATGGGCGTAGTTGGGACGACACTAGCCTCCTTTGGTAATGTCATGACTAACGCAGTGATGATTCTGATTACCGTGATTTTTATTCTTGCTGAAAATGTTAGTTTTGGGGAAAAACTCCGTAGTGCGACGGGTAGTAACAACTCGCAGCAATGGCTACGGACCTTCTCCGATAGCGTTCATAGCTACTTAGCGATTAAAGCCGCGATTAGTTTACTTACGGGATTCATAATTTTTGTATGGCTGACCGTTCTGGGCGTTGACTATGCAGTGCTGTGGGGATTAATCGCATTCTTACTCAACTTTATCCCTACGGTAGGGTCATTTATTGCGGCAGTTCCAGCAGTTTTACTAGCGCTGGTGCAGCTGGGCGTTTTTGAAGCAAGTCTGACCTTAGCCGGATTTGTAGTCGTCAATATGGTCATGGGCAGTGTGCTTGAGCCACGCTGGATGGGTCGTGGCCTTAATCTGTCGCCATTGGTGGTTTTTGTCTCTTTAGTACTATGGGGGTGGGTACTTGGGCCTGTTGGAATGCTGTTGTCGATCCCTCTCACTATCATGTTAAAGATCGCGTTAGAGAGTCAGTCAGAAACACGCTGGATCGGGGTTATGCTTGGTGCGGGCGGTGTCCTGGATACAGACGCTAAAGTGCCACAAGAGCCAAAATTAGCGGCGCCAAAAGATTCCAAGGGATAACTCCAACACTCTTTTAATAAACTAGGTGATCTTTGAGGGGTTTATATAATTTCTCGAAATTAGTTTTTGAAACAACCTTGATGAGACATCTAGTCCTATGGGGAAAGAGAGAAATCAAGTGAGCTTACAGAAATAAAAAATAAGATGGTACCCAGACCCGGAATCGAACCAGGGACACAAGAAGTTTCAATACGCCATATCAAAACTCTAAAACCGTACTACAACACTGAGCACGCTATGTTAAAACCGTAGCGTCTATATAGACACCGGATTTTCTGACATTTCCACCTTTCTTACTGAAATACGAGAAGTATTTAATACAAAAAAAGGGGAACGCAGTTGCGCTCCCCTTCTTACACTTTCAACGCAAACTAGTCGTTTATTTGCCAGTATTACTCTTGTTAACGACACTCGCATCGGCGCTTTCACTTGGTACCGGGAAACCGCGCTTCTTAAGGATATATTTCACCTCTGGATCGCGACCACGGAAATTACGATAAGCGTCCTTGCGATCGGTTTCATTACCTGTGGCCAATATTACTGAGCGGAAGCGTTCTGCGGTATCTTTGTCCCACACATCGCCCGTTTCTTCAAACGCAGCCCATGTGTCTGCATCCATTGTTTCTGACCACAGGTAGCTATAATAACCGGCTGAGTAGGCATCAGATGAGAACAAATGGTTAAACTGTGGCAAGCGGTGGCGCATCACAATTTCTTTTGGCATACCTATTTTTGTCAGCGTCTCACGCTCAAACGCGTCCGGATCAGTAACTGGCTCCTCGCGGTTGTGTAGCATCATGTCGACAATTGCCGAGGATAAATACTCTACCGTTGAAAAGCCCTTATTAAAGGTTTTCGATTTGTTTATCTTGTCTACTAACTCTTGCGGCATAGGCTTGCCCGTTTCAGCATGTTTTGCGTAGGTATCAAGAATATAACGGGTCAGTAGCCAATTTTCGTTTACCTGACTTGGGTATTCCACAAAATCCCGCGGCGTTCCGCTTAGGCCGGGATAGGTAATGTCATAGTTAAGATAATGCAATGCATGTCCAAATTCATGAAACAGTGTTGTAGCATCATCTAGACTTACAAGCGTAGGTTGCCCTTCACCGCCCTTAACAAAATTGTTGTTGTTCGATGCCAACACATAACGATTCTTACCGCCCAAGTCATGCTGGCTACGATAGGTCGTCATCCATGCGCCAGAGCGTTTGCCTTTACGAGCGAAGTTATCAAGGTAAAACAGTCCGATGACCTTGTCGCCACGCGTAACCTCAAACGTGCGTACTTCTGGGTCAAATACTGGAACGCTGCCCGTATTGTCACTGAACTGCATACCATACAATTTACCAGCCGCGTCAAACATGGCATCAACCATGTTATCAAGCTTAAAGTAAGGTTTAATTTCGGCTTCATCTAGGTCATATTTTACCTTGCGGACCTTCTCCGAATAATAGCGATAATCCCATGGCGCTATGGTAATACCTGCACCTTCAGCATCAGCCACTTCCTGCATGTCAGCCACTTCTTCTTTAACCCGGCCTACCGCTGCAGGCCAAACTTTCATCATCAACTCCATTGCCGCTTCAGGTTCTTTTGCCATCGTGTCGGCCATGCGGTAATGCGCGTGAGTTTTAAAACCTAATATCTTGGCTCTATCGGCACGTAGCTTCAGTATTTTAGCAATTGTTGTATTAGTATCATTTTTGTCACCGTTGTCGCCGCGGTTGATATAGGCGTTATAAACGGTTTCACGTAGGTCACGTCGGGTCGAGTTTTGTAGGAAAGGCTGCATCACAGAGCGTGTGTTTTTAAGTGCCCATCCTTCTTTTCCTTTCCCTTGCGCAGCTTCCTTGATAGAGGCAATGAAGCTATTTGGCAATCCCGCTAAATCGGCTTCGTCAGTTAAATGTATAAATGTTTCTTCATCGGCGAGTACTTTATTAGAAAACTCGTTAAAAGCCTTGGCCAATTCAGTGTTGAGGGCGATGAGTTGTTCTTTCTCAGTACCTTCAAGCAATGCGCCATTGCGAACAAGCTGCTCATAGTTACGTTCCACTAAACGCAACTGCTGTGCATTTAGGCCTGCGGCATTTCTGCCGTCATAGACCGCTTTAGTTTTTTCAAGCAACTTAGGATCAAGGGTGAGTTCGTTAAAAAACGCTGAAATTTTTGGCAACCACTCGCCTTGAATTTTTCGGACTTCTTCATTCGAAAGATTACTTGAATGAACGCCCCAGATAGAGAACAACTCATCTGCAGAATTTCCAGCAAGCTCCATTGGCAGGGTGAAGTTTTCAAATGTTGCAGTCGCTGGATTATCTCGTACTGCGTTAACTTGCGTCCCTACCTTCTTCATTACTGCCTGAAAAGCGCCCGGAAAATCGGAAACATTCACTTTGTCCCAAGGTGGCACTCCGTCATAAGGCCCAGTCCATGTTTGCAGAAGGCTATTGCTTGTTGCTGTATCGCTAACAGCTTGCATTACGCTTGCTTCGTTTAATTGAGCTGTTGTCATATTTTTGCCATCATGGTCAGCCATTGGTAGTGTGTTGCATGCGCCCAAAAGCGCAGCACTGGAGACGCCGAGTAATAATTTACGGCTTGAACTGGTAAATCGCATTGAAGTATCTCTAAGTAGTTAGGCCCAGATTTAGACCCGAAAAAAACGCCAACTGCGCAGCTATTAACTATCAAGAATAAGCGATGTACCTTATCTATTCAATAGGCGTTAAGTTAGTTCAATCAGACATTTCTCTACGACCAATTTTTTGGCCGCCTCAGTAGCTATGCGGTATTGCGATATGCCGGGCGGACAGGATAGGGTTGCACGAACAGGGCGTTTGGTTCGCCTATACTCAACCTCAGAGCTTTCATTGGGTCGGTGTTATGTTTGGTGCGTGCGGTTGCTTAATATCGACTTTAAAGTGCCACAAAATCCACCATTAGCGACGACAGAAGAGTCCATGGGATAACTACAACGCTCTTTTAATCAAATAGGTGATCTTTGAGGGGTTTAACTAATTTTCCAAAATTGGTTTTTAAAACAACCGTGATGAACTGTAGTGATCAGATAAATAGAAGCTATTCTCAAAAATAATTTTAAAATCAACCGATACAAACATAAATAGCAATCATTACCATTATCATTTGCATATGATAATGGTAATCATTATCATGTCAGCGGATTTACCCGAAGTAGCACTTACAGGAGAAATATAGAAGTGAAAGGTCTAATAATTGTAGTAGGACTATGCAGTGTAACCGCGACGTTAGCTGCACAAGATACGGAACCTAAAAAGATGGAGGAAATTATTGTTACTGCATCCAGAACCGATGCAAAAAAGGCAATGATGACCAATCAAGTAACGATAGTGGGAGCGGAAAAAATTCGGCAGGCAATTACTGTTTCAGACAGTATGTCTGGTGTATTGGAGTCTACTGTGCCGGGCTACAGTGGATCAACGAGCAGCCAAACGCTAAGAGGTATTTCTTTGCGAGGTGGTAATCCTCTGATTTTAGTTGATGGAATACCCCAGTACGTGAGCATGTTTGATAGTAACAAGGAATCAAATCCTATTGATATGGATTTCGTCTCAAAAGTAGAAGTTATTCATGGAGCAACGGCATTGCAAGGCATCGGAGGCACTGGTGGTGTCCTTAACCTGGTGACAAAGTCACCCTCTGCAACAGACGGCTTTTCACAGGATATTACAATTCGGACAAGTTTCCATGAGTCTTTTAAAGGTGATTCGTTGAGTAAAAAAATTGCTTACACAGCAGGCTTGAATAGTGGTGATTTTAATCTAATGCTTGGTCTCTCCAGGAATGATCGAGGCATGTCCTATGATGACAATGGCGATGTGGTTGGCTTGGTACGATACTCTGGCAGCATCGGAGATACTGAAACTGATAACCTTTTACTCAAGGGGAATTATACAAGCGGTACACATTCTTTAACGTTGATGCATTCCGCCTTAACGATGGAAGGCAAAAAAGGTTGGGGCCCCGTTGCTGGGTGTCACCCAAATCGATGCGATCTAGCAGATGTTAAGCTTCAAAGTGCAGCGAGAGGTTGGGATAACGAAGTCCATGCTTTGCCGCAGGAGAATGATAATCAGGCCACCAGTTTAGATTACGTCAATAAGGATGTTTTCTCATGGAAATTGGTCGCTCAATACTATCAATCTGACTTTGATTATCGCTTCGGTGGTACGAACAGTAGTTTTTATAGTGATGATTATGACAATCCAATGTCAATAGTGGCACAAACCGCGGTTGAGTCTAAAAAGGATGGGTTTAGATTTACTTTATCCAGGACTTTTATTGATAGCGTCGATATTACGCTGGGATATGACTCAGCGTCTGAAGAGACCACTCAAATCATCCCGCAAAATGGCATGGCCATTATCCCACCCACTGAGCTTGTTCAATCTGCGCCTTTTGTTTATGCGAACTGGGAGATTACTGATCAGCTCACGTTAAATGCGGGCATCCGTCGTGTAGATAGTGAAGTGTCTATGCCAAGCTTTACGCCGATTCCATACTATTTCTCGAGAGGCAGTGGGCCGGTGACTGGTGGTTCGACTGACTCTACTGACACTGTCAGCAATTTTGGAGCTATGTTCAATATTACCGATAAGCTATCAGTATACGCAAGTCTAACTGAAGGTTTTGAATTGGCTGAGGTAGGCCGGGTGGTTCGTGCAAACGGGATATCACAAGGAATCACTCTATCCAATGACTATTTGGCAATCAGTCCCAATATTCATGAAAATATGGAAGTTGGTATTCGCTATAACGATGGCGTGACTTCACTAGAAGTGATTGCATTTGAGCAAGATGCTCCCTTTGGTAATTCCTACGTTGCCGATGAAGAAGGCCTATTAACGATTGATCGCTTAGCAACCAGGCGAAATGGTTATAACGTAATCTTTAAGCGAACTTTGTCTGACGATATCGACCTTGGGATTAGTTATTCTCATGTTGATGCGAGAAGCGACACGAATGCTGACGGGACATATGATACAGACTTAATTGCGCTCTCCGCTGGAGCTCCGGATCAACTCAAATTACATCTTGATTTTGCGTTGAATAACTGGGATGGAAGACTGTCTTGGATCAACTATAGTAGCAAAAGCTTTGAAAAAACTGCGTACTCGTTTGACGGATATGATATCGCGAATCTGAGTTTGTCCAGAGAGTTTAACAACGATTCTTCTGTCAGTATCGGAGTGCATAATTTCCTTAATAAAAGTTATATTGACCTCTATTCTCAGATTAGCAGAAATAATAACTGGTATGTTGCAGGTGCCGGAAGAACTATGAGCCTTTCGTACAATAAACGCTTTTAATCTCAGAAGGCCGAACTAGTAAAGCCACCTCTCATTTAAGGATGCTAGAGGTGGTTTTATATTTTATGGAAATTGGAAGTAAACGTTGATACGTAAATGGATTTATAAGTGGCATAAAAAGATTGCTCTATTCACAAGCGTCGTGTTTTTGTTGCTTGCCGTGACAGGCTCTATTTTGGTCTACAAGCTTGAAATCATAAATGCGCTGGTTGCACCAGAGTTAAACTTTATTTCTGGCGCCCAAAGTGATGATCTAGCGCTTAGTTTGGATAGAATTCGTATTGCTTGGGGCGCTAATAGGATTCAGTTAGTAAAAGCGCCAAGCAGTCATGAGCCCTATTGGGCGGTCTACCTCAAACCCGGAGGTAAGCGGCTGTTGCGAACTGATAACCTGACTGAACTAACCCAAAATCTATGGGTTCTTGAGGTTCTGGAGTTTATCCGCGAGATGCATGTTACGTTCCTGATCGGTTGGATGGGCCATATTGCAGGGTTTATTTTTGGGTTATTCCTCTTTTTTTTACTGTTAAGTGGTATTTATTTATGGGTTCCTGCCTGGCGAAGATTTAGTTTCAATCGCGTTTTTTCAAAACCACTATCCCGTGGTAGAGCACTTGTTTCCCATAAAAATTTAGGTATTTTGTTAGCTGTAGGACTACTATTGTTAACCGTTACTGGTACTGTAATGAATGGTTGGAGAATCTCTGGTTGGATCTTTCCCGTGGATATATCAGTTAATCACCAAAGTAAGGCAACCTCACCATCTGAGATATTGAAAACTAAAACACTCTTAGATATTGCACTAAAGGCGGTGCCAGACAGTTATCCAACCTATATTTGGCTGCCTAGTGATCATGAAAAATATGCAAAATTCCGCATGAGATTTAACGATGAACTCCATATGAATGGCAAAACAGTTGTCGTCATAGATCCATCAAGTGGAGAAATAATTCTATTGGATCGCTCTGATAAAGCGTCCTTTTTTAAACGTTTTTTATACATAATGTGGCCTTTACACACAGGCTATGGAATTCCCTTCTTTTACGGTACCCTTTTATGGGTCCTAGGGTTAGGTTTGATACGGTTGATTTACTCAGGGTTGTATGGATGGTGGCTGTCAAAATAATCCAAATCAGGTTCCAGAATATGGTTATCCAAAAGGAGCGCTCCTGCGCTTTGACATACAGTCCGATCTTGTCGAGGTCTATGGTAATTGCTACTACAATTAGTTCAATCTGATAAACTAAGATTTTAAATCATCAGTCGAACAATCATGACTAAAAAACCAATAGTTCTAATTTCGTTTGGATTAATTTGCAGTTACTTTTTAGTATCAATCTACCTGTCCTTGGAAACAACACGAAACGATATCTCAATAGTCATTGCCGATCCAAAGGTAAATCCAGTTGCATTAAAAGTTGCAGTAATAGGAGATATTCACTTATCAGAACATCCTGATTCGCTTTCACAGTTCCGCGCCTTGATATCAACAGTTAAAAACGCTAACCCCGACCTAATCGTTTTTGTTGGGGACTATATAAAGAATCCACGCGATATAGTCGACATAGCAACTCACCGTAAGAATATTATTAATGCAATAAAACTTGTCGACCCCATCCCGAATGCAATAGTTCTGGGTAACTACGAAAGTTGGTCCAATCCCAAAGAATGGTATGCATCGTTTTCTCATGCTGGTTTGAATGTAATGGAAAATGAAACGGGTTTGATCGAAACATCAAGTGGACTTGTTTGCATACGAGGGTTTGGGGATGACTACACCGGACAGTACCGTTATATCAACTTTCCACAAACATGTAATGACCTGCCAAAACTATCGATTACTCATGATCCGGCAGTAGCATTCTACAAAGACGTAAAAGGATTAGTTATCGCAGGTCATACACATTGCGGTCAAGTTAGCATCCCGTTTATAGGTCCTTTATGGGTACCATCAAATGCGCCCTCAGAAGGGCACTGTGGTTTATATATAGATAGTGAAAGGACTCTTTTTGTAACCTCAGGTGTAGGAACAAGTATTTTGCCATTACGTTATGGTGCTCAATCTGAATGGGATTTGATCAACATACAGTACTAGTAATAGTGTTTAACTCACTAGACTGGGACTCGGCAAATTTCAATATGTAATGACTTCTCTGCTTCACTCCTATTCTTGGTATTCAGGCACCTTCTGTAATACTTTCCGTCTATACGTAAACAGCCATAATATCTAGGACTATCGCTCCTTAAATAGATCGACATTCCTTTATAGATATTCCAGCTTTTAAACTTATTTTTTACCATGATTTATGCACAGCATTACACCGTGCATAACTGTTTATATTTTTGGTGAGTCAATAGAGAGAGAGTAAGTCTTTGAAAGTACTGGTTTTGCTAGGTTTATGGTGCCCAGACCTGGAATCGAACCAGGGACACAAGGATTTTCAATCCTTTGCTCTACCAACTGAGCTATCTGGGCTTTGTAAACTTGTACTGCTTGCGCAAGAGGCGCGTATTAAAGCGCCTGATCTGCCTCTCGTCAAGGAATTATTCCGTTGGTGGTACGTAACCTTCAGCCTTGTCCACTTCTTCGCCATTAAAGAACTTTTCTCGTTGTTCTGAGAGATAGGTCCGAGCGGATAGATCCATCATGTTAAGACGTAATTCGTTTATTAGAGTCGTCTGGTGAGTCATCCATTGGGCCCAGGCATCTTTAGAGATGTTATTAAATATTTCTTCACCTTTAGGGCCAGGGAAGGGTGGCATATCTAACCCAGGAAGTTCTTTGTCTAGTTTGCGACACATGACTATGCGAGCCATAGTTGACCTCATTAATTGCGTTTTTGGTTAGTTGATTGCAACATCGTCGAACAATGCTTTGATCGGCGCGGGCATTCCTAATGATATAGGCTTTTGAGGGTTATACCAGACTTGTTTAGTACCCTCATTCACTGCGCGCTCTAAAACCTTGTTATCTGTCAAAGTAATGCGCACGGTGTGGTAATCAAGATGAAAGTGGCTAAAGGTGTGCCGTTTACTATTCATTATTTTGTAGTCTTGATAGTTTGCACCCAACTTCATCAGTGTATTTTCTATTTCCTGCAGGTTCTCGCATTGGGGGAATACCCAGAGACCGCCCCAAAGTCCAACCGGTGGATTTTGCTCTAACAGCCAGTCTCCCTGTTGATTAGTAATCATGAGAAAACAGGTTGTACGAACTGGAATAACTTTTTTGGGCTTTTTGCCAGGATAGTCTTGGGGATTACCACTTTCATGTGCAAGACAGTGGCCTTTGATAGGACAAGAAGGACAGTCTGGCGATGATCTTGTGCACAATGTTGCACCAAGATCCATCATTGCCTGCGTGTAGTCGGCAATACGCGCTTTGGGAGTATAGGTTTCTGCTACTGACCAAAGTTTTGTTACCACCTCAGTTTTGCCCGGCCAGCCGCCAACAGCGGAAAATCGCGCCAGTACTCGTTTTACATTGCCATCTAAAATAGGGGCTTGCTGCTTAAATGCAATTGCACTTATGGCTCCCGCTGTAGAGCGTCCAATGCCAGGCAATTCACATAAGCCATCTACGCTAGATGGGAACTCACCCTGTAAACTGTCAGAAACGTGCTGCGCAGTTTTGTGTAGATTGCGTGCGCGAGCGTAGTAGCCCAGACCAGTCCAGTGGTGTAAGACATCATCCGTAGTCGCCCCAGCAAGGTCTTGCACCGTCGGAAAGCTTTTCATAAAGCGCAAATAATACGGAATAACGGTACTGACCTGAGTCTGTTGCAACATAATTTCTGACACCCATACACGATAAGCATTTATATCCTGCTGCCACGGTAGTTCAGTACGACCGTGCTGATCAAACCAGTTGAGTATTGCTTTTTGAAAGGTGTGAGGTTTCATTACTTGTTTAGTTTTGCCTTAAAAAAGGTTTTTAAGGAATCTTTTACAGCATTACCACTTGCCGCTGATTCGCCGCCGCTGATACCCATAAATTCTTGCCCTATTTTCTCAAACAAGGTGTTTTGTAACAGTTTGCCAAGCACCTTTTGATCCGGCGCACAATTGGGGCTTTTACTGCCGTTGGGGCCAAAGTTGCCTTGGCACATAAAGGGAATAATCTGGTTTTGTAAGCGCTGGTTAATCGCACAACCCGAAGAACTGCTCTTTGCACCAGCAACTACAGCCTCCGCGTTCAACTGAAAGGTCTGCTCGATCATTTGTACGGTGCTACGTCCGCTGAGTTTTAGGTTGCCAATAGCCGTGCTGATATCACTGACTAATAATTGTCCGTTAGCAAAGCTCAGATTGCCTTGCAAAGTATCTAGCTGGGTGCCGGCACTAAATGTGCCTGTTGAAACAGAGCCACTGAGCAGTGCAACACTCTGACAGACAGTTTGTTCAACATTAATAGGGCCAAAAGTCGGGCTTGTTACGCTAAATTGGCCCATACCCAGCAGTGATTGTTGAATGGTGACTATGTCGCTACCGTTGCCGCTGACATTTGTCTGAGCACTTAATTGACCGCTAATATCGGCGTTTCCTGTGAGTGCCAGGAAGGCTTCGCCAAGGTCTATCGCATTGACCGTTGGCTGAAGGTTAAAGGACGGTTGTGCATTACGCAGATCAAACTCTGCAGTGGCATTAAATTGGCCACCAAAAAGGTCCGCATTGAGCGAGCTCAGTTGTACCAGATTATTGCCACCATCTAGCTGAGCGTAAAGATTTCTAACAGAGAAAGTCTGCATAGCAATTTCTTCAATGGCCAGTTCTACATGGCTCTGGCCCTGCCATAGCAAAAAGGGCAGTGACAATGGGGCAAAAATAGCGGCTGTTTGTAGCTGAGTATTTGGCGACCCCTGCGGTGGAAGATAATCACCTAGTTTAAATTGGTTGCCCGTTACCAATGCATCCATTTTTCCGGTGCTTTGATCCGCTTCAATTGTCACATTAAACGCTTGACCATCAATAACTACCTGATGGGTATAGTTTGAATAGCCTCGTGGGTTAATACTAAATTCACTGTTAAAGTACACGTCGGTTAGGGCGGCGGTATTAGACATAACTGGCATAGTGAATATAGGCAAATTGAGCTGTATGGACTTGATTTGACGACGCAAGTTAATGGATGGACTGGACAGTTTACCGATAATCTGTGAGTTACTCAGATCAGCATCAACCTTTCCACTAATGTTTATTTGATCGGCTTTAAGCTCGATATTGGTCGCTTTAATCTGACTAATTTTTTGGCCATTAAGCTGAATGGCAACGATTGCTTCGATGGATAGAGGCAGGCCATTGAATATCTCAGCAGAGGCTTCAATATTGGTATCCCCACCTTTCAATGAAAAGTTATCAATAGACACGCTAATATTGTTAAATTGGATAGGTAACGCATTAGGGCCAATGTAACGAACGCGCGCATCCAATACTTCTATTGAATCAATGGGTAAATTAGCGAGGTCAAAACGAGTGTTGATAAGCCCTAACAAGCTTGCAGTAACAACAAGCTCGTCTACGCTACCGGCACTAATAAGATTGTTAGAAAACACCACATTGGTAGCTGAAATACCCAGCTTGGGAAAAAACTGCCAGCTAATATCGCCCTGAATGTCTAAGTTTAGTTGGTTTTGTTTAGCCAAGGCTTCAATGTCTGCAACATAGTCATTTGGATCAATGAGAGAGGTCACAGCAACTATTGCAGCCACAACTAAAGTTAGCAGTGACAGCGTCAAAACCTTCAACCATTTACTTATTTGTGTCACCTTAACTCCTCGGTTACTACGATCTATTTCTTTGCCTACGATGGGATTAAAAACCACCGTAGCATGGTAACGCAACCAAGTAATTCTGTCCCACCTAGAGACAATCATCTAACAAAATTAGCTCACTATTATTTCAAAAAAACCGCCTTATTTTTCAGGTATAATGCCCAAAACCCCATTTTGGAGCATCTGATGACTGAGCGAAAAGCGACCGTCACGCGAAACACACTGGAATCTCAAATTACCATAACGGTAAATTTGGACGGTTCTGGACGCGCGAACCTAGAAACACCGGTGCCGTTTTTGAACCATATGCTTGATCAAATTGCGCGACATGGTTTGATTGACTTAGATATTCAAGCGACAGGTGATACACACATTGATGATCACCATACAGTCGAAGATATTGGCATAACACTGGGCATGGCAGTTGCAGAGGCGATAGGCGACAAAAAAGGCCTCACTCGCTATGGCCATGCCTATGTGCCATTGGACGAGTCTTTATCACGCGTGGTGCTCGATTTTTCTGGTCGGCCCGGGCTGTTCATGCAATCAGACTTTGTACGTGGCCATGTTGGAACCTTTGATGTTGACCTGAGCCGTGAGTTTTTCCAGGGTTTTGTTAATCACGCCTTTGTGACCTTGCATGTTGATAATATTAGAGGTGCCAATGCGCACCATCAGGTTGAGACTATTTTTAAAGCCTTTGGGCGAGCCCTGCGAATGGCGACAAGTCAGGACGAGCGCATGGCGGGTTTACTGCCATCCACCAAGGGACATTTGTAGCCATCAATGAGTCAATCTCCTAATCACATTGCAGTCATTGATTACGGCATGGGTAACCTGCATTCAGTGTCCAAGGCGCTTGAGCATGTTTGTGATAATGCCAAAGTGTCGATCACGTCAGATCCAGCAGTAGTTGCCAGTGCCGATCGAGTAGTTTTTCCCGGTGTTGGAGCCATTGGTGATTGCATGCGAGAAATTCAGCGTCTCAAAATTGGTGAAGTCCTACGTCATGCTATTGTCCAAAAGCCGGTGCTGGGTATTTGTGTTGGCATGCAAGCATTGCTGGAACACAGCGAAGAAAGCGATGGCGTTGAGTGTTTGGGTATTTTGCCGGGTAGGGTTAAGTTGTTTGATCCACTCACGAAGGACCCCTCAGGTGGGCGTTTAAAGGTGCCGCACATGGGTTGGAACAACGTTCACCAGAACATAGATCACCCTTTGTGGCATGGCATTGAGCAGAACAGTCAGTTTTACTTTGTACACAGCTACTATGCCTCCACGGACAATAACCCGCATGTTGCAGCCTACTGTGATTACGGGGTAAAGTTTGCCGCAGCGCTGAGCCTAAACAACTTATTTGCAGTGCAGTTTCATCCAGAGAAGAGTGCTAATAGTGGTTTACAGTTACTGCGTAATTTTACCAACTGGGTTGTCTAGTTTGCGCATCAGGTATCGGCTAAGTTAGCCTGATGATACTGTTCTTATGCTCCATTTAGTCCTTTGGAAAGAGCTAATTTATGTCACAAAATTCCCTTGAAAAAACATCAGATTTAACTGCTCGACTTAACAGTGAGACAGCCAAAATTGGGTGGGTTGATCTACAAAAGCATTACGCCACAGGCAACGTTATGGGCGTTTCTAGTCGTGCAGATCTTATTCAAGTGGCGGCGGCCTTTCATAAGGATGACCGTGAAAAAGTAGAGAGTTGGCTGTCAGATAACACCTTGTTTGAGGTTAATGATCAGCAGGCATTAGATTGGTACAATAATAATACTGAGCACTGGGCCGTAGTGATACCGCCCTTTGTGCTCGTCCAAGAAGTAAATTAAAAAAGGGTTTAATAATAATGAATATTAATAAAAAAGTTGCAGTGGTTACAGGTGGTGCGTCAGGTTTGGGTCGTGCGGCCACAGAGTTATTAGTCAATGCCGGTGCAACCGTGGTTATTTTTGACATGAATGTCAGTGCTGGAGAACAGGCAGTGGCAGAGCTGGGAGCGACTAATTGCCATTATATGCAGTTGGATGTATCCAATGGGCCCGATGTTGAAGCAGCCTTTGTGAAAATTCTTGAAGACCTTGGCCGTGTGGATATTTGTGTGAACTGTGCGGGTATTGGCATTGCCGCAAAAACTGTTGATCGAGAAGGTCAGCCCCACAATCTTGATCTTTACCGAAAAGTCATTGAAGTTAACCTCATTGGTACCTTTAATGTTGCACGTTGTGCGGCAGCAGCCATGGCCAAGAATGACCCCGATGAAAAAACTGAGCGCGGCGTAATTATTAATACAGCCTCCATTGCTGCATTTGATGGCCAAATGGGTCAGGTAGCTTATGCGGCCACTAAAGGAGGGATAGTTGGCATGACTCTGCCCATGGCGCGAGATCTGTCTAAGCAGGGTATTCGTGTTAATACAATTGCCCCAGGGGTTATGGCGACACCCTTAATGCTTGCGGCACCTCAAAATGTTCAAGACGGAATCGTGGCAAATATACCCTTTCCTCAACGACTGGGTGCACCCTCTGAATTTGGTCAATTGGTGGTTCATATTACTGAAAACAGCTATTTAAACGGCGAGACTATTCGTTTGGATGGTGGCGTGCGAATGCAGCCACGCTAAACATTAGTTGAGTTCAGACAACCACTGAGTAACCTCTTGGTGGTTGCCTTTAAAAATTACTCGGTCACTGCGTTTTTCCAACTGGTACGAATACATGGGGTCGTAGTAGTCTGCGGTTATGGCTTGTAGCCAGTATCTGTGGCTAGTAAAGTCATCGCTGTGCTGCTGTTGAATTGCACTTTCCATCAACTCTAAAATCTCTTTGGTTTTTTGACCACCAAGACGCTTCTTTACACGCAAGAGGCTGTCCCTCAGATAGTCGGCAAAGGCTTGTTCAGCATTATCTCCATGATAGGCCAGTGTGTCTTGGTAGCGTTCGATAACATACTCGCGCCATAGCTTTTCAATGCGTTGTTCAAACGGCAACTCAATGACTACCATTGGACTATTAAGCATGGCGTCGCTCAGTGGAATAGGTAAATGGCGGCCACCAATATTGCGACTTTCATCTTCCACAATAATAGTACGACCAGGGTTTTTATGGCGCACACCCATCAGCTCTAAAATCACATTATTTTCAAAATCAATTTGAGCTGGCTGTTCATTTAATGGTCGACCAAAACTTGAGCCTTTATGATTAGCCGCACCTTCAAGGTCTATGCTTTGCGGCAAGGTCTTGATAATGTCGGTTTTACCGGTGCCGGTCATGCCTGACAACAATACTAATTTTTCGGTGCTGCACACCTCATTTAATTGTTCTATTAAAAAGCCACGCAAGCGCTTGTAGCCTCCTTCTACGCGCGGGCAATCAATACCAGCATCGGCTAGCCACTGTTGACTTAATTGAGAGCGCAAACCACCGCGAGCACAATAAAGCACTGCCGTTGGGTGAGCTATAAAAAATGCCTGCCAGGCATCAACACGCGCCTGTTTGCTGTCACCACAAACCAGCGAGTGACCTAAGGCAATAGCCTCTTTTTGCCCACGCTCTTTATAGCAAATGCCCACCTCATGGCGTTCCTCATCGGTCATCAACGGCAAGTTAGTGGCAAAGGGTAGGGCACCCATTTGGCTTTCAATGGGCGCGCGCACATCAATCATTGGTACGCCATTTAACAGCAGGTTTAGATAATCATTTGTTAATGACAGCGCCACGTTGCTCAAACCATCACCTCAATAGTAGGTTGGCTAGGATTATAATCCGCCAGACTACCAATGGGTTGGCAATGGCAGCCTGCTTGTTGCAAAAGGCTAGCAACGTCATCTACCGCTGCTGGGTTGACGGCAATTAATAACCCACCACTAGTCTGTGGATCACAGAGTAGCGCCTGATTCTCAATGCTAATGGGGCTAATATGTTGCGCAATACTTTGCCAATTGCGTTGGGTACCGCCGGGCACGCAGCCCGCCGTAATGTAGTCAAAGATAGCGGGATCTAATACAGGCACTGCAGACACATCAATTGAGGCACTAACATTGCTGCCCTGACAAATTTCTAACAGGTGACCTAGAAGACCAAAACCTGTCACATCGGTCATGGCGCTAACGCCGGAGACTGCGCCTAAAACAGCGCCAACAGAGTTCAGGCGCATCATGTTTTCTACTGCCAGACGGCTGTGTTCGGGTTTTAACACACCTTGTTTTTCAGCGGTGGTTAGCACGCCGACACCAATCGGCTTTGTTAAAAATAGTTGGTCACCACTGTGCGCAGTGCTGTTCTGTTTAAGATCGCATAAATTAACTCTGCCGGTAACCGCTAAACCAAAAATAGGTTCCTGAGTATCAATAGAGTGGCCACCCGCAAGATGAATGCCGGCGTCTCTGCAGGCATGACGGCCGCCTTCTAAAACCTGCTGTGCTACTTTAGGGCCTAACTTTTCGACGGGCCAACCTAGAATAGCAATTGCCATCATGGGTGTGCCGCCCATAGCATAGACATCACTAATGGCATTGGCTGCAGCAACGCGGCCAAATTCAAAAGCGTCATCGACAATGGGCATAAAAAAGTCAGTAGTGCTAATAATGCCAGAGCCATCACCTAAATCATAAACTGCAGCATCATCTTTAGTGCTATTGCCCACTAGCAGGTTGTCATCCTGTGGTGCAACAAAGTCAGTCTTTAGGAATTCCTCAAGAACGCTTGGGGCAATTTTGCAACCGCAACCAGCGCCATGGCTAAATTGTGTGAGTCTAATTTCAGTGGTCATTACACAGACTTAATTGTTGGGGACTGCACAGGGTACTTGGTTTGTGGTGTTAGGTCATCCATGGAGTAGTTCTTTATGCCTCATAGTGAGTGTGCACTGCGAGGTTTGTGAGTAAACCCCGTAATGATGGTTAAAATATATGGGT